>NZ_CP104138.1:4100000-4592500 GCF_025200775.1 Rhizobium sp. WSM1274 | reverse complement strand
GAGTGGGCTTATAGAACTAACCAATCTCATCCGTCAACACACCCAACCAAAGTTTTTTGACATTTTTGTAACAGGTTGAAAATGAAGGGCTTTTGGCGTTCATCTCCAGAAACGAAGAAATTCGCCGCCCGAATGGGTGGTTTTTGAGATTCGTTTTCGCCGAATCCCGAAGAATGGCTTCGGCGAGGGAGACAAGGCTTATATGGGGCGCCCGGCGCAGAATTCCAGGTGCTTGCCTATGCCACGCCTCACTCGCTAGTTTGCGATGAAGAACGATGCGCCGGAGTGAAGAATGCTTGTCCTCGATGAAGAACAGACGCGTGCGGCCCTGCCCTGGCCGGAACTGATCGAGGCGATCGCCCGCATGTTCCAGAGCGAATGCGTTATGCCGGTGCGCCATCACCATGAGATGGAGGTGCCGGATGAGGAGAGCGCCACACTGCTGCTGATGCCGGCCTGGGTTCCCGGACACTATGCCGGGGTGAAGACGGTCTCGGTCTTTCCAGGCAATGTGCGGCGGGGCCTGCCGGCAATCTTCGGAACCTATCTTCTTTCCTCCGGCGCCACCGGCGAGATGCTTGCCGCAATCGACGGCGGCGAGTTGACCGCGCGGCGGACGGCGGCTGCATCGGCGCTTGCGGCCCGTCATCTCGCCCGCCCCGACGCGGAAGAGTTGCTCGTCTGCGGAACCGGGCGGCTGTCGCTCAACCTGATGCTGGCCCACGGCACGACCCGGCCGATCAAGAGGTACCGGGTCTGGGGCCGCAACGGCCAAGCGGCGGAAAAGATCGCAGCCGAAGCCCGGGCGCTCGGGCTGGATGCCGAGGCGGTCGCGGATGTCGAAGCCGCAGCGCGGACGGCCGATATCATTTCCTGCGCCACGCTTTCCAGCGCGCCGCTGATATCTGGCGAATGGCTGAAGCCCGGCGCCCATCTCGATCTCGTCGGCGCCTTCAAGCCGAGCATGCGCGAAAGCGATGACGAGGCCATCCGACGTGCTTCGATCTATGTCGATACCCGCGCCGGCGCCATCAGCGAGGCGGGCGATATCGTCCAGCCGCTGAAAAGCGGTGTGCTGAAGGAAGAGGACATCAGGGCAGAACTTGCGGAACTCGTCAGCGGCGTCCATAGCGGACGAAGCCATGAGGCTGAGATCACGCTGTTCAAGTCGGTGGGGGCAGCTTTGGAAGATCTCGCCGGTGCCATTCTTGCCTATGAGACAGTGACAGGCCGAAAGTGACAATCAGTGCATCCTTGCCGGAACTTCCGGTTTCACATGTCCTGCCGGCCGTCGGTGCCGCGTTGGCCGAGAAGCGGCGCGCCGTTCTTTCCGCCCCGCCCGGCGCCGGCAAGACGACGCTGGTGCCGCTTTACCTGCTCGGCCAGGGCTGGCGCGGCGACGGCAAGATCATCCTGCTGGAGCCGCGGCGGCTGGCGGCGCGGGCGGCGGCAGACCGGATGGCATCGCTGATCGGCGAACAGGTCGGCGGGACGGTCGGCTACCGCATGCGCCTCGACAGCAGGATATCGGCAGCGACACGGATCGAGGTGGTGACCGAAGGGGTTTTTGCCCGGATGATCCTCGACGATCCGGAGCTGACCGGTGTCTCGACGGTGATCTTCGACGAATTCCATGAGCGTTCGCTGGACGCAGACTTCGGACTCGCTTTGGCGCTCGACGTCCAGTCGGCGCTGCGCGAGGATCTGCGTATCCTGGTCATGTCGGCGACCCTCGACGTCGAACGCGTGGCCGCCCTGCTCGACCACCCACCGGTGATCGAAAGCCTGGGGCGCAGCTTTCCGATCGATATTCGTTACCAGGACCGGACGGGCGGCGAACGCATCGAGGACGTTGTCACGCGGGCGATACTCGATGCCCATGCCAATGAGGCGGGCTCGATCCTCGCTTTCCTGCCCGGCCAGGCAGAAATCACGCGGACTGTGGAACGTCTGCAGGGACGATTCGGAGCCGAGACGCTGATTGCGCCGCTCTATGGCAATCTCAGCCAGAAGGAGCAGGATGCGGCAATCCGGCCGGCATCCCCAGGGACGCGAAAAATTGTGCTTGCGACGTCGATCGCCGAAACGTCGATTACCATCGACGGCGTCAGGATCGTGATCGACAGCGGGCTTCAGCGTCTGCCGGTGTTCGAGGCCTCGACTGGAATCACACGGCTGGAGACGGTGCGCGTGTCGCGGGCTTCGGCCGATCAGCGGGCCGGCCGTGCCGGACGAACGGAGCCGGGTATCGCCATAAGGCTATGGCACCAGGGACAGACGGCGGCACTGCCGGCCTTCATACCACCGCAGATCCTTTCCAGCGATCTCTCGGGGTTGGTGCTCGACCTCGCACATTGGGGCGTTCAAGATCCGGCATCGCTTGCCTTCGTCGATCAGCCCCCGGAAACGACGCTGAGGGAAGCGCGGGTGCTGCTCGGCCAGCTCGGCGCTCTCGACAAGGACGGGGCGCTGACCGCGCGCGGCAAGGTGATGCGCGACCTGGCTTTGCCGCCGCGGCTTGCCGCCATGGTCGTCTCGGCGGGAGAAGCGGGACACGCCCGGGATGCGGCGATGATCGCCGTGCTTCTCACCGAACAGGGGCTTGGCGGAACGAGCATCGATATCGAGGAGCGGCTGCGACGCTTCAAGGCCGAGCGGGGCGAAAGAGCGGAGGCCTCGCGGCGGCTGGCGGGACGGCTGGCAAGCGGCCTCGACGGGGTTTACTCAACGGCGCCGGCGCTTGCCGGCCAGCTTCTGTTGCACGCATTTCCGGATCGAATCGCACTTCAGCGCGGCGGGCGCGGCCGATTCGTGATGGCGAACGGGCGGGGAGCGGAGCTGCCGGAAACCGAGAGGCTGGCCGGCAGCCAAATGCTGGTGATTGCCGACCTGACCGGACGGGCGGCGCAGGCGCGGGTTCTGGCGGCAGCCGAGGTGACGCGTGGCGACGTTGAAGCCGAGCTTCCCGGCGAGATCAAAACCGGCGATCAGATATTCTTCGACCGGCAGAGCCGGCAAGTCAGGGCGCGGCGGGCGACCCGGTTGGGTGCAATCGTCTTCGACGAGACGCCCCTGCCGCGACCTTCCGGGCCAGCAGTCACCCAGGCGCTGGTGGAGGGGGTGCGCGAGCTGGGGCTCGATCAGCTTGCCTTCTCGAAGGAGGCCGTGCAGCTGCGCGAGCGGATCGGATTCCTTCACCGGATGATCGGCGAACCCTGGCCTGATGTTAGCGACGGCGCCCTGCTTTCCCGGCTGGACGAGTGGTTCGGCCCCTTTCAGACCGAGGCCCGCGGCCTTTCCGAGATTTCGGCAGCCGGGCTTTCGAACGGGCTGATATCGCTGGTGCCGCACGAATTGCAGCGCGACCTTAGCCGACTTGCGCCGACCCACTTCGAAGCGCCGACCGGCCAAAGGCATCCGATCCAATATGAGGGCGAGGAGCCGGTGCTGACGATCCGCGTGCAGGAGCTGTTTGGACTGAAGCAGCACCCAGCCATTGCCGGTGGCCGCCTGCCGTTGCTGCTCGAGCTCACCTCGCCGGCGCACCGGCCGATCCAGACGACACGCGACCTGCCGGGCTTCTGGGCCGGCTCGTGGAGGGATGTGCGTGCGGATATGCGCGGCCGCTATCCCCGGCATCCCTGGCCGGAGCGACCGGAGGATGCGTTGCCGACGACACGGGCAAAACCGCGTGGTACATGAGGGCCATTGAAGGAGCCCTCGGCATGATCGACAAGCCTGGCATGATCGACAAGACGGAAGGCTATACGCTGGAGGACCGGCACAACAGCCGCAGGCTGCGCCTGCAGACGCTGGTGCGGCTGCGCTGGCTTGCCGTCGGCGGACAGGCGCTGACGGTGTTCATCGTTGCCTTCTGGCTGAAATTTTCCTTGCCGCTGATTGCCAGCTCTTCGCTGATCGCCGCCTTGGCCTGGGTGAATTTTTACCTGACGATCCGCTATCCACCGACGCATCGGCTAGAACCGTCAGCCGCCTTTGCCCTGCTCGGCTTCGACCTTTTGCAGCTCTGCGCGCTGCTCTTCATTACCGGCGGCCTTGCCAATCCTTTCGCAGCGCTCGTCTGCGTGCCCGTCATCATTTCCTTTGCCTCGCAGCCGATCCGCTACAGCACCGCGCTGATCGGCTTTGCGATGGTCTGCATCACGGTGCTTGCCTTTTCGCCCTTCCCGCTGCCCTGGTTCGACGGGGTCGAGATCAATGTGCACAACGTTATGCAGTTCGGTGTCTGGTGCTCGATCGCCTCGACGATGGCGTTTGCCGCCTTCTATGCCTATCGGGTTTCGATGGAAGCGAGCCAGCTTGCCGATGCGCTGGCGGCGACCGAACTGGTGCTGCAGCGGGAAAAGCACCTCTCCCAACTCGATGGGCTGGCGGCTGCGGCCGCCCATGAACTCGGTACGCCACTTGCGACGATCAGCGTCGTCGCCAAGGAAATGGAGCGGGAACTCAAGGACGACGATCGTTTCCGCGAGGACGTGATGCTGCTGCGCAGCCAGAGCGAACGCTGCCGCGACATCCTGCGGCGGCTGACGACGCTTTCCTCCGAAGGCGAGGCGCATATGCGCCGGCTGCCGCTTTCCTCGATGATCGAGGAGATCGTCGCCCCGCACCGGGAATTCGGTATCGCTCTCGAGCTCATCGAAAAGAGCCCGCGCAAGGGTGAGCCGGTCATCGACCGCAATGCCGGCATCATGTACGGGCTCGGCAACCTGATCGAAAACGCCATCGATTACGCGCGGGAGAAAGTGACCGTCACCGTCGAGCACGATCACGACAAGGTGCTGATCGTCATCGAAGACGACGGCAACGGTTATGCGCCTGATATTCTGACGCGGATCGGCGAGCCCTATGTGACCAAGCGGCAGAAGGAGGATACGGCCGGTGGCCTCGGGCTCGGGCTTTTCATCGCCAAGACGCTGCTGGAGCGCTCGGGGGCGTCGCTGGTTTTCGAGAACCGCGATCCGGAAAGTGCGGGCGCGCGCATCCGAATCGAATGGCCGCGCATGCTGATCGACGCAAATTCGACAAAATGACTTTGTCGGCATAAACAGGATATAGCGGTTAACGCAGATCGGGCGCTCAACCGCCGGGACCGAGACGATGACAGAACAGAATCATGACAATTTCGCCGCGTCGGACGAGGATCATATCGGTCCCGACGCCAGCCTGCTGATCGTCGACGACGACGGGCCGTTCCTGCGCCGCCTGGCGCGGGCGATGGAGACGCGCGGCTTCCAGGTGGAGACGGCCGAATCAGTGGCGGAAGGCGTTGCGAAGTCGAGAGGCCGGCCGCCGAAATATGCGGTGGTCGATCTTCGGCTCGGCGACGGCAACGGGCTCGACGTCATCGAGGCGATCCGCCAGCGACGCGACGACACCAGGATCATCGTGCTGACCGGCTATGGCAATATCGCAACGGCGGTGACGGCCGTGAAGCTCGGCGCTGTCGACTACCTCGCAAAGCCTGCGGATGCCGACGACGTGTTTTCGGCGCTGACGCAGCGGCCGGGCGAAAAGGCCGAGCTTCCCGAAAATCCGATGTCGGCCGACCGGGTGCGCTGGGAGCATATCCAGCGGGTCTATGAAATGTGCGAGCGCAATGTTTCCGAAACGGCGCGCCGGCTCAACATGCACCGGCGGACGCTGCAGCGTATCCTTGCCAAACGCGCGCCGAAATAGGCAGCATAGCGCGGCATCAGACATCATCCACGTTGAACGGTTTTCCGTTCGCCCATTCGGCCATCAGCAGCCTTTGTGCGGCGGCGCGCGAGAAATTAAGCGTGACCGACTTGCGCGTGGCGGGCGCCATGCGGTGCTCCGGCGCCTCGCGAATCATATGGGCGCCATAACCATCCGACAGGAACAGCCCGCATTCCTCAGGAAAGATCTCCAGCGGCACATCCTGGTGAGTCGCAAAGAACAGGCGGTCGCAATGCAGCCTGTATTCCGGCCATTTGCGATCCACCCTGAAATCCTCGATCGACGTCTTGATTTCGATGATCCAGACCTCGCCCTTTTCCGAAAGCGTGATCAGATCGGCGCGGCGGCCGCTGGCCAGCGGCAGTTCGGGCAGCACGGCGTGACGCATTTCATGCAGCAATATCTGCGTTCCGCGCCGCACCATCATGGCCCTGTCCGATTGCCGGCCATCGATTAACGGATTGTTATTGTAAACGCTCAAAATCGTCATGGATAACCATCAGAGGGGCTGGCGCGTTGTTGCAAAAAAACCATGCGCTTCTAATTTGCGCGGCAGACGGATTTGTCGCGCTGCAGCAGCCTTGCAAAGCGCAAGTTAATCGAAAATAAACCATAATCAACGATGGTCGAAAGACCATTCTCCCTTGCCCCAAAACTTCAAGAGTCCTCCATGCGCATCTGCAATGCATTCCCTGTATTTGGCCTGCTGGCGACGCTCGCCCTGGCCGGTTGCTCCACGACATCAGACAGCGCATCCGCCGACGACAAGGGCGCAGGCCCGACGGTACAGACAGCACAGATCTTCAACGACGCCTACGGCGTGACGAAGGATGCCGGGTACTCCCTGCCGGCGATCCCGATCGACAGGGTCAAGCCGCAGTTCCGCCGCCAGGTCGTCAGCTACCAGACCACCGAGCGCCCCGGTACGATCATCGTCAACACGCGCGAGCGCTTCCTCTATTACATCCTGGCCAACGGCAAGGCGATGCGCTACGGCATCGGCGTCGGCAAGCAGGGCTTCGCATGGGCCGGCACCGCCTACGTCGCCTGGAAGCAGGAATGGCCGAACTGGCACCCGCCAAAGGAAATGGCCGTCCGCCGGCCCGATCTCGCCAAGTACGTCGAAGACGGCATGGGCCCGGGCCTCACCAATCCTCTCGGCGCACGCGCCATGTATCTCTTCAACGAGGACGGCAAGGACACGCTCTTCCGCCTGCACGGCACGCCGGAGTGGGCCTCGATCGGCACCGCCGCTTCCTCGGGCTGCATTCGCCTGATGAACCAGGATGTCATCGATCTCTACAGCCGCGTCCGTCCCGGCAAGGGCACGTCCAAGGTCGTCGTCATTCAGTAAGCTAATTATCGAATTCGGTATAAAAAAGGCCGCCAGGACTGTCGTTCCGGCGGCCTTTTTTTAGAGCCTTTCCGGGTTAGATTGCAGCATTCTGTTGGCTCAAACGGAGTCGGATGGTCGACCGGCCGGCGCGCGTCGTAGCCCAGTTCTACGGCCAAGCCGGCCGGTCGATCAGCCGGCCCGTTTCAGCCAACCCCCCGCAGATTTGCATGGCAAATCTGCAAGCCTTAGAATCGCCGGACGCACCTATCGCTTCGCTTTGGCGAAGCGGTGCGGCCGGTGGGCCGGGCATCTTTCCGCCAGGATCAGAGGCGATCGGCTAGGACGTACCAAGAGGTATGCCCGTCGCCAATCGCCTCTGCCTTGACGAAAACCTGCTCCGGCAGAATGCTGCAATCTAAACCGGAAAGGCTCTAGTTCTCCGTCGAGCCGTCACGCGGCCTGTTTCGCCTTGAGTTCGAGGCGACGGCGGTGAAGCACCGGCTCGGTGTAGCCGTTCGGCTGTTCCCTACCCTTCAAGACGAGATCGAGGGCAGCCTGGAAGGCGATCGAATCATCGAAATTGCCGGCCATCGGCTGATAGGCGGGATCCGACGCATTCTGCCGATCGACGACGGCGGCCATGCGCTTCATCGTCTCGACAATCTGAGCTTCGCTGACAACCTTGTGGTGCAGCCAGTTCGCCATATGCTGGGCCGAAATGCGCAATGTAGCGCGATCTTCCATCAGCCCGACATTGTTGATGTCGGGCACCTTCGAGCAACCGACGCCCTGATCGACCCAGCGCACAACATAACCAAGGATGCCTTGAGCATTGTTGTCGAGCTCGCGCTGGATTTCCTCCGGCGTCCAGTTCGGCCGCACCGCGACCGGTACGGAGAGAATGTCGGACAGCTTGGCGCGGGCGCGATCCTTCAGTCCCTGCTGGACACGGGCGACGTTAACCCGGTGGTAATGGGTGGCGTGCAGGGTTGCCGCCGTCGGCGACGGCACCCAGGCGGTGTTGGCGCCGGCCTTCGGGTGGGCGATCTTCTGTTCGAGCATCGCCGCCATCAGATCCGGCATCGCCCACATGCCCTTGCCGATCTGGGCGTGGCCGGAAAGGCCGCATTCGAGGCCGATGTCGACATTCCAGTTCTCATAGGCGGAAATCCACGCCGCCTGGCGCATGTCGCCCTTGCGAATCATCGGGCCGGCTTCCATCGAAGTATGGATCTCATCGCCGGTGCGATCAAGGAAGCCGGTATTGATGAAGACGACGCGCTCGCGGGCAGCGCGGATACATTCCTTGAGGTTGACAGTCGTGCGGCGCTCCTCATCCATGATGCCCATCTTGATGGCATTGCGCGGCAGGCCAAGCGCATCTTCGACCCGCGAGAAGATTTCGACGGCGAAGGCGACTTCGTCGGGGCCGTGCATCTTCGGCTTGACCACATACATGGAGCCGGTGCGGGAATTCTTCCGCCGCCCGGATGGGCCGATATCGTAAAGCGCGATCAAGCCGGTGATCACGGCATCCATGATGCCTTCAGGCACGTCGTTGCCGCCGCGGTCGAAGATCGCCGGGTTGGTCATGAGGTGGCCGACATTGCGCACCAGCATCAGCGAGCGGCGATGCACCTCGAAGGAGGTGCCGTCCGGACCGGAATATTGCAGATCCGGATTGAGCCTGCGGATGAAGCTCGCTCCGCCCTTTGCCACTTCTTCCTGCAGATCGCCTTTCATCAGGCCGAGCCAGTTGCGATAGACGACGACCTTGTCTTCGGCATCGACAGCGGCAATCGAATCCTCGCAGTCCATGATTGTCGTGATTGCCGATTCCAGCCAGACATCGGAAATATGAGCCGGATCGGCTTTCCCGATCGCGGTCGCTGCATCGATGACGATTTCGATGTGAATGCCGTTGTTCTTCAGGAGAATATGCGTTGGCGCGGTCGGATCTCCGCGGTAGCCGGCAAAATGGCTGCCGTCCGTCAGCATGGCCTGCTCGCCGTCGATCGATCTGACGACCAGCGCTCCATCCTTGACGGCAAAGCTTCCGACGTCCTTCCAGCGGCAGTCCTGCAACGGCGCTGACGTATCGAGGAAATCGCGGACCCAGGCGATGACCTTCTCGCCGCGCTTCGGATTGTAGCCCTTACCTTTCTCGGCACCGTCGCTCTCGGGAATCGCGTCCGTACCGTAGAGCGCATCATAGAGCGAGCCCCAGCGAGCATTGGCGGCGTTCAAGGCGTAACGGGCGTTCATGACGGGAACGACGAGCTGCGGGCCGGCGATCGAGGCGATCTCCGGATCGACATTGTCGGTCGAAACCTGGAAGTCGGAACCTTCGGGCAGGAGATAGCCGATTTCGCGGAGGAAGGCCTGGTAGTCGTCCATATCCGCCGGGGCGCCGTGCCTGCGATACCAGTCGTCGATCTTTACCTGCAGCTCGTCGCGTTTTGCCAGCAGCGCACGATTTTTAGGGGCGAGATCGTGGACTACAGCCGAAAAATCGGCAAAGAACTTGTCCGCATCGACCGCCAGGCCCGGCAGCACCTCTTTGACGAGGAAATCATGAAGGACGGTTTCGATGGCAAGACCGTTCTTATCAACGCGACTCATGCGGCATTCTCCCTGGCAACGACTTTGAATGCTGCCACTTTGCCCGGCTTTCATTCACAGTCAATTCTGCAATAATTCGAAAGATTTATGCCCTCGTGGAAATTATGCGCGGCGTCACGCGCATCGGCAGCCCGTTCTGCGGCTGCGTCGTCAGTTTCTGCACCGGCCAGGGATTGGTCGATTCCGTCTGATCGAAGCGGAAGCGATGCATCATGACTGCAAGCGCAATCACCGCCTCCTGCAGCGCGAAGGTTGCGCCGATGCAGACACGCGGGCCAGCACCGAATGGCAGAAACTGGAAGCGGCCGATGCTGCCGCGATTTTCGGGCAGGAAGCGTTCCGGCATATAGGCGCGCGGTTTTTCCCAATAGAGTTCATGGCGATGCAGTGTCCAGGGCATGATGAGCACGGTGATATCGGCCGGTATCTCGATCTTCTCGCCCTTGGCATTCGTCCAGACATCATCGGCGATCGCGGCGCGATTGATCGAGGGCGCGGGCGGGTAGAGTCTCAGCGCTTCCTCAAACGCCGCCCGCGTGACCGGCAGCAGATCCAGCCATTCCACAGGCTCGGCGCCGGTTCCCTGAACAGCGTCGATCTCCGTCTCCATCGCTTCGCGGATATGCGGACTGTTGGCGACGCAATAGACCGTCCAGGCAAGCGCACGCGCGGTCGTTTCATGCCCGGCGCCGATGAAGGTCAGAATATTGTCCTCAATCTCCTCCTTGGTCAGGCCGTCGGGACCGGCCTGCTCCAAAAGCAGCGTCAGAAAATCTTCCGGTGCGGCTCGATCGGCCCTCATCTTCGCGAGCCGCATATCCATGGTATCGCGGACGATCGCTCTGAATTTCTCTAGCACCTTCTGACCGCCGATGCGTGTCACGCGTGGAACCCAGGAAGGCGCGCGCAGCAGGTCCATCGGGTCGACTCGGCCCATGCGGTGGAGAAGTTGATTGACGTCTTCGGCGAAATGGCCGCTCGAGGAGACGATTTCGCCGGAGAAGAGTGTTTCGGCAAGAATCGCAAAGGTCAGATCGGTCATGTCGGTGGCGATATCGAAAACTTGGCCAGCCGCATGGACGTCTTGGTATTTGCGAACATAGTCCTCCGATTGCCGCAGCATCTGGCCGGCAAAACCTTTCGCGTGGCGCGGCGTGAAGACGGGGGCGATCGCTTTTCGCGACCGTTTCCAGACCTGGCCCTCCGCCGTCAGCAGACCGTCGCGCAGGATCGGCCGCAGCACCAGCTGACGAATGTCGGACATGCGGTAGTTGCCGGCGTTGTCGACCAGCACGTGCTTGATCAGCCCAGGATCGTTGACGATTAGCGTGTGTTGGCCGAAGAAACTCGTCTTGATCCAGGGCAGCGTGTAGGACGGTTCGCCCCAGAGTTCGAGCGGATTGCGCAGGATGATGCGGATGATTTCCAGCCGGCTCGGCGGCACGGTGCGCGGCAGCGGTGCTGGCGGAACGAAGGGGTCCGGACGCATGTCCATCGTCAAAGCCTTTCAGGGAAGATCTAGGCCTTCCCGGCAAGCTTGAAGCTAGAGCAGGCCCTTGAGTTCGTCCAGCTTGTCGTTGATCAGCCAGCCGTAATAATTCTCCTCGGGCCAGACGGTCGCGCCGCCGCCGCGGTTCTTCGCAGCAAGGGCTGCGGCGCGCTGGCGCGAATTGCCGACATTATAAAGCGTCGCCGTCAGGCCGGGATTGCCTGAGATATCCATGCCGGCGATCTCCTTGTAATCGTCGATCGACCTGCGGATCGAGGCCGCGACGAAGGCGAGCGAGATATCGGGATCCATGATGGCCCTGTAGACGGCGCCGGCATTCTTTTCGTTCAGCTTTGGATAACCGGACACGCGGGTCACGAGATCGGAGAGCATCAGCGCCGTCAGCGGATTGACCTGGCCGAGGCCGAAGGTCTGACCGGCATAGAAGGGCTGGAAGAAGACCGCGCTGAAACGGTTGTTGGGGAAGCTTGTGCCATCAACCGTCTTGCCGCGGAAATCGCTTTCCCAGACATCTTCGCGGCAGGACCAAAGCGTGTAGGAATCGCTCTTGCCCTTGCATTCGGAAAATTGCGGCCGCGCCACGAATTCGTCGACGCTTTCGCCGTCATAGGCGAAGCGGAAGCTTTCTCCGGCATAGGAGGCGGCTTTGACATAGTAGGCCTGCAACCGGTCGTAGGCGTCGACATTATAGGTGTGTTCGCCGACGATCGCGCCGACGACATGGATGGGATTGATGCCGTAAGCGCTGGAGACCTTGCGGATCTTGCCCATCAGCTCGCGGTCGGTCGCCAGAAGCTCATGAACTTTTACGTATTTCAGATCGAAGCTGCTCTTGGTACCCTTGGTGCGCCTGATGGAAGCGCCCGGAATATCGGGCTGCTCGGCGTGACGATTTCCAGCCGGCACCGTTTGCATTGCGAAGGCAGGCGCCGAATTCAACAGGGCAACGGCAATCATAAGGCTTGTCAAAAGGCGTCGCACGATCCGTTATCCCGTCCGTTCATCGTCTTGTTTGCGATGCGGCTGCCTGGACCAGAATCTTGGCCGAATAAAGCCGGAGCGGAAAACAAACGGGCCTTCACTAGAAAGTAAAAGGCCCGCTGTCGAGAGTCGCGTTCGTCACAATCCGTCATTCATGCCGGGAAAGGCATGAAGCGGTGCGCCGATATCACAGAATGAAGCGCGAGAGATCGGTATTCTGTGCGAGATCGCCGACATGTTCGCGCACATAGGCCGCGTCGATCGTCACGGCCGTCCCGCCCCGATCCGGCGCGTTGTAGGAAATATCGTCCAGCACCCGCTCCATCACCGTCTGCAGACGGCGTGCGCCGATATTTTCGACCGAGGAGTTCAGATGCACGGCGACATCGGCAAGCGCGTCGATTGCGTCGTCGGTGAATTCGAGGCTCAGGCTCTCGGTTTCCATCAGCGCGCGGTACTGGCGGATGAGGCTTGCTTCCGTCTCGGTCAGGATCCGGCGGAAATCATCCTTGTTCAACGGACGCAATTCGACGCGGATCGGCAGGCGGCCCTGCAGTTCCGGCAGAAGATCCGACGGCTTGGAGACATGAAAGGCGCCGGAAGCGATGAACAGGATATGGTCCGTCTTGACGGGACCGTACTTGGTCGAAACCGTCGTGCCTTCGACGAGCGGCAATAGGTCGCGCTGGACGCCTTCGCGCGAAACGCCGGCGCCCATGCCGCCGTCGCGGGCGGCGATCTTGTCGATTTCGTCGAGGAAGACGATACCGTCGTTCTCGGTGGAGCGAACGGCCTCGCGCTGGATCACTTCGTTGTCGATCAGCTTGTCGGATTCGTCGCGGATCAGGTCACTATACGAGGCCTTGACGGTGGTGCGGACTTTTTTGGTGCGCCCGCCCATTGCCTTGCCGAACATTTCCGACAGGTTCAGCACGCCGATATTGGCCCCCGGCATGCCGGGAATTTCGAAGCCGCCCATGCCGGAACCGGCATCGGCCACCTCGATATCGATTTCCTTATCGTCAAGTTCGCCGTCCCGGAGCTTTTTGCGGAAGTTTTCGCGCGTGGCAGGCGATGCTGTCGTGCCGACCAGCGCATCGAGCACACGCTCCTCGGCGCTCACATGCGCCTTGGCCTGCACTTCGGCCCGCTTCTTCTCGCGCACCAGACCGATGCCAACCTCGACCAGGTCGCGGATGATCTGCTCGACATCGCGGCCGACATAGCCGACTTCGGTGAATTTGGTGGCTTCCACCTTGATGAAGGGTGCGCCGGCGAGTTTTGCCAAGCGGCGAGAGATTTCCGTCTTGCCGACGCCGGTCGGGCCGATCATCAGGATGTTCTTCGGCATGACTTCGTCGCGCAGGCTGGGGTCGAGCTGCTGGCGGCGCCAGCGATTGCGCAGCGCAATCGCAACGGCGCGCTTGGCGTCATGCTGGCCGATGATATAGCGATCGAGCTCGGAAACGATCTCGCGGGGGGAAAAAGTGGTCATTGCGTATCATTCTCCTGGCGGTCCAGGGCCATCAACAGCGCCCGGCCGTAATTCGTCGTTGTTTCGCCAAGTCCTTGAAAGCCCGCCTTGGTATAGGCTCTG
Organism: Rhizobium sp. WSM1274; assembly: GCF_025200775.1. Classification (NCBI taxonomy): domain Bacteria; kingdom Pseudomonadati; phylum Pseudomonadota; class Alphaproteobacteria; order Hyphomicrobiales; family Rhizobiaceae; genus Rhizobium; species Rhizobium sp. WSM1274. Next base: position 4,578,733 of record NZ_CP104138.1, on the reverse strand, counting down.
ATTGCGAATGCATTGTCAGGATGCGGATCGACGAGGATGCGCTGCGCGCCCTTTGCAAAGATCATATGGCAGAACACTATCATAAAGGCCGGTCCGTGACCCTTGCCCGCGAATTCCTCGATGCCGATGAACTGGTCGATGCCGTAGGTGCCCTTCGGCTGACCGGCGAGCGCTTCATCGTCCTCGTCGTCGAGATCGGCGGCCTGGATAAAAGCGAAGTCCTTTCCATTCAGCGTGACGATGAAGCACGAGACGGAAGCCGCATCGATATGCTTTTCCATCGAAGCCAGCGCCCTGGCCGGATCGCCCCACCAGCGCCTGACATGCCGGCTTTCCAGCCATTTGGCGAGGAGCGGCAGATCAGTCGCGGCAAGCGGCCGGAAGGCATAAGGTTCAGCCTTCGGCATCCAGCGATTCCACCACGACATTGTGGTTCGTGTAGACGCAAATGTCGGCGGCGATATCGAGAGCACGGCGGGCAATCTCTTCGGCCGATTTGTCGGTATCCATGAGTGCGAGGGCGGCCGCGAGGGCAAAATTGCCGCCGGAACCGATCGCCGTCGTGCCATGCTCCGGCTCCAGAACGTCGCCATTGCCGGTGATCGCCAGCGTGATCGACTTATCGGCGACGAGCATCATGGCTTCGAGATTGCGCAGGTATTTGTCGGTGCGCCAGTCCTTGGCGAGCTCGACGGCGGCACGCATCAATTGACCGGGATATTGCTCCAGCTTCTTCTCAAGCCTTTCGAGCAGAGTAAAGGCATCGGCAGTGGCGCCGGCGAAACCGGCGACGACTTCGCCCTTGCCGATACGGCGCACCTTGCGGGCATTGCCCTTCATGACGGTCTGGCCGAGGCTCACCTGGCCGTCGCCCGCCATCACCACCTTGCCGCCTTTTCGAACTGTAATGATTGTTGTCATAAAACACCTGTCTGCCGGGCCGCATGCCGACCCTGTTGAGCCCTATGTAAGTGGACTGGCGCCGATTGCAAATGGGCCGGCTTTTCTCTTGCCCGGCTTCTGGATATTTCCCGATGCGCCTGATAAGGAACGGCCTTATTCCCGATGGAGGGCCATATGGCCGAGACCGCAGCAAGCCGCACGGGCAGCGTTTCCCGCAAGACCAACGAAACCTCGATTTCCGTTTCCGTCAACCTCGACGGCACCGGCAAATCGACGATTTCAACGGGTGTCGGCTTCTTCGACCATATGCTCGACCAGCTTTCCCGACATTCCCTCATCGACATGGAGATCGATGCCAAGGGCGACCTGCATATCGACGACCATCATACGGTTGAAGATGCCGGCATCGCCATCGGCCAGGCGATCTCCAAGGCGCTCGGCGACCGGCGCGGCATCACCCGCTATGCGTCGATCGATCTCGCCATGGATGAGACGATGACCAAGGCTGCTGTCGATCTTTCCGGCCGTCCGTTCCTCGTCTGGAATGTCGGCTTCAGCGCTCCGAAGATCGGCACTTTCGACACCGAGCTCGTTCGCGAATTCTTCCATGCGCTCGCCCAGAATGCCGGCATCACCTTGCATATTCTCAACCATTATGGCGCCAACAATCACCATATTGCCGAGACATGCTTCAAGGCCGTTGCCCGCGCGTTGCGCACGGCAACAGAGATCGATCCGAGACAGGCAGGCCGTGTTCCCTCGACCAAGGGCACGCTCGTCTGAGCCCTTCAAGGGAGCGGCGACAATGACATCCAGCTATATCTTCCTGACACCGCCCGGCAGCACGAGCGCCACGGTCGATGAGACTCGAACCATCCGCGACGGCTTCACGCTGTTCGGCTTCCTGTTTCCATGGGCTTGGCTGCTGGCACATCGGCTTTGGCTGCATGCGGCCGCCGCCTTTCTGCTGCAGGGGATCGGTGGCGCGCTTATGGACGAACCGGGCCTCGGGGCGGCGGGGGCAGCAATCCTGTTGGGCGTGAATATTCTGGTCGGTCTCGAGGGCCAGAATTTCCGAGTCCGCAACCTTGCCGCCAAGGGTTGGAATGAAGACGAACTCATTGCAGCCGATACGATCGGCATTGCTGAGCAGATCTATTTCTCGGACAGGGTTGTCATCGCGGATAGCGACGACGCAGCGGCACCGGACTGGCAGAACAGGGGCCGTCCGAACAGTCCGCACGGCCATGCAACGTCGCTTGGTCTCTTTGGTTTTGATGGAGGACGCTGACGATGCGCGTCGCGATTATCGACTATGGCTCCGGTAACCTGCGCTCGGCGACCAAGGCTTTCGAGCGTGCCGCCCGCGAAGCTGGCATCGATGCCAATATCGATCTCACCGACAGGGCGGAGGATGTTGCCGCGGCCGATCGTATCGTGCTCCCCGGTGTCGGTGCCTATGCCGATTGCCGGCGCGGCCTCGATGCCGTGCCTGGGATGGCCGAGGTGCTGATCGAGGCGGTCGAGAAGAAGGCACGACCGTTCCTCGGCATTTGCGTCGGCATGCAGCTCATGTCCTCGCGCGGCCTCGAGAAGACCGTGACGCACGGCTTTAACTGGATCCCCGGTGACGTCGTCGAGATGACGCCTGATGATCCCGCGCTGAAGATCCCGCAGATCGGCTGGAACACGCTCGACCTAAAGCGCGAACATCCGCTTTTCGATGGTATTCCGACGGGGTCAGAAGGGCTGCACGCCTATTTCGTGCATTCCTACCATCTTGCCGCTGAAAACGCCGAGGATGTTATTGCGACAGCCGATTATGGCGGTCCGATGACAGCTTTCGTCGGACGCGCCAACATGGTCGGAGCACAGTTTCACCCTGAAAAGAGCCAGAAGCTCGGCCTGGCGCTAATCGCCAATTTCCTGCGCTGGAACCCGTAGAGCCTGCTCAGGCAATTCAGGATGCAAAACCGCTGCGCAGTTTTGCAGGAATTGCTTCAAGGGCTGGCTTTTAATACAGCCGCCTTATTTCCTAGAGCATGATGCCGAAAAGTGTGCGCGGTTTTCGGACGACATCATGCTCTGACTATATAATGTAGAACAGGATTCAAATTTAAGGCCGAACCGGCCTAAAATCATCCTGTTCGAGTAAGGAAATGACGGAACAGGAGTGCGCTCGATGCCAGCGTCACGGAAATCAGGCAAGGTGTTCTACACATTGCGGCCCTCCAGGGAAGGCTTGCCTCCCTTTTCCGATATCAAGCTTCCCGGTGGCACGATCATCCGCCGTGTCGACGAAGCCATTCATCGGAAAGCGCTTTCCAACGCAGCCAAGACGCTGAAAGAAAGGCTGGACCGATGATCCATGATTCTTTCCCCGCAAACGACGGTTCGAGCCGGCGGCAAAACGGGGTCAGCGCCGGCGACATCGCCGAGGCCGTGCTGGAATTTTATATCGAAGGTGAGGACGATCTGATCGGCCTGCTCGCCTATGCACTCTACGAGCGGCAAAAGCGCGATTTCGTTCTCAGCCACCGCAAGCGAAATGCCGGCCGTTCACCCGATGATGCCGAACTTGCCGCCGTCAACAGCAATTATCTCTCGACCGACCTGCGCAATACGTTGCGCGACCGCGCCTCGCAGATCCTTTCGAGTTATGCCGAAACCTATGTCGAGGCGATGGAGCCGCAGATCCGGCTGTCCGCCGTCAACAGCGATGCGTTGCGCCAGGTGCGAAACATCGAGAAGGCAATGAAGAGGCGCCTGGGCTTCTGGCGTCAGGTTCGTGCCGGCTTTGCCGTCACCTTGCTCCTCCTTCTGCTTTTCAGCGCGGCTGCCATTGCCGCTGTCTTTTTCCGCTCGGATATCGTAGATGCGTGGAATGCGCTGATGATACCGACCACTCTACGGACGTAAGACGACATGATCCTTTTTCCCGCGATCGATCTGAAAGGCGGCCAATGCGTCCGCCTGAAGCTCGGCGACATGCAGCAGGCGACGGTCTACAACACCGATCCGGCCGCCCAGGCGAGATCCTTCGAAGATCAAGGTTTCGAATGGCTGCATGTGGTCGATCTCGACGGCGCCTTCGCGGGACATTCGGCCAATGGCGATGCCGTCGAAGCGATCTTGAAGGCGACTGACAATCCAGTGCAGCTCGGCGGCGGCATTCGCACGCTCGATCATATCGAGGCCTGGCTGTCGCGCGGGCTGCGGCGCGTCATTCTCGGCACCGTCGCGGTCAGAAATCCGGCGCTGGTCATCGAGGCCTGCCGGAAATTTCCCGGTCATGTCGCCGTCGGTATCGATGCCAAGGGCGGCAAGGTGGCCGTCGAGGGTTGGGCGGAAGCCTCCGAACTCGGCATCATCGAACTCGCCAGGAAATTCGAGGGCGCCGGCGTCGCCGCGATTATCTACACCGATATCGACCGTGACGGCATTCTTGCAGGGATCAATTGGACCTCGACGTTGGAACTTGCCGACGCCGTCTCCATTCCCGTCATCGCCTCGGGTGGTCTTGCCTCTCTCGACGATGTTAGACGCATGCTGCAGCCCGATGCGAGGAAATTGGAAGGGGCGATTTCAGGCCGTGCGCTTTACGACGGCCGTATCGATCCCGAGGAAGCGCTGGCGCTGATCAAGGCGGCCCGGACCAAGGAGACCGCGTAAATGACCCTCAAGGCCCGTGTCATTCCCTGCCTCGACGTCAAGGACGGCCGTGTCGTCAAGGGCGTCAACTTCCTCAATCTCGTCGATGCCGGCGATCCCGTCGAAGCCGCGAAGGCCTATGATGCGGCAGGCGCCGACGAACTCTGCTTCCTCGACATCACCGCTTCCTCGGACAATCGCGAGACGATCTTCGATGTCGTGTCGCGCACGGCCGACCAATGCTTCATGCCGCTGACGGTCGGCGGCGGGGTGCGTACCATCGCCGATATCCGCAGACTGCTGCTGTGCGGCGCCGACAAGGTCTCGATCAATTCGGCAGCCGTCAGCAATCCTGATTTCGTTGCCGAGGCGGCCGACAAGTTCGGCGACCAGTGCATCGTCGTGTCGATCGATGCAAAGCGCAGGCGCACCCAGGCGGTCGGCGGCGACAATCTCAGCGCCTGGGAAATCTATACCCATGGCGGCCGCAACGCGACCGGCATCGATGCCATCGAATTCGCCCAAAAGATGGTGGCGCGCGGCGCCGGCGAGCTCTTGGTCACCTCGATGGACCGTGACGGCACCAAGGTCGGTTACGATCTGGAACTGACGCGAGCGATCGCCGATGCGGTGCGTGTGCCGGTGATCGCCTCCGGCGGCGTCGGCGATCTCGACGATCTCGTTGCCGGGGTGAAGGAGGGCCATGCCAATGCCGTCCTCGCCGCGTCGATCTTCCACTTCGGCACCTATTCCGTCAGCGAGGCGAAGCACTATATGTCGAAGTGCGGCATCGACATGCGTCTCGACTGAACCTTGAAAGCGGACATATGAGCGGATTTTCCCTTTCCGATCTCGAAAGCATCGTCGAAGAGCGATCGAAAGCCTCGCCGGAGCAATCCTGGACAGCCAAGCTTGTGGCCGCCGGTCAGCCGAAAGCGGCAAAGAAACTCGGCGAAGAGGCGATCGAAGCCGTGATGGCGGCGGTAACCGGCGACCGCGACAATCTGACCTACGAGGCCGCCGATGTGCTCTATCACCTATTGGTCGTATTGAAGATTGCTGAAATACCGCTAGAGAATGTCATGGCCGAACTCGAGCGCAGAACCGCGCAGTCCGGCCTCAAGGAAAAGGCCAGCCGGCAGACTTCATGAGTATCGCGACTGAGATTATCGGGGTGCCGGAAACGTTGGATCATTTCCAGTCGGAATCCTATTCGCCCTACCACTTCTTCTCTTCCGAACAATGGGCGAAATTCCGCGCCGACACGCCGTTGACGCTGACGAGCGACGAGGTCAAACGGCTGCGTTCGATGGGCGACCCGATTGATCTCGATGAGGTCCGGCGCATCTATCTGTCGCTGTCTCGGCTGCTCTCGGCACATGTCGAATCCTCGCAGATGCTGTTCGAACAGCGCAACCGCTTCCTCAGCCTGTCTGATGTGACGAAGACGCCCTTTGTCATCGGCATCGCCGGCTCGGTCGCTGTGGGAAAATCGACCACCGCCCGTATCCTCAAGGAGTTGCTGGGGCGCTGGCCTTCCAGTCCGAAGGTCGATCTCGTCACCACCGACGGCTTCCTGCATCCGAACGCCGTGCTGCAGCGGGAAAAGCTGATGCAGCGCAAGGGTTTTCCGGAAAGCTACGACACGGGTGCAATCCTGCGCTTTCTCTCGGCGATCAAGGCCGGGCGGCCGGATGTGAAGGCGCCCAGCTATTCGCACCTCGTCTACGACGTGCTGCCGGACGAATACAAGATCGTCGACCGGCCCGACATCCTGATCTTCGAGGGCATCAACGTGCTGCAATCGCGCGACCTGCCGGCCGGCGGCAAGATCGTGCCGATGGTCTCCGACTTCTTCGACTTTTCGATCTATATCGATGCCGCCGAAGACGAGATCCACAACTGGTATGTCACGCGCTTCATGCGGCTGCGCGAGACCGCCTTCCGCGATCCGAATTCCTATTTCCATCGCTATGCCTCGATATCAGATGCGGAAGCGCTCGAAATCGCCGAGGATCTTTGGGCCAACATCAACCTGAAGAACCTGCGGCAGAACATTCTGCCGACGCGTCCACGCGCCGATCTCATCCTGAAAAAGGGCAAGGATCACCTGATCGAACAGGTCGCGCTGCGAAAACTGTAGCAGCGATTGTGTTTTAGGAATTGACGCGGCGGAGCGTCAGATTGATGCGGCCGCCATTCTTCAGCAGCGTCGAAGTCGCCGGATGGATGCGGTCGACGCCATGGAAACACAACCTCCCCTCGCCGCCCAGTACGACCAGATCACCGCTCGAAAGCTTGAAAGATAGCGTGCGATCATTGCGGCTGAGGCCGCCGATGCGAAAGAGGCAGCTATTGCCGAGCGAGATCGAGATCACCGGGGCCTTGAGATCCGGTTCGTCCTTGTCCTGATGCAGGCCCATGCGCGCTTCGTCGGAGTAGAAATTGACGAGGCAGGCCTCCGGCGGCTTGTCGTAACCCGAAACGTCATTCCAGATATCGAGCAATTGCTGTGGCATATCAGGCCAGGGCCTGCCGGTTGCCGGATGCGTCGACTGGTAGCGATAGCCGCGTTCTTTGTCCGTCACCCAGCCGAGCGGCCCGCAATTGGTCATGCGCACGGACATCGGCTTGCCGGTGCCGGGCATGGCGGGCACATAAAGCGGCGCTTCGGCGACGACAGTGCGGATAATCTCGACCAATGCCTCCTGACGCGCGCGGTCGAGATAACCGGGGAGATGGCGAATGCCGGTCAAGAGCTCGGCCATGTCATTCACCACTGCCGCCGCCGGGTCGGCCGCGCATTTTCTTGACTTCGGAGCGACCGGATTTTTCCTTCAGGCGGCGTTCGACCGAACCCTTGGTCGGCTTGGTCTTCTTGCGCGGCGGCGGCGGTGGCTTGGCGGCCTCCAGGATCAGTTCCTTCAGCCGCTCGCGCGCATCCTCGCGGTTGCGGTCCTGGCTGCGAAACCGACTCGCCTCGATCATCAACACGCCGTCCTTCGACAAACGCCGGCCGGCGAGCTTGATCGCGTTGGTTTTGACACGATCATTGAGGGACGGCGAATTCGCGATGTTAAAGAACAGTTGGACGGCGGTTGAGACCTTGTTGACATTCTGCCCGCCGGGGCCGCCCGCCAGAATGAACTGTTCCGTCAGCTCCCATCCCGCGATGGTGATCCTGTCATCGATATAGAGCGCGTCGCTGGCCATGCGGCGTTCTATCTCACATCAGCGGCGAATTGAAAATATCGGCCGTCATCAAGAAAAACCCGGCAATCCTGCGATGCCGGGTTTCACGTGAGTCAGAAATTTCGTCTTATTCGGCAGCGACCTTGACGCCGGGGGCGGCATCGCGGACGCCGCCGTCGACATGATTTTCGAACTTGGCGAAGTTCGCGATGAACATCGAGACCAGCTTTTCGGCCTGCGCGTCATAGGCTGCCTTATCGGTCCAGGTCGAGCGCGGATCGAGAATGCTGCCGTCGACGCCGTCGACGGAGACCGGCACGGCGAAGCCGAAATTGGTGTCGGCACGGAATTCGGCCTGTCCAAGTTCGCCGGTCAGGGCGGCAGCGAGAAGCGCGCGCGTCGCCTTGATCGGCATGCGCTTGCCGGTGCCGTAGGCACCGCCGGTCCAGCCGGTATTGACAAGCCAGCATTGGACGCCATGACGACCAATCAGCTCCTTGAGCAGATTGCCGTATTCGGCCGGATGCCGCGGCATGAAGGGCGCGCCGAAGCAGGTGGAAAAGGTCGCTTCCGGCTCGACGACACCCTTTTCTGTGCCGGCCACCTTGGCGGTGTAGCCGGAGAGGAAGTGATACATCGCCTGGTCAGGCGTCAATCGGGCGATCGGCGGCATGACGCCGAAGGCATCGGCGGTCAACATGATGATCGTCTTCGGATGCCCGGCACGGCCCGTTTCCGAAGCGTTCGGGATGAAATCCATCGGATAGGCGCAACGGGTGTTCTCGGTCAGCGACGCGTCGTTGAAATCCGGCTCGCGGCTTTCGTTCAGCACGACGTTTTCCAACACGGTGCCGAAACGCTGTGTCGTCGCATAGATTTCCGGCTCGGCTTCGGCCGAAAGGCGGATGGTCTTGGCGTAGCAGCCGCCTTCGAAGTTGAAGATGCCGTTTTCGCTCCAGCCATGTTCGTCGTCACCGATCAGCGTCCGGGCCGGATCGGCCGAAAGCGTCGTCTTGCCCGTGCCGGAAAGGCCGAAGAAGACCGCCGCGTCACCCTCCGGGCCGACATTGGCCGAGCAGTGCATCGGCATCACGCCCTTGGCCGGCAGCAGGTAGTTGAGCACGGTGAAGACCGATTTCTTCATTTCGCCGGCATAGGAAGTGCCGCCGATGAGGACGAGACCGTTGGTGAGATCGCAGGCGATCACCGTTTCCGAACGGCAGCCGTGGCGAGCCGGATCGGCCTTGAAGCTCGGCAAATCGATGATCGTCAGCTTCGGGATGAAGCTCGACAGCGCTGCGGCGTCGGGGCGGATCAGCAGATTGCGGATGAACAGCGAATGCCAGGCGAATTCGGTCACGACGCGGGCCGGCAGGGCATGACCTTCCTCCGCGCCGCCGACGAGATCCTGGACGAAAAGCTCCTTGCCTGCGGCATGCGCCAGCATATCGTCGCGCAGCACGGCGAAATGCTCCGGCGAGATCGGCTTGTTGTTGTCCCACCAGATTTCGCCATCGGTATTGATATCGCGAACGACGAACTTGTCGCGTGGCGAACGGCCCGTGTGCTGGCCGGTGAGAGCCCGCAGCGCACCCTGAGCGGTCAGTTCGGCTTCGCCCCGGCGGATCGCTTCTTCATAGAGCGCGGCGGCGGAAAAGTTGTAGCGAACGCTGGCTGCGCCGCCCAATCCAGCCGTTGCCAGCTCTATTGCCGGGTTATGAACTCCGAACATTTCCATGGCTAGTTCCCTTCGCTCAGGCTCGTTGCCGTTAAAACTGAGCGTGAAAATACGGGCAGAAATTTTAAAACACAAGATCGAAAATTGGAGAAAATACAGTGATATCAAATAATTAATCGATTTAAATTTATCATCTCAATTTTAAATCGTTTGAATGGGTCGCGTTTAAACATTTGGAAGCGCCACCTGAGATTGCCGGCGAATTTTGCGACAATCCTCCCCTTTATCTTTGCCACAATTTGTTCCACCTTTATCCTCCATAAGCGCATCCGGTCACTGAGACCGCCTGGGGAGAGCAAATCCGGGAGAATGCGCACTGATGACGGAGACCAACACCATGGCGACAATCGCGCTCGTTGATGACGACCGCAACATCCTTACCTCGGTGTCGATCGCACTGGAGGCTGAAGGATATAAGGTCGAGACCTATACGGACGGTGCCTCGGCGCTCGACGGCCTGCTGGCGCGACCGCCGCAGCTGGCGATCTTCGACATCAAGATGCCGCGCATGGACGGCATGGAACTGTTGCGCCGCCTGCGGCAGAAGTCGGACATTCCCGTCATCTTCCTCACCTCCAAGGATGAGGAGATCGATGAACTCTTCGGCCTGAAGATGGGCGCCGACGATTTCATCACCAAACCGTTTTCGCAGCGTCTGCTGGTGGAGCGCGTGCGCGCCGTCCTGCGCCGCGCGTCCAGCCGCGAAGCTGCCGCCGCCGGCACGAGCCCCACCGGCGCGCCGAAGACCGGTGCGGTCCAGCAGGCCCGCTCACTGGAGCGCGGGCAGCTGGTCATGGACCAGGAGCGCCACACCTGCACCTGGAAAGGCGAGGCCGTGACGCTGACGGTGACCGAATTCCTGATCCTGCATTCGCTGGCGCAGCGCCCCGGCGTCGTCAAAAGCCGCGACGCGCTGATGGACGCAGCCTATGACGAACAGGTCTATGTCGACGACCGGACCATCGACAGCCACATCAAGCGGCTGCGCAAGAAATTCAAGATGGTCGACACCGACTTTGATATGATTGAAACACTCTACGGAGTGGGATACCGCTTCCGCGAAGCAGCTTGAGCCCGAGCGGCACAGCTGGAGATATTGAAGGTTGCCGGCCGGTTTATCCGGCCCAACCTTTCGAAAGGGCCTGTCATTGGCACAGTTGGTGCAGGAAAGGGATCTGGACGACGCGGAGGGCGTGAGCACCCGTCGCGTCCGAGGCCGCCGTTGGTCGCATCCCTTCACGCTGATCCGCCGGATCTTCGGCAATGCCGTCTTTTCAAGCCTGACGCGGCGCATCCTGTTCTTCAATCTCGTCGCGCTCGTGGTGCTCGTCGGCGGCATCCTCTATCTCAACCAGTTTCGCGAGGGATTGATCGACGCCCGCGCCGAAAGCCTTTTGACGCAGGGCGAAATCATCGCCGGCGCCATTTCGGCCTCCGCGTCGGTCGATACCAACTCGATCACCATCGATCCGCAGAAGCTGCTCGAGCTACAGGCCGGCCAGAGCATCACCCCGGTGCCGAACGACGAGGACCTCGAATTCCCGATCGATCCTGAAAAGGTCGCGCCGGTGCTGCGCCGGCTGATCTCTCCGACGCGTACACGCGCCCGCATCTTCGATGCCGACGCCAATTTGTTGCTCGATTCGCGCCATCTCTATTCGCGCGGCCAGGTGCTGCGCTTCGACCTGCCGCCGGTTGAAGAGGAGAAACAGACCTGGAGCGAGTGGTTCGCCACTCTGTTCAACAAGGCGCTGCAGCCCGGCAATCTGCCGCTCTACAAGGAAGCGCCGGGCGGTGATGGCTCGATCTATCCCGAAGTGATGAACGCGCTGACCGGCGTGCGCGGTGCGGTCGTGCGCACCACCGAAAAAGGCGAACTCATCGTTTCCGTCGCCGTGCCGATCCAGCGTTTCCGCGCCGTGCTCGGGGTGCTGCTGCTGTCGACGCAGGCGGGCGACATCGACAATATCGTTCATGCAGAGCGGCTTGCCATCATGCGCGTCTTCGGCGTCGCAACACTCGTCAACGTGCTGCTGTCGCTGGTGCTTTCATCGACCATCGCCAATCCGCTGCGCCGCCTTTCGGCGGCTGCCATCCGCGTCCGGCGTGGGGCCAAGGCGCGTGAAGAGATCCCCGACTTCTCCGCCCGCCAGGATGAGATCGGTAATCTTTCCATTGCACTGCGCGAGATGACGACGGCGCTCTACGACCGCATCGATGCGATCGAGAGTTTCGCGGCGGATGTCAGCCACGAGCTCAAGAATCCGCTGACCTCGCTGCGTAGCGCCGTCGAAACGCTGCCACTTGCCAAATCCGACGATTCCAAGAAACGGCTGATGGACGTCATCCAGCATGACGTCCGCCGCCTCGACCGGCTGATCAGCGATATCTCCGACGCTTCGCGCCTTGATGCGGAACTCGCGCGCGTCGATGCCGGCTCGATCGACATGGAGGTGCTGCTGCGCGACCTCATCGAGGTGTCACGCCAGGTCAGGAGCAGCAAGAAGCAAGTGCAGATCGAATATGCCGTCGAACGCAAACCGAACGTCAAGACGCGCTTTGTCGTCAACGGCCACGATCTGCGCATCGGCCAGATCATCGCCAACCTGATCGAGAATGCCCGCTCGTTCGTACCCGAGCAAGGCGGCAAGATTACCGTGCGGCTGGTGCGGACACGCTCGCGCTGCGTCACAACGATCGAAGACAACGGCCCCGGCATCCAGGCGGAAAATATCGACCGTATCTTCGAGCGCTTTTATACGGACCGGCCGGAGGCGGAAGGCTTCGGCCAGAATTCGGGGCTCGGCCTGTCGATCAGCCGGCAGATCGCCGAAGCGCATGGCGGTTCGCTGAGAGCCGAAAACATCACCGATGCCGAGAGCGGGCATATACTCGGCGCGCGCTTCATCCTCTCTTTGCCAATCGGCGCCGCAGCATGACCGAGGCAGGTTTCAACGTCCATGCGACGGCGATCGTCGTTGGCAAGACGGGGCTGCTATTCAGCGGCCCCTCCGGCTGGGGAAAATCGATGCTGGCCTTCACCTGCATGACCGAGGCGCGCCGGCTCGGTCTTTTCACGGCGCTGGTCGCCGACGACCAGGTTCTTCTCTCAAGAGAGGCCGGCGCGGTAATCGCCGCATGCCCGCCGTCGATCGCCGGGCTGATCGAACTTCGCGGCACCGGCATCGTTCGTCAGGACCATATTCCCAGGGCGGCCATGCATTATGCCGTGCTTCCCGGCAGCGCTACCGGTGAAAACCGGGTGCCTCCCGAGGGCGAAATGGTGAACCTTGCCGCCGGTTTTTCGCTTCCCGCATTGCGGTTGCTCACAGGCGTTTCCTCACCCCTTGCGATCCTGATGGCAAAAGTGCCGGATATCGGGCGCTGAGGCCTTCCGGATTGGTCAATCTGCCTTATATATTCGCATTTTTATCTTGCACTTCGGCTTTTCATAGCCAAGATGTGCCCCCACCGGTGGACGTAATTGCTGCATTGCGATATTGGGGCCACCGTTTGTATATGGGAGCAGTAATATCATGATCGGACTTGTGCTTGTCACTCATGGCAAGCTGGCTGAAGAGTTTCGTCATGCTGTCGAGCACGTCGTCGGTCCTCAGAAATTCATCGAGACGGTCTGCATTGGCCCCGAAGACGACATGGACCAGAGACGGCAAGACATTCTGGAAGCCGTTTCCGGTGCCGATGATGGCCACGGCGTCGTCATCCTGACCGACATGTTCGGCGGCACGCCGTCCAATCTTGCCATATCAGTCATGAGCAGCGGCCATACCGAAGTCATTGCCGGCGTCAACCTGCCGATGTTGATCAAGCTTGCCGGGGTGCGCGGCGAGAACAACATGGAGAAGGCGCTGGTGGAGGCCTCCGAAGCCGGGCGGAAATATATCAATGTCGCGAGCCGCGTGCTCAGCGGAAAATAACGGGCATTCATGACATCGCTCTCCCGGGAACTCCTTATCATCAACAAGCGCGGTCTTCACGCGCGCGCTTCCGCCAAATTCGTGCAGATGGTCGAGACCTTCGATGCCGCCATCACCGTTTCCAAGGACGGAATGACGGTCGGCGGCACCTCCATCATGGGGCTGATGATGCTTGCGGCAAGCCCCGGCTCGAGCGTCGTCGTCTCGGCGAGCGGCAGCCAGGCCGAGGAAGCGCTGGAGGCGCTGGATCAGCTGATCCAGAACAGGTTCGGCGAGGAGATGTGAGCTCCGACGAGTTCATATAAACATATAAAGACTTCTTTATATCCTTATTGCCATCACCGGCGAAGCCTGCTAAACGGCGGACATGCCGTGCGCTTGCACGTGGGTCATCCTTCGCGCCTGCGCCAATTTTGAGACGTTTTTCAGCCTGGAGGCCTCTATGAGCACTGAAAAAGATTATGTCGTCGCCGATATCGGGCTTGCGGATTTCGGCCGCAAGGAAATTACGATCGCCGAAACCGAAATGCCGGGGCTGATGTCCTGCCGCACCGAATTCGGCCAGACAAAGCCGTTGAAGGGCGCGCGCATCACCGGCTCGCTGCACATGACCATCCAGACGGCCGTGCTCATCGAAACGCTGGTCGCGCTCGGCGCCGAAGTCCGCTGGGCCTCGTGCAACATCTTCTCGACGCAGGATCATGCCGCTGCCGCGATCGCCGCTTCCGGCGTGCCTGTCTTCGCCATCAAGGGCGAGTCGCTCCAAGATTACTGGGTCTACACCGACAAGATCTTCCAGTGGGCTGACGGCGGCCTTTCCAACATGATCCTCGATGACGGCGGCGACGCCACCATGTACATCCTGCTTGGCGCCCGCGCCGAAGCCGGCGAGGACGTGCTGTCTCATCCGCATTCCGAAGAAGAGGAAATCCTCTTCGCGCAGATCAAGAAGCGCCTTGCCGCTTCGCCTGGCTGGTTCACCAAACAGCGCGATGCGATCAAGGGCGTCACCGAAGAAACGACGACCGGCGTCAACCGCCTTTACCAGCTTAGCCAGAAGGGCCTGCTGCCCTTCCCTGCGATCAACGTCAACGACTCGGTCACCAAGTCGAAGTTCGACAACAAATATGGCTGCAAGGAATCGCTGGTCGACGGCATCCGCCGCGGCACCGACGTCATGATGGCCGGCAAGGTTGCCGTCGTCTGCGGCTATGGCGACGTCGGCAAGGGTTCTGCCGCTTCGCTCTCCGGCGCCGGCGCCCGCGTCAAGGTGACCGAAGCCGATCCGATCTGCGCATTGCAGGCTGCGATGGACGGCTATGAAGTCGTCCTGCTCGAGGACGTCGTTTCCTCGGCCGATATCTTCATCACAACGACCGGCAACAAGGACGTCATCCGCATCGACCACATGCGGGCGATGAAGGATATGGCGATCGTCGGCAATATCGGTCACTTCGACAACGAAATCGAAGTCGCAGCATTGCGCAATCTCAAATGGACCAACGTCAAGCCGCAGGTGGACCTGATCGAATTCCCCAAGGGCAACCGCATCATTCTTCTTTCCGAGGGCCGCCTGCTCAACCTCGGCAACGCCACCGGCCATCCGTCCTTCGTGATGTCGGCTTCGTTCACCAACCAGACGCTGGCGCAGATCGAGCTTTTCACCAAGCCCGACCAGTATTCCAACCAGGTCTATATCCTGCCGAAGCATCTCGATGAAAAGGTCGCACGCCTGCATCTCGACAAGCTCGGCGTGAAGCTGACCGAGCTTTCCGCGGAACAGGCTGCCTATATCGGCGTCTCGCCGAAGGGCCCGTTCAAGTCCGACCACTACAGATATTAATCCGATAGTTAATATCCACAAGATGTAGAAGCCGCGGCATTGACAAATGCCGCGGCTTATTTTTTGGGCGCTCCCTTCCCGCCGATTCCCTTCCGAAGTATTGTTTTAAGACTTGATTCGTGGCGCCGGACCCTGTCCGGCCGTCGCGAAAATGGGATGTCTTGTCGTAATGCGGCACATTGAAGGACGGAGACATACCGCGGATGTCGGAAATAAAAAGCAGCCTGCCCGGTCAGGCGGATGATGGCGCTTGCGCCGATCGCCGCCCGCTGATGGCAGGCCAAGGATATAAATCTGCAACGGCACACGAGGCCGTAAAGCAACAGCACGGACCATTGGCGCGCTTCCTGAAAAGCTGCGCGGCCGGCACGGCGCTTGCCGCGCTGGCGCGGCCGGCTCTGGCACAGGCGGAGCAGCAGGCGGCGGCCTCGGCTCACCTCTTCACATCCTCGCAGGTCGTCGGTGTTTCCGTCGTCATCGGCGTCATATCGGCAGCACTGCTGTCGACGCTGTGGCTCGTGCGCCAGCGCGGTAACCTCGAAAACGAGAGCCGGGAAATCCGCTCGGCACTCTCCGATGCTCAGCAGCGCATTTCGCAATACCAGGCTCTGATCGCCGACAAAAACCGGCGGATCGTCATCTGGGACGGCAATGCGCGTCCCGAATTGCTCGGCCAGCTTCCGCCAGAAACCGGCGCGCCGCAGGACGGCGAATTCCTGGCCTTCGGCCTATGGCTGAAATCACGCTCGGCTTCCGAGCTGGAAAAGGCGATCGACCGGCTGCGCGACGAGGCGCAGAGCTTCGACATGGTGGTCGAAACCATCCGCGACGAAATCCTCGAGGCGCAGGGCCGGGTTTCCGGCGGGCGCGCCTTTGTCCGTTTCGTGGCGCTCAACAATCTGCGCGCCGAGCTCGCCGAGCTCAGGATCGAGCGCGACCGGCTGATGACCTCGATCTCGGCCTTCCAGACCATGCTGGACGCGATCGACATGCCGGCCTGGCAGCGCGACCCGGTGGGCCGCCTCACCTGGGTCAACCAGGCCTATGGCGAGGCTGTCGAGGCGCGATCGCCGCAGCAGGCGATCAATGAAGGCCGTGAGATGCTGACGACCGTGGCGCGCGAACGCATTCGCGCCACGACGACGCCGGAATCACCCTTCCACGACAAGATCTCGACGGTCGTGCACGGCAACCGCACATTCTTCGACGTCGTCGACGTCAGGGTTCCCGGCGGCTCGGCCGGCATTGCGATCGACGTGTCCGACATAGAGGCGGTGCGCGCCGAGCTGGAACGGACGCTGAAGAGCCATGCCGAAACGCTCGATCATCTCGCCACGCCCGTCGCCATCTTCGACGGCGACCGCCGGCTGCAATTCTACAACCAGGCCTTCGTCGCACTCTGGGAGCTTGATATCGCCTTCCTCGAAGGCCGGCCCGATAATAGCGAGTTGCTCGAGCGGCTGCGCGCAGCCAAGAAGTTGCCGGACCAACTCAACTGGAAAAGCTGGAAGGAATCAGCCCTTTCCGTCTATCGCGCGCTCGACACGCAAACGGATCTTTGGCACCTGCCGAACGGGCAGACGCTGCGGGTCTTTGCGACCGCGCATCCGCAGGGTGGCGCCACCTGGGTGTTCGAAAATCTGACCGAGCAGGTCGATCTTGAAACGCGCTACAACACGCTGGTCAAGGTGCAGGGCGAAACGATCGACCATCTTTCCGAAGGTGTGGCGGTGTTCGGCCCAGACGGGCGCATCCGCCTGTCGAATCCGGCCTTCCGCGCGCTCTGGGGGATCACCGAAACCGAAGCCAAGCCCGGCACCCATATCCGCGCGCTGGGCGAGGCCTGCACCCCGTCTTATGACCGACCGGACGGCTGGAAGACTTTCGCGGAACTGATCACCAGCTTCGACGACGAACGCCGCTCGGGTCAGGGAACGCTGGAACTCTTCTCCGGCCTCGTGCTCGACTACGCCGTCATTCCGCTGCCGAACGCCCAGACCATGCTGACCTTCGTCAACATGACCGACAGTGTGCGTGCCGAGCGCGCGCTGACCGAGAAGAACGAAGCGTTGCGCAAGGCCGACGAGCTGAAGAACGATTTCGTTCAGCATGTTTCCTATGAACTGCGTTCGCCACTGACCAACATTATCGGCTTCACCGATCTCTTGCGCACGCCGGGCGTCGGGCCGCTCACCGAACGGCAGGCCGAATATATCGACCATATCTCGACCTCGTCCTCGGTTCTGTTGACGCTCGTCAACGATATTCTCGACCTTGCGACCGTCGACGCCGGCATCATGCGCCTCAATTATGCGGATATCGATCTCAACGATCTGCTCGACGACGTCTCGATGCAGATCGCCGATCGTCTCCACGAAAGCGGCGTTGCGCTTGAAATCACGGCACCCGCCTATCTCGGCTCGATCGTTGCCGATCCGCAGCGGCTGAAGCAGATCCTGCTGAAGCTTCTTTCCAATGCGGCGAATTTCTCGCCCGAAGGCACTTCGATCTCGCTGGAATGCCATCGCGAAGGCACGGATTTCGTTTTCTCCGTCAGCGATCGCGGCCCCGGCATCTCACCTGACATGATCGCCACCGTCTTCGACCGTTTTGCCACGGGGGCGAAAAGCGGCAAACGCGGCGGCGCCGGCCTCGGCCTCTCAATCGTCGACAGCTTCGTCAGTCTGCATCATGGCGACGTGACGATCGACAGCGAGCCGGGCAAGGGCACGACGGTCGTCTGCCGTATCCCCTCGGTCAATGTACCGCATTCCGCCGCTGCCGAATGACGACCAATGATGCGATTTCGCTGTTCCTGAAGGACGAAGCGGCTACCATCCGCCTCGGCGAGGACCTGGCGCTGGCCTTGAAAGCCGGCGATTGCCTCGCCCTTTCCGGCGATCTCGGCGCAGGGAAATCCTCGCTCGCCCGGGCGATCCTGCGGGCCATGGCCGATGACGAGGGGCTTGAAGTCCCGAGCCCGACCTTCACGCTGGTACAATCCTACGATCTGCGCATCCCCGTTTCGCATTTCGATCTCTACCGGCTCGGCGACCCTGCCGAATTGACTGAACTCGGCTTCGACGAGGCCCTGCAAAGCGGTATCTGTCTCGTCGAATGGCCTGAGATGGCGGAGAGCGAGCTGCCCGCGGAGCGCATCACCCTGACGCTGGCGCATGAAGGCAGCGGCCGGCGGGCGACGATCGAAGCCGCTGGCGCGCAAAATTCACGCGTCCGCCGGGTCCTGGCGATCCGTGAGTTCCTCGATACCGCCGGTTACCCCGCAGCGAAACGCCGATTCCTGACCGGCGATGCGTCGCTGCGCGCCTATGAGGCGATCTATCCGCAACCTGGGAACCGACGCATCATCCTGATGGACTGGCCGCCGCTTGCTGAAGGCCCGCCGGTTTTCGACGGCAAACCCTATCCCAAAGTCGCTCATCTTGCCGAAAACGCCTATCCCTTCGTGGCGATCGCCGATGCGCTGCGCAAGGACGGTTTTGCGGCGCCCGAAGTCTACAAGGTGGATTATAACAAGGGTATCCTGCTGATCGAAGATCTCGGCAGCGAGGGCGTGCTGGATGCCCAGGGACGGCCTATTATCGAACGCTATCGCGAAAGCGTTGCCTGCCTGGCCAGGCTGCATGCCTTGAAATTTCCGCAGGACATCCCGGTTGGAAAGAGCCATATCCACCATATTCCTGATTTCGACCGCACGGCGATGAAGATGGAGGTGCAGTTGGTGCTCGACTGGCACCTGCCATGGAAGCGCCAAGGCGCTCCTGCAATGGAAACAGAACGGACGGAATATCTGGCGATCTGGGATGCGCTCATCGACGAGCTTGCTACGGCCGAGAAGAACCTGCTGCTGCGCGACTTCCACTCGCCGAATATCATCTGGCGCGAACATGAAAGCGGTGTTCGCAAGATCGGCCTGATCGATTTCCAGGACGCGATGATCGGTCCCACGGCCTATGACCTTGCCTCGATCGTCCAGGATGCGCGTGTGACGATCGAGCCGGATCTCTTCCGGCAGTTGATGGATGATTATCTGACGCTTCGCCGTGCGGAGCGCGGTTTCGACGAAGCCGGATTTATGAAGGCCTGGGCGATCATGTCGGCGCAGCGCAACTGCAAGCTTGCCGGTCTTTGGGTGCGCCTGTTGCAGCGCGACGGCAAGCCGGGCTATCTGAAACATATGCCACGCACGCTTTCCTATCTGAACGTCGCGCTTGAGCATGAAACGCTTGCCCCCTTGCGCGATTGGTGCGCAAGGGCTGGAATAGGCCGGAGCGAATCATAAGTTTCGGATCAGAATGACCATCAGACAAGCCATGGTACTGGCCGCGGGTCTCGGAACCCGCATGCGCCCGATCACCGACACGATCCCGAAGCCGCTGGTGAAGATCGACGGCAAGCCGATGATCGACTACGCGCTGGATTGCCTCGTGGCGGCCGGCATCGAACGCGCCGTCGTCAACGTTCACCACCACGCCGACCAGATGCTCGAACATCTCGGGAATTATCACGGCCTCGACATCGTCATATCAGACGAGCGGGACGCGCTCATGAATTCCGGCGGCGGCTTGGCGAAGGGGCTGAGGCTGCTTGACCGCGACAATATCTTCGTCATGAATGCCGATCTCTTCTGGATCGGCGAACAGCCGGGCCGGCTGACGAACCTGCAGCGCTTAGCCGGATTCTTCGATGCCGAACGCATGGATATGGCGCTGCTTTGTGTTGGGATCGAGGATACGACGGGTCACAACGGCAAAAATGACTTCAGTCTCGCAGCCGATGGTCGGCTGACGCGTTATCGTGACGATCCGTCCAATCCCGTCGTCTATGCCGGAGCGATCGTCATGAACCCGTCGTTGCTCGACGATGCACCGAAGGATGCTTTCAACCTCAATATCTATTTCGACAAGGCGATCGCGCGCGGACGGCTTTTCGGCATCGTGCTCGAAGGTCACTGGCTGACGGTGGGAACGCCCGACGCGGTTGGCGAGGCGGAGGAAACGATCCGGCGATTGCGGACGTTTGCGTAAGCCATGGCGGAGCGGCACCAGCCACGCATCCTGACGATCCCGGCAGGTCTCTCTTTCCTGAAAACGCTGGCGACGACGCTTTGCGACGGCCGATTGACGCCGTTTTTCCGGCACGACGTCGATGATCCTCTATCGCTTGCCAAAGTGACGATCTACCTGCCGACCCGGCGCGCCGTGCGTGTGCTGCGGTCCGAATTCGTCGATCTGCTCGGCGGCCGCTCTGCGATCCTGCCGGTGATCCGTCCTCTCGGCGAAACCGATGACGATAGCGGCTATTTCGACGAGGCGCTGCCGGCAACGATCGATCTCGCTCAGCCGCTGTCGAATACCGCCCGTCTGCTGGAGCTTGCGCGTCTGATCCTTGCCTGGCGGAACAAGCTGCCGGAGATCGTTCGCCACATCCACTCGGACTCGCCGCTCGTCGCGCCGGCAAGCCCGGCGGATGCGATCTGGCTCGCCCGCAACCTTGCCGAGTTGATCGATTCCATCGAGACCGAGGATCTCGACTGGTCGGAGCTGTCGAAACTCGATACCGGCGATTATGCCGCCTGGTGGCAGCTGACGGCGGAGTTCCTGCAGATCGCCAGCGCCTTCTGGCCGGAGCGGCTGTCCGAACTCGGAAAATCCTCGCCGGCGCGGCACAGAAACGCCATTCTCCGGGCCGAGGCGAGCCGGCTTTCAGCAACGAAACCCGCCGGGCCGATCATCATCGCCGGTTCGACGGGTTCCGTTCCCGCCACCGCCGATCTCATCGCCGCCGTCGCCTATCTGCCGGAAGGTGTGATCGTGCTTCCAGGTCTCGATCTCTCCATGCCCGAAAGGCACTGGCAGATGGTTGCGCCGGAACCGGCGCCCGGCCAACACGCCAATCCCGCAAGCCGGAGCCATCCCCAATATGGCCTGTCGGTGCTGCTCAAGCGGCTGAAGCTGACACGCGCCGATGTCACGCTTCTCGACAGACCGGACGCTGATCTTGACCGGCGCGCCGAAATCCTGTCGCGGGCCCTTGCCCCGGCGGAGGCGACCAGCGACTGGGGGGCGTGGAAGAGCGATCTGCCGGCCGGCGCACTGACTTCGGCCTTCTCTGATATCTCGCTAATCGAAGCCGCCAATGAGCGCGAGGAAGCCACCGCGATTGCCATCGCACTCCGGCTTGCATTGGAGAGGCCGGGACAGGACGGCGAGAGCCGGGCAGCACTCATCACTCCGGACCGCAATCTCGCGCGGCGGGTGATGGCCGAGCTTTCCCGTTTCGGCATCCTCGCCGATGATTCGGCGGGCACACCGCTTTCGGCCATGCCGCAGGGCACCTTGCTGCAATTGCTGCTGGAGGCAGCGCTGCGACCGGGCGATCCGGTGGCGATCGTCTCGCTGCTCAAACATCCGCTTGCCCGCTTCGGCCTCGAGCGCGGTGCATTGATTTCCGCTACCGAGGCGCTCGAGCTGCTGGCACTGCGCGGCGGCGTGGCAGAGGTCGATATCAGTACGCTCGAACCGCTGCTCACGCACCAACTTGCCGAACAGGCCCTCGACAGGCACGCGCCGCAATGGCGAAAAGCGCTTTCGCCCGATGCCGCCGACGCCGCATACGACCTTGCCCGCCGGGTCGCACAAGCGACCGAGCCCCTGGCTTCGGCGCTGATCCGGCACCGGCCGGAAGATCGCGGAAGAACAGTGCGCTTCACATTGTCCGAATGGGCAGAGCGCACCGGCCGTTCGCTTGAAGCGGTCGCGGTCGATCCGCACGGCAATCTCGCCGATCTCTGGTCAAACGAAGCGGGAGATGCCCTCGCCACCCTGCTCGGTGAAGTGATCGATACGGACGGCCAGATGGAGGCCGACGGACCGCAATGGATCGACATCATGGCAGCCCTTGCCGCCGGTCATGCGGTGAAGCCACGGGCGCTCAGCCATCCCAGGCTTTTCATCTTCGGCACGCTGGAAGCCCGCCTGCAGAGCGTCGATACGCTGATCCTCGGCGGACTGAACGAAGGCACCTGGCCGGGACAGACCGCTAACAATCCCTTCATTCCGCGAACGATGAAGACGGAAATCGGTCTCGAGCCGCCGGAGCGGCGCATCGGCCAGCTGGCACATGATTTCGAGACGGCGAACGGCACACGCCATCTGATCTATTCGCGCGCGCTGCGCCAGGGCTCGACGCCGACCGTTGCCTCGCGTTGGCTGCAGCGGCTGCTGGCGCTCGGCGGAGAGGCGTTCGAAGCGGAATTGAGGGCTCGCGGTGATCGGTTTCTGCAATGGGCCGCACTCATCGATCGGGGCGAGGCCCAAGCGCCGGCGCAACGACCCTCGCCGAAACCGCCGCTCGCACTGCAGCCGAAATCCTATTCCTTCAGCGAAGTCGGCCGGCTGCGCCGTGATCCCTATGCCATCTATGCCCGCCGTGCCCTGCGGCTTGACCCGGTCGATGCGTTCAACCGCGATCCAGGAGCGGCCGAACGCGGAACGCTCTACCACAAGATCGTCGACTGCTTCATCCGCGAGGCTCACATCGCCGGGACGCCTGATGCGGCAGCGGCGATGGAGCGTATCCTTTCCGAGCTTTTCGACATGGAAAA
Source organism: Rhizobium sp. WSM1274 (assembly GCF_025200775.1). NCBI lineage: Bacteria > Pseudomonadati > Pseudomonadota > Alphaproteobacteria > Hyphomicrobiales > Rhizobiaceae > Rhizobium > Rhizobium sp. WSM1274. The sequence goes on along the minus strand of NZ_CP104138.1, from coordinate 4,555,841 downwards.
ACTGCCGCCGCATATCGATGCCGTGTGGCGACCGCGCTTTCGCGAAGTGGCCCGCGCCTTTCTCGAATGGGAGGCTGGACGCCGGCATGGCGTCCTGAAAACGCTGACGGAGGTACGGGGCGGCATGGAGCTGGAGTCGATCAATATCCGGCTCACTGGCGTCGCAGACCGGATTGACATGACAGGACCAAACTCGGCAGACATCATCGACTACAAGACCGGCTACAATCCGTCGCCGGCGCAGGCACGCGTGCTTCTCGATCCGCAGCTCGCTCTAGAGGCCGCAGCCCTGAACGCCGGCGCCTTCCGCGATGCCGGCAGCCTCGTGCCGCAGGACCTTCTCTATGTGCGTCTGCGACCCGGGAGCCGCTTCCAGGTCGATACCGTCAACAACGAGAGCTCGGCCCGCAGCGACAAAGCGAAATCGGCGATGGATCTCGCCGCCGAATCGATCGATCAGCTGGTCAAGTTCGTCGGATTGCTGCAATCCAACGAAAGAGGCTTCACCTCTCGGCTGATCCCGGCCCAGCAATTCGATTTCGGCGGCGCCTACGATCATCTCGCCCGCGTCTCCGAATGGTCGACGGCCGAAACCGAAGAGGGCGGTGATGAGTGATGTGACCGCCCTGCCCAACGACGACGATCCGGGTGCCTGGATCGGCTGGACGACAATTCAGCAGGCGATTGCCTCCGATCCGTTGCGTTCGGCATGGGTCTCGGCCAATGCCGGGTCCGGCAAGACGCATGTGCTGACACAGCGCGTTATCCGGCTGCTGCTCGCGGGCGCGCGGCCTTCCGCCATTTTATGCCTCACCTATACCAAGGCTGCGGCCTCCGAGATGTCGAACCGCGTTTTCGAACGGCTGGCGGAGTGGGTGGTGCTCGATGATGAAGAGCTTAGCCGGCGGATCGCGCAGATCGAGGGTACGGCTCCCGACGGACTGAAGCTTGCCGAGGCCCGCCGGTTGTTTGCCAAGGCGCTGGAGACGCCCGGCGGATTGAAGATCCAGACGATTCATGCCTTTTGCGAAGCGCTTCTGCATCAGTTCCCGCTAGAGGCCAACGTTGCCGGGCATTTCTCGGTTCTCGACGATCGCGCGGCGGTGGCGCTGCTTTCCGATGCGCGCCGGGCGCTGCTGACCGCAACCGCGCCGGAGGGAGACAGCACCCTTGCCGAGGCATTCACCTACGTGCTCAACCTCGGCGACGAATCCGGACTGGAAAACCTGCTCGGCGACATCGTTGCCAACCGCAACGCCATTCGTCGTTTTACCGCGACGGCCGAACAGCAGGGCGGTGTGGAGAAGGTCCTGCGCAAAAGGCTTGGCCTTGCAGCCGGCGACACGGAAAGCCGGATCGCGGCGCAATATTGGCCTTTGCCGGGGCTTTCGGGCGGCACGCTAGAGCTTTATCTCTCGCTGGCCGACCAGAAGGGTGGCACGAAGGCGCAAGAGGTTGCCTACGGCCTCAGGCTCACCGGGCGGGAGCGCGATGACGCAAGGCGCGCTGAGTTCCTCGAGAAAATCTTTCTGACAATGAAGGGCGAGCCCAAGGCGGACTCGCAATTCTTCGTCAAGGCCATGCTTGCCGAGGCACCGCAGCTGGCGGACGCCATCGCCATTGCCCGCGCGCATGTCGCAGCAAGCCGCGACCGGCTGAAACTGATGCGGGTGTACGGCGCCACGCAGGCAGCACTCGTGCTCGCCGATCGGCTGAACCACGACTACGAGGAGTTGAAGAAGCAGCGCAGCCAGCTCGATTTCGAGGATCTGATCACCCGCACCGCCGACCTGCTCATGAAAAGTGGCGTCGGTCCCTGGATCCACTACAAGCTCGATCGCGGCATCGACCATATCCTCGTCGACGAGGCGCAGGATACCAGCCCGATCCAGTGGAGTGTCATCCAGTCGCTCGCCGGGGATTTCTTCTCCGGCGAAAGTGCCCGGCCGATCGTGCGCACGCTCTTTGCCGTCGGCGACGAAAAGCAGTCGATCTATTCTTTCCAGGGCGCGCGGCCAGAGCGTTTTTCCGAGGAAAGCGACCGAACGCGGCGGCGAGTTTCCGATAGCGGGCAGAGCTTTTCCTCCGTGCGGCTACCGCTGTCGTTCCGTTCGACCGCCGATGTGCTCGAGGCCGTCGACCATATTTTCAAGGCGCCCGAGAACGCGCGCGGCCTCAGCGCGCTTGACGAACCGGTCGTGCATCGCTCCAGCCGCATCGGACATCCCGGCGCCGTCGATCTCTGGGAGATGGTTGCGCCGGAAGCGGTGGTGAAGGAAGAAGACTGGACGGCGCCCTTCGACGCGACGCCGGAAAGCGCGCCGGCCGCAATCCTCGCGCGGCGGATCGCCCATTCAATCGGCACGCTTGTTGGCCGCGAGACGATCGTCGAAAAAGGCAAGGAACGCCTGATCGAGGCCGGCGACATCCTGGTGCTGGTGCGCAAGCGCGACGCCTTCGTCAATGCGTTGACACGGGCGTTGAAACGCCGCGGCGATATTCCGGTCGCCGGCGCGGACAGGCTGGTGCTGACCAGCCATATCGCCGTGCAGGATCTGCTGGCGCTCGGCCGTTTCCTGCTTCTGCCGGAAGACGACCTTTCGCTCGCCGCCGTGCTCAAGAGCCCGCTTTTCGATCTCTCCGAGGACGACATCTTTGCGGTTGCCGCGCTACGCAGCGACAATGAGAGCGTTTGGAGCCATCTGAAAAGCTTCGCCGCCGACGGCACCGAACGTTTCCGTGCAGCCGCCGAGAGGCTGGAGCTGTTTCTCCGGCAGTCCAGGCGCCTGTCCGTTCATGATTTCTATGCGCGTGTGCTGGGCAGTCATGGCGGGCGGCGGCAATTCCTTGCCCGTCTCGGGACCGAAGTCAGCGATATCCTCGACGAATTCTTGACCTTCACACTCGACCACGAAAGCTCCGGTCTTCCCGGGCTGCAATCCTTCATCTCGACGCTGGAGCTCGAGGCGCCCGTAGTGAAACGCGAGCAGGACAAGGGACGCAACGAGGTGCGCATCATGACGGTGCATGCCTCCAAGGGTCTTGAAGCGCCGATCGTTTTCCTCGTCGACGGCGGTTCGAAGGCCTTTACGCATACGCATCTGCCGAAGCTTCGCCTGATCGAGACCGGTCCCGACGAGCCGCCGATGCCCGTCTGGGTTCCTGTCTCCGATCTCGCCAACTCGCTGACCCAGGACGATGCGACGCGTATCCAGATGCTGGCGGAAGAGGAATATCGCCGGTTGCTCTATGTCGCCATGACGCGCGCGGCCGACCGGCTGGTCGTCTGCGGCTATCGTGGCGTACGTGTGAACAACGATACTTGGCATATGATGATTTCGACGGCGCTGCGCGACGACCATCCGCATGTGGAGGCGACCACGTTCTCCGGTCCCGATGGGGAATGGCCGGGCATCAAATGGCGCGTGCCGCGGGTGGAACGAAGCTTTGAGCGTATCGACCGCAGCGAGGAGCGCGGCAGCGAGGAGACCTTGCCGGATGGCCTTTTGCGGCCATTGCCGCCGCAGGCTGAGCTGCCGCGGCCGCTCAGCCCCTCCGGCGCCGGGACGATCATCGATGAGGACGAAGGCGGCCTGCTGGTCGTTTCGCCGCTGTTCGGCGAGAAGGAGCGCAGCGATCGTTCACTGGAGAAAGGCAGGCTGATCCACCGCATGCTGCAGGCGCTTCCCGAAGTTCCACCTGGCGAACGACCTTATGCGGCGAGCCGTTATGCTGAACGAGCGGCTCGATTCTGGCCGGAAGCCGAACGGCGCAAGCTTGTCGATTCGGTTCTGAAACTATTGGACGAGGAAGGTCTTCAGTCCGTCCTCGGTGCGCAGGCCCAGCCAGAGGTGTCGATCATGGGAACATTGACGCTCGAAGACCGGCGCTATGCCGTCTCCGGTCGCATCGACCGGCTTGCCGTTCTTGCCGATCGCGTCGTCATTCTCGACTACAAGACCAATCGGGTGCCGCCGGCGACAGAGGAGGCCATCCCCTTCGCACACCGGGCGCAGCTGGCGATCTATCGGGAGATCCTGGCGCCGCTCTATCCCGATAAGTCCATCGACTGCATGCTTGTCTATACCGAGAACGCCTCGCTCTTCACGTTGAGCGAAGAGGCGCTCGGTTTGGCGCTTGCAGCGGTCAAGACAAAGTGAAATACCGGACATTGAAAATTCGGCACCGCACCATCACATGTGGTTCAACACCAATTCCGTTAAAGGAGCAGCCCGTGGCTACCGTGAAAGTCGATATCAATAACTTCCAGTCGGAAGTTCTGGAATCCGCAGAACCCGTCGTCGTCGATTTCTGGGCCGAATGGTGCGGCCCGTGCAAGATGATTGCTCCGAGCCTCGAAGAAATAGCCGTCGAGATGGAAGGCAAGGTCAAGGTCGCCAAGCTGAACATCGATGAGAACCCGGAACTCGCCGCACAGTTCGGCGTGCGCTCCATTCCGACCCTTGCAATCTTCAAGGGCGGCGAAGTTGCCGATATCTCGGTCGGAGCAAAGCCAAAGACGGCTCTTTCGAACTGGATTTCGAGCGCTGCCTGATTGATATTCGCTTAATTCATAGCACGTTGAAGAAAAAGCCCGGCTTCGACCGGGCTTTTTTCATTTTGCAGCCTTCATTTCGGGGGCGTGCCATTGTCGGCAAGCACGTCGCCGACGAGATAGAGAGAGCCGCCGACCAGGATGCGCGGCGGCAATGCCTCGGGATCGACGACGGCTTTTATCGCTTCCAGTGCATCGCCGACCGTCGACATTGGTTCGGCAACCAGGCCGGCATCATAAGCGGCATTCGACAATATCACCGGGTCGATCATCGCTTCGCTGCCGCGGATCGGCACGCAGAAAACCTTCTCGACCAAGCCGGTAAAGGCCTTGAAATAGCCGACCGGATCCTTCGTATTGATCATGCCGGTAACCAGGAAAAGCGGCCGAGACTGGCGCTCCTCGAAATTGGCCATGGCTTCGGCGATCACTTCGCCGGCCCCCGGATTATGTCCGCCATCGATCCAGATCTCGGCGCCGGCGGGCGCATGCGACAGCAGCCGGCCCTCGCTCAGACGCTGCAGCCGGCCCGGCCATTCGACCGAACTCATCGCTTTTTCCATCATCGTTTCGGTGACGATGAATCCCGCCGCCTTGACGGCGCGAATGGCGGCGGCGGCATTGGCATACTGATGCCGGCCAGGAAGGCGCGGCAGCGGCAGGTCGGCAAGACCGAACTCGTCCTGGTAAACAAGCCGGCCATATTCCTCATGCGCCATGAAATCCTGCCCGAAGACGGCGCTCGGGCAATGCAGCCGTTCGGCCGTCGACATCAGTACGTCAAGTGCTGCGTCATAATCCTGATGACCGATGACAACGGGAAAGCCCGGCTTCATGATGCCGGCCTTTTCGGCCGCGATCAACTCGACCCTGTCGCCGAGATAAGGCTGGTGATCCAGCGAGATCGGCATGATTACCGAGACGGCCGGATCGGAGATGACATTGGTGGCGTCGAAGCGGCCGCCGAGACCGACTTCGATGATCGCGGCATCGGCCGGATGTTCCGAAAACAGGATGAAAGTAACCGCCGTCAGGATTTCAAAGACGGTGATGTGCTGTCCTGCATTGGCATCGGCTACCCGACGCACGGCCTCGGCAAAGACAGCGTCGTCGACAAGCTGTCCGCGTCCGCCCTTGACGCCGATGCGGTACCGTTCGTGCCAATTGACGAGATGCGGCGAGGTGTGGACATGAGCGCTGTAGCTGCCGGCTTCGAGCAAAGCGCGGCAGAAGGCGGTGACCGACCCCTTGCCGTTAGTGCCGGCGACATGGATAACCGGCGGCAGTTTCCTGTGCGGATTGCCGAGCATATCGAGAAGACGGGTGATGCGATCGAGAGACAGATCAAAGCCCTTGGGATGCAATCCCATGAGCTTGTCGATCTCCTGTGCTGCCTCGCTCACCGCGGTTTGGCCTCTGGGTATCAATTCGGCACCCCGCCTGCTTGTCGGTTATCAGGCGCTCGCCGCCAGAGCAATCGCGCCGCTATTCATGTCGTTCGCCACAGTAACAGGCTTCTTCGTCAGGATCTTCAAGAGGCGCGCCAGCGTTTCCGGAATATCGTGACGTTTGACGACCATATCGACCATACCATGCTCCAGCAGATATTCGGCGGTTTGGAAGCCTTCGGGCAGTTTTTCACGCAGCGTCTGCTCGATCACACGTTTGCCGGCAAAGCCGATTTCGGCGCCGGGCTCAGCCAGGTGAATATCGCCAAGCATGGCATAGGAGGCCGTGACGCCACCGGTCGTCGGGTTGGTCAGCACGACGATATAGGGCTGCCCGGATTCCTTCAGCATGTCGACGGCAACCGTCGTGCGCGGCAGCTGCATCAGCGACAGGATGCCTTCCTGCATGCGCGCACCGCCGGAAGCGGGGAACATCACCAGCGGGCACTTTTCAGATGTCGCACGCTCGAAAGCCTTGACGATCGCCTCGCCGGCGGCCATGCCGAGCGAACCGCCGATAAAGTTGAATTCGTGCACGACGGCCACGAGTTTCAGTCCCTGCACCTTTCCGACGCCGGCAAGGATCGTATCCTCCTGTTCGGTCTTCAGGCGGCTGTCGCGCAAGCGATCGCTATATTTCTTCGAATCGCGGAACTTCAGCGGATCCTGCGCGACCTTCGGCTGCGGCAGCGATTCGAACTCGCCATTGTCGAAAAGATCGGTCAGGCGGGCCTTGGCCGGCATCTTCATATGATAACCGGACGCCGGAATGACCCATTTGTTGCCTTCCAGGTCCTTGTGGAAGACCATCTCGCCCGTTTCCGGGCACTTGATCCAGAGGTTCTCCGGCACTTCGCGACGGCCCAGCATGGAATTGATCCGCGGGCGAACGTAGTTGGTGATCCAGTTCAACTCGAATACTCCTGATAGTCTAAAGCGCGTCGCGTTCTTTCGCTGCCACGCCGTAGGTTCTGGTTTCCCGCATATCGTTGCCGCAAAACCGCTGCACGTTTTTGCGCGACATGCTTTATTGCCAATGTGGGCAAACTATTCGGCAGCAACAAGGCGCGCCGAACGTGTTCCCGTGGAAAGGCCGCGCACCAGCGTGGCAACCGCCTGAACGGTGTCCGCCGTTGCCTTTCCGTCATGCGTCAAGCTGGTCGCGACCTGATTGACGATCGCGGTGCCGACGACGACGCCGTCGGCGGAACCGCCGATGACCTTTGCATGTTCCGCCGTCTTGACGCCGAAGCCGACGCAGACGGGCAGCTTGGTATGCTGCTTGATGCGCTGGACCGCGCCCGACACCAGCGACGGATCGGGCAACGCCGAACCAGTGATGCCGTTCATCGAGACGTAGTAGACGAAGCCGGATGTGTTCTTCAGTACCTTCGGTAGGCGCTTCTCATCCGTCGTCGGCGTCGCCAGCCGGATGAAATTGATGCCTTTGCGGATCGCCGGAATGCAGAGTTCGTCATCCATCTCCGGCGGCAGATCGACGACGATCAGGCCGTCGATACCGGCGACGAGCGCGTCGTCGAGGAATTTCTCGACGCCGTAAATATAGATCGGGTTGTAGTAACCCATCATCACGACCGGCGTCGCATCGTTGGTCTTGCGGAAATCGGCTGCCAGCTGCAGCGTCTTCTTCAGCGTCTGGCCGCCTTTGAGCGCCCGCTGGCCGGCGAGCTGGATCGCTGGGCCGTCGGCCATCGGGTCGGAAAAGGGCATGCCGAGTTCGATGATGTCGGAGCCCGCTTCCGGCAGCGCCTTCATGATGCCGAGCGAGGTGTCGTAGTCAGGATCGCCGCCCATGAAATAGGTCACAAGCGCCGGACGGCCCTCGGCCTTCAGCTCGGCAAAGCGTTTGTCCATGCGTGCGGTCATGTCTTACAGTCCCATTCCCAGAATCTTGCCGACGGTGAAGATATCCTTGTCGCCGCGGCCGGAGAGGTTCATCAGGATGATCTCGTCCTTGCCCATCGTCGGTGCGCGTTTGATCACCTCGGCAATCGCATGCGATGGCTCGAGCGCCGGGATGATGCCTTCGAGGCGGGTCAGCATCTGGAAAGCCTCGAGCGCTTCGTGATCCATGATCGGCACATAGTCGACGCGGCCGGTATCGTTCAGCCAGGAATGTTCGGGGCCGATGCCGGGATAATCAAGACCGGCCGAAATCGAATGGCCTTCCTTGATCTGACCGTCGCCGTCCTGCAGCAGGTAGGTGCGGTTGCCGTGCAACACGCCCGGCGAACCGGCGGTGATCGAGGCGCAATGTTCGTCGCCCTGTAGACCCTTGCCGCCGGCTTCGACGCCGACCATCTTGACAGAGGGATCATCCAGGAAAGGATGGAAAATGCCGATGGCGTTCGAGCCGCCGCCAACGGCAGCGATGACGAGATCCGGAAGACGGCCTTCGGCCGCCAGCATCTGCTCCTTCGCTTCGATGCCGATCACCGACTGGAAATCGCGGACCATCTCCGGATAGGGATGCGGCCCGGCTGCCGTTCCGATCAGGTAATAGGTATCCTCGACATTGGTGACCCAGTCGCGAAGCGCCTCGTTCATGGCGTCCTTCAGCGTGCCGCTGCCTGCCGTGACCGGTTTGACTTCCGCGCCGAGCAGCTTCATGCGGAAAACGTTCGGCGCCTGACGCTCGACGTCGGTGGCGCCCATATAGACGACGCAGGGAAGGCCAAAGCGGGCGGCCACGGTCGCGGAGGCGACGCCGTGCTGGCCGGCACCGGTTTCGGCGATGATGCGGGTCTTGCCCATGCGCTTGGCAAGCAGGATCTGGCCGATGCAGTTGTTGATCTTGTGCGAGCCGGTGTGGTTCAGCTCTTCGCGCTTGAAATAGATCTTGGCGCCACCGAGTTCGGCCGTCAGCCGCTCGGCGAAATAGAGCGGGCTCGGGCGGCCGATATAATGCGTGCCGAGATGCTTCAATTCGGCCTGGAATTCCGGATCGATCTTTGCCCTGTTCCATTCGTCCTGCAGGTCGAGGATCAGCGGCATCAGCGTTTCGGCAACGAAACGACCGCCATAAATGCCGAAACGGCCATCTTCATCGGGGCCGGAACGGAAGGAATTGGGTTTAGGCGTCTCGTTCACTCTCAACTCCCTGAGGCCATGACAGGCGCATTCGCCTTTTCGACCGCGTCAAAAAATTCATCGATCTTCGCGACGCTCTTCACGCCAGGCGCAGTTTCGACTCCCGAGGAGACGTCGATACCCGGTGCCTTGGTGATGAAAAGCGCTTCCGCGACATTGTCCTTGTTCAGTCCGCCGGAAAGCATGTAGTCGACGCTGCCGTCAAGCCAGCCGAGAAGGCTCCAATCAAAGGAAATACCGTTGCCGCCAGGCAGTTCCGAACCCTTCGGCGCTTTGGCGTCGAAGAGGAAACGGTCGGCGATGCCGATATAGGCCTCGACGCGCTTCAGGTCGTCTGCCGTGCGTACCGAAAAGGCCTTCATCACGGGCAGACCATAGAGCGCCTTTATCGTCAGCACATGTTCGGGGCTCTCATTGCCGTGAAGCTGGAGCATATCCGGCTTCAACAACGATACGATCTCATCGAGTTCGTCATTGGTCGGATCGACGACGACGGCGACGATTTTGGCCTTGCCACGCGCCGGTTCGGCGAGTTTTGCCGCCAGGTCCGGCTCGATGTAGCGTGGGCTCTTTTCGAAAAAGATAAAACCGATATGGGTCGCGCCGCGCTTCAGCGCGCGATCAACAGCCTCAGGCGTCTTCAAGCCACAGATCTTGATATCCGGTCTCATGGCAGCGAAGTGACACGAAATGCGGAAAGAGTCGAGCCAATTTGCGACGGAACATTGAATTTAGCGCGGCTCTCGGCTGGAGCGCCGCGCGTCCAAGACGCGCTAAGGACGCTCTGGCACTTTAAATCTGCGCATAATCCTTTCCGAAAGATCGATTCCGATTTTCGGGGTTATGCGCTAGTCGAAATCAATGGCATGCAACTGGCTGCCATGCCGCTTGAGCCAGGATTTCGCCTCGTCCATGCCCGGGCAAAGTTTGCCACAGAGCGCCCAGAAGCGCGGACCGTGGTTCATTTCCTTGAGGTGGGCGACCTCATGGGCAGCGAGATAATCGATCACCGAAGGCGGCGCCATGACGATACGCCAGGAAAAGCTCAGATTTCCTTCCGACGAACACGAGCCCCAGCGGCTGCGGGTATCCTTCATCGAGATCGAGCGGATCGGCGCCCGGATCGTTGCGGCATGCGTCGTCGCCAATCTTGCGAGGTCGGCACGCGCCTCTTTCTTGAGAAAGGCCGCAATGCGCCGTCCGACATGTTCCGGCATGCCACTGACGCGCAGCACCGGCCTGCCGTCCATGGAAACCGCCTCCGTCAGCCCGCGCAAGCTGCCGCTATGCTGGATGCGATGGGAAACGCCGCGAAGGAGGATTTCGCCGCCGTCACGCAGGACGGCATCGGTCGAAAACCTGGCAAGCTTGGTGAGCAGCCACCCCTGATGACGATCGAGGAAGGCATTGACCTCACGCGCCGCAAGGCCTTTCGGCACCGTCATCTTCAAGGCGCGGCCACCCGGTTCGATGCGCAGCGTGATGCGTGTCGCCCGGTCATGCTGCTTGATCGTCAGCGGCATAAGCCGGCCGGCGACGTCGAGCGTCCGCATTTCGGGGGGATCCGGCTTTCGCGCCTTCGACCTTGTTTTCAGAAGCGAGAACATGTGTGTTTTCTATACGATTCGCCGGCAAATCTAAATGATCGCGAAAGGGCAGTCATGGAAAAACCGGCATCGGGAGATGCCGGTCATCGATTCATCGCTCAGGCGTTTACGGCGTCTGATATTCAGCGACCGGGCCGTTGTCATCGCGCTTGGCGTTCCTGCGGTCGCGCATGAAGCGGTCGAACTCTTCCTGATCCTTGGCGCGGCGGAGTTCGCGCAGATAGGAGTCGAATTCCTCGCGCATTTCGTCAAGCTTGCGGCGCTCTTCCTCGATCCGGTCAAGTTCGGCCTTGCGCCAGTCGTCAAAGGCGACGTTGCCGGTCGAAAAATGCGAGCGGTGACGGCCATGCGGGCGGCGGCAGGAGGCAAAGAAGCCATCGGTCGCCTGGTTGACGTCACGCTTGAAGCCGCGCAGACGGTCGCCGAAGATGATGTAGGCAAGCATGGCAAGACCCAGAGGCCAGAAAACCATGAAGCCGAGAATCATCAGGGCAATGGTAGCCGGAGTCCAATCCGGTCGAAGCAATGCTGACTGGTTCATCGTGCGGGTATCCCTCGCTTTCCGCGCCCGGCAGGATACCGAACGCTGAAATCGATGTGGTTACCGCAATAACCGCCTTCAAGACGATTGCCCGCGAAATCGGACAAGGCCTTGAATCCGTTTTGCTAATTCAGCTATCCCTGATTCAGCCTGCCCGGCCGCCCTTGATGACACGCGGCACCGGAGGCTTGACGGCAGAACGGGAATGCTGGCGGACGAAATCGATGATGCGCGGCGCGATCTCGCGGCGGAAACGCGAGCCGTTGAAAACACCATAATGGCCGACATCCGGCTGAAGATAATGCATGCGCATGTCTTCGGGAATGTTCACGCAGATGGTCTGCGCCGCCATTGTCTGGCCGACCCCCGAGATATCGTCATTCTCACCTTCGACGGTCAGCAGCGCCACATTGCGAATTGCCGCCGGATCGACGCGTTTGCCGCGATGCATCAGTTCGCCCTTCGGCAGCGAATGCTTGATGAAGACCTCCTCCACCGTCTGCAGATAGAATTCGGCGGTCAGATCCATGACGGCGAGATATTCGTCGTAGAAATCGCGATGTCTTTCCGGCTCGCCGTCGTTCTTCACGAGATGCATGAAGAATTCCTTGTGCGCGACGAGGTGGCGATCAAGGTTCATCGACATGAAGCCCGAAAGCTGCAGAAACCCTGGATAGACCGGGCGCATGAAGCCCGGCTGCGGCCAGGGCACGTTCATGATGACGTTGTCGGAGAACCACTGCAGCGACCGCTCCTGGGCGAGCTTGTTGACCGCTGTCGGGTTGATGCGCGTGTCGATCGGGCCGCCCATCAGCGTCATCGACGCCGGCGAAAGCGGATCTCTGGCTTCCTCCATCACCGCAGCAGCTGCCAGCACCGGAACGGAAGGCTGACAGACGGCGATGACATGCGTGTCGTGACCGAGGAAATGCAGCATCTCGATGACGTAGTCGACGTAATCATCGAAATCGAACGTGCCTTCCGTCATCGGCACCATGCGGGCGTCGATCCAGTCGGTGATGTAGATATCGGCGCTCGGCAGCAGCGCCTCGACCGTGCCGCGCAGCAGCGTGGCATAGTGGCCGGACATCGGCGCGACGATCAGAATGCGCGGATCATTGCCGCGGGCAGCTGGAACACTGCGGGCGAAATGCAGGAGATTGCAGAAGGGTCGCGACCAGACGACTTCTTCGCGGACGGAAACCGTCTTTTCACCGATCGTCGTCTGCTTCAGACCGAATTCCGGTTTGCCGTAGCGGCGCGTCGTGCGTTCGAACATTTCGAGGCTTGCCGCCATCGTCCGGCCGAATGGCGTGTGGGAGAAGGGGTTCAGCGGATTGGCATAGGCAAATCGCATGATATCGGCCGCGGCGCGAAACGGCGCCATGGCGGCATGGTTCAATTCATAAAGCTGATAAAACATGGAAGGCGCCACCTTTCTCTATCGAAAAGATGACACCGATTGAGAGGCATCGGACCTTTTCGTAACGCGGGCACGTCGCGCAGCCTAACAGGTTTTTGTTGCACAGCAACATTGGCGAACCAGACATACACAAGAAATGCCGGAGAATTGATCTCCGGCATCACAATCGACCTGAAAACTTAAGTTTCTCAACAGGAAGCGTCGTTAACGATCCGCTACAAAAGTCTGTTTCTGCGTGCCGAGACCTTCGATTTCGAGTTCGACCACGTCGCCGTTCTTGAGATAGCGCGGCGGCTTGAGGCCCATGCCGACGCCCGGAGGCGTACCGGTCGAGATCACGTCGCCGGGATGCAGCGACATGAACTGGCTGAGGTAGGAGACGAGGAAGGCAACCCCGTAAACCATCGTCTTCGATGAGCCGTTCTGCATCTTCTGGCCGTTGACCGTCAGCCACATGCCGAGGTTCTGCGGTTCGGGAATTTCATCCTTGGTTACGAGCCAGGGGCCGATCGGGCCAAAGGTGTCGCAGGATTTGCCCTTGGTCCATTGACCGGACCGCTCGGTCTGGAAGGCGCGCTCGGAAACGTCGTTGGAGACGCAATAACCGGCGACATAATCCAGCGCTTCGGCTTCCGTCACATATTTGGCAGTTTTGCCGATGACGACGCCGAGTTCGACTTCCCAATCGGTCTTTTCCGAACCGCGGGGAATGACGACATTGTCGTTCGGCCCGACGATTGCGGATGTTGCTTTCATGAAGATGATCGGCTCGGGCGGCACGGTCGCGCCGGTTTCGGCAGCATGATCCGAATAATTCAAGCCAATGCAGATGAATTTGCCAGTGCCCGCGACGCAGGCACCAATGCGGCCGGGTGCGATTTCCGGAAGGCTCTTCGGATCGATCGCCGCTATCTTTGCAAGGCCTGCCGGTGTGATCGCTTCACCGCCGATATCGGCGACATGACCGGAGAGATCACGGATCTTGCCATCGGCATCGAGAAGTGCGGGTTTTTCACTGCCCGCTTCGCCAACACGCATCAGCTTCATGGAATTCCTCCTCATCGAAAACGGATTTGCAGCCACCTATGAACGAATTATTCATCGGTGTCATTACGGCTTTACCGCGAAGCGGTACGGCTTTTCGGCGATTCGGATGATTTTCTGCCGAAAATCGCCCGTACCTGTCGGCATTACACTCTAAAAATTTCCGCCAGATGAGGGCCGACAGGAATGATCTTCGTCGGGTTGAGGCTTTCGATCGAATAGTAGCCGCGCTTGATGTGATTGAGGTTCACCGTTTCACCGATGCCCGGCCAATCCAGCATGCGACGGCAGAAGGCGCGCAGATTGGCATAATCGGAAAGCCGGCGCAGATTGCATTTGAAGATGCCGTGATAGGCGACGTCGAAGCGGACCAGCGTTACAAAAAGCCGGATATCGCTCTCGGTGGGATGGTCGGCGAAAAGAAAAGACCGACCCTCGAACTGCTGTTCAACCCAGTCGAGGCAGGAAAACACATCGGCAAAGGCTTCTTCGTAGGCGATCTGCGTAGTGGCGAAACCGGCACGATAGACGCCGTTGTTGAGATCAGGATAGATGCGATCGTTGAAAGCATCGATCTCGGCGCGCCTCTCCGCCGGGTAAAGATCGATCGGATTTTTTGCCAGACCGCCGAAGCCGCTGTTCAGCATACGCAGAATATCGGCGGATTCATTATTGACGATGGTCTTTCTCTGCTTGTCCCAGAGAACCGGCACGGTGGCCCGGCCGGTGAAATCGGGTGCTGCCCTGGTATAGATTTCATGCATATAGGTTACGCCGTTGACGTGATCCTCCGTCGCGCCGGGATAATCACCAAAGCGCCAGCCCTGCTTGCTCAGCAGCGGTTCGACAACCGAGACCGAGATGACGTCTTCGAGGCCCTTGAGTTTGCGGCCGATCAGGGTGCGCGAGGCCCAGGGGCAGATATAGGCGACATAGAGATGGTAACGGCCGGCGCTGGCTTCAAAGCCGGCTTCGCCGGTCGGCCCGGCGCTGCCATCCGGGGTCACCCAATTGCGGAAACTCGACGTCTGGCGGACGAAGCCGCCCTTTTCGTCCTTTGCCTGAACGGGCTGCCAGTCTTCCGTCCACTTTCCGTTCACCAGCATGCGCAACTCTCCGATCGATCGACTAAATGGCTCATTACCCTGCTTCGACGCCGGCGTGAGGCCGCGTTTTTGAAGACAGTCTGTACACCCCAACTGCGACGATGCTGCGCTTGCCAAGCCGGCGAAGCAGGAAATATGTCTCTGCTATACGAAATGACGTGGAGTTCGAAATGCATCTCTCGAAGGCCGTCGTGCGGACCGAACATGCAAGCCGCTACCTGCAGCAGCTTTGCAAACACTGGAGCCACAAGTTCAGCGTCGAATTCGATCCTCTGCAGGGCCGGGTGCCGTTCAGCGATGCCGCCGAGGTCACATTTGCAGCCGACGATGCGGCGCTGACCATGACACTTTCCGTCGCCGATCCCTCGCAACGGGAAAGGATGCAGGATGTCATCGACGATCATCTGAAGCGCTTCGCCTTCCGCGAAGAACTCGACATCGTCTGGACGGACTAAGCCCATCGCCAATCCAAACTTTGCCCCGAACCCTGGAACAAGCATGACGAAGAGCAATAACCGCGAATCCGACTATCCGATCGATCCGATGTTTCTCGATCGCTGGTCGCCGCGCGCCTTCACCGGCGAAATCATCGAGGAAGCGCAGCTGCTCAGTCTGCTCGACGCCGCCCATTGGGCGCCGTCCTCTTCCAACCAGCAGCCCTGGCGCTTCGTCTATGCCCTCAAGGGCTCGGAGCATTGGGAGAAATTCGTCGCGTTGCTCGTCGACGCCAATCAGGAATGGGCAAAAAACGCATCGGCGCTGATCTTCGTCGTGTCGCGCGCCTTCACCGGGGCCGCCGGCTCAGCTGAGGAAAAGCCGAGCTACACCCACTCCTTCGATGCCGGCGCGGCCTGGGGGTACTTGGCGCTGCAGGCGCGCCTTTCCGGTTTTTATGCCCATGGCATGGGCGGCATCAAACATGAGGAGATCAGGAAGACCTTCGATATTCCGGAGGGTTACCGCGTCGAAGCTGGCGTTGCGGTCGGTCGTCTGGCCGACAAGAGCGTCCTTTCCGAACGCAATCAGGCCCGCGAATTCCCCAGCCAGCGCAAGCCGCTCTCCGAGGTTGCCTTCAACGGGCGCTTCGTTGCGAACTGAGCCGTAACCAGGCGAACGAAAGCCCCGTCGTCCACGGACGGCGGGGCTTTACTTTCGACAAATCAGTTAGATATCGAGGTTTGCGACGCTTAGGGCATTGTCCTGGATGAATTCGCGCCGCGGCTCGACTTCGTCCCCCATCAGGCGGGCGAAGAGACCATCGGCGTCGGTGGCGTCGTTGACCCTGACCTGCAGCAGCGAGCGCACGTTCGGATCGAGCGTCGTTTCCCAGAGCTGCTCTGCATTCATCTCGCCAAGGCCCTTGTAGCGCTGCATGGTGAGGCCCTTGCGGCCGCTTGCGAAGATCGCGTCGAGCAGGGCGCGGGGGCCAGAGATTTCGACGTCGCCCTCGCGGCGATGCAGCGACGGCGGCGTCTGATAGATCTCCTTGAGGCGCGCCGTCAACTGGTCGATGTGGCGGGCATCCGAGGAACCGATCAGCGCCATGTCGAGCACGACGATCTCCCTGACGCCGCGGACCATGCGCTCCAGGCGCAGACCGCCATCGGTCGTCACATCGCCCTGCCAGCCGCGCTCTGTTTCCTCGGCGATGATGTCGAGGCGCCCTGCGACTTCGTTTGCCAGCGCCAGCGCTCTCCCCGGATCGCTGGCGAGCTCGGCGTTGAGGGCGCCGGCAATCGCCGCTTGTTCGACGGCGGAACGATTATAGCGCGAATGGAGATTGTCGAGCAGCGCGCGCATGCGCAAAGCATCGAGGATGACCTCGCGCAGATCCTGGCCGGCGCGAACTTCACCGCTACCGAGCCTCAGCGACGCATCTTCCAGACCCTGGCTGATGAGATATTCTTCGAGCGCCTTCTCATCCTTCAGATACTGCACCGACTTGCCGCGCGAGACCTTATAGAGCGGCGGCTGGGCGATATAGAGATGACCGCGCTCGATCAGTTGCGGCATCTGGCGGAAGAAGAAGGTGAGCAGCAGGGTGCGAATATGGGCGCCGTCGACATCGGCGTCCGTCATGATGATGATCTTATGGTAGCGCAGCTTTTCGACGTTGAACTCGTCCTTGCCGATCCCGGTGCCGAGCGCGGTGATCAATGTGCCGATTTCCTGACTCGACAGCATCTTGTCGAAACGGGCGCGTTCGACGTTCAGGATCTTGCCGCGCAGCGGCAGGATCGCCTGGTTCTCGCGCGAGCGGCCCTGCTTGGCCGAGCCGCCGGCAGAATCGCCCTCGACGAGGAAGACTTCGGATTTTGTCGGATCACGCTCGGAGCAGTCGGCGAGCTTGCCCGGCAGCGAAGCGATATCGAGTGCGCCCTTGCGGCGGGTCAACTCGCGGGCCTTGCGGGCCGCTTCACGTGCTGCGGCGGCCTCGACGACCTTGCCGACGAGAATCTTGGCTTCGCTCGGATGTTCTTCGAACCAGGTGTTCAGCGCCTCGTTGACGAGACTTTCGACAACAGGACGGACTTCCGAGGAGACGAGCTTATCCTTGGTCTGCGAAGAGAATTTCGGATCCGGCACCTTGACAGACAGAACCGCCGTCAGGCCTTCGCGGCAATCTTCGCCCTGCAGCGTCACTTTTTCCCTTTTGGTGATGCCGGAACTGTCGGCGTAGGAAACGACCTGGCGCGTCAGCGCCGCGCGGAAGCCGGCCATATGCGTGCCGCCGTCGCGCTGGGGGATGTTGTTGGTGAAGCAGAGCACGTTCTCATGATAGCTGTCATTCCACCACATCGCGACTTCGACGGTGATGCCGTCCTTTTCGCCGTGGATGGCAACCGGCTTGTCGACGAGCGACTTCTTGGCGCGGTCCAGATAAGCGACGAAAGCCTCGAGGCCACCGTCATAACGCAGTTCTTCCTGCTTGATATCGGAGTGGCGCTTGTCGGTCAGCAGGATGCGGACGCCTGAATTCAGGAAGGCGAGCTCGCGAAGGCGATGCTCCAGCGTGCCGTAGTCGAACTCGGTCATGGTGAAGGTGTCGGTGCTCGGCATGAAGCTCACTTCCGTGCCGGTCTCATTCGGCGCGTCGCCCGTGACCTTCAGCGGAGCATCGGCCACGCCATGGGTGAAGCTCATTTCATGGATCTTGTCGTGACGGCGGATCTTCAGCTTCAACCAGACGGACAGCGCGTTGACGACGGAGACACCGACGCCGTGCAGGCCGCCCGAAACCTTGTAAGAATTCTGATCGAACTTACCGCCGGCATGAAGCTGCGTCATGATGACTTCGGCCGCCGACACGCCTTCGCCGGTGTGAATGTCCGTCGGGATGCCGCGTCCATTGTCGGTGACGGTCACCGAGCCATCCGGATTGAGGGTAACGGTGACGATGTCGGCATGGCCGGCAAGCGCTTCGTCGATCGCGTTGTCGACGACTTCATAGACCATGTGATGCAGGCCGGAGCCATCGTCGGTATCGCCGATATACATGCCGGGGCGTTTGCGCACGGCATCGAGGCCCTTCAGAACCTTGATGGAATCTGCGCCATATTCGGTGCTTACGCCGTTTTCCGTCGCGGATGTATCGCTCATTCTGTCGAGATTTTCCCTGTTGTCGTAAAGCTGCGGCGCGCCTTGCGAATCACCGGCTTTCTTCACTCTCGTATATAGGTTTTTTGAACCCACTTCCCAATGGCAACCCCCCAAAACAAGGCATAAAACAGGGGATTACGACGCTTTTCCGTCGCCTTTGCCGCTATTTTCGAGAAGAGCCGATAGCCGGCCTATCTCGGCGCTGTCAAGGCTGCGGATTCGGCGCGCCAACCGGTTGGCAAATTCGGTATATTCGGGGGGCAGGCCGGAGGTGTCGATCACGACGCGCGGGTCCGAAGAACGGGCGAGCAGGAATAGTTCCTCGGCCTCATCCCAGATGATGTTGAAATAACCGGCGATGCGCTGCAGCAGATCGAATGTCGGCAGCCCACGCTTTCCATGTTCGAGCGCCGAGAGATAGGCAGGAGAGACATTCAGGGCTTCCGCCATCTCCTTCTGCGAGACGCCCTTGCGCGCTCTCAGCCTGCGAACCGCCTCTCCGAAGGGTGTCATGGTCTTTCCCCATGCCGCCGCGACAGGCGAATGTAGAGCGCGCCCTCACCGCCATGATGCTGTGCGGCCGGCTCATAGGAGGAGATCAGGTAGCGGAATTCCGGCTTCGAGAACCAGAGAGGCACGGCCCGCTTCAGCGCGCCCTCGCTGCCCATTGAGCTGCCCTTGCCCGTAATGACCAGCACATGGCGCATGCCGCGCTCATGGGCGCGGATCAGGAAATCGAGAAGGATGGCATGGGCCTCACTCTGCACCAGCCCGTGCAGGTCGATCCGCGCTTCGAGCGCCAGCCGGCCCTTGGCGATTTTACGCTTGACCGGTTTTTCCAGCGGATGATGTACCCGGGCCGATGGCTTGGCCGTCGACGGTGCTGGCGGCTGCAGCGGTGTTGGCGTGGCGGGCGTCTGCTTTTCTTGTTCCCGTTCGGCCGCCGCTTCGGCTTCGGCAAGAAAGGCATCGAGTTCGGTCAACGCCCCCGCCTTGCCGGGCATCGGCCGCGTGCTGCGGGCGACCTTTCCCCAGAGGATCCTCTCATCCGCGCTCAGCTTGCGATCCCTGGCCATCAGTCGAATCTTCCGGCGGCGGCATTGGGAATGAGAATGGCGAAATCGGCGTCGTTGCGGACGGTGCCGGCACGTTCCCCGGCCATGTCCCCCGAGCCGGTGAAGATATCACCCCGCGCCGGCCCGACGATCGCCGAGCCGGTATCGAGCGCCAGCATCAGCCGGCGGAACGGCCGGCCTTGGTCGAGATGGGTGAGGCTTTCGGCGCGAATGAAAAAGGGAAAGCCGAAGGTATGGATCATTCGGTCGACAGCAAGCGCGCGCCCGGCGAGAAGCGGCACCTTGGCGGCCGCGATCGGACCTGCCTGCGGATCGGCCACCGGCGCATCACGGAAGAAAACATAAGAGTGGTTATGCCATAACACTTCGTCGACGCGCTCGGGATTGCGCGCCAGCCAGGCACGGATCGCCTGCATCGAAATCTCCGCCCGATCGATCTCGCCGCGCTCGATCAGCAGCTTGCCGATCGCCGAGAAGGGATGGCCGGCTTTCGCCGCATAGGTGATGCGGCCGATACGACCATCCTCATAACGCAAGCGGGCGGCACCTTGCACATGCACGAAGAAGACATCGACCTTCGACTTCGCCCAGGCGATTTCGAGGCCACGGCCTTCGAGAAACCCCTGATCGATGGCGCGGCGGTCCGGATAAGCAGTGACGTGGCCCTCATGCAGACGGCCGAAAGCGTAGGCCTTGTCGAGCTCGGCGGGGCGATTGGCATCGTCGAGATCGATCAGATCGTCCGGACGCCGATAGAAAGGAAAACGGAAAATTTCGTCCGGCCGCTCCGACACGTCGATATCGGGTTCGTAGAAAGCGGTGACGAAGCCGGAATTGCCGTCCTTGCGGCGGATCAGAAAGGGCCGACAATGCGTCTCGAAAAAACTTCGCGCCGACGCCGGAGATGACGGCGTGAAATCTTCGGCGGCAGCGAGAAGCGGAAGCAGGTCTTCCGAACTCAGGCCCAGCGATCCGGTGCGGTATGGTTTGACATCGGTGATCTGCCGTCGGCAGCTTCGCATGACTTCAAAAAGGCCGGAGGGATCATCATCCTTCCAGCCTTCCAGAGTGTCGAAGCTTATGGCCTGCAGGACGAAGTCCAATGCGTGGTCACTCATGTTCCGATTCGGTCGCCACGAGTTTCCAGTTCGGATCGCGCGAGCGGGTGTCGCGGGCAAAAGTCCAGAGGTCGTTGACCTCGGCGACGTTTTCGGCGTCGCCTTCAATCAGCACATCCGTCTTGTCGTAGGTGGCCGATATCAGCTGGCTGACGATGCGCACGGTGATCTGCGCTTCGCTGCCCTTCGTCTCCGCATGGGTGATTTCGGCCTTATCGATGCCGACGAAGGTGGACTTCACCTTCTCGCCCCGGGCATCGCGCTCGCCAATCGCCGCATCGAAGCCGTCATAGACTTCGCGCGACAGCAAGTTCTTCAGCGTTTTCCGGTCGCCATCGGCATAGGCCATGACGATCATCTCGTAAGCCATGCGGGCGCCGTTCAGAAACTCCTTCGGGCTGAAGGCGGGATCAGCCTTGTTCAGCGCGCGTAGCGATTCGTTAAGCGGCGTTCCGGGTGCGGCGATAGCATCGATGGCAGCGAAGCGATCCTCATCCTCCGTCGTCGCATCGCGACGCGGCAGCGTCACGACCTTGCCGGCATCGGCGGCTTCGGCCGGAGCCGCATCCCGCGGCGTATAGAGATCGCGCGGCGGCTTCTCATTTCCTGTGCGGCGTCCGAGCACGGAGCGGAGCTGAAAGAAAATCAGCACAGCCGCCACCAGGAAAAACAATGTGATGAAGTCGTTCGAACTCATATCGTATCGCAGCCGCCGTTAACATCTCTGATTTGTACTCCCATATAGTCTGCCTATACAGATGATTCAAATGATGGCTGGCATCTTCGCCGGCGCCAAGAGGAGACCGGTGAGCCCGGGACATGACCGACATGCGTTTTTCGATCCTGCCAGCTTTCATTCTGCTGTTGCCGCTCGCCGAAATTGCCGGTTTCGTCGTCGTCGGCCGGGCGATCGGATTGTGGCTGACGCTCGCGCTCGTCATGCTGGGTTTCGCTCTCGGCGTGGTTCTGCTGCGGCGGCAGGGCATTGGCATTTTGCGCCAAATGTCGAGCGAAGGACGAAATGGGGTGATGCCGGGCCGCGAGCTGCTGCGGCCGGCGATGAACGTCATAGCCTCGCTGCTCCTGATCATTCCCGGCTTCCTCACAGATGTCATCGCGATCCTCATTCTCATTCCGCCGGTGCGTGATCTCGTCTGGCGGGCGATCGCCAAACGCTTCGTCGTCGTTAATGCCAAGGGCGGCTCTTCCTCTGGCCCGCAGCCCGATTTCCGCGACCGCAAGCCGAACTCGAAGGTGGTCGATCTCGACGAGGAGGACTATCATAGGGAGCCGGATCGCAACTCGCCGTGGTCCGGCAAGCATATCGGCGACTGAGGCACTGCGGCTGATCAACCGCGCCAATCGCCCAGGGTTGTAAGCCCTTCCCTGAAATGTTAGATGGCGGCACCATTCCCATGCCCCTCGAGGAAAAGCCAATGGCAGACGATAACAACAGCAACGGTGCGGCCAACCCCACCCTTTCGATCCTTGCGCAATATACCAAGGATCTGTCCTTCGAAAATCCGGGTGCGCCGCGTTCGCTGCAGGCCCGCGACAAGGCGCCGACGATCAACATCAATGTGAACGTCAACGCCAACCCGCTTTCCGATACGGATTTCGATGTCGTGCTGTCGCTGAATGCCGAAGCCAAGGACGGCGACAAGACGGTTTTCCATGCCGAACTCACCTATGGCGGCGTTTTCCGCGTTGCCGGTTTCCCGCAGGAACACATGCTGCCGGTTCTCTTCATCGAGTGCCCGCGGATGCTCTTCCCCTTCGCTCGTCAGATCATCGCCGACGTCACCCGCAACGGCGGTTTCCCGCCGCTGATGATCGACCCGATCGACTTCACGCAGATGTTCGCTCAGCGCGTTGCCGAAGAACAGGCCCGCGCCAAGGTTCAGGCCGTTCCGAACTGACCGGATCCTTCCTGGCTGAAATGCGGATGCCCGGGCTGGTCCCGGGCATTTTCAATTGAGGGCCGGCTTAATCGAGGTTGGCGTATTTCGCCCAGATGCTTTTTTCACCGAGTTTGGCGACGAGCGCCTCATGCGCCTGCTCCTCGGTTTGGCTGAGGCGCAGGGCGAGCGGCCGGGGCCGCTCGAGCACGGCGGCAATCACCACATCGTCTTCCATCGCCATGTCACCGCGATCTGCCCGGTTGGATTTGCCGACCATGCCGAGGCCGAGGGCTGCCTGTCTGCCGCCGATCATCTCGATATAAACTTCGGCAAGCAGTTCGGAGTCGAGCAGCGCGCCGTGTTTGGTGCGGTGCGAATTATCAATGCCGTAGCGCCGGCAAAGCGCATCCAGCGAATTTGGCCCCATCGGATGTTTGCGCCGCGCCATCGACAGGGTATCGAGCACCCGTTCCGGCAGGATCGGCGGCAAACCGATCCGCGCGAATTCCGCGTTGATGAAGCCCATATCGAAGGTGGCGTTGTGGGCGATCCACTTCGCATCGCCGAAGAAGGTGAGGATTTGCTCGGCCACGTCGGCGAAAGGCTGCTTGTCCTTCAGGAATTCATCGGTGATGCCGTGCACGGCGAGCGCATCCGGATGAACTTTCTGATCTCCAGGATTGATGAAGATATGGATCGTATTGCCTGTGGGGAAATGATTGAAGAGTTCGATGCCGCCGATTTCGATGATGCGGTCGGCGCGGTTGTCGAGGCCGGTTGTTTCCGTATCGAAGATGATCTCACGCATTCCGGAAATCTCCCTTGGCAATCCGCGTTTTCAGGTCGGCGACGATTTCAAGCACTCGTTCCCTCGTCGTCGCGATACTGTGACTGGTATCGACCAGATAATCGGCCCGCCGCCGTTTTTCGGCGTCCGGCGTCTGGCGAGAGAGAATCATCTCGAATTTTTCCTCGGTCATGTCTTCGCGCGCAAGCACCCTTTGGCGCTGAATCTGTGGATCAGTGCTGACGACGACGATTACATCTACTCTTGCCTCGGCGCCGGTTTCGAAAAGTAATGGAATATCGAGCAATACCATGTCGGCGCCGGCGGCGCGTTGCCGCTCCAGAAATTCCGTCTCGCGTTTGCGAACCAGCGGGTGGACGATCGCTTCCAGGCGTTTGAAGCCAGCAGGATCAAGAGCGAGCTGGCGGCCGAGTTCATGCCGGTCGACTGCTCCATCCTTCATCGTGCCGGGGAAGGCAGCATTCACCAGGGGTGCAGCCTCGCCGGCATAGAGATCATGGACCACGGCATCCGAATCATTCGCCGGGATTCCTGCATCGGCAAAGAGCTTTGCCGCCGTCGATTTTCCCATTCCGATGGAGCCGGTGAGACCAATCTTCAGCATCAGTGCGCTTCCATATCCGCGATGATGAGCGCGCGTAGCGCCGCGTCGACGATGGGACGCTGGCCGAACCATTTCTCGAATCCGGGCACGGCCTGGTGCAAGAGCATGCCGAGACCATCGACGATTGGAAATCCTTGCTCTTCCGCCTGTGCCAGGATCGGCGTCTTCAACGGCACATAAACGATATCGGTGACGACGGCATCGGCTGCAAGAGGCGAGAAATCGAGTTGCGGCGCCGCCTCGCCGTCCATGCCGAGCGAGGTGGTATTGATGAAGAGGCCGGCGCCTTTCATCACTTCGGCAAGCGCACCGGCCGGATGGGCCCGAACACGCGGGCCAAAACGATCCGCGAGTTCGTGCGCGCGTTCGACGGTGCGATTGACGACCTGGATCTCCTTAAAACCGCGATCACGGACCGCCTGGATGATCGCCCGGCTGGCGCCGCCGGCACCGAAGACGACAGCCGTGTCATGGCGGTCCCAGCCCGGATGGCGTTCGTCGAGATTGGCGATGAAGCCGCGACCGTCGGTATTCGTCGCATGCAGGGCGCCATCCTCCAGCCAGAGCGTATTCGAGGCACCGAGTTCTCGCGATAGCGCATCCGGCTTGTCGGCGAGCCGGAACGCCAATTCCTTGTGGGGAATGGTGACATTACCTCCGGTAAAGCCGGAACTGCCATCCTTCAACGAGTGAATGAAATCGGGAAAGGCCTCGGGTGCCACTTCATGAGCGCGATAACTGCCTGGCAGGCCGAGCGTCTTCAGCCAATATCCGTGGATCAATGGCGAGCGCGAATGCTTGATGGGAAAGCCCGTGACAAATGCTTTCGGCCCGAATGTTTCACGTGAATCACCCATCGATCGCTCCCAGTTCTCGCAGTTTTTTTAGGAGCGGCAGCATCGGCAGGCCGAGAATGGTGAAATAATCACCCCGGATCTCTTCGAAAAGCTGGATGCCCTCCCCCTCCAATTGATAGGCGCCGACGCTGGAAAGCGCCCGTTCGCCAACCCGGGCCAGATGTCTGGCGATGAATTCCGCCGTCAGCGGCCGCATCGTCAGCTCGGCATGGGCGAGATGTTCCCATAAGACCACGCTATTGCTGACGATGGCGACGGCACTGTTCAACCGGTGGCTTACGCCCGAAAGGGCTTGAAGATGACTGGCCGCGTCGGCCAAGTCCTTCGGCTTATGGAAGACGCTGTCGCCGAGCGACATCGTTTGATCCGAACCGATGACCAGGGTATCCGGAAAACGACTGCTGACTTCCTCGGCCTTGGCCCTGGCCAGGACGAGGGCCACGGCGTCAGGCTTAGCGCCGGCTTTTTCCAGCGGCGCTTCGACGGCCCGTTCATCGATCCTTGCGGCATGTGCCTCGAAGGCCAGACCGGCATTTTCCATCAGCATCCGGCGAAAGGGACTCGACGATGCAAGGATGAGTTTCGGCGTCATGGGTTCCTCGGAGTGCCGGCTTTCCGTCAGCGCTTAGCGCAGCTTCGGCCGCAGGGCAACGATTGCCGCGGCCGTTTCCTCGATTGAGCGGCGGGTGACGTCGATCAGCGGCCAGTTATGGCGGGCGCAAAGCGAGCGGGCATATTTCAACTCCTCCGAAATCGCGGCACGGTCGGTATAATGTTCGCGATCGAAGCCCTGCGTCACGCCGAGCACACGATTTTCCCGCACCTGGGAAATACGGTCGGAGGTGGCGATCAGACAGACGATCAGCGGTTTGCTCGCGACGAAGAGGCTCTCCGGCAATGGCACACCATAGACGATCGGAATGTTCGCCGTCTTGATGCCTCGGTTGGCGAGGTAGATGCTGGTCGGTGTTTTCGACGTGCGGCTGATGCCGATGATCACGACATCGGCGTCGTTGTAATCGTCGGGCATCTGGCCGTCGTCGTGATCCATGGTGAAATTCAGCGCTTCGATGCGCGCGAAGTAGCCGGCATTCATCACATGCTGGGCCCCGACCCGGCGGCGCGACGGAGCGCCGAGATAGATCTGGAAGGCATTCATCACCGGCTCCAGCACATTCACCGAGGCGACGCCCATCTCGATGCAACGCTCATCGATCAGGCTTGCAAGCTCCCGGTCGACAATGGTGTAGAGCACGATGCCGGGGGCGTCATCGATCGCCTGCAGAACCGGCAGCAGCTGCTTGCGATTGCGGATCAACGGATAGACATGTTCGATCGGCTGCGCTGATCTGAATTGCGCCGACGCGGCGCGCCCGGCCGAGATCAGAGTCTCTCCCGTTGAGTCAGAAATCAGATGCAGATGGAAGAAGTTCGTTCTGTTCTCCACGCTATTTTCCGCTGCCTGTTGAAAAGACTGGATGAAACAGAGCTACGGCGGCGAGGCAGTCTCCGGCAAGGGAAAACATGTCTCCTTATCCACATTTCGGATTTTGTGGGTCGGTTATGATTGGCCCTGTGGATGATGGGGAAGAGATCTATTTCTCGAAAGCCGGTCCACAGCCTATCCACAGCTATAAGAAAAATCGCCGATCCGGAAGGATTTGGAATCATTTTCAGATTTGGCTTCTCCCCGAGATTCGGACGAGATGGACAAATCTTTCGGATGTTGTTTTGCAGGCGCGCGACAAATGGCGACGGCAGTGGATGGATTTTAATCCTTGATAGTCACCGACTCTAAGAAATAGAAACCTTTTAAAATATCTTTGATTTTTTATAGGGAAGAAGCGCTTGAGCGATACGCGCCGAAAGATCATGAGGGTTTTGAGTGGCGAGAGCCTCTCCCCTCCTCCTCTCTGGCTGATGAGACAGGCAGGACGTTATCTCCCGGAATATCGGGAGACACGGGCTAAGGCAGGGAGTTTTCTCGATCTCTGCTACACGCCTGAGCACGCCGTCGAAGTGACATTGCAGCCGATCCGCCGCTATGGCTTCGATGCGGCCATACTGTTTTCCGATATCCTGGTCATTCCCGATGCAATGAAACGGAATGTCCGGTTCACCGAGGGCCATGGCCCGGAGATGGATCCGATCGATGAAGCCGGGATCGGCAGATTGAATGGCGAAGAGGTTGTCGATTATCTCAGACCGGTTCTGGAGACGGTGCGGCGGCTGCGGGAGGAGTTGCCAGTCGAGACGACGCTGCTCGGCTTCTGCGGCGCGCCCTGGACGGTTGCGACCTACATGATTGCCGGGCACGGCACGCCGGATCAGGCCCCTGCGCGCCTCTTCGCCTACGGGCACCCCCGCGCGTTCGAGCATCTGCTGATGCTGCTTGCCGACGTATCGGCCGATTATCTCGTCGCCCAGATCGATGCCGGCGCCGATGCCGTGCAGATTTTCGATTCCTGGGCTGGCGTTCTCGGCGAAAAGGAGTTCGAGGCGTTTGCGATCAGGCCGGTTGCGCGGATGATTGCTTCGGTCAAGTCGCGCCGGCCGCATGCTCGCATCATCGCTTTTGCCAAGGGCGCCGGCTACCAGCTCAAGACTTATCGCCAGAAGACGGGTGCTGATGCGATCGGCCTCGACTGGTCGGTCCCGCTGGCGTTTGCCGCCGAACTTCAGAAAGACGGACCGGTTCAGGGCAATCTCGATCCGATGCGCGTCGTTGCCGGCGGCCGGGCGCTGGAAGAGGGCATCGACGATATTCTGCAGCATCTCGGCAATGGACCGCTGATCTTCAATCTCGGTCACGGCATTACGCCGCAGGCTGATCCCGAGCATGTACGTCTGCTGGTCGATCACGTGCGAGGCGGGCGCGTGCGAGGCGGGGCGTGACGATGGAAAAGCAGACCGATCGGAGGTCTGGCGTTTACGCCAGGCGCCGGGCTCATTTTGCGCTGGCCTTCTTCGCGTTGATGGCGGTCGGGCTTTTTGCGTTGAACCCCGATAATCTCTACCTCTGGATCAAGGCGCTGCACATCATCGCGGTCATTTCCTGGATGGCCGGACTGTTCTATATGCCGCGGCTGTTCATCTATCACACCGATGCGGAGCCCGGCTCGGTGCAATCGGAAACCTTCAAGGTGATGGAGCGTCGGCTACTTCGAATCATCATGACGCCGGCAATGATGTTGACGTGGATTTTCGGCCTCTATCTCGCCTGGTCGGTCTATGGATTCCAGGGCGGCTGGCTGCATGCCAAGATCGGTCTCGTCGTGCTGCTGACCGGTGTTCATATGTTCTTCAGCCGCGCCGTCGGAGCGTTCGAGCGGGATGAAAATCGCCGCTCGGCGCGTTATTGGCGGTTCATGAACGAGGCGCCGACGGTGCTGATGATCCTGATCGTCATCCTCGTCGTGGTGAAGCCGTTCTGAGGAAAATCGTCCTCAGGTTAAATTTGCTTCATTTTAACCAGCCCTCTTGCGGCAGCGATTGCGAGTCGCTATTTTCCGCGCATCTCATCTACGTGGCATGTGTGTAGAGTTCAGTCGTCTGCGAGCCCTTTCGCGGTACCGAATACGACCCAACATCGCCTTTCCCCTTTGAAATTGAAAAGAGTATTGGTCACTTCATGGCTGAAATGAAGCTTCAGGAACTTAAGAGTAAATCCCCGACGGATCTGCTGGCATTTGCCGAATCGCTCGAGGTCGAGAATGCAAGCACGATGCGCAAGCAGGAGCTGATGTTTGCGATCCTCAAGATGCTTGCCAGCCAGGATGTCGAAATCATCGGCGAAGGCGTCGTCGAAGTGCTGCAGGACGGTTTCGGCTTCCTGCGTTCGGCCAATGCAAACTACCTGCCGGGCCCGGACGATATTTATATCTCCCCGTCGCAGATCCGCCGTTTCTCGCTGAAAACCGGCGATACCGTCGAGGGTCCGATCCGCGGGCCGAAGGAAGGCGAGCGCTATTTCGCTCTGCTCAAAGTCAACACCATCAATTTCGACGATCCGGAAAAGATCCGTCACAAGGTTCATTTCGACAATCTGACGCCGCTCTATCCGAACGAGCGGTTCAAGATGGAACTGGATATTCCCACCACCAAGGATCTGTCGCCGCGTGTGATCGACCTCGTGGCGCCGCTCGGCAAGGGCCAGCGTGGATTGATCGTCGCGCCGCCGCGCACCGGCAAGACCGTGCTGTTGCAGAATATCGCGCATTCGATCACCGCCAACCATCCGGAGTGCTATCTGATCGTCCTGCTGATCGATGAACGCCCGGAAGAAGTAACCGACATGCAGCGCTCGGTTCGCGGCGAGGTTATCTCCTCGACCTTCGACGAACCGGCTGTGCGTCACGTGCAGGTGGCCGAGATGGTCATCGAGAAAGCCAAGCGCCTTGTCGAACACGGACGCGACGTTGTCATCCTGCTCGATTCGATCACGCGCCTGGGCCGTGCCTATAACACGGTCGTTCCCTCGTCAGGCAAGGTCCTGACCGGCGGTGTGGACGCCAACGCTCTGCAGCGGCCGAAGCGCTTCTTCGGCGCCGCGCGTAACATCGAGGAAGGCGGCTCCTTGACGATCATTGCAACTGCGCTGATCGATACCGGCAGCCGCATGGACGAAGTGATCTTCGAAGAGTTCAAGGGTACCGGCAACTCGGAAATCGTCCTCGACCGCAAGGTAGCCGACAAGCGCATCTTCCCGGCGATGGACATCCTGAAGTCCGGCACGCGCAAGGAGGATCTTCTCGTTCCACGCCAGGATCTGCAGAAGATCTTCGTGCTCCGCCGCATCCTTGCTCCGATGGGCACCACCGACGCGATCGAATTCCTTATCGACAAGCTGAAGCAGACGAAGAATAATTCCGACTTCTTCGACTCGATGAACACTTAATCCTTAGCCGGATTCACCCTATAAGAGCTGGAGGCATTGTGATGATGTCGCCAGCTTTTCTATTTGAGAGGAATCGATTTCGATTCCAATGGACCAAGCGATATGGCCATGTTGAATGATACCATATATGCGCTATCGAGCGGCGCCCTGCCTTCGGGGGTTTCAGTCATTCGGATCAGCGGTCCCCTGATCAAAGATATATTGGTGAGGCTCATCGGATCCGTGCCGACAGCCCGGAAGGCATCTTACCGGACGATTCGGGCTCGTAACGATCAGCCGATCGATAGCGGGCTGGTGCTATTTTTTCCTGCGCCGAATTCGTTTACCGGCGAGGATGTTGCCGAGCTGCAAATCCACGGCAGCAGAGCGGTGCTGGCGGCGCTGTTTCACGCACTTGGCGATATTCCAGGTGTTCGAATGGCAGTCGAGGGCGAGTTCTCCCGCCGCGCCTTTGAAAACGGCAAACTTGATCTGGTCGAGGTCGAAGGACTGGCCGACCTCATCAGCGCCGAGACTGAAATGCAGCGACGCCTTGCGGTCGAACACAGCGCAGGCGGTCTTTCCACACTTTACGGTTCGTGGGCGGAACGATTAACGCGCGCCCGAGCGTTGATCGAGGCGGAACTTGATTTCCCCGACGAGGATGACGTTCCGGGGTCGGTGTCGGATATCGTCTGGGCCGATATGGGGAAGCTTCGCGTTGATATGGAGCATCACCTGGCGGCAGCTTCGGCCGGCGAGATTATCAGGGACGGCTTCAAGGTCGTCATCGCCGGCGCTCCGAACGCTGGAAAATCGAGCCTGTTGAATGCTTTGGCTCGTCGTGATGTGGCAATCGTGACGGAGATTGCCGGAACCACGCGCGATGTCCTCCAGGTTGATCTCGATATTGATGGTTTTCTGATCAAGCTCTATGACACGGCGGGACTTCGTGAGGCGGACGACAGGGTCGAAATGGAAGGCGTGCGGCGCGCGCGTATTGCGCTTGGCGATGCCGATCTCGTCCTGATGCTGGTTGATATGACGGATCCCCAGATTCCTGACGACTTGGAGCAAGCCTCTCCACATGTTACTGTCGGGACAAAGAAGGATCTCATCGATATCGCAGCGGATCGGTATGATCTGCAGATTTCGACGGCGACGGGTGAGGGTCTGACGGAACTACGCCGGTTGATCGGCAATATTGTCGACAAACGTTTTGCCGGCCTGTCTATGGCAATCCCCAGTCGGCAACGGCATAAAGATTCGCTAACGAAATGTTTAACGGCGCTCGATGCGGCAATATCGCAGACGGATGCGAATCTCGAACTGCGGACCGAGCAGCTGCGAATTGCCGCTGAGTATTTGGGCAGAATTACTGGAAGAGTGGACGTCGAACAGCTACTCGAGGTGATCTTCTCGGAGTTTTGTATCGGCAAATGATTCACGTGAAACCCTGGGCGCCAGCTTGCGCTGGTTTCACGTGAAACGTCTGCCGGATGTGGAGTCTTGAATGACGGATAATGCCTTCGATGTGATTGTGATAGGTGGCGGCCATGCAGGCTCGGAGGCTGCCAGCGCAGCTGCGCGCCTCGGGGCGAAAACCGCTCTGATTACACATAGACGAGACACGATTGGCGTCATGTCGTGTAATCCAGCAATCGGTGGGCTTGGCAAGGGCCATCTGGTTCGGGAGATCGACGCGATGGACGGCCTGATGGGTCGTATTGCCGACGTCGCGGGCATTCAGTTCAGGATGCTGAACAAGAAGAAGGGTGCGGCGGTCCGCGGTCCGCGGACGCAGGCTGATCGAAAGCTTTATCGCTTGGCAATGCTGGCGGCGATCGAAGCGACGCCAGGCCTGGATATCATCGAAGGCGATGCGTTTGATCTGGACGTTGTTGAGGGGCGCGTCGCCGGCGTGATTATGAAGGATGGTCGAACCCTGAAAGCGCCGTCGGTGGTTTTGACCACTGGAACCTTTCTGCGGGGCCTTATTCATATCGGTTCGGAAAAGACACCAGCCGGGCGTGTTGGTGAAGCACCGTCAATCGGATTGTCTGCGACCCTCGCCCGCCTGGGACTGCGGCGGGGACGTCTGAAGACCGGAACACCAGCGCGGCTGGATGGAAAGACGATCGACTGGCAATCCATTGGTCGACAGGGGGCTGACGCGGAGCTTGTTCCGTTCTCCTTCATGACCGACGCGATCACCACGCCACAAATCGAATGCGGGGTCACCAGGACGACCGAAGCGACCCACCGCATCATTGTCGACAACATTATGCGCTCGGCAATGTATTCCGGGCAGATCGAAGGCGTCGGGCCTCGTTATTGCCCGTCAATCGAAGACAAGCTGGTGAAATTCGGAGAGCGGGATGGACATCAGGTCTTTCTCGAACCCGAGGGACTGGACGATGACACGGTTTATCCGAACGGGATTTCTACCTCCCTACCGGCGGCGGTGCAGTCAGACTTCATCAAAACCATTCCGGGGCTTGAAGCGGCCAGAATACTGCAGCCGGGCTATGCGATCGAATATGATCATGTCGATCCGAGAGAGCTGACTCCATCGCTTGAGGTCAAACGGTTGGGGGGCCTGTTTCTCGCCGGTCAGATCAATGGGACCACCGGATATGAAGAAGCAGCCGCCCAAGGTCTGGCAGCCGGGTTGAATGCTGCATTGCGAAGCAGCGATTCGGATCCGTTCCATTTTAGTCGAACGAGCTCCTACATCGGTGTCATGATTGACGATCTCACCTCACGTGGCGTTACGGAACCGTATCGAATGTTTACATCCCGGGCGGAATATCGGCTGACTTTACGGGCTGACAATGCCGACATGCGATTGACGCCGTTGGCCATGCGGCTTGGATGCGTGCGCGGCGAGCGCGTGCAGCGGTTCACGTCCTATCAGGCCGAAATTGAAAGTGGCCGAGCGCTGCTGCGGTCGCTGACGGTTACGCCGAACGAGGCCCGCCGCGCCGGCTTGAATATTAATCTCGATGGGCAGCGCCGAACTGCCTATGATTTGTTGTCCTATCCGAATTACGATCTGGCCGCGCTCCGGCATGTTTGGCCGGAGGCGCTTGACGCGATCGGGCCGAAAGTCGCGGAAGCGTTGGAAATCGAGGCCGGGTATTCGGTTTATCTGGATCGACAAGCCATGGCGATTGCTGATCAGCAACGCGACGAAGACCGGCAGATACCGCTAGATTTCAATTATGACGTACTCTCCGGTCTTTCGAACGAGCTCAAGGCAAAACTCAGCGCTGCTCGACCTTTCAGCATCGCCCAGGCCGCAATTGTTGAAGGGATGACGCCCGCAGCAATCGCATTGCTGCTTGTGCACTTGCGTCGCCTACCCGCCCCCGCTCGTCATAGCGCCTGATTACAAGATTTGAGAGTCTTTCGGAATGGAATTAAACGGTTTGCGTGTTTCACGTGAAACACAGGAACGGCTGCAACACTTTGCCGCGCTGTTTCAGAAGTGGGCGAAAGCAATTAATCTGGTGGCGCCGTCGACACTCGATGACCTTTGGCACCGGCACATCGCCGATAGCATCCAAATCTTTCAGATTCATCCGCAGCCTGTTACCTGGGTTGACCTCGGTAGCGGAGGTGGCTTTCCCGGCGTTATTACCGCAATTTTTCTGGCCGAGCTGCAAGGTGGATGGGTCCATCTGGTCGAAAGCAGCCATAAGAAGGCAGCGTTTCTGCGCACGGCGCTGCGGGAGA
Source organism: Rhizobium sp. WSM1274 (assembly GCF_025200775.1). Lineage (NCBI taxonomy): Bacteria > Pseudomonadati > Pseudomonadota > Alphaproteobacteria > Hyphomicrobiales > Rhizobiaceae > Rhizobium > Rhizobium sp. WSM1274. The sequence continues at coordinate 4,522,428 of NZ_CP104138.1, read as the reverse complement.
CAAATGCGCGCGGCAGCGTGCATAGTATTCGAATCGAAGATGCTTATCCGGTGGTTGGCGAATGCGGTGCGATTTCAGCGCGTGCGCTTACCGATCTTGAGGGGCTAATCGGATATTCGGCCCCTTGGATGCTTGGCAAGGAATATTGTCGTGGCTTTTTTCATAAAGGCCGGGATTACCGGAAGGAAATCGACAAAGCACGTGGTCGGTGGGAATTCGATCTGGTAGAACATAAGAGCGCCGTCGGGCAGGAATCTGTTATTTTAGAAGTATCAAATCTCCGGCGCTTGGTTTAACAGATCGGATATTGCGGCAATGGCTGGCGAACGACATCGGATTATCACCATCGCAAATCAGAAGGGTGGCGTTGGCAAGACGACCACAGCAATCAATCTGGCAACAGCGCTTGCTGCCATTGGCGAGCGCGTCTTGATCGTCGATCTCGACCCGCAGGGTAATGCCAGCACTGGCCTTGGTATCGATCGTCGTGATCGCAAACTCTCTTCCTACGATCTGATGGTTGGAGATCGGGGCATCCCCGAAGTGACTCTCGAGACAGCGGTTCCGAATCTCTTTATCGTCCCGTCGACGATGGATTTGCTTGGCATCGAGATGGAGATCTCGCAGCAAAGCGATCGGGTCTTCAAATTGCGGAAAGCCTTGTCTTCGCCGGAAGCCATGGCATTTTCCTATATTCTTCTGGACTGCCCACCGTCGTTCAATCTGCTGACGATGAATGCCATGGCGGCGGCGCATTCGGTTTTGGTGCCATTGCAATGTGAATTCTTTGCGCTGGAGGGATTGAGCCAGCTGCTTGAGACCGTCAGCCAGGTTCGGCGAACGGTTAATCCGCGTCTGGATATTCAAGGGATCGTCTTGACGATGTTCGATGCGCGCAACAATCTTGCCCAGCAGGTGGTCAATGACGTGCGCACGCATCTCGGGGAAAAGGTTTACCACACGTTAATTCCGCGCAACGTCCGGGTTTCTGAGGCACCGTCGTACGGCAAGCCGGCTATTCTCTATGATTTGAAGTGCGCGGGCAGCCAGGCCTACCTGCAGTTGGCCTCCGAGGTCATCCAACGGGAGCGGCAAAGACTGGCCGCGTGATATCATTTTAGGCGTGTAGGTGAGTGTAGATCATGAATGACGATGTATCGAAGAGGCGATTGGGCCGCGGCCTTGCGGCGCTGATTGGTGAAATGGATCAGCCTGTCCCGGTGGAAGCCGAGCGGACTATCAGTGCCGACAGAATGATCCCGATCGAGTTCGTCAGCCGTAACCCTCGTAACCCTCGTCGTTTCTTCGATGACACAGAGCTCCACGATCTCGCAAGTTCGATTCGTCAACATGGTATCGTTCAGCCAATTGTTGTGCGGACGATGTCGCGCGATCGATATGAAATCATCGCCGGCGAGCGACGTTGGCGCGCAGCTCAGCTTGCGGGTCTGATCGAGATTCCTGTCATTGTCCGTGATGTGGATGACAAGACGGCGCTGGAAATCGCCATCGTCGAAAACGTGCAGCGCGCGGATCTCAATGCCCTGGAAGAGGCGTTGGGTTATGAGCAGCTTATTGCGGAATATGGTTACACTCAGAACGACCTTGGAGAAATCATTGGTAAAAGCCGCAGCCACGTTGCCAATTCCTTGCGCTTGCTGAAGCTGCCGGATCCGGTTCGCGATTTGCTTGCCGCTGGGAGCCTTTCGGCCGGGCACGCGCGCGCACTGGTTTCGACATCTGACCCGGCAAGTCTTGCCCGTACGATCGTTGCCAAGGGCATGTCAGTGCGTGATGCGGAGAAGCTCGCACAAAACAATATCAAGGCCCAATCGGAACCACAGCAGCCAGCTTTGCGGCGAGATCAGAAGGACTCCGACACGCTGGCGCTGGAACGGACACTTTCCGATGCGCTCGGCCTTGATGTTGCGATCAATCACAAGGCAAGCGGCGGTCAGATCAAAATTTCCTATAAGTCACTGGAGCAGCTCGAGGAAGTCTGCCGCTTGCTCGAGAGGCGTTAAAGCGTCGTGCGTCCCTTTAGGCGCACAAAGGACGCTCTCACTCGTTGCTAGTCAGGCGGATTTCCGGCCGGATTGAAGGGTGGTGGATAGGAGCGTTTGCATCGCAACGCTGTCCTCCAGCACTTGTCGCCGTCTGCTTTGCAAGATAGCGGCCTGCAGCCGGTTGGATTCTCGGGCGATGCTTTCGGCGGTCCACTGGCGCAGTGCCTGTTCGATGATCGGCTTGCGGCGAAAATGCAAATGCCGCCCCATCGTCTGCATGATTTGAGGCGGCTGCAGCCGTCTTTCATCCATTTCGGCGCGCATCGAATCCAGAAGCTGGAATTGTTTCAGGCATGCCTGGAGAACCAGAAAGATCGCCGTTTTCGAGCTGCTGATCTTTTGCATGGTATGTAGAAATGCACTGAGATCACCGCCGAGAATGGCGTCGACGGCGTCGTCGACCGAAATGGCGCTGGCGTCGCCGATTATTTCGGTCACGTGATGTTCTTCGACCGTATCGAAGCCGCGGCAGTAAAGCGCGAGCTTGCGCACCTCGTTTCGCGAAGCGATCCGATCGCCCCCGATCAACGCGATTAGCGCTTGGCGCGCCGCCGGCGTAATGCCGAGCTTCTCTGCGCTAAGTTCAGTATCGATCAAGGCGTTCAAGGCGCGGGTGTCGTCGGCGTAAGAAGGGATCGTCATGACAGATCGCGCGCCTTCCGCGGTCTTGCGCAGCGGCGAGCCCTTCTTCAGGTCGCCGGCCTCGACGATCAGATAGGCGGCTTCGAGTGGCTTTTCGGCCAGAAGTGCCAGGGAATCGACGAGGTACTTCTCGTTGGCGGCGCCGCGGATCCAGATCAGTTTCTCACCGCCGAACAACCCGATCGACTGGACCTCGTCGACCAACCGCCCGGGATCCTTCTGCAGGTCGCCGACATCGAGTTTGGTCAGCGAGAAAGGATCATCGAGCGCTACGCCGCTCTTGCCGGCGAGCAAGCCTGCTCGTTCGGAAACAAGGCCGCGATCCGGCCCGTAGATGACGAAAATACGATAGTTCCGTGCCGATTTCTGCAGGAAGGTCTCAAATTCGTGGGATTTTATCTCGGCCACATCTCCGCCCTCAGCGGCTGAGGGCAGCGGCGATATCGGCCCCTACGAATTCCGCTACCTGATCTGCCGCACGGTTTTCGGCATCACGGATTGCGCGCTGCTTGGCGAACTCCTGGTCAGGGAAATCCACCAGCGCCGTGGTCGCGCGGCTGCCAGCCTTGATGATATGATTGTCGGTCGCCGCGCGCAGCGTGTAGGTGACGCTGACGGTCACACGACCGGCTCGCGACGTATCGTCGGATTCCCTCAGCAACGTATCGGCAACGATCGACGAGGCGTGCATTTCGACGAGATATTCCGGTTTTTCCGGCTCGCCGGCTCCACGTGACGCTAGGAAAATCAAGTGGTTACGAACTTGTTGTTCGACGCGGCTACCTGCTGGGGAAAAGCCGACCGAGGAAAGCTTTTCAGTAACACCGGAACTCTCGGAGTAGAGCGGACGAACCTGGCAGGCGGAGAGAAATGCCGCGGAGGCAATGATCATGGCGATGCCGGCATTGCGAGCCAGCTTGCAAGCGATATCAGACGACAATGTTTACAATCCTTTGGGGAACCACGATGATCTTTTTCGGTGCTTGTCCGTTCAAGGCGTTCTTCACCGCATCGAGATCCAGTACGGCGTCGGTGACGGCATTCTGATCTGCATCGCGAGAAATTGTCAATTCAGCGCGTTTCTTGCCATTGATCTGTACCGGCAGGACCACATCATCTTCGATAACGAGTGTTTCGTCGTACTGCGGCCAGCTTGCCCGGGCAAGCAGCCCTTCGTTGCCGAGTGCGGCCCAGCATTCCTCAGCCAGGTGCGGCGTCATCGGAGAGACAAGCTGAATCAGGATCTCTGCGGCATCGCGTACCGCTGCGCGATAGGTGGCATCACCCTCGCCTGCGGCAACCTTCGTCATCGGTGCGGCCAGCGCGTTGACGAGTTCATAAATTCGGGCAACGGCCTTGTTGAACCAGAGCTTGTCGTAGTCGTTCTGCACGGCCTTCAACGTCTTGTGGGCAGCCTGCGAGACTGACAACGCTTCCCCATCGGTTGCCGGCGCAGGGGCTACGGTAGAGAGCGCGTCCGCAGCTTCGGAAATCAGGCGCCACAGACGCTGGGTAAAGCGATGAGCACCTTCGACGCCCGCCTCGGACCAGATGACATCGCGCTCCGGCGGGGAGTCGGACAGAACGAAGAAACGAGCGGTATCGGCGCCGTAGGAGGCAATGATATCGTCAGGATCGACGACGTTCTTCTTCGATTTAGACATTTTCTCGATCGAGCCGATCGCGACTTCCTCGTTGTTCGTCAGCAGGAAAGCCCGGCGTTTGCCGTCGAGTTCGTCGATGCGGATATCGGCGGGTGCCACCCATTCGCGGCCGGCGCCGGCGCCGCGGCTATAGGTTTCGTGGACCACCATGCCCTGGGTGAAGAGACCCTTGAAAGGTTCGGTGGCGGCGACGTGACCGGTCTCGCGCATGGCGCGGGTGAAGAAGCGGGAATAGAGCAGGTGCAGGATCGCGTGCTCGATGCCGCCGATATACTGGTCGACCGGCAGCCAGCGGTTTGCCGCTTCCGGATCGGTCGGCTTATCTTCCCAGGGGGCGGTGAAGCGGGTGAAATACCAGCTCGAATCGACGAAGGTATCCATTGTATCCGTCTCGCGGCGTGCATCCTTGCCGCAGTTCGGGCAAGAGACATGACGCCAGGTCGGATGACGGTCGAGCGGATTGCCGGGCTGGTCGAAAGCGACGTCGTCAGGCAGCTTGACCGGCAGGTCCACCTTCGGCACCGGCACGACACCGCAATCATCGCAATGGATCACCGGGATCGGGCAGCCCCAATAACGCTGCCGGGAAATACCCCAGTCGCGCAGCCGGAAGTTGACCTTGCGCTCGCCCTGCGGCGCATTGCCGAGCGAAGCGGCAGACAGTCGATCGGCGACGATATTGAAGGCTTCCTCCGTGGTCTTGCCGTCGAGGAAGCGTGAATTGATCATCACGCCGTCGCCGTCATAAGCGGTGTCGCCGACGGAAAAGCTTGTTGCATCGCCATCCCTCGGCATGACGACGGCCACGACCGGCAGGCCATATTTGCGGGCAAAATCAAGGTCGCGCTGGTCGCCCGAGGGGCAGCCGAAGATCGCGCCCGTGCCGTAATCCATCAGGACGAAATTGGCGATATAGACGGGCAGCTCCCAAGAGGGATCAAGTGGATGCCGGACGCGGACACCGGTATCCATGCCCTTCTTTTCGGCGGTCTCGAGCGCTGCGAGCGACGTGCCAGCGCGACGGCACTCCTCGCAGAAGGCATCAATATCAGGGCTCTTCGCGGCGGCATCCTTCGCCAGCGGATGATCGGCGGCGATCGCCAGGAAAGATGCGCCGAAGAGCGTGTCCGGCCGGGTGGTATAGACCGTGACTTCGCTCTCGCCAGCAGGTGCCGTTTGCGGCACGATCTCCCAGCGGATCGTCAGGCCCTCCGAACGGCCGATCCAGTTCTTCTGCATCAGGCGCACTTTTTCCGGCCACTGGTCGAGCGTATCCAGCGCGTCCAGCAGATCCTGGCTGAAGTCGGTGATCTTGAAGAACCATTGCGTCAATTCGCGCTGTTCGACGAGCGCACCGGAACGCCAGCCGCGTCCATCGATTACCTGTTCGTTGGCGAGCACGGTATTATCGACAGGATCCCAGTTGACCTTGGACTGCTTGCGATAGACCAGGCCCTTCTCCAGGAAATCCACAAAGAGATGCTGCTGGTGCTGGTAATATTCGACGTCGCAGGTGGCGAACTCGCGGCTCCAGTCGAGCGAAAGCCCCATGGCCTTCAGCTGCGCCTTCATCGAGGCGATATTCTGGTAGGTCCAGGAGGCGGGGTGAACGCCACGCTCCATGGCGGCATTCTCCGCCGGCATGCCGAAGGCGTCCCAGCCCATTGGATGCAGCACGTTGTAGCCGCGGGCGCGCTTGTAGCGGGCGACGACATCGCCCATGGCGTAATTGCGGACATGGCCCATATGGATGCGCCCCGACGGATAGGGGAACATTTCGAGGACATAATATTTTTCGCGCGGATCGGCATTGTCGGTCTCGAAGACCTTGTCTTCATTCCATTTCTGCTGCCAGCGGGGCTCGGCGTCGCGCGGATTATAACGTTCGGTGGCCATGGTATTCGTATTTCCGGAAAATCAGGGGAGTTGGTCGAGACCTTCACCATGAAACCACTACAGCGTCAAGTTTTGCAGGTGCTGCAAGCGTCCGATCTTGATCGTGACCAGGCGATTTTGCCCAGACGGGACTTGGCAAGCACAGAATGGCTGGCTAGTTCATTCCAATCATTTCATTCAGATATGTTGAGGCAGAACGATGGAACTTCGAGAGCGTTTGAACGACGTACGGTCGCGGATTGCCGCCGCGGAACGCGAAGCAGGTCGTCCGGCGGGTTCCGTTCAGCTCGTCGCGGTCTCGAAGACCTTCGAGGCGGAGGCGATCCGACCGGCCATCGAAGCCGGACAGCGGGTTTTCGGCGAGAACCGCGTGCAGGAAAGCCAGGGCAAGTGGCCGACGCTGAAGGCTGAGCGGCCCGATATCGAGCTGCATCTGATCGGACCGCTGCAATCGAACAAGGCGGCGGATGCCGTAGCGCTTTTCGACGTCATCGAGACGGTGGACCGGGAAAAGATCGCCCGCGCGCTTGCCGAGGAGATGAAGCGGCAAGGCAAGGTGCTGCGGCTTTACGTCCAGGTCAATACCGGGCTGGAACCGCAGAAGGCCGGCATCGCTCCGGAAGAGACGTCGGCCTTCGTCGCCTTCTGCCGCGACGAGCTCGGCCTTTCCATCGAAGGGTTGATGTGTATTCCGCCGGCTGAGGAAAATCCCGGGCCGCATTTCGCTTTGCTGGCAAAGCTCGCGCTCAAATGCGGCGTCGAAAAGCTGTCCATGGGCATGTCGGGTGACTACGAGACGGCGGTCGCCTTCGGCGCCACAAGCGTCCGCGTCGGATCGGCGATTTTCGGCGCGCGCTGATACGCGGCTTTGGTCGGGCTTCCTGTCTCGCTTCACCCCGTCTAGATTTAAGATCGAGGTTGCATGTCCTGGGGAGGAGCAAATGCAGAACGGCTATCATGAGGCCTATGCGGCCTGGAAACGCGGTCCCGAAGCCTTCTGGCGCGAAGCAGCCGTCGGCATCGACTGGTTCAAGCCGCCGGAGCGGATTTTTTCGCCCAATGAGGGCGTCTATGGCCGCTGGTTCTCTGGAGCCGAAACCAATACATGCTACAATTGCGTGGACCGGCATGTGGCTGCCGGCCGCGGCGGCGAGACTGCGGTCATCTTCGACAGCGCAATGAGCGGCGAGAAGCGCCGTTTCACCTATGATGAGATGCTTCGCGAGGTGATGGCCATCGCAGCAGCGCTGCTCGAGCGCGGCATCGGCAAAGGCGATCGCGTCATCCTCTATATGCCGATGGTGCCGCAGGCGGTCTTTTCCATGCTCGCCTGCGCCCGCATCGGTGCGGTTCACTCCGTCGTTTTCGGCGGGTTTGCCGCCAGCGAACTTGCGGCGCGCATCGACGATTGCGGTGCGAAGCTGGTGATCACCGCGAGCTGCGGGCTCGAGCCTGGTCGCATCGTCGCCTACAAGCCCCTGGTCGATCAGGCGATCGAGATCGCGCATTCGAAGCCAGAGTGCTGCCTGGTGCTGCAGCGGCCGGAGCTTCGGGCAGATCTCGCCAGCGGCCGCGATCAGGATTTCGAGGTGGCGGTGGCGCAGCATCGTGGCGCCGAGATCGCCTGTGTCCCCGTCAAGGCGACCGATCCGCTCTACATCCTCTATACCTCGGGCACGACGGGTCAGCCGAAGGGCGTCGTGCGCGACAATGGCGGCCATATGGTCGCGCTCAACTGGTCGATGCGGAATATCTACGACCTGAAGCCGGGCGAGGTCTTCTGGACGGCTTCGGATATCGGCTGGGTCGTCGGACATTCCTATATCGTCTATGCCCCTCTGCTCGCTGGCGTAACCACGCTGATCTTCGAGGGAAAACCGGTCGGCACTCCGGATGCAGGCACATTCTGGCGCATCGTTTCGGAGTATCGAGTGCGGGTGCTGTTCACGGCGCCGACGGCCTTCCGCGCCATCCGGCGGGAGGACGGTGACGGTGAACTGATGCGCCAGTATCCCATGCCGGATCTACGGGCACTGTTTCTTGCCGGCGAGAGGGCGGATCCGGAGACGTTGAAATGGGCCGAGCGCATGCTTGGCATACCCGTCATCGATCATTGGTGGCAGACGGAGACCGGCTGGCCGATCGCGGCAAATCCGCTCGGCCTCGGCGTCCTTCCCATCAAGCACGGTTCGCCGGCGCTGCCGATGCCCGGCTATGATATTGCGGTGCTCGACGATGCCGGTCATCCGATCGAGGCGGGAACGCTCGGCAATATCGTCGTGAAGCTGCCCTTGCCGCCCGGCTGCCTGCCGACTCTCTGGAACGCGGACGAGCGTTTCCGCTCGGCCTATCTCGATGAGTTTCCCGGCTACTACAAGACGGCCGACGCCGGTTATGTCGACGAAGACGGCTATCTCTTCATCATGTCGCGCACCGACGACATCATCAATTGCGCCGGTCATCGGCTCTCGACAGGGGCGATGGAGGAGGTCTGTGCGCGTCATCCCGATGTCGCCGAATGCGCTGTCATCGGCGTCATCGATGTGCTGAAGGGCCAGGCGCCCTGCGGTTTCCTGGTGCTGAAACGACATGTTTCCCGTGACGCGACGGCGATCGAATCGGAGGTCGTGGCGATGATTCGTGATTCGATCGGACCTGTCGCCGCCTTCAAGACGGCCATTACCGTTAACCGCTTGCCGAAGACGCGCTCCGGCAAAATCCTGCGCGGCACGATGCAGAAGATCGCCGACGGCATACCCTGGAAAATGCCTGCAACCATCGATGATCCAACGATTTTGGAGGAAATCGCCGAGGCGCTGCGCAGGCGCGGTTTAGGCTCCCTGCCGATGTGACAGCAGGTTATGCATGACGCGGTCGCCGTTACCGGCCTGCTACCCAGTCGCTCTCGATCGCCAACAGTTCGGCGCAGAACATTCTGACCCTGTTCCGCAGCTAATTCGAAACAGGCCATCCGCAATAAAAAACCCCGCCAGTCAGCTCATACCGGCGGGGTTTTTCATGAAATTACTGATATCTCAGTACTGATCGTCGTCCTCGTCCTTCGGGGCCGAGCGCAGCGAGCTCAGCTTGCGGAAGACGGCGTCGGCGTCGATTTCCTTTTCCTTTTCCTCCTCGCGCTCGTAGCTCGGGGTCAGGCGCTCGGTCTCCTGTGCCGATTGCAGCGTCGCGCCAAGCTCGGCAGCGGTCGGCAGCGGACGGCCCTTGGAGGCCTTTTCCACTTCCATGTCGAGATCGATCTGGCTGCAGAGGCCGAGCGTGACCGGATCCATCGGCGCCAGGTTGGCGGAGTTCCAGTGGGTGCGCTCGCGGATTTGCTCGATGGTCGACTTCGTGGTGCCGACCAGGCGGGAAATCTGCGCGTCCTTCAGTTCCGGATGGTTGCGAACGAGCCAGAGAATGGCGTTCGGGCGATCCTGACGCTTGGAAACCGGCGTATAACGCGGACCGCGGCGCTTGGATTCCGGCACCCGCACCTTCGGTTCGGAAAGCTTCAGCTTGTGGTTCGGATTGGCCTCGGCGCGGGCAATCTCGTCGCGGGAAAGCTGTCCTGTCGAGATCGGGTCGAGGCCCTTGATGCCCTGCGCCGCTTCGCCATCGGCGATCGCCTTGACTTCGAGCGGATGCAGTTTGCAGAACTGCGCAATCTGATCGAAAGACAGTGCCGTATTGTCGACGAGCCAGATGGCTGTCGCCTTCGGCATGAGCAGTGTTTGAGCCATGGATATAGTCCTTCTATCGTCCGCGCCGGTCGCGGTCCGTGGATTGTCACCACAATGTCCGGGAAATATGCCGGTATATAACCGCACTGTCGCAGAATTGCAATTCTTCCGAAATGAAATGACCTTCGTCTAATTGCCGTGGCGGTGCGAACTGCTATGAATTGCCGTGATTTCAAGTCCGGGCCCTGCTAGCTCACGCGGCCCGTCGCATGTCTCATGAGGAGGAGTTGCATGTCGGAGAAGATCTATCCGGTCACGAAGCCGGTGAAGGCGCGCGCCCTGATCGATAAGGAAAAGTACCTGAAATGGTACGAGGAAAGCGTCGAGAACCCGGACAAGTTCTGGGGCAAGCACGGCAAGCGGATCGACTGGTTCAAGCCCTATACCAAGGTCAAGAACACTTCCTTTACCGGCAAGGTGTCGATCAAGTGGTTCGAGGACGGTCAGACAAACGTCTCCTACAACTGCATCGACCGTCATCTGAAAACGAATGGCGACCAGGTGGCGATCATCTGGGAGGGCGACAACCCCTATATCGACAAGAAGGTCACCTATAACGAACTCTACGAGCACGTCTGCCGGATGGCGAACGTGTTGAAGAAGCACGGCGTCAAGAAGGGCGATCGCGTCACCATCTATATGCCGATGATCCCGGAAGCGGCCTATGCGATGCTCGCCTGCGCCCGCATCGGCGCGGTGCATTCGGTCGTCTTCGGCGGTTTCTCGCCCGAGGCGCTGGCCGGGCGCATTGTCGACTGCGAATCCACCTTCGTCATCACCTGCGACGAAGGCCTGCGTGGCGGCAAGCCGGTGCCGCTGAAGGACAATACCGATACCGCGATCCATATCGCCGCCCGCCAGCATGTCAATGTCAGCAAGGTGCTGGTCGTTCGCCGCACCGGCGGCAAGACCGGTTGGGCGCCCGGCCGCGATCTCTGGTACCACCAGGAAATTGCCACGGTGAAGGCGGAATGCCCGCCGGTGAAGATGAAGGCGGAGGATCCGCTCTTCATTCTTTATACGTCAGGCTCGACCGGCAAGCCGAAGGGCGTGCTGCATACGACCGGCGGTTACCTCGTCTATGCCGCGATGACGCATGAATATGTCTTCGATTATCACCACGGCGACGTCTATTGGTGTACGGCCGATGTCGGCTGGGTCACCGGCCACTCCTATATCGTCTATGGGCCGCTTGCGAATTGCGCGACGACGCTGATGTTCGAGGGCGTGCCGAACTTCCCGGATCAGGGGCGTTTCTGGGAAGTCATCGACAAGCACAAGGTCAACATCTTCTATACGGCGCCGACGGCGATCCGCTCGCTGATGGGTGCCGGCGACGACTTCGTCACGCGCTCCTCGCGCTCCTCGCTGCGGCTGCTCGGCACAGTCGGCGAACCGATCAATCCGGAGGCCTGGGAGTGGTATTACAATGTCGTCGGCGACAAGCGCTGCCCTGTTATCGATACATGGTGGCAGACGGAAACCGGCGGCCATATGATCACGCCGCTGCCCGGCGCCACCGATCTGAAGCCCGGTTCGGCGGCGACGCCGTTCTTCGGCGTCAAGCCTGAGCTGGTCGACAATGAGGGCAAGGTGCTGGAAGGCCCTGCCGACGGCAATCTCTGCATCACCGACAGCTGGCCGGGCCAGATGCGTACCGTCTATGGTGACCACGAGCGCTTCATCCAGACCTATTTCGCCACCTACAAGGGCAAGTATTTCACCGGCGACGGCTGCCGGCGCGATGCGGACGGTTATTACTGGATCACCGGCCGCGTCGACGACGTGCTGAACGTCTCCGGCCACCGGCTCGGCACGGCGGAGGTGGAATCCGCGCTCGTGTCGCACAATCAGGTTTCGGAAGCCGCGGTCGTCGGTTATCCGCATCCGATCAAGGGCCAGGGCATCTATTGCTACGTGACGCTGATGGCCGGTCACGAGGGATCGGATACGCTTCGCCAGGAACTGGTAAAGCATGTGCGGGCCGAAATCGGCCCGATCGCTTCGCCCGACAAGATCCAGTTTGCGCCGGGCCTGCCGAAGACGCGTTCCGGCAAGATCATGCGCCGCATCCTGCGCAAGATTGCCGAAGACGATTTCGGTGCGCTCGGCGACACATCGACGCTTGCCGATCCGGCAGTCGTCGACGATCTGATCGCCAACCGGCAGAACAAGGCGACCGCCTGATCGGATCGAGCCGCTCCAGCCCGTTCGGGCTTTCCGGGGCGGCTCACTTTGCTTGCTCATTCCTGCTGCGTGGCTTGCGGCCTCCAACATATCCACGGGCGAAGCCCCCGGAGAGAAGATTGCCGGCGAGGTGACACCCGCCAGAATGCGGTCAAATACCCGTCGCCTAAATTTCGTTAGCCGGATTCTCGGCCATGACGAGGGAGCCAATAGGAATATTGACTTAGAAATCGATCGCTCGGCCATTGATTTCGTAATCGCCGAAGCGTGCTGGCTCGGCTCCGCCGCGGCCGCCGATCTCAGGCGGCAACTCCAGCGGTTTCTGTTTCTCTCGCCGCTCTTCGGCTTCGGCAAGGGCGCGTCTGGCAGCCGGGGATAGTATCTTGCGCGGCGGCTCCGTTCCTTCGGCCGTCGGCGTTTCGCTATTGTCGTTATCGGCGTCCTGCATGGCCGTCTCCTGCCGGAAAATATTGAAAATGGCTGGTGAATAACCAAATCATAATGCGCCGGTGCCGGGATTGAAAGCTTGTGACGCCGAAATCGGAGATGGAGATCCGCAATGAACCTCGTTCGCACTGCCATGTTGCTTGCCTTCATGACGGCGCTTTTCATGTTTGTCGGCTTCCTGATCGGTGGTCGGGCCGGCATGATGATCGCGTTCGTCATTGCCGCCGGCATGAATTTCTTCTCCTACTGGAATTCCGACCGCATGGTGCTTGCGGCCTATCGCGCTCAGGAGATCGATGAGCGCAATGCGCCGGAATTCTTCCGGATCGTGCGCGATCTCGCCCGCAATGCCGGTCTGCCGATGCCGAAGGTCTATCTCTATGACAGCCCGCAGCCGAATGCCTTTGCCACCGGCCGCAATCCCGACAATGCCGCCGTCGCCGCCTCGACCGGCCTGCTCGCTGCCTTGTCTCCCGAGGAGGTCGCAGGCGTTATGGCGCATGAGCTCGCCCATATCCAGAACCGCGACACGCTGACCATGACGATCACGGCAACGCTTGCCGGCGCGATCTCGATGCTCGGCAACTTCGCCTTCTTCTTCGGCGGCAATCGCGACAACAACAATAATCCGCTCGGTATCGTCGGCGTCCTCGTCGCGATGATCGTCGCACCGCTCGCCGCCATGCTGGTGCAGATGGCGATCAGCCGCACGCGCGAATATTCGGCCGACCGCCGCGGCGCCGAAATCTGCGGCAATCCTCTCTGGCTCGCTTCGGCGCTTGGCAAGATCGCGCGTGGTGCTGCCCACGTGCCGAACGCGGATGCCGAGCGCAACCCGGCGACGGCGCATATGTTCATCATCAATCCGCTCTCCGGCGAGCGCATGGACAATCTGTTTTCCACGCATCCGAACACGGAAAACCGCATCGCCGCGCTGCACGACATGGCGCAAGGCGGCATGAATGTCTCGACGCAGCCTGCTCGTGCTGCTAATCCGTCGCGCAAATCGCGCTCTGTTCCGGATACGGGTCTTGGTCGCGGTGGTTCGCAACCGCCAAAAGGTCCGTGGTCTTGAATTCAGACGGCACGAAGCCATTCCGCAAGCATAAGCCCTCCACCGAGCGCTCTGCGCCTGATAAGCCTGGCCTACAGGCCCGGGCTGCAGCGGCAAAAATTCTTGCTGCCGTCATCGATCGCAAGCTGCCGCTCGACGGCGCTCTCGATCATGAACACGGCAATCCGGCCTATAGGGCGCTCGGCGAAAGCGACCGGGCGCTCGTCCGCGCCATCCTGAACACGACGCTGCGCCATTTGCCGCGTATCGATGCCGCGATTGCCGGGCTGCTGGATTCGCCGCTGCCGGAGGGTGCAAGGGCGCTGCATCACGTGCTGGCAATCGGGGCGGCGCAGATCCTCTATCTCGACGTGCCGGATCATTCGGCCGTCGATCTTGCCGTCGAGCAGGCCAATCAGGATCCGCGCAATCGTCGTTTCGCCAAGCTGGTCAATGCCATCCTCCGCCGGCTCGGCCGCGAGAAGGAGCAGGTGCTCGATGAGATCGGCAAGGTCGCTCCGATGCCGGCCTGGTTCATCGCCAGGCTGGAAAAGGCCTATGGCCGGGACGCGGCGCTGGCGATTTCGGAATCCCAGCTCGAACCGGCCGCGATCGATCTGACCGTCAAGTCCGACCCCGAAGGCTGGGCGAAGCGGTTGAACGGCGTCGTCCTGCCCACCGGCGGCGTGCGGCTCGCCGCTTTCGACGGCGGCATCCCTTCGCTCGAAGGCTTCGACGACGGCGCATGGTGGGTTCAGGATGCCGCGGCAAGCATCCCGGCGAAACTTTTCGGCGATCTCTCGGGCAAACGCACCGCCGATCTCTGTGCCGCGCCTGGCGGCAAGACGGCGCAGCTCATCCTTGCCGGCGGCGCAGTCACCGCACTCGACCAGTCGGAAAATCGGCTGAGACGGCTGCGGTCGAACCTCGGCCGGCTCGGCCTCGAGGCGGAGACGATCCAGGCAGATTTGACGACATTCGAGCCAACGGAGCGTTTCGACGCGATTCTGCTCGATGCGCCCTGCTCTTCTACCGGCACGACACGCCGGCATCCTGACGTGTTGTGGACCAAGGGGCCTGAGGATATCGCCAGGCTGGCGGCGCTGCAGGAACGGCTGCTGCGGCATGCGCTGACATTGCTGAAGCCGGGCGGCACGCTGGTTTTTTCGAATTGTTCGCTCGATCCTGTCGAGGGTGAGGACGTCGTCGCCCGTATACTTGCCGATACGGATGCGGTTGAGCGCGTTCCGATCAGCGCCGGGGACTGGCCCAGCCTTGAGGCAGCGATCACGCCGCTCGGCGAATTCCGCACGCTTCCCACGATGGCGAAAATGCCTGACGGCATTGCCTCCGGCCTCGACGGCTTCTATGCGGCCGTGCTGCGGCGCGTGGCCTGATGGCAAGGCTTGAGCGCTGGCGGTGAGCCTGGGCTATACGAGGCGTTTCATCGCCTCGTTTCACGCATGCCGCTCTCCAAAACCGCCCGCATGATTTCAGGTGAAACGCGTTAATGTGCGTATATTCGAACCTTGTCACGAATTAATTCATTGCGGACGATGAAATCGGCCACTTTTCACCTATTCTTAACCACGAGGGTCAATAGACAATAGAATATGCAGTCCGGTCGACGTTTTGCGAGCATGTATGTTCGGGAGGCTTGGCGGCGCGCCTTGCGCCGCGTCGCGTTGCTGCGCCTGAAGCTCTTTCGTCATTCGATCAAGGTGCCCGAGCGCCTGATCGTCGCGCCGACCGATCTGCGCAGCATCGATCCGCATGTGGCCGACGAGATTCTCAACGGACGGTTTCTCCTGGCCGGGCGCATGCTGGAAACCAACGAGAAGTCGCCCTTCACCTTCACCCTGCCCTCGCGCCCCTTCGCGATCCGTCTTCATAGCTTCGGCTGGCTGCGGCATATGCGGGCGAACAAGACGGAGCGCAGTTCGGCTGCCGCCCGCGCGATCGTCGACAGCTGGCTTTCCATCCATGCCGGACGTATGGAGGGGATTGCCTGGGAGACCGACGTCACCGCCCAACGCGTTATCGCCTGGCTGTCGCATTCGCCGGTGGTGCTGCAGAACGCCGACCGCGGCTTCTATCGTCGCTTCATGAAATCGCTGGCGTTCCAGGTGAGGTTCCTGCACCGCATGGCGCCGTTTACTCTCGGCGGCCTGGAGCTGTTTCGGCTGCGTATCGCGCTCGCCATGGCCTCCGTCGCCATGCCGGCGCGCGCCTCTACACTGAGAAGGGCGGCGCAGGCACTCGACCGCGAATTCGACAGCCAGATTCTACCGGATGGCGGCCATGTGTCGCGCAATCCGCGCGTCGGGCTGGAATTGCTGCTCGATCTGCTGCCGCTCCGGCAGACCTATGTCAATCTCGGCCATGACCTGCCACAGAAGCTGATCTCCGGCATAGACCGCATCTATCCGGCACTGCGGTTTTTTCGCCATCAGGACGGGGATCTGGCGCTCTTCAACGGGGCGACGTCGACGCTCGCAAACGAGCTGATGTCCGTGCTGCGATATGACGAGACAGCCGGTCAGCCGTTCAAGGCTTTACCGCATTCGCGTTATCAGCGGCTTTCGGGAGGCAAGACGGTGATCATTGCAGATACCGGCACGCCGCCTTCGGGAGGTGCGCTTCGGACCGCGCATGCCGGCAGCCTCTCTTTCGAGATGTCGTCCGGCCGCCATCGCTTCATCGTCAATTCCGGTTCGCCGAAATTTGCCGGGCACCGCTATGTCCAGATGGCGCGCACGACGGCGGCACATTCGACCGTCATCCTCAACGACACCTCATCCAGCCGTTTTTCGCTCTCACCCTTCCTCAGTCACGCGATTACCGAACCGGTGAGAACAATCACTGTCGAACGTGCCGAAACCGAGGACGGACGCGACGGCATCAAGCTCAGCCATGACGGTTATCTCAGGGTGTTCGGGGTGCTGCACGAGCGTGAGCTGACGCTCAATGCCGCAGGCTCGATCATGACAGGCCGCGACCGGCTCGTCGTCCGCGAAGGACATGAGCATGACGAGCCTCTGAAGGCCGTCGCCCGTTTTCATATCCATCCCTCGATCGTCCTGCTTCAGAGTGACGGAGAGTCCGTGCTGCTGACGGCGCCGGACGGCGAAAGCTGGCTGTTTTCGGCGCCCGGCAATGAAGTGCTGATCGCCGAGGATATTTTCTTCGCCGACAGCTCCGGCATCTGCGGTTCGGACCAGATCGAAATCGACTTCGATCTTGCCGAGAAGACAGAAATCCGCTGGTTCCTATCTCGTAAAAGCTAGAGGCGGATGATTTCAGCCGAGTGGCCGAAGATTGGGATCGCACCCACACCAAAAAAGTAAGGTATGATGCTATCCAAAAATAGCTCGTGCTTTTCGACATCTGCTCTGACGCCTGTTTGCGTGGCGGCAAACCTGTGCTAACGCGGCGCCAGCATGCGAACATCCCTTGCGGATGTCCTCCCGAAGCCCGAACGGAGAAGGTTTCATGGCCGTCATTTCCAAAAAGATCCCCGCCCCCGACAAGGTCGAAATCAAGACCGCGCTCATCTCCGTCTTCGACAAGACCGGCATCGTCGACCTCGCCCACGCCTTGTCTGCCAGAGGTGTGCGGCTGCTTTCGACCGGCGGCACCTATAAAGCGATTACTGCTGCCGGTCTTGCCGTCACCGATGTCTCCGAAATCACCGGTTTTCCCGAGATCATGGACGGACGGGTCAAGACGCTGCATCCGATGGTGCATGGCGGCCTGCTGGCGATCCGTGACGACGGTGAACACCAGGAGGCGATGAAAAAGCACGGCATCGAGGGCATCGACCTCGCCGTCATCAACCTCTATCCCTTCGAGGAGGTGCGTGCGGCCGGCGGCGACTATCCGACGACCGTCGAGAATATCGATATCGGCGGTCCGGCGATGATCCGCGCATCGGCCAAGAACCATGCCTATGTGACGACCCTGACAGATCCGGCCGATTATGCCGAACTGCTGGAGCAGCTTTCCGCAGATGACGGCAAGACCGCCTATGCCTTCCGCCAGCGGATGGCCGCCAAGGCCTATGCCCGCACCGCCGCCTATGATGCAATGATCTCCAACTGGTTCGCCGAGGCGCTGTCGATCGACACGCCGCGCCACCGGGTCATCGGCGGCGCGCTGAAGGAAGAGATGCGCTACGGCGAAAACCCGCATCAGAAGGCCGCCTTCTATGTCACCGGCGAGAAGCGCCCGGGTGTTTCGACGGCCGCTCTTCTCCAGGGCAAGCAGCTCTCTTACAACAACATCAACGATACGGATGCCGCCTACGAACTGGTCGCCGAGTTCCTGCCTGAGAAGGCGCCGGCCTGCGCGATCATCAAACATGCCAATCCCTGCGGCGTCGCCACCGGATCCAGCCTGGTCGAGGCCTATCGGCGGGCGCTCGCCTGCGATTCCGTTTCCGCCTTCGGCGGCATCATCGCCCTCAACCGGACGCTGGATGCCGAAACGGCTGAGGAGATCGTCAAGCTCTTCACCGAAGTGATCATCGCGCCCGATGTCACGGAGGAGGCAAAGGCGATCGTCGCCCGTAAGCCGAACCTGCGGCTGCTGTCCGCCGGCGGGCTGCCTGATCCGCGTGCCGCGGGCCTGACGGCAAAGACCGTTTCCGGCGGCCTGCTGGTCCAGAGCCGCGACAACGGCATGGTCGAGGATCTGGAACTCAAGGTCGTCACCAAGCGTGCGCCGACGGCACGGGAACTTGATGACATGAAGTTCGCCTTCAAGGTTGGCAAACATGTGAAATCGAATGCCGTGGTCTATGCCAAGGACGGCCAGACCGCCGGTATCGGCGCAGGCCAAATGAGCCGGGTCGATTCCGCCCGCATCGCCGCGCTGAAGGCCGAAGAGGCCGCCAAGGCGCTTGGCCTTGCAGTGCCGATGACGCACGGGTCGGCGGTTGCCTCCGAAGCCTTCCTGCCTTTTGCCGACGGTCTTTTGTCGATGATCGCGGCAGGGGCGACGGCGGTTATCCAGCCGGGCGGATCGATGCGCGACCAGGAGGTCATCGATGCCGCTAACGAACACGGCGTCGCAATGGTCTTTACCGGCATGCGCCATTTCCGGCACTGAGTGATTGTACGCCGCCGTCGGCCAGGGCAGAGCTGATTGCTATGCCCGATCGGCCGGATAGGGTGTACGGAACAAGAGCACCAGTCCGCCGGCAAGAAACAGGATCAGCGTTGCCATCCCGAGCCGCGGTGATCCGCTCATATAGGTCACCAGCGAGAAGAGCAGCGTCGCCATGAAACTCGTGGCGCGGCCCGAAAGCGCGTAGATGCCGAAGTAGCGGCCGGCTTCCTCCGGACTGACGCTGCGGGCAAGATAAGAGCGCGACGAGGCCTGCACCGGCCCGAAGGCGAGCCCGATCAGCAGACCATAGAGGATATAGGCCTTTTCCGCCGCAGTGCCGAAAAGGCCGCCGGAATCGGCCGTCGGCAGCGGCATCAGTCCGAACAGGGTGTAACCCGGTCCTGTCGAGATGATGCCGATGGTGGCGAGAAGCAGCATGGTGAGGCTGATGACGACGGTTACCTTCGAACCGACGCCCTTGTCGACGCGGCCGGCGATAAGGCAGCCGAAGATCGCGACAACATTCAGGATGATGCCGTAGATACCGATCTCGATCGTTGCCCAGCCAAACATGCCGGCTGCGAAGATACCGCCAAGGATCAGCAGGCCGTTGACGCCGTCCTGATAGATCATGCGGGCGATGAGGAATGTCAGGATGCCGCGGCGCTCCCGGAGTTCGCTGAACGTGTTTCTGAGTTCCCGCAAGCCGGAGCGCACCGCGGTGCCGAAGGGAAGACCCCTGCCGACATCCGGCGTGAAGAAGAACATCGGCAGGATGAAGATCAGATACCAGACGGCCGAGATCGGCCCGGTGATGCGTGCATCCTGACCGGTCTGAGGATCGAGGCCGAATAGCGGATCGAGGCCGAGGATGGTCTTGCCGGTCTCAGGGCTCGCCGCCAAAAGCGTCACGACGGCAATGAGCACGATGATGCCGCCGAGATAACCGAGCCCCCAGGCGGTGTTGGAGAGCTTGCCGACCTCGTGCTTGCCGACCAGGTGCGGCATCATCGAATCGTTGAAGACGATCGAAAACTCGGCCGAGATCGAGGCGAGGATCATGAAAATGACGGGATAGACAACAGGCGAACCGGGGGCTGCGAACCAGAGGCAGAAGAGGCTGGCGATCTTGATGATCGCGAAGAAGCCGATCCAGGGTTTGCGCGCGCCGGACTGGTCGGCGATCGAGCCGAGGACGGGTGAGAGCAGGGCGATGATCACCGAGGAGATCGTCGCCATGTTGCTCCACGTCGTCTGGGCGGAAACCGGGTCATCGGTCAGGCGGGAAACGAAATAGGGTCCGAAGATGAAGGTTGTGACCACGGTAAAGAAGGGCTGTGCTGCCCAGTCGAAGAACATCCACCCCCAGATGCCCTTCTCGGTGGCCTTCGGCGGCTGCGTTCCTGTCCAGTCAATGCGATTCAACATCCGCTCCTTGTTTTGACGCGGACTGTCTCACCTCGCCCGGTCGCGCGCAAGATCGGTGAGGATACCTGCAGCAACGGTAATACGCGCGAGATTGGGATCGCCGCCGTCGCTGAGGCTTGAAAGCTCCTCGAGGATACGGTTGATGCGGATGCGATCCTGGGCATGCCAGGCTTGTACGGGAAGCTTTTCCCTGCCGTGATCGGAAAGAGCCGAGATGACGATGTCGCGTCTTGCGCTGGCGATCTGATCGATGCTGCGGGCAAGCGCCAGATTCTCATAGTGGTCGGAGGTGAGGATCCGCCCGCCCGCCGCCAACAATCTGCCGATACGGAAGGTCTGCGACACCGCGAAGTAGTTTTCGGCCGCGCGCAGCAGGGGCTCGCCGGTACGCTCGGCGATCTGCATGATCTCAGGCACCAGCGCAAAGCCCTGGAGGCCAGCGATCTCGGCGCCAAGTTTTTCGGGCACGCCGGCCTGACTGTATTCCGCCTGGCGGGCTGCAACATCGCCGCCCGCCTGTTCGGCGAAGGCAGGCTTCAGCTTCTTCAAGGCAACCTGCAGCCGGCTAATCACTTCTGCCATATCCGCCTTGGTCATCCCGGTCTTCAGGAGCAGGCGCGTCAATACGGTAAAGCTATGGCTGATCTCCTCATAGATACGGTTCTGCATATCACCGGAAACCTTGCCGTCGAGAGCATCCGTTTCGGCCCAGAGCCGGGTCAGGTCGAAACCGTCGCGGGCAACGATCGCGGCGCGCACCACTTCTGGAGCCGAAGCCGCCGTCGCGTCCATCATGGCGACGATGAAGCTCGGCCCGCCGCGGTTGATCGCTTCGTTGGCAAGTACGGTCGCGACGATCTCGCGCTTCAGGCGGTGGCTGGCGATATCACCGGCGTTCGACTTCTGCATCTTCACGGGGAAATAATTCATAAGCGTTGCGATGAAATAGGGATCGTCAGGCAGGTCGCTTGCGGCCAGCGCATCGAAGAGCACGATCTTGGCATAAGACACCAGCACGCCGATTTCCGGCCGAGTCAGCGGCTTGCCGGCCGTATAACGTTCGGCCAGCGTTTGGTCGTCCGGCAACGTCTCGACCTTGCGGTTCAGCTGGCCGGCGCCCTCGAGCACGCTCATGAAACGGGCAAGCTGCAGACCGTTTGCCGTGCCCTTGCGTTCCGTCAGGGAGATTGCCAGCGACTGCAGGTAGTTGTTGCGCAGCACCAGGGTCGCCACCTCGCCCGTCATCGAGGAAAGAAGCTGGTCGCGTTTTGCGCGCGTCAGGCGTCCGTCATGCATGGCGGCTGCCAGCGCGATCTTGATATTGACCTCGACGTCCGATGTGTTGACGCCGGCCGAGTTGTCGATGGCGTCGGAATTGCAGCGCCCGCCCTTCAGTCCGTAGGCGATGCGGCCTTTCTGGGTAACGCCGAGGTTTGCGCCCTCGCCGATCACCTTGGCGCGCACCTCCACCGCGGTGATGCGGATCGGGTCGTTGGCGCGGTCGCCGACATCGGTGTCGGTTTCGGACGGCGCTTTCACATAGGTGCCGATGCCGCCGAACCAGAGCAGGTCGACCGGGCTCTTCAGGATCGCCATCATGATCTCGAAGGGCGTCGCCACGGCCTTGTCGATGCCGATCGCGGCAACCGCTTCCGGCGTCAGCGTGACCGATTTCGCCGCGCGGGAGATGATCATCGCACCCTTCGACAACACGTTTCTGTCGAAATCCTGCCAGCTTGAACGCGGCAGGTCGAAGAGCCGTTGGCGTTCGGCCAGCGTCTTTTCCATATCGGGGTTCGGATCGATGATGATGTCGCGGTGATCGAAGGCGGCAATGAGCCGGATCTTGGGAGAGAGCAGCATGCCGTTGCCAAAGACGTCGCCCGACATGTCGCCGACGCCGGCGACGGTGAAGGGCGTCGCCTGGATATCGATGTCCATTTCCCGGAAATGGCGTTTCACGGTTTCCCAGGCGCCGCGGGCAGTGATGCCCATCTTCTTATGGTCGTAACCGGCCGAGCCGCCGGAGGCAAAGGCATCGTCTAGCCAGAAGCCGGCTTCCTGTGCCAGTGCATTGGCGGTGTCGGAGAAGGTCGCGGTGCCCTTGTCGGCGGCGACGACGAAATAGGGATCGTCGCCATCGAGCCTGACCGTATCCTTCGGCGGCACGATATCGGCGCCCGATATATTGTCGGTGATCGAAAGCAGCGTACGGATATAGGTCTTGTAAGCCTCGCGGCCGGCATTGAAGATCTCGTCGCGGCTGCCGCCGACGGGAAGCTTTTTCGGATAGAAACCGCCCTTGGCGCCGACCGGCACGATGACCGCGTTCTTGACCTGCTGGGCCTTGACGAGGCCGAGCACTTCGGTGCGGTAATCCTCGGCGCGATCCGACCAGCGCAGGCCGCCGCGCGCCACCTTGCCGAAGCGCAGGTGCACGCCTTCTACTTCGACGCCGTAGACGAACATCTCGCGGAAGGGTTTCGGCTGCGGCAGCCCGTCCACCAGATGCGGATCGAGCTTGAAGGCCAGCATCGGCTTCGGCGAGCCATCCGGGTTCTTCTGGAAATAATTGGTGCGCAGCGTCGCATCGACGATATTGACGTAACAGCGCAGGATACGGTCGTCGTCGAGGCTCGGCACATCGGCGAGCTCGGCTTCGATCGCCTGGTGCAGTTCGGCAAGCTTCTTGACGCGAGCCTTTTCCGAAAGCGTGGTGTCGAGCGTGTCATGGAAGAGACGAAAGATAGCAGCGGCGACACCAGGATATTTGTCGAGGGTCGTTGCGATATAATCCTGGGAATAGGCGATGCCGGCCTGGCGGAGATAACGCGCATAGGCGCGCAGAACGTTCGTCTCGCGCGCGGAGAGACCGGCTGAAAGGATCAGCCGGTTGAAGCTGTCATTGTCGATCGTCCCGGCGAAGGCGGCGACGAAGCCTTCCTCGAGGGCGGCGCCGTAACGCTGCAGATCGATCTCTCCGCCATTGCGGGCCTCGAGTTCCATATCGTGCAGCACGACGAGTTTCTTTTCTCCGTCGGCGGCCGGCACCCCGATGTCGAAGGTGCGTTCGCTGACGACATTGAAACCGAGATTCTCGAGAAGCGGCACGCGGCGCGACAGCGCCAGCTGGCCGCCGGCGTGAAAGATCTTCAGCGAAAGGACGCGGCCCTGTTCTTCCTGACGATGGTAGAACTGGATGCGCAGCGGCTCGCCGGCGGCGCAGGCGCCGATATCGGCGAGGTCTGCCACGGTTTCCTCTGGAGTGAAGGAATCCTGGAAGGCTTGGTCGACTGATATCTTCGGCGCCTTGGCCCCGGCCAGCGCCTCGAAACGGTCGTCCCAGCGGGCGGTGATCTCGCGGATCACCTGCTCGAGCTTTGCCTGCGGAATGCGTGGCGTCTTACCGCCGGAGCGGCCGATGATGAAATGCACGCGTGCCACGCCCCCTTCCGGGAAAGCCGGGTAATAGGCAGAGACACGGCCGTCATAGACAGTCTTCAGATAGGTGCCGATCCGTTCGCGGACGATCGAGTCATATTCCTCGCGCGGCACGTAGACGATCACCGAGACGAAGCGGTCGAAATGGTCGATGCGCGGCAGGACGCGCACGCGCGGCCGATCGGCCAGGTCGTTGATCTGCTCGGCAAAACTTGCGAGCAGCGTCGTGTCGATCTGGAAAAGGTCGTCGCGCGGATAGGATTCCAGCGTGTTGTCGAGCATGCGGCCCGAATGACTCATCGGATCGAAGCCGAAATGTTCCTTCACCTTCTCGATCTTGGACCGCAGCAGCGGGATTTCGGAGGCAAGCGACGTATAGGCCGTCGAGGTGAAAAGGCCGACGATGCGCAGTTCGCCGGTGACGTTGCCCTCGGCGTCGAAGCGCTTGACGCCGACATAATCCATATAGGCGCGGCGATGGACGATCGATTTCACATTGGCCTTGGTGACGATCAAAAAGTCGGGGCCGTCGAGGAAGGCGAGGATCTCAGGCGTGGTGGTCACAGCGTCCTTGCCGGTGCGCAGCACCAGAACATCGGGATTGGAGAGGATGCCGAGGCCAGCACCCTTGTCGCGCTCAACCTTGGCGTCAGCGCCTTTGCCCGAATAGACATATTCGCGCATGCCGAGAAACGTAAAATTCTCGTCGCGCAGCCAGGTCAGGAAAGCCACGGCCTCGGCATGTTCGGCCTTCTTGCGGCCGGCGGCATTAGCCGAAAGCTCGGCGATCACCCCGTCGAGCTTGGCAAGCATCGGCTTCCAGTCGGACACCGAGAGGCGGACCTGTTCGAGCACTTTTTCGATGCGTTTGACGAGCTCGGCCGCCTGGGCGGAATTGAGCGGCGCAACATGAAGCTGGATATGGCTGACGCGGTTGGCCGGATCGCTTGGGTGATCGGCAGAATAAAGCGCCGGCGCCTTGCCCTTCTCCATGACCAGGATGGGATGCACGGCCATGAACAGGTCGCGATAGGTGCTGGTCACTTCGCCCATGACCGATTCAAACAGAAAAGGCATATTCTCGTCGGTGACTGACAGCACCGAGACCGCGATGCCACCAGGCGTCACATCGGCAATCGTGTCGATGCTGACGCGGGGCGCCTTGCCGTTCCAGGCGGCGAGTTCCTTTGCCGAACGCACGGCGGAGAGTGCCAGCATTTCCGGCGTATAAAGTTCGAGATCGTCATTGCTTGCCCGGCCGAAGAGAATTGCCGGATCGAGATGCGCCTCGCCTGTCGCCTTGGCGATCTTGCGCGCGCTTTCGATCTGCTTTTCCCGTTTCGGATTGTTTCTGGCAGCCATGGATCGCCTCCCTCAATGTCTGATTTTTTGCAAGCTAGCAGAAGATTCTTCGAAAAAATCTCTAAAAGAGAGGTCCGAAGGTTTGTTTTGACGCTTTATTGGCGCTGGAAACGAGAGTTTGTAAGAAATTTTCCGATTTCTTTGCCAAACGAAAGCGAAAGTCGCGTCTTCCGGTTTTTCGTTCCGCCGGACATTTCCATGCTCGCGTGAAGAATGGTTGACAGCGTGGCGTCAAAAAGATCATCAAACGCGGTCATCATTCGGATCTTGGGTATCATGTCGGAAAATGCAGCGGGCGCAGTCATCGTCATTTCGAGCCATGTCGTCCGGGGCTCGGTTGGCAATCGGGCGGCTGTGTTTGCATTGGAGACGCTCGGTCATCCGGTCTGGGCCATGCCGACCATCGTGCTGCCCTGGCATCCCGGCCACGGCCGCTCGACACGGCTGACTTTCGCCGAAGCGGATTTCGACGCGGCGATCGACGATCTGATCCGCGCGCCGTGGATCGGCGAAGTCAAGGCAGTGCTTTCAGGCTATTTCGGCAATGCCGCCCAGGCGCGTTCCGTCGCCCGGCTGATCGGCGCGCTCAGGCAAAACAATCCCGAGCTGCTCTATGTCTGCGATCCCGTCATGGGCGATCTCGGCGGCCTTTATGTGCCGGAAGCGACCGCAGAGGCCATTCGCGATCATCTCATTCCGCTCGCCTCGCTGGCGACGCCGAACCGCTACGAGCTCGCATGGCTTTCGGGGGCGGCCCTCGAAGACAATGGCACGATCATGGAGGCGGCGCTCGCGCTCGGACCATCGCGCATGCTCGTCACTTCAGCCGTGCCGATGATGGCGGGCGGTACCGGCAATCTTTATCTTTCCGGTCGCCACGCGCTTCTTGCCGAGCACCGCGTCGTCGAAAACCCGCCGAATGGTCTCGGCGACCTGCTGGCCGCCGTCTTCCTGTCGCGCCTGCTTTCCGGGCTCGAGGACGAAAAGGCGCTGCAGCTTGCCACCGCCAGCGTCTTCGAGGTTCTTGCGCGTGCCGTCAAGCGCGGCAGCAACGAGTTGATGCTAGCAAGCGATGCTTCCAGCCTTTCGACGCCGATGGCCATGGTGCAGATGCGCCGGCTCATGCACCCGGCGCAGCGGCGGAAAAAATGACGCATTTGCCGATATGTTCATTTTGCAGTGCAGCAGTTGATCTTGTCTTCCGCGCGCGCTAATCCAGAAAGCATGCAGCGTTTTCCAACACCTCTTCTGGACGGCTATCGCAACTTCATGAACGGGCGTTATGCCGACGCCCGCGACAGGTATCGGCAGCTTGCCGAAAACGGTCAGGACCCCCATACGCTTGTCATTGCCTGTTCGGATTCCCGCGCGGCACCGGAGCTGATCTTCGATGCCGGCCCGGGCGAGCTCTTCGTCATTCGCAACGTCGCCAACATGGTGCCGCCCTACGAGCCGGACGGCCATTTCCACTCGACCTCGGCCGCGCTCGAATTTGCGGTACAGGCGCTGAAGGTCTCGGATATCGTCGTGATGGGCCATGGACGCTGCGGCGGCATCCGCGCAGCGCTCGACCCGAATGCCGAACCGCTGTCGCCTGGCGATTTCATCGGCCGTTGGATGTCGCTGGTCAGACCGGCCGCCGAGCAGATCCAGAGCAACGACGTGATGACGGCGGCCGAGCGGCAGACGGCGCTTGAGCGTGTCTCCATCCGCAATTCGATCAACAATCTCAGAAGCTTCCCCGACATCAAGGCTCTCGAGGAAGCGGGAAGCCTTCATCTCCACGGCGCCTGGTTCGACATTTCGACCGGTGAACTCTGGGTCATGGACGCCGAGACACGCGACTTCATTCGTCCCGAAATCTAGGGACATGCCGGTTTATCAGTTTTTTAAGGATTGTTGCTAAGCTCGCCGTCAATTGGTCGCGCACGACCGACGTTTCGATCAGCGTGGCGATTGTCCGGCGGCGGCTTTGATTCCCGCGTATGAAAAACGCCGCATATCGCAGCGGCGTTTCGAGTATTCTTATCGATGAGAGCCTATCTGCCGTCGATCTGCTGACCGATATAGGCGATCGCCTGCTGGTAGACGCTGGCGGCGTTCCAGCCTTGGATGGCGACGAAATTCGGCTCTCCGGGCTGATAGCCGGCGCCGGCGCGCCAGCCGTGGCCCTTGAGGAAATTCGCGGTCGAGGCCAGGGCATCGGCGCGGGAACCGACCATGTCGACGCGGCCGTCGCCGTCGCCATCGGCGCCGAAGCGCACGACATTGCGCGGCAGAAACTGCGTCTGGCCGATTTCACCATGGGCGGCACCCTTGGCCTGCGGGCTCAGATAGCCCTCGGAGACGAGCTGGAGTGCTGCATAGAGCTGGTCGGTGAAATAGTCCGAACGACGGCAGTCATAGGCAAGGGTCGAAACAGCCGACAGCGTATGCTGGTTGCCCATATAGCTGCCGAAACCGGTCTCCATGCCCCAGATCGCGATCAGCGGGCCGGCCGGAACGCCGAAACGGCGCTCGATCGAGGCAAAAAGTGCCTGGTTGGCGGCCTTCATGCTGCGGCCGCGGGAGATGACGGCGGCCCCGCCGCGCTTCTGCATGAAAGCGTCGAAGGAGAGCTTGAAGCTCTTTTGGCCTCGGTCGGCGGCAATTGTCGGCCTGTTGTAATTGACGTTGGCGAAGGCGCGGTCGAGGACCGAGCGGCTGACGCCGTTTGCCGCTGCTTCCTGCTTGAAGTCGGCGACCCATGCACCGAAACCGCTGCTATTATTGCCGCATTGAGCGCCCTGGGCCGCCGCCGGCAGCGCGTGCAGGACGCCCGCCGCCGTAAACGCCGCCAGAAAGAATGTTGTCATGCGCATGAGAAACCCCGCTTCCGATCTACTGAAGCGCGCCGCGGCCAAACGGGGCCATGCGACGCGCTCAAAGTCTTCGTTCTGTTCATGTCGCTGTCCCGAACCGCTGCACGGTTTTGGACGGCATGCTTTGGCTTGATGCTGGGCAGAATGCCAGCCGAAGGCGATGTTGTCACGACCGCCTTTTTCAGCAAGCGCTTATGGACAGAAGCGTCCACAATTCGGCAAAAAGCCCTGCCTTCATCATCAGCAGGGCTTTAGCATATTATGGTTTACAAATGGTATCAGGCGGCCTGCTTTCGCGGCTTGACGAGTCCACGATTGACGAGCAGCTCGGCGATCTGGATGGCGTTCAACGCAGCACCCTTGCGCAGATTGTCGGAGACCACCCAGATGTTGAGGCCGTTTTCGACCGTTGCGTCCTCGCGGATGCGAGAGATGTAGGTCGCATCCTCGCCGGCGGATTCATATGGCGTGATGTAGCCGCCATCCTCGCGCTTGTCGATGACGAGGCAGCCCGGTGCATCGCGCAGGATGTCGCGGGCCTGATCGGCGGTGATCTCGTTTTCGAATTCGATGTTGACCGATTCCGAATGACCGATGAAAACCGGCACGCGCACCGCCGTGCAGGTCACCTTGATCTTCGGGTCGAGCATCTTCTTCGTCTCGGCCAGCACCTTCCATTCTTCCTTGGTGTAGCCGTCCTCCATGAAGACGTCGATGTGCGGGATGACATTGAAGGCGATACGCTTGGTGAACTTCTTGTTCTCGATCGGATCGGCGACGAAGACGGCGCGCGTCTGATTGAAGAGCTCGTCCATGCCGTCTTTGCCGGCGCCGGAGACCGACTGGTAGGTCGAGATGACGACGCGCTTGATCTTGGCGAAGTCATGCAGCGGCTTCAGCGCCACCACCAGCTGGGCGGTCGAGCAGTTCGGATTGGCGATGATGTTGCGCTTGGTGAACTGGCTGATGGCATCCGGGTTCACTTCCGGCACGATCAGCGGCACGTCGGCGTCGTAGCGCCAAGCCGAGGAATTGTCGATGACAATGCAGCCCTGCTGGCCAATCTTCGGGGAGAACTTCTTGGAAATCTCGCCGCCGGCCGACATCAGGCAGATGTCGGTATCGGAGAAATCGTAATTCTCCAGATTGGAGACCTTCAGCGTCCGGTCACCGAAGGAAACCTCGGTGCCCTGCGAACGCGAGGAGGCGAGTGCCACGACCTCATCGGCGGGGAAGCCACGCTCCGAGAGGATGTTGAGCATCTCCCGGCCAACATTTCCGGTCGCTCCCGCAACTGCTACTTTGAAACCCATTTCTCAAGCTCTCTTTCTCTTCTCTCCTCTTGTCCGGTGAGGGGAAAGGCGCGATCAATCGCGTCTTCCTGTCCCCAGCCGAGCCGGGGAGAGAGCGGCAGGCCAGAGACGTCAGACGGTTTTCGTCGTCGTTTTGGCCTTGATTTTGGCAGAAACCGGAACGGCAATATCCACCCCGGCAACCCGTGCCCGGTCATTGCATTCGGCAATGGCGTGTTCGTCGCGAACCATGGAGATTCCTTTTCCGCTGTTGCTCTTAGAAGGTTTTCCACAGGAGTCAAGGTTTTTGCGCTCAGAGCCTGCAGGTGAAAGCGGCGGCCGCAATCCTGCGACATTTTGTCATGCCGGTGTCATCCTCGGGAGGTATCCCGGCCGGGTTGTTAATGTCTGCAACGAAAACGGGGGTTTTCCATGCGTACGCTTCTCGCCGCCTTTGCGGCCACCACCATCCTTGCGGGCGCCGCTCAGGCGACGACGGTCTATCCGCTTGATCGCGCGACGATCCTTGCCGGTTCGCCGTTCGATTTCAAGGTCGAGCTCAACAAGCAGGTTAAGGCCGAAGATGTGAAGATTACGGTCAATGGCCAGGACTACAAGGCCGTGCTCGAGGGCGAGGCGCAGTTCGTCGAACTGGAAAAAGGCAAGGACGACAAGGCTCTCGGTTCCGCTATCCTGCTGCGCGGCCTGAAGATTTCCGCGCCGGGCGACTACAAGATCGAAGTCGCGGCCGGAGACGAAACGAAGTCCGTCACCTGGAACGTTTACGAAACGGCAGCCCAGCCGAAGGCCAAGAACATCATCTTCCTGCTCGGCGACGGGCTTTCCGTTGCACATCGCACCGCTGCCCGCATCATGTCCAAGGGCATGACCGAAGGTAAGGCGAATGGCCGCCTGAATATGGACGATCTCGATCGCATGGCTTTCATCGGCACGTCGGCGACGAATGCCGTTGCCACGGACTCGGCCAACACCATGTCCGCCTACATGACGGGCCACAAGACAGCCGTCAACGCGATCGGCGTTTATGCGGACCGTACGCCGGCCTCTCTCGATGACCCGCGCGTTGAAACCTTCGCAGAAGCCGTTCGCCGCCTGACCAAGAAGGCGATCGGCATCGTTGCAACGGCGGAGGTCGAAGACGCCACGCCGGCTGCGGTCGTATCCCACACCCGCAACCGCGGCGACAAGGCCGACATCGTCGGCATGCTGCTCGACGTCAAGCCGGAAGTCCTGCTCGGCGGCGGCTCGGCCTATTTCCTCGGCAAAGAAGTTCCCGGTTCCAAGCGCAAGGACAATCAAGATTACATCAAGCTTTTCCAGGATGCCGGCTACAAGCTAGCGACCGACAAGAACGAGCTCGCAGCCAATGCATCGGCTGAAGGCAATCTCCTTGGCCTGTTCCACACCGGCAATATGGACGTCACGCTTGATCGCGAGTTCCTGAAGAAGGGCACCGTCGACAAGTTCCCGAACCAGCCGGGTCTCGTCGCCATGACCAAGGTTGCGCTCGACCGCCTCTCCAAGAATCCTGATGGTTTCTTCCTGATGGTCGAAGGTTCGTCGATCGACAAAATGTCCCATCCGCTCGATTGGGATCGCGCCGTCATCGAAACCATCGAATTCGACCAGGCGATCGGCGTTGCCCGCGAATTCCAGAAGGCCCATCCGGACACGCTGATCGTCGTCACCGGCGACCACACGCATGGCGTATCCATCATCGGTACCGTCGATGATGAAAAGCCCGGCACGGAAATGCGCGAAAAGGTCGGGACCTATGCCGAAGCCGGCTTCCCGAACTACAAGGACGAAAACGGCGACGGCTATCCCGATAAGATCGACGTCAGCCGCCGACTGTTTCTCAGCGCCAACAACGGCCCTGACCACTATGAGACCTTCGGTCCGAAGCTCGATGGTCCCTTCGTTCCGGCCGTCCAGAACGAAAAGAAGGAATACGTCGCCAACGAACAGTACAAGGATGTTCCAGGCGCAGTCTTCGTTCAGGGCAATCTTCCCAAAAGCAGCGAGAGCGGCGTCCACGCGGTCGACGACGTCGTTCTGCAGTCGGCTGGTCCGGGCGCTGAAGGCTTCCACGGTTACCTGGAACAGAGCGACGTCTATCGCGTGCTCGCCGACGTCTTCGCTCTCGGCGCCAAGCAGACGAACTGATCTGGCAAGGCCGCTTGCCGGCCTTGCCTCTTTCATCGATCATGGTCCCGGCCGTTCAGCGGCCGGGATTTGCTTCTTGGAGGTCGCCATGGAAACAGTTTCTTCGTTGCATCTCAGCCGCCGCCGGCTGATCGGCGCCGCCATTATGCTTCCCCTGACCGCTTCCCTCGTTCGCGCTGCCGATTCTTCGCTCGCGTTCGGTGAGCTCTACGGCAAGTTCGGCGTGCTCGGCCTTGAATTCTCAGACAAGGTGAAGCGCCTTGCCGGTCAGGACATCAGTATGAAGGGCTTCATGGCGCCGCCATTGAAGGCCGAGGCCCAGTTCTTCGTGCTGACCGAAGTGCCGATGTCGCTCTGCCCCTTTTGTTCCTCGGATGCGGACTGGCCTGATAATATCGTGGTCGTCTATCTCTTGGAGAAACAGACCTTCGTGCAGTCGCGCCAGACGATCGAAGTGCGCGGCACGCTGGAATATGGTTCGTGGACGGATCCGGACACCGGCTTTGTCAGCCTGCTGCGAATCCGCCAGGCCGAATATTTCGCCGTCTGAACCGATATGCTCGCTCTCGATATCGAAAACCTGACCGTCACCTTCCCGGGCCTGTCCTCGCCGGCACTGGCGATCGGCCGCCTGTCGATCGATGCAGGCAGCAGGGTCGCCATTACAGGCGCGTCAGGCTCCGGCAAGAGCACCTTCGTCAATATCGTTGCCGGGCTGGAGCGGACACGGCAAGGCCGCATCCGCTGGAACGCCGAGGATATCGCGAGTTTTTCAGAAAGCCGGCGCGACCGGTTCCGTGCCGCCAATATCGGCCTGGTCATGCAGGAGTTCCATCTCTTTCCCGGCCTGTCGGCGGTGGAAAACGTGCTGCTGCCGGCGCGGCTCGCCGGCGCTGCGACAGTTGATGTCATCGAGCGGGCGCATGCACTTTTGAGGACGGTCGGTCTTTCCCGCCCCGGCCAGAAAATCGAAACCATGTCACGCGGCGAGATGCAGCGTGTGGCGATCGGCCGAGCGCTGCTGCGCAAGCCCGGCGTGATCATCGCCGACGAGCCGACCGCAAGCCTCGATGCCGAAAGCGGCGAGGCGGTCGGCGATCTCATCCTCGATCTGGCCATTGCCGAAGGCAGCACGCTGATCGTCGTTTCACACGACCATCGCTTGGCCAGCCGCCTCGACCGGCGCATCACCTTCGGTTCCGGCCGGATCAGCGAAGATTCCGCGACGACGGCGGGAGAGGCTGCATGATCCGCTTCATCCTTTCCGATCTTCGTCGCCTCTGGGCGGGGTCGCTGGTGGTCGTGCTGCTGGTGGCGCTTGCGACTGCGCTTGGCGTTTCCGTCGTCCTGCAGGAGCGGGCGCTTCGTCTCGGCAGCGCACGCGCTGCCGACAAGTTCGATCTTGTGATCGGCGCCGGCGGCAGCGAGACGCAGCTCGTACTGTCCTCCGTCTTCCTGCAGCCCTCGCCGCTGCCGCTGATGCCGGGCGAGGTCCTGGGCAAGCTTGCCGCGGATCCACGGGTCGATTGGGCAGCCCCGATCGGCTTTGGCGATTCCTTCTCCGGCTATCCGATCGTCGGCACAACGACCATGCTGGCGGAGAACCTGTCCGGCGGTTTAGCAGAAGGCAAGATTTTTGCGCGCGAGGGCGAGGCAGTGATCGGCTCGGCCGTCAAGCTGCCGCTCGGCGGCGAGATCAAGCCGATGCACGGATCGCTGGAAGAGGGCGGCGAGACCCATACCGAGCTCGTCTATCATATCGCCGGCCGTTTGCGGCCGACCGGCACCACCTGGGACCGAGCGATTCTTGTTCCGATCCAGGCCGTCTGGCACATCCATGGCATGGAGGCGGAGGAGCATGCGGAGAATGGCGCCGAGGCTCTACATGATGATGAGCATGAGGAAGCCAGCGCCGATCATGGGCATGGGCATCACGGGAAAGCCGATCCCGATGCCGCGCTTGATGAGAGCTGGACTGCGGAAGCTCCCGGCCTTCCCGCCATTCTCGTCAAGCCGAAGACGATCGCCGATGCCTACAAGCTGCGGCAGGACTATCGCAGCGGCAATACCGTCGCCGTCTTTCCCGGCGAGGTGCTGACCAATCTCTATGCCACGCTCGGCGACGCCAAACAGATCCTCGTCGCGGTCGCCTCCGGCGCGCAAGCTCTCGTCGCAGCCTCGCTGGTGCTGGTCACGGTCATCCATATCGGCCAGCGCCGCCGTCAGATTGGCGCGCTGAGGGCCTTCGGCGCCCCGCGCGGCGCGATTTTCGGCATCGTCTGGCTCGAATTCTTCTTCCTGGTGGCAATTGGCATCGCACTCGGATTCGCGCTCGGTTATGCCGCGGCCCTCATCTTGTCCGGCATGCTCTCACAAACGAGTGGGGTCGCCATGCCGGTCGGCTTCGCGCGGGAAGACGCCTGGCTTGCGGCCGTGCTGCTTGCCTTTGCCACAATTCTTGCCGCGCTGCCGGCAGTGCTCGCCTACCGGCAATCGCCGGCGCAGGCGTTGAGAGCGTAACGGTCCACATCACAATCCGCGGCGAAGCCTTCTTCCAAACCTCCGGCAGCTCCATCGTCACGGCGGTGGCGAGCTTGATGCGCATGACAAAGCGTGGCGCCATTAGACTAAAGTCATAATCCCAAAGCATCTCTCTTTTTGATCTGTCGTTTCTGGCACACTCTCGTCAGGCGTGTCGTGGCCAGGGGTATGCTTTGAGGAAAGTAGGCCGCGCGCGTGCTCATCACTCTGTGGAGGACAGACAATGGCAAATGTCGCAAGCGTCGACGGCGCGAAGGCCGGTCCGATGACCGGCGAGGAGAAGAAGGTCATCTTCGCATCTTCGCTCGGCACCGTTTTCGAATGGTACGATTTCTATCTCTATGGTTCGCTCGCCACCTATATCGGCGCGACCTATTTCACCCAATATCCTGAGGCAACGCGCAACATCTTCACGCTGCTTGCCTTTGCCGCCGGCTTCCTGGTACGCCCCTTCGGCGCGCTGGTGTTTGGCCGTCTCGGCGATCTCGTCGGGCGCAAATACACCTTCCTGGTGACGATCATGATCATGGGTCTGTCGACCTTCCTCGTCGGCGTCCTGCCGGGCGCCGCCACGATCGGCATCGCCGCCCCGATCATCCTGATTGGGCTGCGCCTGCTCCAGGGTCTGGCGCTGGGTGGTGAATATGGCGGTGCGGCGACCTATGTCGCCGAACATGCGCCGAACGGGCGCCGCGGCTACTTCACCTCGTGGATCCAGACAACGGCGACGCTTGGCCTGTTCCTGTCGCTGATCGTCATCGTCTTTGTGCAATATCTGATGGGTGCGGCTCAGTTTGCCGCCTGGGGTTGGCGCATTCCGTTCCTGGTCTCGGTCGTCTTGCTCGGCGTTTCCGTCTGGATCCGCTTGAAGATGAACGAATCGCCGGCGTTCCAGCGGATGAAGGCGGAAGGCAAAGGCTCCAAGGCGCCGCTGACCGAGGCCTTCGGGACGTGGAAAAATGCCAAGATCGCGATCATCGCGCTGCTCGGCGCCACCATGGGCCAGGCGGTCGTCTGGTACGGCGGCCAGTTCTATGCGTTGTTCTTCCTGCAGAACGTGCTGAAGGTGGATCTGTTCTCGGCCAATGTCATGGTCGCCATCGCACTCCTCCTCGGCACGCCGTTCTTCGTCATCTTCGGCGGTCTCTCCGACAAAATCGGCCGCAAACCGATCATCATGGCAGGTCTTCTCATCGCGGCGGTGACCTATAATCCGCTGTTTAAGGCGATGACCTGGACGGCGAACCCGGCGCTTGCCGAAGCGCAGGCTTCGATTCGGGCAACGGTGACTGCTGATCCGGCGGATTGCCGGTTCCAGTTCAACCCGACCGGTACGGCCAAGTTCACCAGCTCCTGCGACGTGGCAACGGCGTTCCTGACGAAAAACTCGGTGCCTTACGATGTCGTGCCCGGTACCGCCGGGCAGCCGGCAACGGTGAAGGTCGGCAACGCGACGATCCCAAGCTTCGACGTCGTCGCTGCCGGCAACAAGGCCAAGAGCATGACCGCCGCCTTCGAAAAGGGTGTCAACATCGCGCTCCACGATGCCGGCTACCCGCTGAACCGCGGCGCCGTCAAAGTGCCGGATGCCAAGCTCGATGCCTTTATCGCAGCCAATCCGGAACTGTCGCTCAACGCCGATGCCGTGCGCGCCGGCGAGAAGGAAACCGTGCCGGCGGCCAAGCTGGTCGAGACCAAGCTGCTGACTGCGGATGAGGCCAATGGCGTCACCGACATGGCGGTCTATAACATCGCCAATGGCGGTAGCTTCGCCATGGTCGCCGATCCCAACCGCGTCAACTGGATCGGCACGATCGCCGTGCTGTTCGTCCTCGTCCTCTATGTGACGATGGTCTACGGCCCGATCGCCGCTCTGCTGGTCGAGCTCTTCCCGACCCGCATCCGCTATACCGGCATGTCGCTGCCCTATCACATCGGCAATGGCTGGTTTGGCGGCCTGCTGCCGGCGACGGCCTTCGCGATGAGCGCTGCCGCAGGCGATATCTACTACGGTCTCTGGTACCCGATTGTCTTTGCGACGATCACGCTGGTGATCGGCCTGATCTTCCTGCCGGAAACGAAGAACAGGGATATCCACGCAATGGATTGAGAGGCGCGTCAGCGCTCAAGAAAAGAAGCCCGGCGCTCACAAGGCGCCGGGTTTTTTCGCGTCGGGGAACAAGCGCTTGGCGAGCGGCCAGCCATCCGGCGCCAGCTTGAAGAGCAGGCCACAGCGCGCAAAGACGATCGCCGTCAGCAGCGAGAACCAGGCGCCGAAGGCAAGGCCGGCGATGACGTCGCTCGGATAGTGGGCGCCGACCATGACACGTGTCATGCCGAGCCAGATCGCGCAGACGATGAAGGCAACGCGATAGCGCGGAAACAGCAGTGCGAAGGCGGCGAAGAAGGCGCCGACCGTGGTGGAATGGCCGGACGGGAAACTTTCGAAAGCGGCATGGCCTGAGAAGGGCGTGAAGGAAAAGATGCCGTAGTCGTGGAAATGATCGGGACGCGCCCTGCCGATCGCCCGCTTCAGCAGATTGGCGAGCAGGCCTGAGAAGACGACCGTGGTGAAGAGATAGGCGCCGATCCAGCTGATATAGAGCGCCTGCGCCTTGGAGCGCGCCGTCTTGACAAGCTTGTAGCCTGCCCGTCCCTGAAAGAACAGCAGGATGCTGATGTAGATCAGCCAGGCGGAATCACCGAAGCCGGTCAGCATCTCGCCGAGGTGCTTCACCGGTGCAGGAGCCTCGCTGGCGCCGATCGGCGCGTCGAAGAGCAGCATGGAAAGGATCACGGCATTGAGTGTGACGAAGAGGCAGGCCTGCCAGCGCAAAGGCGGCATGCCAGCGCCATTCCGGCGCCAGCGCCTGTTCAGGGAAGCCCAAAATGCCCGCATTCCGTCGTCCGTTCAAATTTGCCCTAAAGTGCCACGACGCGCTAAGGACGCTCTATTATTTTGAGTTGGCGCATAATCCATTGGAAGATCGCTTCCAATGGATTATGCGCCCGTTAAAATCCGGCGCAAAAATACACGAGATTGTGGCCGAGGATAGTCGGTTTGGGATAATTCGACCAAGCCGATGCGGTTCGCGGCCTTGAGAAAAAAGCCCTCCGCAAGAATGCTGCGAAGGGCCGGAACTGTTTCACGTGAAATATCAGGCAGAAAGCGTCTTGAATTCGGCGAGGATCGTATCGCCCATCTCGACGGTGCCGACCTGTCTTGCGCCGTCGGCCATGATGTCGCCAGTGCGGATGCCCTTGTCGAGCACGTTGGCGATCGCCTTTTCCAGATCGTCGGCTTCCTTCACCAGATTGAAGGAGTAACGCAGGCACATGGCGAATGAGGCGATCATGGCGATCGGATTGGCGATGCCCTTGCCGGCAATGTCGGGGGCCGAGCCATGCACCGGCTCGTAGAGCGCCTTGCGCTTGCCGGTCTTGCCGTCAGGCGCGCCGAGCGAGGCCGACGGCAGCATGCCGAGCGAGCCGGTCAGCATGGCGGCGACGTCTGAGAGCATGTCACCGAAGAGGTTGTCGGTGACGATCACGTCGAACTGCTTGGGCTGGCGCACCAGCTGCATGCCGCCGGCATCGGCCAGCATGTGTTCGAGCTGGACGTCAGAATATTTTGCCTTATGCGTCTCAGTCACCACCTGGTTCCAGAGCACGCCCGACTTCATGACGTTGCGCTTTTCCATGGAGCAGACGCGATTCTGCCGCGTGCGGGCCATTTCGAAGGCGACGCCGGCGATGCGCTCGATCTCGTAGGTATCGTAAACCTGCGTGTCGATGCCGCGCTTCTGGCCGTTGCCGAGGTCGATGATCTCCTTCGGCTCGCCGAAATAGACGCCGCCGGTCAGCTCGCGGATGATCAGGATATCCAAGCCTTCGACCAGTTCCGGCTTCAGCGACGAGGCCGCAGCAAGGGCCGGATAGCAGATGGCGGGGCGCAGGTTCGCGAAGAGTTGCAGATCCTTGCGCAGGCGCAGCAGGCCAGCTTCCGGGCGCACTTCGTAAGGCACGCTATCCCATTTCGGGCCGCCGACGGCGCCGAAGAGAACGGCATCGGAGGCAAGCGCCTTCCGCATGTCGGCTTCCGAGATCGCCGCACCATGCGCATCATAGGCGCAGCCGCCGACAAGGCCTTCGTCGGTGACGAAACCGGCATTCATCGCCTCGTTCATATAGGCGATGATCTTGCGAACCTCGCCCATGGCCTCGGGACCGATGCCGTCACCCGGCAGCAGGAAAAGATTGCGCGCTGTCATGAAACCCTCCTGGGAAAAACAAGTTGCGGTTTCTTAGACCCCGGAAATGGGCATTTCAAGCGACAGAAGCGGTGAATCGGTACGCATCGCTCTGAGCAGCGATGATTGCTCCTGCGCCCGCAAACGGATTAGAAAGGTAGCTCCTAGCTTTATTTCCCTGGATGGTTCCCCATGCCTTTCGTACCTCTCCATCTCGACACGCCCTTGGTTCAGACAGCACCTGGCCATAGCGCCAGCGGCAAACCGCTCTGGCTGAAGCTTGATGCGCTGCAGCCTTCCGGCAGCTTCAAGCTGCGCGGCGTCGGCCGACTTTGCCAGTACGAGGTGGAAAATGGCGCGCGCGAGATCTTCTGTGCTTCTGGCGGTAATGCCGGCATTGCGGCGGCTTATGCCGGCCGGGCGCTCGGTGTGCCGGTCACGATCGTCGTGCCGGAGACGACGGCGGCCGATGTCCGCCAGACGATTGCCGCAACGGGCGCCAATGTCCTCGTTCATGGTTCGGTTTTCGACGAGGCCAATGCCCATGCAGTCGAACTCGCCCGAAGCCGCAAGGCAACCTATGTGCACCCCTTCGACCATCCGCTTCTGTGGGATGGCCATGCCACGCTGATCGACGAGGTGGTGGCGAAGGGGGCAAAATTCGATTGCGTCGTCACCAGCGTCGGCGGTGGCGGGCTGCTTGCCGGCATTGTCGAGGGCTTGAAGCGAAACGGGCTTTTCGATGTGCCTGTTATCGCCGTCGAAACGGAAGGGGCGGCTTCGCTGAACGCCAGTCTCAGGGCGAATGAGCGCATCACCCTTTCCGCCATTACTTCGATTGCCAATTCGCTCGGCGCGCGGCAAGTGGCGCAGCATGTCTTCGACCTGCCGAAGCAGCATCCGATTGAAAGTGTTGTCGTCAGCGACGCCGATGCCGTTGCCGCCTGCCTGAAATTTGCCGATGCGCAGCGCATTCTGGTCGAGCCGGCTTGCGGCGCGGCCCTTGCCGTTGCCGATGTGCATGCCGGACTGCTTCAGCGCTTCGACCATCCGCTTATCGAAGTCTGCGGCGGCATCGGTGTGTCGCTCGAAAAACTCAGGGGCTGGAAAGAAAAATTTCTTTGACCCACACCAAAGAAAAAGCCGGGCAAATGCCCGGCTTGATCGGTAATCGATTGGATTGGGCTCAGGCTGCCCAGGGGTGCGAAGCGGCATTCTTCTTTTCGAAGTTGTCGATCGCCTTGCCTTTTTCCAGCGTCAGGCCGATATCGTCGAGACCGTTCAGCAGGCAGTGGCGCTTGAATTCGTCGAGATCGAACTTGATCAAGCCACCATCGGGACCGGTGATCTCGAGGTTTTCGAGGTCGACGGTGAGGATGGCGTTGGAGCCGCGCGAGGCGTCGTCCATCAGCTTGTCGAGATCTTCCTGGCTGACCTTGATCGGCAGAATGCCGTTCTTGAAACAGTTGTTGTAGAAGATGTCGGCGAAGCTGGTCGAGATCACGCAGCGGATGCCGAAATCGAGAAGCGCCCAGGGGGCGTGCTCGCGCGAGGAGCCGCAGCCGAAATTATCGCCGGCAACGAGGATCTTGGCATCGCGATAGGCCGGCTTGTTCAGCACGAAATCCGGGTTTTCTGAGCCGTCCTCGTTGTAGCGGGCTTCCGCGAAGAGGCCGGTGCCGAGGCCGGTGCGCTTGATCGTCTTCAGATAATCCTTCGGAATGATCATGTCGGTGTCGACGTTGACGACCGGCAGCGGCGCTGCAACGCCCGTGAGCTTCACGAATTTATCCATGATCCATGCTCCATTTCAGCAAATCTACTTTCTGAATTTGCATCTAGTCCAGTTTTTCGCCGAAATGAAGGAGAATCTTTTCACAGACGGCGGCCACGCGACGTTTCGCGCGGTCCGCCGATTGAGGCTGTCCCTTATTTGGACGGCGCGTTCAGGCCCCAGAGGACGCCGAACGGATCACGAAGCTGGCCGTAGCGGTCGCCCCAGAACATCAGTTCGACCGGCATGACGATTTCGGCGCCGGCAGCCACGGCACGGTTCCACCAGAAATCGATATCGTCGACCACCAGCTGAATGGCGAAGCCTTCATGGCCTTTGAAGGGATGACCGTATTCGGGATAGGCATCCGACAGCATGAGGGAGCTGCCGTTGATGTAAAGATGCACATGCATCGTTCGGCCGCTCTCGTCGACCGGCACGAGATAGGCCTCTTCGGCGCCGAAGGCCTTCTTGTAGAATTCCGCAGCTTTCACTGCGCCGTCGATCGTCAGATAGGGCAGCAGGCCATTCTTGACCGGTGGCATCTTGGTCGGGTTGCTCTCTGTCGTCGTATCCATGCTTGTCCTCCATTCGTTCTGAAGCGCCGGCTGAATGCCCGGCTGCTTCAAAGACGTAACATGGACGCGCGATGCGACAGTGTCGGCCAAATTTTCAGCGAAAAGATGATCAGAGATCGATGATCGTGCCGCGGCCGTCGTTCCACACCCGCATTTCGCGATGGCCGTTATTTGCCTTGGCGCGAACCGGAGCGGGCTTCATCTTCATCGAAAGCGCACGTCCGACCATGAGCACGGTCAGGATGCCGCCGACGGCGAGCGTCACCGAAAAGGTGAGAAGCAGCATAGCCACGAAAACGGTGGCGCCGGCAAGCATGAGGAAGATGGAGCGAATGTTCTGCATGGTTAGAGACCTTTCTTCGGAAAGGAATGTGGTCCTTCTCTTTCCTCTCTGCAAGGCAAGCATGGCTTTTTGTTGTTCTGCTCGATGTTCTGGGGTGGGCTGCTTGCTTCGGCTTTCAAAGCTTGGCACTAATTCGCCATGAGCCGAAATCCCACGACCCGCTCCGCCCGCCTGCGCCGTTCGGTGTTGAGTGCGCCTGCCATCAATCCCCGCGCCCTCGAAAAGACCCATGCGGTCGATTGCGATGCCGTGATCTTCGATCTCGAGGATTCCGTGGCGCCGGAAAGAAAGGCGGAAGCGCGGGAAAATCTGAGGAATTTCTTTTCGGCTCGGCCGCTCGAAGGCAAGGAGCGGATCATCCGCATCAATGACCTGTCGACCAATTTCGGTCTGGCGGACATGGAACTGGTAATCGCGCTCAATCCCGACGCCGTGCTGCTGCCGAAGGTCGACGAACCGCAGGATGTCATGGCGCTCAGTGACCTTCTCTCCGAGGCCGAAGCACCGGAAGATCTGCGCATCTGGGCGATGATCGAGACACCGCGTGGCATCCTGAATGCGGCTGTTATCGCCGAAGCCGGACGCACCCCGGGCTCGCGGCTCGATTGTCTCGTCGTCGGGCTCAACGACCTACGCAAGGAAACCGGTGTGCTTCCACAACCGGGGAGGAGCTATCTCGTGCCGTGGCTGATGCAGGTCGTCCTTGCGGTCAGCGCCTACGGGCTCGATGCGATCGACAGCGTCTTCAACGATTTCAGGGATGAACAGGGTTTCGATGCCGAATGCCTGCAGAGCCGGGCCATGGGTTTTGCCGGCAAGATGCTGATCCATCCGGCGCAGATCGAGCCCGCCAACCGCCATTTCGGCCCCGATCCGGCGGCGATTGCAGAAGCGGAGGCGATCATATCAGCCTTTGCCGACCCCGCTTCCGATGGGCTGAACGTCATCAATGCAGGCGGGCGGATGATCGAGCGGCTGCATCTTGCCCAAGCGGAAAGTCTGGTCCATAAAGCCCGCCTGATCGCAGCCCGCCAGATTGCAGCACGAAAGATGATGTAATGAAACTTTACCGCTTCCTGACCGGTCCCGACGATGCTTCCTTTTGCCACAAGGTCACCGCCGTCCTCAACAAGGGCTGGTCGCTGGAGGGCTCGCCGACCTATGCTTTCAATGCCGCGACCGGCGCGATGCAATGCGGCCAGGCCGTCGTCAAGCATGTCGAAGGCAAGGATTACGATCCTGAGATGAAGCTCTCAGAGCAGTGAGGTTTTAGCGCATAACCCCGAAATTGTAATCGATTTTCGGAAAGGATTATGCGTGATTGAAAGTGATAGAGCGTCCTTAGCGCGTCCTTGGACGCGCGGCGCTCTATCGTTCGGCGGCTTCCTCGGCGCTTGCCTCGATCCGCTCCATGTCATCGTCGCTTAGGCCGAAATGGTGACCGATCTCGTGGATCAGGACGTGGGTGATGATATCGCCGAGCGTCTCGTCGTTCTCAGCCCAGTAGTCGAGGATGGGGCGGCGGTACAGGCGGATGCGGTTCGGCATCTCGCCGGTTTCCAGCGTGAAACGTTCGGAAATGCCCCTGCCCTCGAAAAGGCCGAGCAGATCGAAAGGGGTTTCCAGCGCCATGTCCTCGAAAACGTCGTCATCGGGGAAATCTTCAATCTCGATCGTGAGGTTGG
Source organism: Rhizobium sp. WSM1274 (assembly GCF_025200775.1). Classification (NCBI taxonomy): domain Bacteria; kingdom Pseudomonadati; phylum Pseudomonadota; class Alphaproteobacteria; order Hyphomicrobiales; family Rhizobiaceae; genus Rhizobium; species Rhizobium sp. WSM1274. Next base: position 4,479,881 of record NZ_CP104138.1, on the reverse strand, counting down.
TCGTCAACTGGCGAAATTCATCCGGCAAATGGCTATAGGCCTCCATCGCCAGCGACTCGAAGGTGCTGATCGTCGGCGCATGGCGGTCCCGCCAATCATCGCTCTGGTCTATGCGGGCCATGAATATTCCTTCCTTTGCGGGCCCATATAGAACCTTTATCGCCGATTTTCGAGTGCGGAATCAAAGGCAGGAATAAATTCATAGAAAATGGCCGTTGACTCTTCATTAGCTCTCTGGAATCTATAAGAACATAACAGGAACAAGACGAATTGGAGAACGCCATGGCGCAGCACGCCCTGGCGCGCGAGCGGCTTTTTGCGCTCCGCGAAACCATCGCCAGACTGGAGGGAAGGCTCGCGCCGGCGCTTGCCGCGGCGGAGCAGGAAGCCTTGGCGGCAGGAGGTCAGACACCCAGGAGACGCATTCTGCCGCCCTTGGCGTTTGGGGTTGAATTTCTCGACAGCGCGCTGGAAGGCGGGTTGCCGCTCGATGCGATCACCGAATTCCGCTCGGCTCTGTCTCGCGATGCCGGTGCGGCAAGCGGGCTGGCGATGGCTGTTGCCGCGCGGCTGCAGAAACAGGAAGCGGATGCCGGCAGGCTTATGCCGTTGCTCTGGATCGGCGATGCCGTCGGCACGCTGGAGGCCGGTCGTCCCTATGCACCAGGGCTTCGGGATTTCGGATTGAGCCCGGAGCGGTTTCTCCATGCCGCGCCGCGCAAGCTGGATGAGGCGCTCTGGCTGGCGGAGGTGGCGGTGGAAAGCGCTGCCTTCTCGGCCGTCATCTTCGAAGTGCGAGGCAATCCCGCCCATTTTGGCCTGACCGAAAGCCGCAGGCTCAGTCTCAGGGCGCATGCTGCCCGCCGTCCGCTATTCCTTGTCCGCCAGGCCGGAGCAGAGGAGGCAAGCAGTGCGGCCTTCCGTCTGCATGTTGAGCCGGCCCCGTCCGGTCTGCGGCCGTTGCCGGATGGATCGAAACTTTCCGGCAGCATCGGCAATCCGATTTTCCGTCTCACGCTGGAGAAGAGCCGCAATCCGGCCCCGCTCTCCTTTCTTCTGGAGTGGAATCCCCATGACCGCCAATTTCTCCCTGTCGCCGAACCAAACCTCGTTCGTCCTCCAGGCGAACAGTCAGCGCATTCTGGCGCTCAGCTTCCCGCATCTGCCAACGGACCGGATCGCCCGCAAGCGATGGGGGCTCTCCTGGCGTTCGAAAGGGCGTCCTGAAACGCCGCCTATCGTCTGTTCCGGCAAGCTCAACAATGCCATGCGGCTGACGGCACTGGACGAGTTGGCCGAAAGGTTGGGGCTGAGGAAGGAGCTGGGCGTTGCCGAAGCGCGCGCCATGTACCCCATGCTCGAGGTGGCGGAAGAGGATCTGGCGGCCGACCGCCGGTTGCTGGAGGCCATTGCCGACTGGTGCGACCGCTATACGCCGCTGGTGGCGTTCGACGGCAAGGACGGTCTGTTTCTCGACATTAGCGGCTGCGCCCATCTCTTCGGCGGTGAAAAGGCGCTTCTCAAGGATGTGCTGTCGCGGCTTTTCCATATGGGATTCGATGCCCGCGGCGCGGTCTCATCGGCATCAGGCCTTTCCTGGGCCGCGTCCCGCTTCGGGCAAGGCGGCGTGATCGGGGACGAGGAGGCGGAACATGTGCTGATGTCCTTGCCGGTCGCAGCCTTGCGGCTGGAAGGACAAACCGTCGCTGCCCTGAACAAGCTCGGTCTGAAATATATCGGCGACATCATCGATGCACCGCGCGCGCCGCTGACCCGCCGGTTCGGCCCGGAGCTGCTTCTGCGTCTCGACCAGGCGCTGGGACGTGAAGAGGAGCCGGTCTCGCCCCGGCGTCCTGTTGCCAGCCTCTCGGCCGAAAGCCGCCTGATCGAGCCCATCGGGACGGAAGAGCAGATCCTTGCCGTCACCAGGCAGGTCGCCCTATTGCTGCAGCCGTCGCTGGAGGCGCGGGGGGCTGGCGGGCGGGTGTTCGAACTGGTCCTGTTCCGCGTCGACGGCAGGGTCTTTCGTATCTCCGTCGGCGCTTCGCAGCCGCTTCGCGAACCAAAGTTCATCGCCGGGCTTTTTTCCGAGCGATTGCAGGCGGTCTATGATGATCTCGATGCCGGCTATGGCTTCGAGATCCTGCGGTTGAATGTGTTGCGGCATGATCCCTTCAACGAGGCGCAGGGTGATTTCGAAGGCGACCGGCAGGGAGAGATCTCGCTTTCGGCCATCGTCGACCGGGTCTCGGCCCGGCTGGGTGCGGATTGCCTGCAAAGCTTCCAGCTTCGCGAGAGCCATGTTCCGGAACGCGCCGTCATCACGGTTCCTGTGATGGAGAGCCTTCCCAGGCGGGAGGCGGAGCAGGACATCCAGCTTCCTTTCCGCGAAGAGCGCCCGCTGCGGCTGTTTGCAACGCCGGAGCCCGTCGAGACCATACTTGCCGAAGTCCCCGACGGTCCGCCGCAGATCTTTCGCTGGCGGCGTATGCAGCATCAGGTGGCAAGAAGCGAAGGGCCGGAACGGATTGCCATGGAATGGTGGATCGATGGAAATGACGCCGAGGCGCGTGACTATTTCCGCATCGAGGATGAGACCGGACATCGCTTCTGGATCTATCGGCGGGGCTTCTATGGTCAGGAGCTTGATCCTCGCTGGTTCATGCATGGTGTGTTCGCATGACAACCACGCGCGCATTCTTTGAGATCGGCACAAGGACAAATTTCTCGTTTCTTGAAGGCGCCTCCAGCCCGGAAGAGATGGTCGTGCAGGCCGCTTACCTGAAACTCGGCGGCCTCGGGATTGCGGACCGGAATTCGGTTGCAGGCGTCGTGCGGGCGCATGCCCAGGCGGAGCAGCTTGAGGAGAGATACAAGAACAGGGATGAGATTCTGGCCCAGGCTGAGAAGGAAGGAAAAATGGAGGTCATCCTCGATCCTATCCGGGTTCAACCGGGCGCCCGTCTCGTCTTTTCCGACGGAACGCCTGATATCCTCGCCTATCCCCGCAGCCGGCGAGGCTGGGCGAACCTTTGCCGCCTTCTCAGCGCCGGCAATCTGAAGGAGGAAGCGATCAAGGGAAGCTGCATTCTGACGGAAGCGGAGCTCATGGAATGGGGGGACGAGATGATGCTTGCCCTCGTTCCCGATCGCACCCTTGTCGGTCATCAGGCGGGTCAGTCGACGCTGGAAGATTATCTGGAACGGTTTCGCAGACGCTTCCGCAAGGCTTTTTTTATGGCGCTGGCGCCAGCGTATGACGGTCGCGACAGGCAGGTCTTTGCGGTGATTGCCATGCTTGCTGCCGGAAATCGCGTGCCGCTGATTGCGACCAACCAACCACTTTACCACCATCCCGAACGCCGGCCGCTTTCGGATGTCGTGATCGCGATCCGGGAGCATGTGCAGATAGCGCAAGCCGGATTCCTGCTGGCGCCGAATGCCGAACGCTACCTCAAGGATTCACGTGAAATGGCCCGGATCTTCCGGGACTATCCCGATGCGATCGAAAATGCGCAGGTATTTTTCGACAGGCTGACCTTTTCGCTGAAGGAACTGGAGCACAATTATCCGCCTGAAAACGATCCCGGCGAAACACCGCAGGAAACTCTCGAAAGGCTGACGAGAGCAGGAGCGACAAAACGTTATCCTGATGGCATTCCTGAGAAAGTTGCAAAGCAGATCGATTACGAACTGAAGCTTATCAGTGATAAGAATTACGCCTCTTATTTCCTGACGGTGCACAGGATCATCCAGCACGCCCGCTATGAACTCAAGGTCTTGTGCCAAGGGCGCGGATCGGCGGCAAATTCGGTCATCTGCTATTGTCTTGAGATAACGGAGGTCGATCCCGAAAAGAGCACGCTGCTGTTCGATCGCTTCATTTCGATGGATCGCGACGAACCGCCGGATATCGATGTCGATTTCGAGCATGACCGACGCGAAGAGGTCATTCAGTTCATCTACAAAAAATACAAAAGAGAACATGCCGGACTGACGGCGGGGGTGACCACCTACCGCACCCGTTCGGCCGGCCGCGAGGTCGCCAAGGCCTTCGGGCTGTCGGAGGATGTCCAGTCGGCGATCAGCAGCCTCGTCTGGGGGTGGTCGGAGGACAATCTCTCTGAACGCGACGCCAAGGCGGCGGGTCTCGACGTCAAGGATCCGGTGACCCAGAACGTGCTGAAATATGCCTCCGAGCTTCTCGGCTTCCCGCGCCACCTCACCCAGCATGTCGGCGGCTTCGTCATCACGCGGGACCGGCTCGACGAGGTGGTGCCGATCATGAAGACGGCGATGCCGGATCGCTACATGATCGAATGGGACAAGGACGACCTCGACAACGTCAAGATCCTCAAGGTAGATGTGCTGGCGCTCGGCATGTTGACCTGCCTGCGGAAGGCCTTTTCGCTGCTGGAGCTGCATTACGATGTGAAGAAGACGCTCGCAGACCTTGGCCACAAGGAGCACGGGGACGAAGGTGAGCCGGTCTACGAGATGATGGGCCGGGCCGACACGCTCGGCGTCTTCCAGATCGAAAGCCGGGCGCAGATGAGCATGCTGCCGCGTCTTAAGCCGAAGGTGTTCTACGATCTCGTCATCGAGGTGGCGATCGTTCGGCCAGGTCCGATCCAGGGCGACATGGTGCATCCCTATCTGAAACGCCGGGAGCAGCGGGCCAAGAACATTCCGATCAAATATCCGAGCAAGGAGCTGGAAACGGTTCTGGAAAGAACCCTCGGCGTGCCCTTGTTCCAGGAACAGGCCATGCAGATCGCCATTACCGCCGCAGGCTTCAAACCTGCGGAAGCCGACAAGCTTCGCAGAGCGATGGCGACATTCAAAAGAACGGGTACGATCGGTAACTTCGAAAAGCGGTTCATCGAGGGAATGGTCGCAAAGGACTATGATCCGGAGTTCGCGCAACAGTGTTTCAACCAGATCAAAGGCTTCGGTGAATACGGTTTTCCGGAAAGCCATGCCGCCTCCTTTGCGCTGCTCGTCTATGCCTCTTCATGGCTCAAGGCCTATTATCCCGACGTCTTCTGCGCGGCGATGCTGAATTCCCAACCGATGGGCTTTTATGCGCCGGCGCAGCTGGTGCGGGATGCACGCGAGCACGGGGTAAAGATCCTGCCGGTCGACATCAATGCATCGAACTGGGAGTGCGGTCTGGAAGAGGCTGCCTTCGATCGGAATGCCATCGATTTCCGGCATGACAAGATGCGCGAGATCATCAAGACCCGGCATGCGGTGCGGCTGGGCTTCCGGCAGATCAAGGGTCTCTCGACAGACGATATGGAACAGCTCGTCGACAATCGAGGCAAAGGCTACAGTTCGGTGCGCGATCTCTGGCTGCGGTCCGGCCTGCAAAAATCCGTCATCGAGCGACTGGCGGATGCCGATGCGTTCCAGTCCCTCAAACTGTCACGACGCGACGCGCTCTGGGCGGTGCGGGCGCTGGATGTGAAAAGCGCGACCGAGGAGCTGCCGCTTTTCGAGCAGGTCCGTCATGTCGACCTCCAGGCCGAGCCTGCGACGAAGCTGCCAGACATGCTGCCGGGCGAACAGGTGATCGAGGATTACCGTTATCTCTCCCTGTCGCTCAAGGCGCATCCGGTTTCCTTCCTGCGGGAGGAACTTCAGAAAATGGGCATCACGCGCAATGTCGATCTTCTGACAGTACCGAACGGAAAGAGGGTGACAGTTGCTGGATTGGTGCTGGTGCGGCAGCGTCCAGGTTCGGCCAAAGGGGTGATCTTCATGACGCTGGAGGACGAAACCGGGGTCGCCAATGCCATCGTCTGGAGCAAAGTATTCGATAAATACCGGGCGATCGTCATGGGTGCCCGGCTGGTGAAAATCCGCGGCAGGCTGCAAAGCCAGAGCGGGGTGATCCATACCGTCGTCGAGCATATCGAGGACATGACGCCGGCGCTCGGTATCCTGCAACGCGAGGCCCGGCGTTTCGGCGTCTGCGAGCGATCGGACGAGGTACTGAAGCCGGGTATCGATCAGCGGCAGAGAAAGCTCGCGCAGGTACGAGATAGGGCGGAGCTGGAAAAGCGGATGGCTGCCGCAAGCGGTCATGCGGTTGTGGCGGAAACAGCCCAAGTCATGCCGCGGGGACGGAATTTCCATTAAAGAGTGATGCTAAAAAACGCCACGCGCTTTCGGACGACGTTGTGCTGTATGCCTTTGATCTAGATAGAAATTCGGATTTCAGGCCAATTCTTCAAAAGCTGTCCGCCTCCGGAGTGCCCTTCGGCCGCCCGACTGAATGACCCGCGACTCAAATTTTTTCTTGACAGTCACCATCTTCTTTAGCAGAAAACACGATAGTCAGTGTCATGTTTGGAATGAAGACGTGCTTGTCTGCAGCTGCAATTATATAACCGATAAGGAAATCCGGGAGGTTATCACCAACCTTCTCGATGAAGATTGTTGGCAGCTTATTGTGCCTGCGAAGGTCTACCACGCCATGGAAAAACGCGGCCGCTGCTGCGGCTGTTTTCCCAACGTCGTCGACATCATTATCCAGACGACCGAGGAATATCACGCCCGTCGTCACTCGACGGAGACCGAAATATTTGATTTCATGTCCCGCTTGAAACAATTCCATGAGGAAAACAGGAGAGCGGACATTGAAAGGCGACAAAAAGGTCATCGAGCGGCTTAACGAGGCGTTGTTCCTCGAGCTCGGGGCAGTCAACCAATATTGGGTTCACTATCGTCTTCTTGAGGACTGGGGTTACACCAAGCTCGCCAAGAAGGAGCGCGCCGAATCCATCGAAGAGATGCATCACGCCGATAGGCTTGTCGCCCGCATCATCTTCCTTGAAGGCCATCCCAATCTGCAGACCCTTGCACCTCTACGCATCGGCCAGAACGTCAAGGAAGTTCTGGAAGCCGATCTTGCCGGCGAGTACGACGCCCGCACAGCCTACAAGAAGTCGCGCGATATCTGTCATGACGCCGGCGACTACGTTTCCATGAAACTTTTCGAGGAGTTGCTGGCCGACGAGGAAGGTCATATCGATTTCCTCGAAACACAGATCGACCTGCTCGAGAAAATCGGCGAGAGCAAATACGGCCAGCTCAACGCCGATTCCGCCAATGAAGCCGAATAAGGTTCGAACGGGATGCCGGCCGCTCATGGCGGCCGGAGATCCTATTCCCGCCGCCGAACGCATACGGCGGCAGTCATCCCGCCGTGATCAGTCTTCCGATTGAAGTGTTTCCAAATGCTGGAACTCGGCCACCACTTGGTCGTAGACGGCGCGCTTGAAGGGCACGATCAGCCTTGGCAGTTGCTGCATCGGCTTCCATTCCCAAGCATCGAATTCCGGTTCATGGCCGCCAGGCGGCGGGTTGATGGCGATCTCGCTGTCGTCGCCGTCGAAGCGGAAGGCGAACCAGCGCTGCGTCTGGCCGCGGAATTTCCCCCTGAGCCCGATGCCGATCAGTGCCGGCGGCAGATCATAATTGATCCAGTCTCTCGCTTCGGCAAGCAGGGTCACCGTCCTCATGCCGGTCTCTTCGTAAAGCTCGCGGTAGGCAGCGTCCAATGGATCCTCGCCCCTGTCGATGCCCCCCTGCGGCATCTGCCAGAGCTGCGGCGAGCCGTCATATTCGGAATTGCCATCGGGGATGCGCCGCCCGGCCCAGACGAGGCCATCGCGGTTCAGGATCATCACCCCGACGCAGGGGCGGTAGGGCAGATCCTCGGCTTTCACGCTCGCCTGGTTCATCTTCTTCTCCGAATTGGGATTCTTCTCAGGGATGCTCTCAAGGATTCCGGGGGTCGTTGGAAAGGGCGGCAACGCCGACGATCTCGACGCCGCGCATCGCCGCCTCCTCGCTCCATTTGGCGATGGCGTCAACGCTCTCATCGAAAGCCGAGGCGATGCCGATCGCCTGGCCATTCTTGCGAGCGATGCGCTCGAGCTCGTCGAGCTTCTTCAGGACGGCGTTGATATCAAGCTGGCCGTCGAGCTGCAGGTCGGCGAAGGCATAGGGCAGTTCGGTTCCCTTGGCGATCGCCGCCGTCTTCGACTGCGCCGAGGTGCCGTCGTCGAGAAACAGCAACCCGCGCTTGCCGATGTCTCGCATGACAGGTTCCATGGCGGCGGGATCAGACAGGAAACGGCCGCCGAGATAATTCATGACGCCGGTATAGTTGGTGATCTCACCCATCGCCTTGTGCAGGTTTTCGATGTTGCGGGCGGCCGATTTTGTGGTCAACAGCGTTTCGGGGCCTGGATCGTTTGCCGGATAATCAAAGGGTTCGAGCGGCACCTGGAGAAGGATCTCGTGACCGCCGCGGCGGGCTTCCTGCATCCAGCGCTGCAGGCTGTTGCCGCTTGCGGCGAAAGCGAAGGTGATTTCCTCCGGCAGTTGCGCGATGGCGCGCTGCGTTCCGGTCTGGCTGAGCCCGAGGCCACTGACGACGATGGCGATGCGGACGCCGCGCGCCCCGGACGAGGGACGCGCATATTGATCCATCGGCCGCCGGCCGTCGGGGCCGACGGTCGGCAGCCTGCCAAAAGGCGTCTCTTCGAGCAGCGCTTCATTGGGCTGGGCCGCCATGCGCGGATCCTGGCCGATCTGCATGGCGTCGACCAGCACCGGTCCGCCGCCGTCGCGCGGGCGGGGGCTGTATTTGGTGACGACCGAGCCGTCCCCCGTGACCATCTGCTCGACATTGGCGCCCGAGCGCGGGTCGGCGCGGGGCATACCGTCGCCCCCTTTGTCCGCGGTGGCCGTCGGCGGCTGAGGGCTATTGGCAGGGGGCGTTGCGGCTTGTTCGGCCGCCGGCCGCTTGGCGCGTTCGAGCTCATCGCCGCGAAACGCCGTATAGAGGGAAAAGCCGCCTATGGCGAAAAGGCAAAGACTGGCGGCGATGCGGCCGAGGCGCAGAACACCCGGACGCTTGCGGCCGGTTTTGCGGTTGCGGCCCAGAGGCGTATGCAGGTCCGTTCCCAATTTTTCGCCCGCTCCAAAACCGGGAAACAGCAGAAAGGCTCAAGGCCGGGCGAGGTGCCCGGCCTTGAGGTGATCAATTATTTGGCGACGACGGCCTTATCTGGGTTCGGCGGGAAGGCCGGATCGGTCTTCTTGCCGCGCAGAAGGTCGAGCGCGTAGTTCAGCTGAACGTCGTCCTTGGGGTCCGGCGGGACGTAGGCAACGGAACCCGAACCTTCATCGGTTTCGCTCTGGCCCTTGATGTGGCCGCGCAGGCTGGATTCGCCTTCGGTCACCATCTTGCCCTGCAGTTCCTGCGGCAGCGGCTCCTCGACCTTGATGTCGGGAGTGATGCCGGTACCCTGGATCGAGCGGCCCGACGGCGTGTAATAGAGCGCCGTGGTCAGGCGCAGCGCGCCGTTTTCGCCGAGCGGGATGATCGTCTGGACGGAACCCTTGCCGAAGGAGCGAGTGCCGAGAACGGTGGCACGGCGCAGATCCTGAAGAGCGCCGGCGACGATTTCCGATGCGGAAGCCGAACCGCCGTTGATCAGCACGATCACCGGCTTGCCATCCGTCAGGTCGCCCGGGCCGGCATTGAAGCGGCGTGTTTCATCCGGGTTGCGGCCACGGGTCGAAACAACTTCGCCGCGCTGCAGCAGGGCATCGGAGACGTTGATCGCCTGGTCGAGCAAACCGCCCGGATTGAGGCGCAGGTCGAGAACATAACCCTTCAGCTTGTCGGCCGGAACGGTTTCCTTGATCTTCTTGATCGCCTTTTCCATGTCAGGATAGGTCTTCTCGGTGAAGGAGATGATGCGGAGATAACCGACATCGTCCTCGACACGCGACTTGACTGCCTGGACGGCCACGACGTCACGGACGATCGTCAGCTCGATCGGCTTGTCGGCACCCTTGCGGATCAGCGTCAGCTTGATCGGCGTGTTGACGGCGCCACGCATCTTCTCGACGGCGTCTTCCAGCTTCAGCCCGCGCACGGACTGGCCGTCGATTTCGGAGATATAGTCGCCGGCGAGAACGCCGGCCTTGGCGGCGGGCGTGTCGTCGATCGGGGTGATGACCTTGACGAGTTCGTCTTCCATCGTGACTTCGATGCCGAGGCCGCCGAACTCACCCTTGGTCTGGGTGCGCATGTCCTCGGCGTCCTTCGAATTCATGTAGCTCGAATGCGGGTCGAGCGAGGAGAGCATGCCGTTGATGGCGTTCTCGATCAGCTTGTCTTCCGCAGGCGGCGTCACATATTGCGCACGCACACGTTCGAAGACATCTCCGAAAACCGAAAGTTCCTTGTAAGTCGAGGATCCGGCCGCTTCTGCCGGCACACCCGCCGAGTAAATGACGCTCATTGCGGTCGCACCCATCAATGCGCCGACCAGAACAAGAGAAGCCCTACGAATCATTGCGTGCCTTTCCAGTGTCTTTGGCGGTCCACCACGGCCGGGAATCGACCGGTTTACCGTCCTTTCGAAATTCAATGTAAAGCGTTGGCCGGTTCGTTTCCAGCGCCAATGCAGTCGCGCTTGCCACTCTTTTCGCGCCCATCACGGCAAGTGGCTCACCGGAGAAAACGAATTTTCCCTGACGGGTATTGATCGTATCCATTCCCGAGAGAACCAGGTGGTATCCATCGCCCGCGTCGAGGATGATCATCTGGCCGTAACTGCGGAACGCGCCGGCGAAAACCACCAGACCATCCGCAGGCGCCGTCACCACCGTTTCTGGATTGGTGGCCACCGTCATTCCCATGGCTTCGTGCCCGGTGCCGTCGGCATCGCCGAACTGGCGCAGGATATCGCCCGTAACGGGCACCTCCAATTTCGCCTTCAATTCTCCGAAGGGATATGCGGGCGCAATGCGGTTTTTATCGGGCACGCCGCTGTCGGCGAGTGCCTTGGCCTGGGCGCGCTGCTCGTCCGTCAGCAGCTTGCGGTTCTCTTCCGCCTGGCGGGCGGCAGCGGCGGCATCCCGCACCGAAGCGATCTCGGATTCCATCGAGGCGACGAGGCCTTCGAGGCTGGTCGCCTTGCCTGCCAATTCCTCCGAGCGTTTCCGTTCGGCCTCGAGTTCGGCGGCGTTGCTGCGGCTGAGCTTGTCGTTTTCGGCAAGCAGCAGATCCATGCGCCGCTCTTCCTCGATGCCGTTGGTCATCGTCGCCGTCAGCGAGGTCTTCTCGGCAGCGCTTGCGGTCTGCAATGCGGCGAGGCTTGCGAGGTCTGCAGCAAGCTTGTCGGTCTCCTTGCGAATGCCGGGCACGACGGCGCCGAGCAGAATGGCGCTGCGCACGGAGGCAAGCGCATCGTCGGGGGTGACAAGCAAAGCGGGCGGTGGGTTGCGGCCCATGCGCTGGAGCGCTGCCAGCACCTCGGCCAGCAGACCGCGGCGCTCGTGCAGGGAATGGCGGATGCCATCCTCCTTGACGCCGAGATCGGCAAGCTTGTTCTCGCTTTCGAGGAGCTGCTTTTCGAGCGCCTTGCGGCGGGCGGCGGAATCGATCAGTGCTTGGCGGATGCTATCCGTGCTCTTTTCGAGATCGGCGATGCTCTGCTGAAGCGCGCTCACCTTGTCGGTGGAGAGGCTGATCGTCTTCGACAGGGTTTCGAGTTCGGCACGAGTCTGATCACGTTTGGCGGCAAGTTCGGCGGCTGGATCGGGTGGCGCCAGCCCGGCTGCCGGCTGCGGTGCAGATTGTGTCGCCTCGGGCGCGGCATCTTGCGCCCGGACGATGAACGGATCTGCCGACATGACGATCACCGCCACAGCGGCGCCGGCCGCGATAGCCGGTAGGATCATGCGGTGTCGCCTGATGGATGCTCTCGTCATGCGTGTTGGGGCACTTTCTCAAATCGCGCGGAGACTAAGCTGATTTGGTGCACTTTGCCAGAAAGTTCGAAGGAGAACGGGTGGCCAGGCAAACACGGCTGCGTGACATTGCGACGCATTGCCGGGGTATCGGGCCGACGCATCAGGCCGACACGGCATCAGACGCGGTGATAGGGGTGGCCGGACAGGATGGTAACGGCGCGATAGAGCTGTTCGGCGATCAGCGTGCGCACGAGTTGGTGAGGCCAGGTCATCTTGCCAAGGCACAGCGTGGCGTCGGCACGATCGTACAGGGAGGGATCGAGTCCGTCGGCGCCGCCGATCGCGATGGTCAGTTCGCGTTTGCCCTGGTCGCGATAGGCGCCGAGCAGGTTTGCGAAGGCTTCGCTGTCGAGCGCCTTGCCGCGTTCATCGAGAAGAATGAGGATACTGCCATCGGCAAGCGATTTCAGAAGCATCGCCGCCTCTTCGCGCTTGCGGGTCTCCGCATTGGAGGCACGGCTTTCGGCGACTTCGGCAACACGGGTCAGTTCGAGGCCGACGGCAGGGCCGGCCTTGGCGAAACGATCGAAATAACGGGCGGCAAGATCCTTTTCCGGGCCGGACTTCAGCCGTCCCACCGCAAAAAGACCTATTCGCATTCATCGGCTCCCGCTCATGCGACACTTCGGGCGCACACTGCACCAGCGGCCGGCTTGTGATGTTTGCCGGCCAGCCAATGCCACGTCTCAGGCGCCGGACAGAATGCCGGCTCGCCTTTCAGTGCCGTGTTTCTTCATCCATATCCGGAGCCGCCCACATCTTTTCGATGTTGTAGAACTCGCGGATTTCGGGACGGAACACATGCACGATAATGTCACCGGTGTCGATCAGGACCCAATCGCCGCCTTCCTGACCTTCGACGCGGGCCGTACCGAAGCCGTCGTCCTTAAGGTCGGTGAGCAGGTGATCCGAGATCGCCATGACATGCCTGTTCGAGCGGCCGGAGACGACGATCATGTAGTCTCCCAGGGCCGATTTTCCGGCAATGTCGATGGTAACGATATCTTCAGCTTTGGAGTCCTCGAGGCTGGCGAGGACGGTTTCTAGGGCGCGGGCGGCGGCATCGGCGCCACGTTCCGCACTCTTCGGGATAACGGCAAACGTTTTTCCCTTGGCGTGTACTGTTGTCAGTGCTTTCCCTTTCCTGGAATGACAAACCATGCACAACACAGATCCGATCGCGACCGGATATGGTTAAGATAGGCATCAAACCATTAATGTTTCAAGACATGCTAAGGTACGGAACGGCCGAAAACCCGATCTGCCGTTCGAATTGAAGCATTTGGCTGCTCGGGGCGGCCTCGTGCGGGCGGTGTACAGTTTCCATGCCGCAGCGTAAAGTGCGGCAAATTCCACGATCTCCCGATTCAATGACCGACTCAGCCGCAAAAACACTCGTGCCCGTCCTGCGAATCAGCTTCCCGGATGAGGATCGTCTCGGCCATGGCAAGATGGAACTGCTGGAACATATCCGCCAGACCGGATCGATCTCGGCGGCCGGGCGGGCGATGGACATGTCCTATCGGCGGGCATGGCTGCTGGTCAGCGAGATGAACCGGATGTTTAACGAACAGGTGGTGGAATCGCAGCGCGGCGGGCAGAAGGGCGGCGGCGCGGCGCTGACGCCGTTCGGCGAGGAATTGCTCGAGCGTTTCCGCCGGATGGAAAGGACGATGCGCACCAGCCTCGCCGACGATCTCGCCTGGCTTGAGGGCAAGCGCAACCTGCAGCAAGGCGAACGCGGCTGATCAGGCCTCCAGGGCAACTGTCTTGATGACGGCGAAGACCGCCCTTCCCGGTCGAAGATCCAGACGCTCGCAGGACAATGTCGTGATCCGGGAAAGAATGATATCGCCGCCGCAATCGAGCCGGATTTCCACGGTTCCGTCCTCGGTCGACGACATCCCGTCTATCCTTGCTTCCAGGATATTCAGCGCGCTGAGCCCCTCTGGCCTTGCGGTCGCCAGCATGACATCGCGGGAGGGGATGCGGATGCGAACCGATTTGCCGGGCGCAAGGGCGGCTCCCGGAATATGGAGTTGACAGGATTTCAGCGCGACCGTCGATAGACGGTGCCGCGCATCGAAGCTTTCGACCGTGCCTTCCAGCAGTGCGCCCGCTTCCCGCCGGTCGGAGGCGGTGGAGGGGCGGCTCAATATGTCGATGGCAGGGCCTGTCGCTTCCACGTTGCCGTCACGCATGACGATGACCTGGTTTGCCAGCCGCGCCACCTCAGCGATCGAATGGCTGACATAGACGATCGGTATGTCGGTCTCGTCGCGCAATCGTTCCAGATAAGGCAGAATCTCGGCCTTGCGCGCATCATCGAGGGCGGCGAGCGGCTCGTCCATCAACAGCAGGCGGGGCGAGGAGAGAAGTGCGCGGCCGATGGCAACGCGCTGCTTCTCGCCGCCGGAAAGTTTTGATGGGCTGCGCTCCAGCAGCGTCTCGATGCCGAGCAGGTCGACGATGTGATCGAAGCTCTCGCCGTGTGCCGGTCTCGGCGCGAACCAGCGGCCATAGGTGAGATTGGCGCGAATGCTGAGATGCGGGAAAAGTCGGGCCTCCTGGAAGACATAACCGAAGCGGCGACGATGTCTCGGCACGAAGATGCCGGTTGCGGTTTCAGTCAAGACTTCGCCGTCGAGGATGACGCGGCCTTCGTCCGGGCGGGCGAGACCGGCGATGATGCGGATCATCGAGGTCTTGCCGGAGCCGGAGCGGCCGAACAGCGCGGTGACGCCACGCTCGGAGGTGAAGGCGGCATTGAGCGAAAAGGCGCCGAGCCTCTGTTTTGCCTCGACGATCAGCGTCATTCCGGGTCGATCCTCCGGCCGGCGAGACGAGCGAGGAATTCGGAGGCGAGCAGGGCGGCCATGGAAATGACGACGGCGACGAGCGTCAGGCGGAGCGCGCCGGCATCGCCGCCCGGCACCTGGGTGAAGGTGTAGATCGCCGACGACAGCGTCTGGGTTTCGCCGGGAATGTTGGAAACGAAGGTGATCGTCGCGCCGAATTCGCCCATCGCCTTGGCAAAAGAGAGGATCATGCCGACGATGATGCCGGGCAGGGTCAGCGGCAGGGTGATCGTCAGGAAGATCCAGACGGGGCCGGCGCCGAGCGTTCCGGCCGCCTCTTCCAGCTTGCGGTCGACCGCCTCGATCGACAGGCGGATGCTGCGCACCATCAGCGGAAAGGCCATGACGGCGCAGGCCAGCGCAGCACCCGTCCAGCGGAAAGACAAGACGATGCCGAAATACTGGTCGAGCAGGCTGCCGATCGGACCGCGGCGGCCGAACAGGATGAGGAGAAGAAAACCGGTGACGACCGGAGGCAGGATCAGCGGCAGATGAACGACACCGTTCAGTATCGACTTACCCCAGAAGCGGCCACGGGCAAGCAACAAGGCGACGAGGATGCCGAAGGGCAGGCTCGCCAGCATGGCGACGATCGAGACGCGCAGGCTGAGCAGGATCGCCGTCCATTCCTCATTGCTCAAGCCGAAGATGTCCAAATGCAGTTGTCTCCCTGGAAATTCGGTGTCACCCAGTGCCTGCCCCTCATTCGCCTGCCGGCACCAACCGGGGTCGAGCCACGGGTCTCGACCCGTCCTTCGGACCCCCGCTTGCGGGGCGAAGGGGAATAGCCGCGCCCGCTCGGTTCCCCTCAAACCTTTCGCAGGGTACGTCCCCTCGCCCCGTTTACGGGGAGAGGGTTAGGGTGAGGGGCAGCTTCACGCTAGGCCGTCACTGTTGATTCCGCAATCATTTCGCCCCCTCAATCACTTGAGAACGGTAAAACCCTGCGCCGCGAAGAAGGCGGCGGCCTTGTCGGATTTCAGGAAGTCGAGATAGGCTGATGCATCCGGGTTCTTGCTCTCGGCGAGGATTGCGATCGGATAGATGATCGGCGGATGGGAATCGGGGGGGAAAGTGCCGACGATGGCGACACCCTTATCGGCTGCGGCATCCGTCTGGTAGACGATGCCAAAGGGCGCTTCGCCGCGCGAGACGAGGGCAAGGGCGGCGCGCACGCTTTCGGCGCCGGCGACCTTGGTTTCGACCGATTTCCAGACGCCGAGCTTTTCGAGCGCGGCAATGCCGTATTTGCCGGCCGGAACCGATTTCGGCTCACCCATGGCAAGCTTGCCGTCGCCCAAAAGCCCTGCGAGATCGAAGCCTTGCTTGATCTCAACCGGTTTTGCCTTGTCCTTTTCCGCAACGAGCACGATCTTGTTGCCGAGCAGGTTGGAGCGGGTGTCGGCCTTGATCAGGTTCTTCTTGGCGACATAATCCATCCAGTCGAGATCGGCCGAGATGAAGACATCGGCAGGGGCCGCGTTTTCGATCTGCTTGGCCAGCGCCCCGCTCGCCGCATAGGAGGCG
Source organism: Rhizobium sp. WSM1274 (assembly GCF_025200775.1). NCBI lineage: Bacteria > Pseudomonadati > Pseudomonadota > Alphaproteobacteria > Hyphomicrobiales > Rhizobiaceae > Rhizobium > Rhizobium sp. WSM1274. The sequence goes on along the minus strand of NZ_CP104138.1, from coordinate 4,463,649 downwards.
ACGGCTTCCTTGCCGCTTTCCTTCGTCCAGGCGGCATTGGCGGCGTCGAGCGCATCCTTGAGGCTCGCCGCAGCAAAGACGGTGAGCTTTTCGGCCGCGGCAGCAGGCGCTGAAAGCGCTGTCGCGCCAAGCCAGAGGGCTGTGATCGCGGCGATTGCCAGTTTCATCCATCGGCGGCGGTTCTGCATAATTCGTTCCCAGGAGTTCGAAATATTGCGACGAATATAACGGTCGAGGCGTCTTGGCTAGGGATATATCCAGGAAAATATATCCGTATCGACGCTCGCGTTTGCAGCGGCGCAATGTTCACGCATTCGTGAGGTGCATGGCTTCCGCCGAAAGTGAGATCAGCAGCGCGAAAATACCCGGGAGTCAGGTTTACAAACCGCAAGGACTCCCGGCGACCGGGGCTGGTTCGTTATTGTTTGCTAATAAAAACAGCAATGGGGAAGCAAAATTCACCTCGAGATTTGCATCCGTTGCATTGCTGCAATGCACCAATCGGTATTCACCTTTTTGTCGAATATGATAAAACATACTCATCGACACGGCTTCTCCTCCTCCCATAGCCGTTCGATAGGGTCGACAACACTCCTCCTCCCAGTTGTCGATCGAGTTCATAAGCCCGACGGATCTCCTCCCCCGTCGGGCTTTCTCGTTTTCTGGATCTTCTGTAATCAGGCTGGCGCATGCGTCTTGCTGGGCGCGCGGCGCTTTATTCGGCGTCGCCGTGCGACGAGCCGTTGCGGATTGCCGTCGAGCTCAGGCCGGAGCGCGGCCCGTGGATAAAGGTCCAAGCCGGGGCACGCTTCTTCCAGAGAATACGGGCATCATCCTCATCGACACGGGCGAAATCGAAGGTCCTGGCCATTTTCGAGGAGAGGAAGGAAAGCGTCGCACCCGGCCGATCGATCACCGCGATCGGGAAGGTGCGGGCAATCTCCTGCCACTTCTGCCATTTGTGAAAGGTCTGCAGGCTGTCTGCGCCCATGATCCAGATGAAATGAACATGCGGATTGCGCGCCTTGACGCGGGCAAGCGTGTTGGCGGTGTAGCTGGTGCCGAGCGTCTGTTCGAAGGCGGTGACCTTGATGCGTGGATCGGGTGCAACACGCTCGCTTTCGGCAATGCGCTCGGCGAGTGGTGCGAGCTGGTTGCGGCTTTTCAGCGGATTGCCGGGTGTGACCATCCACCAGAGCTGGTCGAGGCCGAGCCGCTTGAGGGCGATCTCGGCGACGAGCGCGTGGCCCTGATGCGGTGGATTGAACGAACCGCCGAACAGACCGACGACCATGCCGCGCTCGCTGTGCGGCATGCGGAGATAGTGCCGGTCCACATTGTCGATCGTCACGTCAGGGCCGCGTTTGTCCGGCGCCGTGCACCCGATATTTGAAAGAAGTGAGCTGTTCGACGCCGACGGGGCCACGGGCGTGCATCTTGCCGGTGGCGATGCCGATTTCCGCACCCATGCCGAACTCGCCGCCATCGGCAAACTGCGTCGAGGCATTGTGCAGCAGGATCGCCGAATCGACCTCGGTGAAGAAACGCGCGACGACGTCAGGATCCTCGGCGATAACAGCCTCGGTGTGGTTCGAGGAATAGGTCTGGATATGGGCGATGGCGCCCGAAATGCCGTCGACGACGGCAACCGAAATGATCGCGTCGAGATATTCGGTCGACCAGTCCTCTTCGGTCGCGGGCTTCATGCCGGGGGCGACCTTCAGCACTGTTGGCGAAGCGCGGATCTCGCAGCCGGCCTCCGCGAGAGCATCGAGCAGCGGTGTCAGATGCGTGCCGATCGCGGCGCCGTCGACGAGCAGGGTTTCGGCTGCGCCGCAGATACCGGTGCGGCGCATCTTGGCGTTGACGATGATCCTCTTGGCCATCTCGATATCGGCCGAGGCATCGACATAGATGTGGCAAAGGCCTTCGAGATGGGCAAAGACCGGCACACGCGCCTCGCTCTGCACGCGGGCGACCAGGCTCTTGCCGCCGCGCGGCACGATGACGTCGATCGCCCCGTCGAGGCCGCGCAGCATGGCGCCGACGGCGGCGCGGTCGGTGACCGGAACGAGCTGGATAGCATGCTCTGGAAGCCCTGCCGCCTTCAGGCCCTCGACCAGGCAGGCATGGATAGCCTGCGATGAACGGCGCGAATCCGAGCCGCAACGCAGGATGACGGCATTGCCCGCCTTGACGCAGAGGGCGCCGGCATCCGCCGTGACGTTCGGCCGGCTTTCGAAGATCACGCCGATGACGCCGAGCGGCGTGCGGACGCGCTCGATCTTCAGGCCGTTCGGCCGGTCCCAGGCAGCGATGACTTCACCGACCGGATCGGCAAGGGCGGCGATGGCGCGGATTCCCTCGGCCATTTCGGCGATGCGCTTGTCGTTCAGCGTCAGCCGGTCGACGAAGGAAGCGAGCATCTCGGTGCCTTCGATGTCCTTCAGGTCCTTGGCATTCTCGGCAAGAATATGCGCCTTGTTCGCCAGGATCGCATCGGCCATGGCGTTCAGCGCGCTGTTCTTGGCCTCGGTGGACGCAAAGCCCAGCGGTCGTGCAGCAGCCTTTGCCTTGCGGCCGATGTCTTTCATTAGCACGTCGATGTCAGGGCCCGGCGCAACGGTATCAAGCATAGCTCGCGTCCTTCTTCTGCCTTTCCGATTTCGAACCGATCTGCGCGGTCATCACCATGTCATCGCGATGGACCATGGCGGCGCGCCCGGCATAACCGAGGATGGCCTCGATCTCCGCCGACTTGCGACCGGCAATCCGGCGGGCGTCGTCGGCATCGTAGCTTACAAGGCCGCGGGCGATCTCGCGGCCGGCCGGGCCGATGATCGCCACCGTGTCGCCGCGGCTGAAGAGGCCGGAAACGCTGCGAACACCAGCGGGAAGCAGGCTCTTGCCGGCGCCGAGCGCTGCGACGGCGCCGTCATCGACATGCAGTTCGCCGGCCGGCTGCAGCTGCCCGGCAATCCAGGTCTTGCGGGCGGTAACAGGTGTGCCCGATGGCGCAAACCACGAGGAACGCGCGCCGTTTTCGATCGCCGACAAAGGATTGTCGGTCTTGCCGGAGGCGATGATCATCGCGCAGCCCGATGCCGTTGCAATCTTGCCGGCATCGATCTTGGTGCGCATGCCGCCGCGCGAAAGCTCGGAGGCAGCACCCCCGGCCATTGCCTCGATCTCGGGGGTGATTTCGGCAATCGTCTCGAGGAACGTTGCGTTCGCATCGAGATGCGGCGGCGCGGTGTAGAGGCCGTCGATATCGGAGAGAAGAATGAGCAGATCGGCGCCGGTCATCGTCGCGACGCGGGCGGCCAGGCGGTCGTTGTCGCCATAGCGGATCTCGCTGGTCGCAACCGTATCGTTCTCATTGATGATCGGCACAGCGCCGATCTTCAGGAGTTGATTGATGGTGGCGCGCGCATTGAGATAGCGGCGGCGCTCCTCGGTATCGCCAAGCGTCAGCAGGATCTGGCCGGCGACGATCTCGTCGCGCGACAGGCTTTCCGACCAGGCGCGCGCCAGCGCGATCTGGCCGACGGCGGCCGCCGCCTGGCTTTCCTCCAGTTTCAGCGCGCCTGACGGCAGGTCGAGCACCGAGCGGCCGAGCGCGATTGCGCCCGAGGAGACGACGAGCACATCGATGCCCTTGGCCTTCAGGCCTGAGATATCGGCACACATGGCGTCGAGCCAGGATTTCTTCAGCCCGGCCTTGCGGTCGACCAGAAGCGCGGATCCGATCTTGATGACGATGCGGCGGTAGCGGCCAAGCGGCTTACGGCTGGTCATCGTCCTCGCCCTTGTCCTCGCCCTCATCGCTGACGACCATGTCGCGATGGCGCAGCTTCGGCACCTTGGCCGGCCTCTCCTCGGTATTGGCTTCGACGATGATGTCGCGCAGCGCACGCAGCACCTCGGTCATGCCTTTGCCGGTGACGGCCGAAATCTGGAACGGCGTCTTGCCGCAGGCCTTGGCCAGTTCCTTGGTCTTCTTCTTCAACTCGGCATCGTCGAGCACGTCGATCTGCGACAGCGCCACGATCTCGGCCTTGTCGGTCAGCTCGTTTCCATAGGCTTCGAGTTCGTGTTTGACCGTCTTATAGGCCTTGCCGACCTTTTCTTCCTGGGCGGAGATGAGGTGGAGCAGCACGCGGGTGCGCTCGACATGGCCGAGGAAACGGTCGCCGATGCCGACACCTTCATGGGCGCCTTCGATCAGGCCCGGAATGTCGGCCAGGATGAATTCGCGCTCATCGATGGTGGCGACGCCGAGGTTGGGATGCAGCGTGGTGAAGGGATAGTTGGCGATTTTCGGCCGGGCACGGGTGACGGCAGCCAGGAAGGTCGATTTGCCGGCATTGGGCAGGCCGACGAGGCCGGCATCGGCAATCAGCTTCAGGTGCAGCCAGATAGTCTTTTCCTCGCCGGGCAGACCGGGATTGGCCCAATCCGGCGCCTGATTGGTCGAGGTTTTGAAATGGGCGTTGCCGAAGCCGCCATTGCCGCCATGAGCGAGACAGTAACGCTGGCCTTCGACAGTCAGGTCGCAGATCAGCGTTTCCTGATCTTCCTCGAAGATCTGGGTGCCCACGGGAACCTTGAGCGTCACGTCGCTGCCATTGGCGCCGGTGCGGTTCCTGCCCATGCCATGGGTGCCGATCGTCGCCTTGAAATGCTGCTGATAGCGGAAATCGATCAGCGTGTTCAGGCCGTTGACGGCCTCGACCCAGACGTCGCCGCCGCGTCCGCCATCACCGCCATCCGGGCCGCCGAACTCGATGAATTTCTCGCGCCGGAAGGAAACGCTGCCGCCGCCGCCGTCCCCGGACTTGATATAGACCTTTGCTTCGTCGAGAAATTTCATTTTACTTCCAATACTCAGTGGCAGTTGGACGGCCCGTCTTGGCCCATTCGATATAGGCGGTTCCGACGGAGGTCAAAGATTATCGTGAATTTTGCGAGCTATAACATACAGTACGGCTTCGGTCTCGACGGCAGGTACGATCTGGCGCGGATTGCCCGGAGCCTCGAGGGAGCCGACGTCATCGCGCTGCAGGAGGTGACCCGCGGCTTCTCCCGCAACGGTTTTGCCGAGATGGTGGCCGATGTTGCGGCCTTCTTTCCCGACTATTTCTGGGTGTATGGGCCAGCCTGCGACATGCATGTCGAAGCTGGTGAAGACGGGCTGCAGCCGGTGCGCGGCACGCGTTTTCAGTTCGGCAACATGGTGCTGTCGCGCTGGCCGATCGTCTCGACCCGAACGCTGCTTCTGCCGCGCAGCCGGACGATCGGCAAGATCAACCCGCAGCGCGGCGCAACCGAGGCGGTAATCGACGCACCTGGCGGTGCGATCCGCGTCTACTGCGTGCATCTCGACCATGTATCCGCCGACGAGCGCATCCGCCAATTGGAATTCTTGAACACGCATATCAATGCTTTCGTCCAGGAGGGTGGGTCGCTGACCGGGGCTGGCGAATTCGATCTGCCGGAGCCGCCGCTGCCGGAGGATTACCTGATCATGGGCGATTTCAATATGGAGCCGGAATCGCCGGAATATTGCGCGCTCGCCGGTGCTGGCGGCGGATATTATGGCCGTGTGGCGAGGATCGGCACGCCGGTCGACGCCTTTGCGGCGCTGAAGGCTTACTCTCCGGGGAGCTACAGCTGGATGGATCCCGAAGATCACGGCAAACGCATGCATCTCGATTACTGCTTCGTCAGTTGCGGCCTGCAGAGCCGATTGAAATCCGCCCGGATCGATACGCAATCCGTCGGTTCCGATCATTTCCCCGTATGGGTCGAGATCGGCGATTGATGGAATTGATGGAGACGCCGCCGGTGCGGCGACGTCTCGGGTTTAATCACGCCATCTTTCGCGGCGGCTGCAGCATACCCGGCTGCAGCACGGTTTCGATGTGCGACACCATGGTGTTGCGGGCGAAACAATAGATTTCGCCGCAACCCGTCATGCGGAAACCGAGCTTCTCCTGCAGTCGCAGCGAAGCCGGGTTGTCGGCGAAAACGCCGGAATGAACCGGCGTCTCCGGCATGCGGCGCGAGAAGCGCTCGATGATGGCCGCCACCGCCTCGCTCATATAGCCGCGCCGCCAGTAGTAGCGGTTCAGCCAGTAGCCGAGGTGCCACCGACCGTGGCGCAGCTCGATCGAGACGTTGCCGATATGGACATCGTCCTTATCGGTGATCGCCAACGGCCAGTCGGGCAGGGTGCCCGAGGTGACCGGGATCAGCCAGTCCAGCGCATCCTGCCGGTCGAACGGCGCGGGTACGCGGGACAGCATGCGCGTGACCGCGAAATCGGAGAGCGATTCCGCGATCGCAGGCGCATCGCTCAGCCTGTGGGGGCGAAGCGTCAGCCGGGCGGTCGAGATGACAGGCGCGGAGCCGGGCATCATCGGCTTGACCTCCGGCCTTTGCAGCGCAGTCGTGCTCATGCGATGTTCCCCCAGCTTCGGAGGGACATCCAGGTCTTGCGGTCGAGCCTGTACCATTCGACCGGCACGTTGCTGCCGAGCGCCAGCGAGGCTGCGAGCCCCGAACCCTGGAACTGGAAGCCGCACTTCTGGATGACGCGGCGCGAGGCGACGTTCATGACCCGGCAACGGGCGTCGATCTGATCGACGTCCTGACGGGTCCTGAACACCATATCGACCAGGGCATGGCATGCCTCGGTGGTATAACCCTTGTTCCAATAGGGCTCGCCCAGCCAATAGCCGATCTCGACGGTTCTGCCGTCCGCATGCGGCTCGACGCCGCAGCAGCCGATAAAGGCGCCGTTTTCGGCCTTGGTGATCGCATAGACGCACTTGCCAATATCGCCATTTTTCGTGCGACGCACGAAGTCGGCAGCATCATCGGCGGTATAAGGGTGCGGCATACGCGATACCATGGTGGCGACTTTGGCGTTGTTGGCGAGATGGGCAAGGGCGTCGATGTCTTCTTCGTGGGGCGCGCGCATGACGAGCCTTTCCGATAACAAGACAGGGCAATCGGTCCTTAACCGTTCCGGCCTCAGCCGTTCTTCGGAAGACCGCTGGTCTTCCCGGGGAGACCGTGATTGGTCTGCCCTTAACAATTCGCCTTGCATGGTTCAGTCCTCCTTGAGGGGTAAAGAAAAAGGGGAGATGGCGCCCCATCTCCCCTGTTTTCTAGACTGAACCTGATACGGCCAGCCGGGTCGATGAGACGCCGGCTGTTTTTGAGCGCTACCGGCTTATTCCGCTGCTTCCGCTTTCGGCATGACAGACACGTAGACGCGACCGTTGGCCTTGGTTCGGTAGTTCACATTGCCGGCGGTAAGCGCAAAAATCGTGTGATCCTTGCCGAGGCCGACGTTGGAACCCGGATGCCATTCAGTACCGCGCTGACGCACGATGATGTTGCCTGCGATGACGGCTTCGCCGCCGAACTTCTTCACGCCAAGGCGCTTGGACTGAGAATCGCGACCGTTGCGCGATGAACCGCCAGCTTTTTTGTGTGCCATTGGAGTTCTCCTTTAAACCTTGTCCCGTTGATCTTACTTGGCAGCCACGATGTCCGTGATACGGACGACCGTGTGATGCTGACGATGGCCGCGCGAACGCTTCGAATTCTGACGACGGCGCTTCTTGAAGGCGATGACCTTCTTGCCGCGGTTCTGTTCGACGACTTCTGCCTTGACAGAGGCGCCGGTTACGAAGGGCGCACCGATCGCAGCGTCGGCGCCTTCGCCGATCACGAGCACTTCGGTGAATTCAATGGAATCGCCAGCGGTGGCTTCCAGCTTTTCGATGGTCAGCACGTCGTTGGCTGCCACACGGTACTGCTTACCGCCGGTCTTGATGACTGCGAACATTTTTTGTCCTTTCATGTTCGTTCCAGCGCTCCCCGCTCATCCAGCAGGTGGCTGTCTTTTTATCAGTCGAAGTTAAGCAGGGATTTCAGAGGTCTAATCCTCGAACTCTTCCTGCCGGTGAAGCCCCGCGCAAGCGCGGGACAAGCTAGGCGCGGATTTCTCCAAACCTATTGCGCAGCCGAGATAGCCGAGGGACAAAAAGCTGTCAAGGCAAAAGGATGGAATGGTTCGACTTTTCGGCTTGCCAGCCCGTCATTTGCCCGTTATGAGAACGCCCGCGCCGAACAAGCGCCGACCAGACCGCGGAGAGGTGGCAGAGTGGTCGAATGCACCGCACTCGAAATGCGGCATACCTGCAAGGGTATCGTGGGTTCAAATCCCACCCTCTCCGCCATCAAACATAATTGTCATACGATGGAGCACGTGCGGTTTTAAGTGCGTCACATCTGATTGCACGACCACATCTGCGGCGCGGCTGAAGCAACCTGTCCCCTTGAGGTCGACGCAGGTGGTTACGGTCCGTTGACGATCCGATACACAGAAGCATTGCCCTCAACTCCGTGGAGCGAGGAGCCAAACTCCACAACATGGTGGTCGGCCAGGAGATGAATGACACCTGGCGCCGTATAGAGCGCTTCCGAGATACAAATCTCGCCCGCATCCGCCAGAGATTGCACGCGTGCGGCAACATTTACGGTCTGACCAAAATAGTCGAGATTATCGTTTAGTGTGACAGCAATCGATGGGCCGCAGTGTGCTCCGATTTTGAGGATGATGCCCGGCTCACCATGTTCGAGATTGAAGCGCTCGATTTCCTTCAAGATCTGCAATGCCGCCGAAACCGCGTCGGTTGGACGAGAGAAGACGGCCATTACCGCGTCGCCGATCGTCTTGACGATGGCGCCGGAATGTTGCTGTGCCGTCAATTCGAGAAGAGCAAAATGCTCCCTCACCAAGGCGTAGGCGTTCAGGTCGCCCAGGCGCTCATACAGAGCCGTCGAACCTTTTAGGTCTGTGAAGAGGAAAGTCACCTGGCGAATGCCGAGCCCTTCCCGCTCGTCGACGCGCTCGGATCGGAACAGGCGCCTGAAGGTCTGCCTTGCCAGCAACATCCCGCCGGAGATATACGGCTCGAATTCGAGCTGCGGCTTGATTGTCAGGGCTGCCACCTCGGGCGGCCAGTTTATCAAAAGCAGCGAGCCGCGAACGGGTCCGGTATTTTCCACCTCGATAATACAAGGACCCGGCGGTAAAACGGGGAGGGCCGGGGAAAAGCGTTGCCCATCATACCTGACCCGCAGCAGCGTCGGCGCCGTGGCCGGTTCGCCTGATATCGGCGTCATGAAGGCGGCTTGCGTTTGGACATTCACGCCGGAGAGAACTCCAGGACCCAACTCCGCCCGGAGTGTGACGCTCGAGCTCGGCGGCAGATAGGTGAGGCCGCGGACCAGTCCGCGTAGGTAGTCGAGAAACCGAGCTTGCTGGCCGGGCAGCCTCCCGTCATTGGCGAAGCGAAGCTTCCAGTGGAAGTCTTCGACCGAGAGCGAGTCGGGATCGTGAAACGGCAGCCGCCGAAGCTGCGGTGATACGGAGAACGTAACTTCGATGAAGTCATCAAGGTCGGTCTCGCCCGATACGTCGCACAAGCCACAGACATAATGGGTCTTGAGCGTGCGCAAGGCGCCAAAGCTGTCGAGCACCATTCCAGATTGGGGACAAAGCACATCCCACGTCATCTCGAACAAGCCGCATCGGGCGGCATGGAGGAACAGGTCAATGGATTCCGTGTCAGTTATCGCGCGGTCACGTGCAAACGCCAGCGGATTGACACGATAAAGGGAGAGGTCGTTGCCGTCCCTGATCAGCGCTTCGAACTTAGAGATCACCCGTGGGCTCCAGGATCGAGCCTGCTCGATCTGGATCATCTTGCTTTCGAGAAGCCGATCGTCGACGCCAGTCATGGTCAACTTGTCCGCAGGCGTTACGAGCGTAATTTCGGTGCGCCACCGGGACCGAGTTCCCAATGAGCTATACGCTCGAACCTTCACCCGCCGCCGTAGATTACCGGCCTCGATCCTACCGAATGAACCCTGCTGACACAAGGTTGTGAGCGGAGCGAGCTTTTGCGAATACGCTAACTCGTTGCACGGTCCAGCGTCAGCTCCCCAGCGCCTTCTTCACCCAGACGCCAACCTCGTCGCCGCTACTCATGTCGGCTTGCACCAGCCCGTTGATCATGAAGGTCGGCGAGACGTGGATGCCGTTCTGCCGGGCATATTTGCAGTGCCATTTGATCTCCCGGTCGAGATCCGGGATGGCGAAGGCCTCTTTCAGCTTGACGCCGCTGTAGCCTTCCAGGCGCTCGATGATCTGGTTCGGCGTCGCATCCATGTTCGGGCCGCCGGCATGACGCTCGAATTCGAATTCCTCGCGATGGGCGGCGATGGCAGCCATCACCTTCTTTGAAGTTTCCTTGCCACCTTCCAGCGTCGAGGCTGCGATGATGCAGCGGACGAGGACGCCCGAATACATATGCCAAGGCTGCGACTGCAGGCGGATCTTCACGGTGATCTTGTCTTCGCCGGCCTGGCCGAGCAGTTCGTCGAGCTTGTTGAACGCTCTGACCGAATAGGGGCAAGTCGGTTCCAGAAAGGCTTCGAAGATGCGGGGTCCGTTGCCCCAAGTGAGCGGATCTGCATGCCAGGAAGTGGTCGTCATGGAATTCCTTTCTGAGGGTAAAGCATCCGCAGCGACTTAGGTCACCTGGCTCCAGAAGCCATGCCTCTTGCCGTGCCGACGTTTGAGTTCTGCGACATAGACGTCATGGGATCTTGTATTGCCGAAGTCATCGATATGAAGCGCAAGCGATGCGCAGTCCGCAAGATGCCTCGCCGCGTACTTATAGCGGCTGGACCGGCCGCTATCGAGCGTGAAATCGATCATGGAGCGCAAGACGATGGTTGCCGCGAGCGGATGTTTCTCCGCCAGAACTTCGGCCGCCGGCGCCATCAGCTCATAGCGATCGCCGTCCAGTTCCGCCTTCCGCCTCAGCACGAGTTTTGCTGTCTCTGCCGGTGCCGGCCAATTCAGAAAAAATGCAAGCGCCTGGTGGACGTCCGGGAAAGCCTGGGCATGGGCGAATGCTTTCTCCTCCGCCTCCAGATCGTCGAAATCCGGCAGTCGCTTGAGGAAGGCGCGGAGATGCTGGTCATGCAGCGACTGCTCGAAGCATGTCCATCGATAGGTCTGCGCCTCCTCGCGCCGCCCCAGGACTTCGAGCGTCTCGACGCGTGCGAGCTGCCATTCGAATGGCATGCCGGCCTGGCCTGTCGCATCGACCTTATTCAACGCCGCAAGCGCTTCTTTCGCCCGGCCCGCCGAGACCAGACGATTGGCGATGCCGGCCGCAGTCATCGGCATCTTGCGCATTTTCTCAGGGTGCTGGGCGATGTAGGCATCGACATCGCCCTCAGCGTCGGCAATTTCCTGCAAGGCTATGCGCACCATCAGATCCCGCTGAGTGCCGTAGATTTCATCTTCGTAAAGCGGGCCTCCGCTGCTCCAGCCGATGATCTCGCGCTTATCCCTGGCCGGCTTGTCCTTCGGCTCCTTGGACCATTGGACGAAGAGGGTTTTCAAGCGATCGAGACCATCCTTGCCGAGAGCTGGCGCCATCGCCGCAATCAGCTTGTCGTATTGGCCGTAGCCATCGTCTTGCACGGCTTTGAACACCTTGTCAGCCAGGACATTGGAGGCGATCTTGGCGGACGCGGCGATTGCGGCAGCATCCTCGCAAGCCTGATGAAAACTTTCGATGAGAGAACTGCTGCTGTCGCTGGATCTTTCAAAGATCGGATTCGCCAGTGCGAGGAATTGCCACATCAGTTCGAAAGCCTCCTGGGGATCATCGGCGGCAACGGTCTCTGCAATGGTCTTGCGCTGGGTTTCCAGATCGCTCTTCAGCGCCTTCACTTTGTGCCAGTTGATGACAGTGCGGGCGCGGGCAATGCTGGAAAGCCGCTTTCGCACTTCACGCGCCACCTCGGCGCTGCCGTGATTGCCGGCAAGTTCCATTCGAAGCCGTCGCTTGTGGGCAGCACTGCCCGTGCTGATCTCGATCAGCAGCTCGGCAAGGCGCTGGGCACCAAGGGATTCGAGATTCTTCGCATTGAGTGTGGTCTTGGCTGCCATCGGTCATCGCTGTCGTTTCTGTGGATGACCCTATCCTGGAGATGGTACGAGGCCAAGGTCCGGGAATGTGTGCCCTGAATAATCCTTCGGCACCTCGGATTAGCTAAAAACTAACGCTGCCTCGTAACGACTCCTAAAGCCGGTTTTGGCACCTTGTTGCCTGTCGAATATTGCTTCCAAATTTTCCGCTGGGGTTGGTCATGAGTCATAATAGAGACGCCTGGGTCAGCCAGCGCGCTTATTCACTATGGGAATTGGAAGGCAGGCCGGATGGGCGCGGGGAAAGCCATTGGGCACAGGCGCTGAGGGAGTTCGAACAGCTGGAGCTGACGAGGGCTTCGCCTGATGGAAACGATCTCATCGAGAAACTGAAGGCAGCCGGGCGGCTGATGCGGATCTATGACAGGGCCGCCCCCGGCGTCGAGAACGACCGGCAGATCAAAGCGGCTCGGTAGACCGTATTGCCAATTCCTGAGCTGCCGACATATTCAAGCGCATTCCAGGCGGACCACCGGCCTTGCGGGCAGGCGTCTTGCCACTTCAACGAAACCGGCATCCAGAAACATCGAGAGCGTTCCCGGATAAAGCTCGGCTCCGTTCGAAGCACGGGCAGCCTGGTCGACGGGGTAGGCTTCAAGACATTCGGCGCCGTTTGCCCGCGCAAATTCGACCGCATGTTTCAGCAATAATCGCGATAATCCCTGCCGCCGGAACGGCTTGCGGACGATGAAGCAATTGATCGACCAGACCTGCCTGTCATCGACCGGCGCAAAGGGTTTTGAGCGGCGCAGCCGATCGAACACGACGCGCGGCGCGACGCCGCACCATCCGGCCGGCTCATTGTCGTGATAACCGAGAATGCCGGGCGGGCGCGGCTCGGCGACCATGCTTCGGAACCAGTTGCGATTTCCTTGGCCCCATCCTGCCTTGTAGTCGGCATTCGGACGATACCAGTAGGCGCAGCGACAATTCCGGCCGTCGGCGCAATCGTCGAAGACCGCTTCTATATCGGCCAGGCGGTCGGCGGTGGCGGGGAAGAAAGACAAGCGATCCTGCATCCGGGCAAATTATGGCGCGGGCGGACGATCGGCAAGCGGTCGACCGCGCCGGCCGATCACGCGCGGCTGCCCTCCATCTTGAATTTAGCCGCCGCCGTCGCCTGACTGTCGCCGCCGGTCGGCATTCGCCGACGTGCGGCTCGTCCCGACGCTATTGGCGTGCGGCCCAACTCAGGCCCCGCCGCAGGATGAGGGGCATGTAGGGATGGTCGAATTCGGCTGCGACATGGCCGAGGGCGGAATAGAAGATGCGGCCGGCGCCGAAATGGCGCTTGAAGACGACGGGCATCACCACATTGCGGGCTGCCGGATCGTAGGCGCCGGTGAAGGTGGTGGTCGCAAGGATTTCGACTGTGGGATCATAGTGGAGGTAATATTGCTCCGAACGATAGTCGAAGTCCGGAATGCCCTCCATGACGGGGTCGTCCTGGCGGGTGACGGCGACGCGGAAGTCGATGATGTTGCCGGGATGGGCGACCCAGGTGACGCCGGAGACATAGCGGAAAGGCGCGCTTTCCTTGAAGGACGTGGCGAGCGCGCCGTGATGGCCGGCAAGCCCGAGCCCGCCGCGCACGGCTTCGACGAGGCCAGCGGCATGCTCCTTCTCAAGCTTTTCGCCGGTGATGATCGGCACCAGCAGATCGGCTTTCGCCAGCGTCGGCGATCCGAACAGGCCGAGATCGCCGGTCACCTCGACGGTAAAATCGTCCTCGCGCAGCAGATCGGCGACGATATGAGCGCATTGCTCCGGCTCATGGCCTTGCCAGCCGCCCCAAACGATCAATGCCTTCCTCATTCGCGCTCTCCCTGCCTGATGGCTGCAGACCGTTGATCATCACATGGTGGTGGGAAGCCCATTAGATCGGGCGACCGTGCAAATCACGCGAATAATTCAAGACTATTTGCTGATCCGGCACAAACCGCACGAATGGGGCGACTTCGGCATTTGACGTATTGTCCATTGACGCCGATTGCAGTTCTTTCTTTTTATTGACGTGTATCTCGTCTAGGTTTCTTCCATCTCTCACTGAATAATAAGGGTGGTGCATGGCAGGTGAAACGGTTCTTGTCGTCGGCGGTGCCGGCTATATCGGCTCGCATACGTGCCTCGACCTGGCGAACAAGGGCTATAAGCCTGTCGTCTTTGATAATTTTTCGAACGGCCATCGCGAGTTCGTCAGATGGGGGCCGGCCGAAGAGGGCGATATTCGCGATCGCGCCCGCCTGGACGAGGTGCTGGCCAAACACAAGCCGGCGGCGATCCTGCATTTCGCGGCGCTGATCGAGGTCGGCGAATCGGTCAAGGATCCGGTTTCCTTCTACGAGAACAATGTGATCGGCACTTTGACGCTGCTTTCGGCGGCACAGGCGGCCGGCATCAACGCCTTCGTCTTCTCCTCTACCTGCGCGACCTACGGCCTGCCGCAGAGCGTGCCGCTCGACGAGACGCATCGGCAGGTGCCAATCAATCCCTACGGGCGGACGAAATATATCGTCGAACAGGCGCTCGCCGACTACGATCAGTACAGAAGCCTGCGCTCGGTGGTGCTGCGCTATTTCAATGCGGCCGGCGCCGATTTCGAGGGCCGTATCGGCGAATGGCACCAGCCGGAAACGCATGCGATACCCCTGGCGATCGACGCGGCGCTCGGCCGCCGCCAGGGTTTCAAGGTGTTCGGCAGCGATTACGAGACCCGCGACGGCACCTGCGTGCGCGACTATATCCATGTGCTCGATCTCGCCGATGCGCATGTGCGCGCCGTCGAATATCTGCTGAAGGGTGGCGATTCCGTCGCGCTCAACCTCGGCACCGGCACCGGCACGACAGTCAAGGAATTGCTCGGCGCCATCGAGGACGTGTCGAACCGGCCTTTCCCGGTCGAATATATCGGCCGGCGTGAAGGCGATTCGCATACGCTCGTCGCCAATAACGACAAGGCGCGTGATGTGCTCGGCTGGGTGCCGCAGTATGATCTGTCTGAGATCATCCGCTCCGCCTGGGACTGGCATGCAAAATCCAACCAGCATTGAGCCAACCGGCATTAAGAAAGCGCGCCGGCCGAACATCCTGCTGATCACGGCGGACCAGTGGCGCGGCGATTGCCTTTCGGCTGTCGGTCATGCCTGCGTAAGGACGCCTGGTGTCGATGCGCTGGCGCGCGAAGGCACGCTCTTCCGGCGGCACTATGCGGGGGCAGCACCCTGCTCACCGGCGCGGGCCACGCTCTATACCGGTCTCTATCAGATGAACCACCGCGTCTGCCGCAACGGTTCGCCGCTCGATGCCCGCTTCGACAATCTGGCGCTGGCGGCCCGGCGGGCGGGATACGACCCGACGCTGTTCGGCTACACGGATACGGCGCCCGATCCGCGCGCGATGGATACCGCCGATCCGCATCTGACGAGTTATGAAGGCGTTCTGCCGGGCTTTACCGCCCGCCAGCTTCTGCCCGAGCATGAAAGACAATGGCTCTCCTGGCTCAGGTCTCGCGGCCACGCGGATGCCGTGAGCCGCGATATCCACATTCCGGTCGGTGCTGGAGCCGGAGACATTTCCGATGCGTCACCGGCCTATTCGCGCGATGAGACCCAGACGGCTTTTCTGGCCGGCGAGTTCATCCGCTGGATGGGCGAACAGGACAGGCCGTGGTTTGCGCATGTCTCTTTCTTACGTCCGCATCCGCCATTCTCCGTGCCGGAGCCGTTCAACCGAATGTTCATGCCGGGCGAGGGACCGGCTTTTGCGCGCGCGGCAAACCGCGAAGCGGAACAGAACAGTCATCCCTATCTCGCCTATGCCATGCCACGCTCCGACAAGGGCAACTTCATTCACGGTGCAACGGGGCCGCTCAGCGGCTGGAACGCCGAGGATTTTGCCGCGATCCGGGCGATCTATTACGGCATGATATCGGAGGTCGATGCACAGCTCGGCCGCATCTGGCAGGCCCTCAAGGATGCGGGCGCCTGGGACGATACGCTTGTTGTCTTCACCTCCGATCACGCCGAGATGGCGGGCGATCACTGGATGCTCGGCAAGGGCGGCTTCTTCGACGGCAGCTACCATATTCCGCTTGTCATTCGCGATCCCGCAAGCAGTGCTGCGGGCGGGGTCATCGAGAAATTCACCAGCGCTGCGGATATCTTTCCGACCCTTTGCCAAAGGCTCGGCATCGACGCGAAGAACGGGCTCGATGGCCGATCGCTCATGCCGTTTGTCAGGGGTGGGAGCGGAGACGGCTGGCGGGATGCGGCATTTTGGGAATTCGATTTCCGCGACATTGCGCATGGCGAGGCCGAGCAGCATTTTCGGCTGCGGTCCAACGAATGCAATCTCGCGGTGATTCGCGACGCGCGGTTCAAATATGTGCATTTTACCGCATTGCCGCCGCTGCTCTTCAATCTTGCCGACGATCCGATGGAACTCAACAATGTCGCGGCGGATCCGGCTTATGCGGCGATACGGCTCGATTATGCCGAGAAGCTGCTGTCGCTCCGAGCACGCCATCTCGATCAGACGCTCGCCTATACCGAGCTGACGGAAAGAGGGCCGGTGACGCACCGGCCCTGATATCACTTAGCCGAGATAATCGCGCTTGCCGATCGGCGCACCCTGGTTGCGCAGGATGGCGTGGGCCGTCGCGACGTGGAAATAGGTGTTCGGCAGGGCGAAGGTGGCGATGTATTCGTCACCCGGCAGCACAATCCCACTCT
The DNA here is from genome assembly GCF_025200775.1 of Rhizobium sp. WSM1274. NCBI lineage: Bacteria > Pseudomonadati > Pseudomonadota > Alphaproteobacteria > Hyphomicrobiales > Rhizobiaceae > Rhizobium > Rhizobium sp. WSM1274. Next base: position 4,446,828 of record NZ_CP104138.1, on the reverse strand, counting down.
TTCCCGGCAGGGTAATCTGGCGGGTTTCTGTGCCTTCCAATGCTTCCACCGAGAAACCGGCGAGATAGGCGTCGGTCTTTGCCAGACGCTCACGCAGGTCGTCGAATGTCGTTTCGTTGTCCTCGAACTTCGGGGCATCGGTCGCCGTCAGGCGGGCGAGCGCAAATTTGGCGGTGTCGCTGGCGCGCTGATACTGGCCGGAGAGCGGCAGCATGTCGGGCGCGAGGCGAGCGGCGATCAATATAGCCGGATCGATATTCTTTTCCTTCGCATAGGCTTCGGCCTTGTCGAGGTAGGTTTTCAGGCTGGCGAGGCCGCGCTGGAACATCGGAACGGTAAGGCGATACATCGAAATGGACATTTGTCCTGTCTCCAAAATCTTAAAATGATCAGGCCGCGGTGAGCGGTCGAAGCGCTTGCGGCCGTGAGCCTGTCTTCGACCCATCCCATAGATGGATGCTCGCCTGGTCTTTGACAACACAGGAATGCGGTGTCAGTCGTGAAGCCCGCATGGCATTGCGCCTCTGTCCGTATCTCGTCGCCGTTAAAGATACTTGACGCCGTTCTCAGAAAATGGAATGAATATTCCGCAGAACGGATTTGACGGTTTGTTTGTTCCGTTTTGCGGAGCGCCGCGGGAGAGGTGGCGCAGGGGAATTGCGGCTTCAGAGCAAATGCCTGGAGCTCCGGCGTGAGGAGGGTGCAGCCGGGCACCGCTTTGTGGAGGAAGTGAAAATGAAAAAGTTTATCCTGGGCACTGCGATGGCGCTCGTCATGTCGACGGCCGCTCACGCAGAAACGGTCGGCGTCTCGATGGCAAAATTCGACGACAATTTCCTGACCGTGCTGCGCAATGGCATGACCGATTATGCAAAGACACTGAGCGGCGTGACGCTGCAGGTCGAAGACGCACAGAACGACGTTTCCAAGCAGCAGAGCCAGATCCAGAATTTCATCGCCTCCAAGGTCGATGCAATCATCGTCAACCCTGTCGATACCGATGCGACCACGGCAATGTCGAAGCTCGCGGCCGATGCCGGCATTCCGCTGGTTTACGTCAACCGCCAGCCGGTCAACGTCGACACGCTGCCGGAGAAGCAGGCTTTCGTTGCATCCAACGAGCAGGAATCCGGCACGCTGGAAACCAAGGAAATCTGCCGCATTCTCGGCGGCAAGGGCAAGGCCGTCGTCATCATGGGCGAGCTTTCCAACCAGGCTGCACGCATGCGGACCCAGGACGTTCACGACGTCATCAAGTCGGATGAATGCAAGGGCCTGGAGATCGTCGAGGAGCAGACGGCCAACTGGGACCGCACCCAGGGCGCCGACCTGATGACCAACTGGCTCTCCAGCGGTATCGAATTCGACGCCGTGATCTCCAACAACGACGAAATGGCCATCGGCGCCCTCCAGGCGCTGAAGGCAGCCGGCAAGGATATGAGCAAGGTTGTCGTCGGCGGTGTCGACGCCACGCAGGACGCGCTTGCCGCCATGCAGGCCGGTGATCTCGACGTCACGGTGTTCCAGGATGCCGCCGGCCAAGGCAAGGGCTCTCTCGATGCAGCGCTCAAGCTCGCCAAGGGCGAAAAGATCGACAAGAAGGTCTACATTCCCTTCCAGCTCGTCACACCTGCCAACGTCAAGGACTTCGTCACCAAGAACTGAGACGAATGCCAAGCAGGATGCGGGCTTTGCCCGCATCCTTTTCGCCTACCCGTATCTGGAGGAGATGATATGGCCGTCAGCCCGACAACCATGGCCGCCGTTCGTGCAAGCGGCGCCGTCCCGAATGCGGAATATCTCTTGAGCGCCGAGGGTGTCCGCAAGGAATTTCCTGGCGTCGTCGCACTTGACGACGTGCAGTTCCGGCTGAAGCGCGCCTCCGTGCATGCGTTGATGGGCGAAAACGGCGCCGGCAAATCGACGTTGATGAAGATCCTCGCCGGCATCTATACGCCCGACAAGGGCGATATTCGGCTGAAAGGGATCGAGATCCAGCTGAAATCTCCGCTCGACGCACTGGAAAACGGGATTGCCATGATCCATCAGGAACTCAACCTGATGCCGTTCATGACGGTCGCCGAAAATATCTGGATTCGGCGCGAACCGAAGAACCGCTTCGGCTTCATCGATCACGGCGTGATGCACCGCATGACCGAGGAATTGTTTACTCGGCTCAATATATCAATCGATCCCGATATCGAGGTCCGGTTCCTGTCGGTCGCCAACCGGCAGATGGTCGAGATCGCCAAAGCGGTTTCCTACAATTCCGACGTGCTGATCATGGACGAGCCGACTTCGGCGCTGACGGAGCGCGAGGTCGAGCATCTTTTCCGTATTATCCGCGATCTCAGGGCCCAGGGCATCGGCATCGTCTACATCACCCACAAGATGAACGAGCTTTTCGAGATCGCCGACGAGTTCTCCGTCTTCCGCGACGGCCGATATATCGGCACGCATGCCTCGACCGACGTCACCCGCGACGACATCATCCGGATGATGGTCGGGCGCGAGATCACCCAGATGTTTCCCAAGGAAGAGGTGCCGATCGGCGAGGTCGTGCTCTCCGTCAAGGATCTTTGTCTCAAGGGCGTCTTCACCAACGTCTCCTTCGACGTGAGAGCCGGCGAAATCCTCGGCGTCGCCGGCCTCGTCGGCTCCGGCCGGTCGAATGTCGCCGAAACGCTGTTCGGGGTGACGCCGGCAAGCTCCGGCTCGATCGAGCTCTACGGCAAGCCGACGGCCATTTCTTCGCCGACCGAGGCCATCCGCAATCGGATGGCATTTCTGACCGAGGACCGGAAAGATACCGGCTGCCTGCTGATCCTCGATATTCTCGAGAACATGCAGATCGCCGTTCTGCAGGACAAATACGTCAAGGGCGGCTTCGTGCAGCAGGGCGCAGTCGAGGCAACCTGCGAAGACATGGCAAAAAAGCTGCGCGTGAAAACGCCCAATCTTTACGAGCGGGTAGAAAATCTTTCGGGCGGCAATCAGCAGAAGGTGCTGATCGGGCGCTGGCTGCTCACCGATCCGCGCATCCTCATTCTCGACGAGCCGACGCGCGGCATCGATGTCGGCGCCAAGGCGGAAATCCACCGGCTGGTCACGGAGATGGCGCGAAATGGCGTGGCGGTGGTGATGATCTCGTCCGAGATGCCCGAAGTTCTCGGGATGAGCGACCGCATCATGGTCATGCACGAGGGACGCGTGACCGGTTTCCTCAATCGCGACGAAGCAACGCAGATCAAGGTGATGGAACTGGCTGCGCAGTGATGCGCTGCCGGCGATTGCCCCAAAGGGAGGTTTGACATGACTACCAAGGCAGCAGAGGGCGCGGCTCCGCTCGCAACCCGGCAAAGGCGGCGGCGCATACCGACGGAGCTCAGCATTTTCCTCGTGCTCGTCGGCATCGCACTCATCTACGAAGTGCTCGGCTGGATGTTCATCGGCCAAAGCTTCCTGATGAATTCGCAGCGTCTGACGATCATGATCCTGCAGGTCTCCGTCATCGGCATCATCGCCGTCGGCGTCACGCAGGTCATCATCACCGGCGGCATCGATCTTTCGTCGGGTTCGGTCGTCGGCATGACGGCGATGATCGCAACAAGCTTTGCTCAGTCCTCGACCTGGGGACGAGCCGTCTTTCCGTCGCTGACCGACCTGCCGGCCTTCGTGCCGATCATCGTCGGTCTGCTGATCGGGGCGGCCGCCGGCCTCGCGAACGGCGCACTCATCGCCTACACGAAGATCCCGCCGTTCATTGCCACGCTTGGCATGTTCGTGTCGGCCAGAGGCGTGGCGAAGTGGTATACCAAAGGACAGCCCGTTTCCGGGATCACCGAACAGTTTCATTTCATCGGAACGAAAGCCTGGCCGGTTGTCGTCTTCCTGGTCGTCGCGCTGATCTTTCATATTGCGCTGCGCTATACGCGTTATGGAAAATTCACCTATGCCATCGGCGCGAACCCGCAGGCTGCGCGTGTTTCCGGCATCAACATCGAGGCGCATCTCGTCAAGGTCTATGTCATTGCCGGATTGCTTGCCGGCCTTGCCGGTATCGTCACGGCGGCGCGTGCGGAAACCGCACAGGCCAGCATGGGTGTCGGATATGAACTCGATGCGATCGCCGCGACAGTCATCGGCGGCACCTCGCTCACCGGCGGCGTCGGGCGCATCACCGGCACCGTCATCGGCACCATCATTCTCGGCGTCATGACCTCCGGCTTCACGTTCCTCAGGATCGACGCCTATTACCAGGAGATCGTCAAGGGTCTCATTATCATCGCGGCTGTTGTCATCGACGTCTACAGACAGAAGAAACGCCGCAAGCACTGATCTCTGGCATGCGATGGTTTTCTTGCGGGGGCTTCGGCCCCCGTTTCGTTTCCAGTGTTGACGAATTTCTAAAAAAGAAGTGGCGAATTCCGTCAGCTTTTCTATTCTGCCGCTTCATTCGCCCTCCAATCGATTCCGATTTAAGGAATTAGGCAGTGGGGCAGCGCAGGAAGACAGATGCAATTCGTATTTGACGGTCACAACGACGTTCTCCTTCGACTCTGGACACATTCAAAAGACGGCAGTGACCCGATCGCGGAATTCGCAGACGGCACGACGGTCGGCCATATCGATGCGCGTCGTGCCAGAGAGGGCGGTCTTTCGGGCGGTCTTTGCGCCATCTACATTCCCTCAGGCGATCTCGTCTTCGCCGATCCGGATGCCAGCGGTCGCTATATCACGCCGATGGCGGCCCCTCTTGATCCGCTGCCTTCCCTTGCCATCGCCAATGAAATGGCGGCGATCGCGCTGCGGCTCGACCGCGCTGGCGCCTGGCGGCTTTGCCGGACGGTGAATGATATCCGCGGCGCCATGGCGGATAACATTTTCGCCGCCGTCATGCATATGGAAGGCTGCGAGGCGATCGGCGCCGATCTTTCGGCGCTCGAGGTGTTCTATGCGGCAGGGCTGCGGTCGCTCGGGCCGGTCTGGAGCCGGCACAATGTCTTCGGTCACGGCGTGCCCTTCGCCTTCCCGATGTCACCGGATACGGCGCCCGGCCTCACCGATGCCGGCTTCGCGCTGGTCAGGGAATGCAATCGTCTCGGCGTTCTGATCGACCTCGCCCATATCACCGAGAAGGGTTTCTGGGACGTGGCGAAGACGACGGACCAGCCGCTGGTCGCCAGCCATTCCAATGCCCACGCGCTGACGCCGGTCGCGCGCAACCTGACAGACAGGCAGCTTGATGCGATCCGCGAAAGCCGCGGGCTCGTCGGCATCAATTATGCCACCGCCATGCTGCGTGCCGACGGCCGCTCGGATAGCGACACGCCGCTTGCCGACATGATCCGCCACATCGACTATCTCGTGAACCGCATCGGCATCGACTGCGTGGCGCTCGGATCGGACTTTGACGGGGCCACCATTCCTGAGGAAATCGGTGATGCCGCCGGCAATCAGAAGCTGATTGCCGCTCTCAGGGAGGTTGGTTATGCTGACGCCGACCTGGCAAAACTTGCCCGTGACAACTGGCTTCGCATTCTGGCCCAGGCGTGGCGGGAGGACGGCGCCTAAGCCTATAAAACGCTTTGTAATCAAACAATACAGGGGAACAGACCATGATGATCACCAAGCTCAGCCGCAATGTCCGCATGCTCTCGGCAGGAGCCGCTCTTTCGCTCCTGATGGCGACCGCACCCTCGGCCTTTGCCGAGACGCCCAAGGATACGCTGGTCGAGGGCCTTGCCATCGACGACATCATCACGATGGATCCGGGCGAGGCTTTCGAACTTTCCACGGCGGAGATCACCAGCAACAGCTATAGCCTTCTCGTTCGCCTCGACCTCAACGACACATCCAAGGTTAAGGGTGATCTGGCGGAGAGCTGGAACGTCTCAGATGACGGCCTCACCTATACTTTCAAGCTGAAACCAGGCCTCAAATTCGCCTCGGGTAATCCAATCACCGCCGAAGACGTCGCCTGGTCCTTTGAGCGCGCCGTCAAGCTCGACAAGAGCCCGGCCTTTATCCTTACCCAGTTTGGCCTGACCGGCGACAATATTGCCGAAAAGGCGAAAGCGGCTGACGCCAATACATTCGTCTTCACGGTCGACAAGGCCTATGCGCCGAGCTTCGTGCTGAACTGCCTGACAGCAACGGTCGCTTCCGTCGTCGACAAGAAGCTGGTGCTGGATCATGTGAAGGCGGTGACGACGGATGCGGACCACAAATACGATAATGATTTCGGTAACGAATGGCTGAAGACCGGCTATGCCGGCTCCGGCGCGTTCAAACTGCGCGAATGGCGGGCAAACGAAGTCGTCGTGCTGGAGCGCAACGACAATTATTACGGTGACAAGCCGAAGCTCAATCGCGTCATCTATCGCTACATGAAGGAGAGCTCAGCTCAGCGGCTGGCGCTCGAAGCCGGGGACATTGACATCGCCCGCAATCTCGAGCCGGGTGACATCGACGCCGCTTCCAAGAACGCGGATCTGACGACCACAAGCGCGCCGAAGGGCACGATTTACTACGTCAGTCTGAACAATAAGAACGAGAACCTGAAGAAGCCGGAAGTCCAGGAGGCTTTCAAATATCTAGTCGACTATGATGCGATCGGTGAGACCCTGATCAAAGGCATCGGCGAGATCCACCAGACCTTCTTGCCCACGGGCCAACTCGGCGCGCTTGATGAAAACCCCTACAAACTCGATGTCGCCAAGGCCAAGGAGCTACTGGCCAAGGCCGGGGTCCCGGACGGCTTCTCGGTGACGATGGACGTGCGCAACACGCAGCCGGTGACCGGTATCGCCGAATCCATGCAGCAGACGCTGGCGCAGGCCGGTATCAAGCTGGAGATTATCCCTGGAGATGGCAAACAGACGCTGACCAAATATCGTGCCCGTACTCACGATATCTATATCGGCAATTGGGGCTCGGACTATTTCGACCCGAATTCGAATGCCGATACCTTTACAAGCAATCCTGACAATTCGGATGCCGGCACAGTGAAGACGCTGGCATGGCGCAATACCTGGGAAGCACCTGAGCTCGACAAACAAACCAAAGCTGCGCTGCTTGAACGCGACGCTGCGAAGCGCGCTGCCATGTACGAGGACATCCAGAAGAAGTTTCTCGCCAACAGCCCCTTCGTCATCATCTTTCAGCAGACGGAAGTGGCCGGATATCGCAAGAATCTGAAGGACTTCAAGCTGGGTCCGAGCTTTGACACCAATTTCGTCGGTCCGATCGCCAAGGAATGATCCGGCAGGGCTAGTCGCTTGAGCATCATCGAAGCAACCCAGGCGGCGCGACCCCGAAAGGGCCGTGCCAGCGCCTTCGCCAAGGCGGCCGGGCGGTTCCTCTTCGCCGCCGCCACCACCTATCTCGGCCTGCTGGCCGTCACCTTCTTCATCGGCCGCGTCGTGCCGATCGATCCCGTGCTCGCCATCCTCGGCGACCGCGCGCCCACCCATGTTGTCGAACGCGTGCGACAGGAAATGGGCTTCAATCTACCGCTCTATCAGCAGTTCTTCATCTATATCAAAGGCGTTCTTTCAGGCGAATTCGGTAATTCGGTCCTAACCACCAATCCCGTCATGGTCGATATCCGCCGTGTCCTGCCGGCGACAATCGAACTCGCGACGCTCGGAACGCTCATCGGCGCTTTCGTCGGCGTGCCGCTCGGGGTTCTCGCGGCCGTGCGTCGCGGCAGCATCGCCGACCAGGTCGTGCGCGTCGTCGGCCTCATCGGCTATTCGGTGCCGATCTTCTGGCTGGCGCTGATTTCGCTCGTCATCTTTTATGCGCAACTGCGCTGGGTGGCCTTTCCCGGCCGCATAGACATCGTCTTCGAATATACGTTCACGCCGATCACCGGCCTCTACCTGCTAGACAGCGCCTGGCAGGGGCAATGGGATGTCTTTTACGATGTCTTCCGTCACATCATCCTGCCCGCCTCCCTGCTCGGCTACTTCTCGCTTGCCTATATCAGCCGGATGACGCGCAGCTTCATGCTGAACGAGCTTTCCCAGGAATATATCGTCGCCGTGCGCGCCAAGGGGCTTTCGGAAACACGGGTGATCTGGGGCCATGCGCTGCGCAATGCCGCCGTGCCGCTCGTTACCGTAATTGCGCTTTCCTATGCCGGCCTGCTCGAAGGATCGGTGCTGACGGAGACCGTCTTTTCCTGGCCGGGCATCGGGCTCTACATCACCAATTCGCTGCAGAACGCCGACATGAACGCCGTTCTTGGCGGCACGATCGTCATCGGTACGATCTTCATCGGTATCAACCTTCTGTCCGATCTTCTCTACCGGACGCTCGACCCGAGGACGCGAAACCGATGACGGCCAATGCCAGCCCATCTCCTGCGATGAGCCGCCGCGAATGGCTGCTTTCCGACCGGCCGCAATCGCGCCTGCAGGCCCGCCTCGGCCGTGCCTATGTCACATGGCGGCAGTTCACGGCCAATAGGCTCGCCGTTGTCGGCCTGCTGATCATCGTGGCCCTGCTTTTCATCGCCGCCTTTGCCGATGCGCTCGCCACGCATAATCCGGTGGTCGGCGATCTGCGCAATGCCCGCCTGCTGCCGCCCGGCACCGGGGAATTCTGGCTCGGTTCGGATGACCAGGGCCGCGATATCTATTCGCGGCTGATCTACGGATCGCGATTGACGCTGCTCGTCGTCGCGCTCGTCGCCGTTATCTCGGCGCCGATCGGGCTGATCGTCGGCACCGTCTCCGGTTATGCCGGAGGCTGGGTGGATGCGACGCTGATGCGGATTACCGATATCTTCCTCGCCTTTCCGAAGCTGGTGCTGGCGCTCGCCTTCGTCGCGGCGCTCGGGCCCGGCATCCAGAATGCGATCATCGCGATTGCGATCACCTCCTGGCCGCCCTATGCCCGTATCGCGCGCGCCGAGACGCTGACGGTCCGGCGTTCCGACTATATTTCGGCGGTGAAGCTGATGGGAGCCTCGCCGCTTCGCATTGTCGTGCGCCATGTGATGCCGCTCTGTATTTCCTCGCTGATCGTGCGTGTGACGCTCGACATGGCGGGCATCATCCTGACGGCGGCCGGTCTCGGTTTCCTCGGTCTGGGGGCGCAGCCGCCGCTGCCGGAATGGGGTGCGATGATTGCCTCGGGACGGCGTTTCATCCTCGATCAATGGTGGGTCGCGGCGATGCCCGGCATCGCCATCCTCATCGTCAGCCTCGGCTTCAATCTCCTCGGCGACGGCCTGCGCGACGCGCTCGATCCCAAGGAGAGCGGCCAATGACAACACTTCTGACGGTGGACAAGCTCAAGGTCAGCTACCCCACGCGCACCGGCGTGATCGAGGCCGTGCGCGGCGTCTCCTTCACACTCGGCAAGGAACGACTCGGCATCGTCGGTGAATCCGGTTCCGGCAAGTCGCAGACCGGCCGGGCAATCATGGGCCTGACGCCGAAACACGGCATCGTCACGGCCGACAGGCTTGATTTCAACGGCATCGATCTGATCAATGCGTCTGCCGGCGAAAGGCGCAGGCTGCGCGGCAAGCGCATCGCCATGATCCTGCAGGATCCGAAATATTCGCTCGATCCCGTCATGTCGATCGGACGGCAGATCTGCGAAACGCTGCGCACGCATGAGAAGGTCGGCAAGGCGGAAGCGCGCGAGCGCGCGCTCGCCATGCTGGAAGCGGTGCAGATCCGTGACCCGAAACGTGTCTTCGACCTGCATCCGCACGAGGTTTCGGGCGGCATGGGGCAGCGTGCGATGATCGCCATGATGCTGATTGCCGGGCCTGAGCTGCTGATTGCCGACGAGCCGACCTCGGCGCTCGACGTGACGGTGCAGCTCGACGTGCTGAGGATCATGGACAAGCTGGTGTCCGAGCGCGGCATGGGGCTGATCTTCGTCTCCCACGATCTGAGGCTGGTTTCCTCCTTCTGCGACCGTGTCATCGTCATGTATGCCGGCAAGATCGTCGAGGAGCTGGCGGCCGCCGATCTCAAACATGCGCGGCATCCCTATACGCAGGGGCTGCTGAACTGCATGCCCGAGATCGGCGCGAACCGCCACCCGCTGCCGGTGCTCGACCGCAAGCCGGAGTGGGCGGCATGAGCGCAGCTCTCGAGATCGACGATCTGAGCGTCGTTTACGACCATTTTCATGCATTGAAGGATGTCAGCATCGCCGTCGAACGCGGCGAATCCTTTGGTCTTGTCGGCGAATCCGGCTCGGGAAAATCGACCTTGTTGCGGGCCGTTGCCGGACTTGCGCCGGTGAGCAGCGGCGCGATCAACATCGATGGCGAGCCGCTGAAAGGTTCGAAACGCAGCAAAGTCTTCTACCGGCGCGTACAAATGGTCTTCCAGGATCCTTATGGTTCGCTGCATCCGCGCCAGACGATCGACCGGCTTCTGCTCGAACCGCTTGCCATCCACGGCATCGCCGACGGCGAGAAGCGCATTGCCCGAGCGCTTGACGAGGTCGGCCTCGGCAATGGTTTCCGCTTCCGCTACCCGCACCAGCTCTCCGGCGGCCAGCGCCAGCGCGTGGCGATCGCCCGGGCGCTGATCGTCGAACCGTCGATCCTGCTGCTCGACGAGCCGACATCGGCGCTCGACGCCTCGGTGCAGGCCGAGGTGCTGAACCTGCTGGAAGAGATCCGACGCGACCGCAAGCTCACCTTCGTGATGGTGAGCCATGATCTCGGTGTCGTCACCCATATGTGCGAACGGCTCGCGGTAATGCGCAACGGCGCCGTCGTCGAGCGGCTGAGCTCGCAGGAACTGGCGCAAGGCGCGGTTCACGAGGACTATACGAGAAATTTGATGATCGCGAGCAAGGGTTTCGTCAAAGCCTGAAAGTCAATCTTTTGAAGCCGTTGAAAAGAAAAGACCGGCGGCGGTGTTAAGGATAATGCTTCCCTAAAAGACGACCATTCAGCTAGACTATTGACAGCTGCCTTGCTTCTGTCATGATCCCGTTAACGTTTGTTAGCTTTCGTGATCGATGGAGGTTGAGGCATGTTCTTTCTCGGTGGGATGACCATGGGTTACCTCGATCCTCCTGTGAGAGCCGATCGCCAGGAACAGATTTCGGCATCCATTCCCTCGGAAAAGGACCGTCGGCTGATCGACAGTTCCTCCAACCCGTCGCAGAACGAGAACGCCGTCGAGCGCTCGTTGATCTGGGCATGGCGCACGCTCTGCTAAAAGGGCTGGTTGAATTTTCTCTTCCGCTCGCTCTGGACGGAAATTTATCTCTACCTACTTGATAGAGAAAATACGAATATAAACGCGAGCCGCACAACCGGCCGCACGAGAACAACGGAGGCGACATATGGCAGATCTGGGTATTTCGCATGCTCACGTGAACCAGTATGGTTCCGTACCGACCAAGAAGCCGCTCACCAAGCGCCACAGGCTTCAGACGGTGCTCCATGGCGCGATCTTCACCGCGGCGTTCCTGTTCGTGGTCGCTATGGTTTGCGGCGTCGTCGGGTAATCCGGCGGATGAAGCGTCGGCAGATGCCGGCGCTGCGGAGGTTTCCGCCTCTATTGAATTCCGGACCATTCAATTTGTCTCGGCATTCTCCTGGCACTCAAATGTCAAAAGGAGAGTGGTCACCAGAGGCATTTTGTTATGGTTGATCGGCATTCCGATCCCCCCATCATCGTTCTTCTCTATTTTTTACGCCATCTGAAGCGTCCCACGAAGGCCTTGATCTCGAGCGCAAACGGCGTGGGCCGGCCGCCCAGACTGCCGCCAGCATGGTGAGGCAATCCATGCGTCTTTCGTTTTTCTGGAATCGAACAGCTCTTGCATTGCCGGAACCAGGTGCCGGCACCCAGACAAGCTCGCTGGGCGGCGGGGAATGCCTCCCGACTTGAATTTTCCCAAGGATGTCCAAATTTTCGACATGGCTTTCGCGGAGAGGTTATCGATGGTCTCGATCACCCGTCGGGCCGTGTCCTGACCAGGGCTTAACCCGTTTGCATCGCTTGCCAAGTGTCGTTCACCCCGGCTTCATCGATCTTTGAAGAATAGGGCTCCGTTCATGTAACAGTCATGATAAGCAGTGCAAAAGGCCGAGCAAAACAGCCATAACTTCGTTTGGATCCAGAACCGAACCCATGTCTATTTCAAATCTTTCTCCGAGCCTTTCGCGCGAACCCGAGACGAAGCAGATCGATCATAACGATTCGATCCGCTCGACCTATCTTTCCATCGAGGACATCAAGGCGATGGGCGATGCGGTCGCCCGCAACGGCGTCGACAAGCTGCCGGCTTTCGCCCCCTTCGATTTCTTTGCGCGTCATAAGGAAAACCAGAAGGAAATCCTGCGCGTCTACAGGACCACGGCGACCGATGTCGAGGCCGGCGATACCATCACGCCGGCGGCAGAATGGCTGCTGGATAATCACTATATCGTCGAAGAGGCGATCCAGGAGGTGCGGCGCGACTTCCCCCGCCGCTTCTATCGCGAATTGCCGACCATGGTCGTCGGCGGCGTCGAAGTACCGCGCACCCTTGTGCTTGCCTGGCTCTACGTCGCCCATACCCACAGCACGATCTCGCAAGAAAGTCTGACGGCACTGGTCGACGGCTTCCAGGCCAGCGAGACGCTCAGGATCGGTGAACTCTGGGCGTTGCCCTCCCTCGTGCGCTACGTGCTCGTGGAAAACCTTCGCCGTATTTCGAGCCGCGTCGAAGCCAGCCGCCGCCTGCGCCGCCGCGCCAACGAGGCGGCCGACGAATTGGTGCGCCTGACCGACCCAGCCGCGGCGGCCGCCTATCTGAAGACGCTGGAACCGCTTGCCGAGGACAATACCTTCTCGACGCAGTTCCTCTATCGCTTGCGCGACGGTTCGCAGACATCGAGCCTGGCGATCACCTGGCTCGACGAGCGGCTGGAAGAGCTCGGCCGCAACACCGAAGAGGCGACGACGGCCGAACACAGCCGACTCTCTTCCGGCAACGTGACGATGGGCAACATCATCCGCAGCCTTCGCGAGATCGATGATGCCGAGTGGTCGGTCTGGGTCGAGCAGGTCAGCCATGTCGACAAGCTCCTCTGGGAGCATTCGGATTACGGCATCCTCGATTCCGGCTCGCGCAACAAATACCGCAAACAGATCGAGAAGCTGGCCAAGCGCTCGCCGCTGTCGGAAATGGAAATCGCCCAGCTGGCGCTCGACATGACCGATGCCGCCAAGGCCTCCGGCGAGCCGCAGCCGCATGAACCGAATGTCGGTGGCTTCCTGTCGGGCGCGCAGCGGCCGAAACTCGAGGCGCGGGCGAACTATCGCCCGACGGCCATCCAATATTTCGTGCGTGCGGTGCGCCGGTTCAACTGGCTGGCGATTGCCGTGCCCGTCATGCTGCTGACGGTCATCGCCATGGCGATTGTCGGCAAATTCATGGCGAATGCCGGCATGGGTGCTTTCGAAATCGCCCTGCTGCTGATCATGTTCTCAGTGCCGGCATCGGAGGGGGCGACAGGTCTCTTCAACACCGTGCTGTCCTTCTTCGTGACGCCGGCGCGCCTCGTCGGCTACGAGTTCAAGGAAGGCATTCCGGAGGATGCGCGCACGCTGCTCGTCGTGCCCTGCCTGATTTCGAACCGCGACAGCGTCGACGACCACGTGCGTAATCTCGAGGTTCATTATCTCGCCAATCCGCGTGGCGAGATCTATTTCGCAATGCTCAGCGATTGGCCGGATAGTGAGGCCGAGGAAACGCCCGCCGATCTCGAGGTTCTCGATTATGCCAGGCGCGAGATCGCCAATCTCTCCGCCCGCTATGCCTATGATGGCAAGACGCGTTTCTATCTGTTGCATCGCCGTCGCCTCTATAATCCCTCGGAAGGCGTCTGGATGGGTTGGGAGCGCAAGCGCGGCAAGCTGCACGAGCTGAACATGCTTCTGCGCGGCGACCGCGACACGACCTATCTGCCGGGCGCCAATACCGTGCCGGCCAAGGTGCAATATGTCATGACGCTCGATGCCGATACGCGCCTGATGCGCGATGCCGTCACCAAGCTCGTCGGCAAGCTCTATCATCCGATCAACCGCCCGGTCATCAACCCGAAAACCGGCCGCGTCGAAAGCGGCTATGGCGTACTGCAGCCGCGGGTCACGCCGTCGCTGACGACGGGCAAGGACGCGTCGGTCTTCCAGCGCGTCTTTTCGATCAACCGCGGCCTCGATCCTTATGTCTTCACCGTTTCCGACGTCTATCAGGATCTCGCCGGCGAAGGCACATTCACCGGCAAGGGCCTTTATCATGTCGATGCCTTCGAAGCGTCGCTGAAGGGACGGATCGACGAGAACTCCGTGCTCAGCCACGATCTTCTCGAAGGCTCAATGGCGCGTTGCGCGCTCGTCACCGATCTCGAACTGGTCGAGGATTTCCCGATCCGCTACGAGGTAGAAACCTCGCGCCAGCATCGCTGGGCGCGCGGCGACTGGCAGCTTCTCCCCTACATGTTCAATCCGAAATACGGCGTCACGGCACTCGGCCGCTGGAAGATGTTCGACAATCTGCGCCGTTCGCTGACGCCGATCGCCTGGTTCTTCGCCTCCGTGCTCGGCTGGTATTTCATGGGTCCGCTCGGCGCGCTCATCTGGCAGATTCTGCTGATCTTCTGCCTCTTCGTTGCGCCGACGCTGTCGCTCATCAACGGCATCATCCCGCGCACCAGCGATATCATCGCCCGCGCCCATCTCTATACGGTCTGGTCCGATATCACGGCCGCCAATGCGCAGGTTGCGTTGCGTATCGTCTTCATCGCCGATTCGGCTTGCATGATGGCGGATGCAATCGGCCGTTCACTCTATCGCCTCTTCGTCAGCCGCAAGCTGATGCTGCAGTGGCGGACCGCCGCCAGCGTTCAGGCCGGCGGCCAGGGCACGTTGATTTCCTACTACAAGGCGATGTGGCATGCGCCGGCGTTGGCGCTGCTGGCGCTCGGTTTTGCAGCCCTTCCCGGCAACAGCGCCTTCCTCGTCGGCATTCCCTTCGCGCTGCTGTGGATGTTTTCGCCGGTGGTGGCCTGGTATGTCAGCCAGTCGGCAGAGACCGAGGATCGGCTCGAAGTTGCCGATTCGGTGTCGAGCGAACTGCGCAAGATCGCCCGGCGCACCTGGCGCTATTTCGAAACCTTCACGACGGCCGAGCAGAATTATCTGCCGCCGGACAATATCCAGGAAACGCCGCATGTGATCGTTGCGGCGCGCACCTCGCCGACCAATATCGGCGTCTATCTGCTTTCCGTCGTTTCCGGCCGGCATTTCGGCTGGTTCTCCTTCGAGGAGACGCTCGAGCGGCTGGAGCAGACGATCGCGACGATCGACAAAATGGAGAAATTCCGCGGCCATTTGTTCAATTGGTACCACACCGATACGCTGCAGACGCTTGGGCCCCGTTATGTCTCGGCCGTCGACAGCGGCAATCTCGCCGGTCATCTGATCGCGATTTCGTCGGCCTGTCGCAACTGGGCGGAGGCGCCGTCCGCCCATATGCAGGGCAATCTCGACGGCGTCGGCGACACGGCCGGCATTCTCGGCGAAGTGCTGGCGGACCTGCCCGATGACCGCAAGACCGTGCGCCCGCTGCGCCGGCGCCTGGAGGAGCGCATCGTCGGCTTCCAGAACGCGCTTGCCGCCGTCAAGCGCGAGCACGAATTCGCCTCGATCCGCATCATCAACCTCGCCGTTCTCGCGCGCGACATCGAGAAACTCGCCGCCAATCTCGACCATGAGGTCAAGTCGAAGCAGAGCGAAGAGGTCACCCTGTGGGCGGCATCGCTGGTGAAGGTCTGCGAGGCGCATATTTCCGACAGCACCTTCGATCTTTCCAAAGTCGATGCGCTGAGGCCGCGCCTGGTGGCGCTGCGCGACAAGGCCCGCGATCTTGCCTTCTCGATGGATTTCGGCTTCCTGTTCCGGCCGGAGCGGCGCCTGCTGTCGATCGGCTACCGCGTCGAAAGCGGCGAACTCGACCAGGCCTGCTACGACCTTCTCGCCTCGGAATGCCGCCTGACCAGCCTCTTCGGCATCGCCAAGGGTGATCTGCCGACGGAACACTGGTATCGCCTCGGCCGCCAGGTCGTACCTGTGGGGTCGCGCGGTGCGCTGGTCTCCTGGTCCGGCTCGATGTTCGAATATCTGATGCCGCCGCTCGTCATGCAGGAGCGCGGCGGGGGTATTCTCAACCAGACCAACAATCTGGTCGTCGTCGAACAGATGAACTACGCCCGCAAGCTCGGCATTCCCTGGGGCATTTCGGAGGCAGCCTTCAATGCCCGCGACCACAACCTCAATTATCAGTACACGAATTTCGGCGTGCCGACGCTCGGCCTGAAGCGCGGCCTCGGCCACAATGCCGTCATCGCGCCTTATGCATCGTTGCTTGCCAGCCAGTACGACCCGCCGGCCGCGCTCGAAAACCTGCAGAGGCTGCGCAAGGTCGGGGCGCTCGGCAAGTTCGGTTTCCACGACGCCGTCGACTTCACGCCGACGCGCGTGCCGGAAGGCAAGAAATGCGCGGTGGTCTACAATTATTATGCCCACCATCACGGCATGTCGATCGCGGCGGTGGCCAACGTCGCCTTCAACGGTCATCTGCGCGAGCTCTTCCACTCCGATCCCGTCATCGAGGCAGCGGAGCTGCTGCTGCAGGAAAAGGCGCCGCGCGACATTCCCGTCATGAGCGGCAAGCATGAATCCGACACGCCGGCCAGCATCCAGGACGATCTCCTGCGGCCGGAGCTCAGGAAAATCAGCGATCCGGCATCGCGCGACCGCGAGCTCGTGTTCCTGTCGAACGGTCATTATTCGCTGATGCTGACGGCGACCGGTGCCGGTTATTCCCGCTGGAACGGCCTTTCCGTTTCCCGCTGGAAAGCCGATCCGACCGAAGACCGCTGGGGCAGCTTCATCTTCCTGCGCGATACCGCCACCAACGAATGGTGGTCGACGACATCTGAGCCGAAGGGTGTCGAAGGCGAAAAAATCAAGGTCGAATTTGCCGACGAGAAGGCGCAGTTCACCAAGACGGTCGGTGACCTCACAAGCGAGGTGGAATGCATCATCGCGACCGAGCATGATGCCGAGGCCCGACGCGTCACCCTGCTGAACATGGGCACGGAGGACCGGTTCATCGAGGTCACCTCCTATCTCGAACCGGTGATCACTTCCGACGACACCGACAATGCGCATCCGGCGTTCGCCCGCATGTTCGTCAAGACCGAGATCGGCAAGCGCGGCGACGTCATCCGCGCCGAACGCAACAAGCGCGACCCGAACGAGCCGAACATCAGCATCGCACATCTGATCGTCGACAATGCCGGCGACACCCGCCATACCGAATTCGAGACTGACCGGCGTAAGTTCATCGGCCGTGGCCGCAGCCTTGCCGATGCGGCCGCCTTCGATCCGGGTGCCACGCTTTCCGGCAGCGATGGTTTCGTGCTCGATCCGGTGATGTCGCTGCGTCGCACCGTCCGCGTGCCGGCCGGCAAGAAAGTCAGCGTGATCTTTTGGACGATTGCGGCGCCGAGCCGCGACGAAGTCGACAAGGCGGTCAATCGCTACCGTCATCCCGACGCCTTCACCCACGAGCTCGTTCAGGCCTGGACACGCACGCAGGTGCAGATGCGCCATGTCGGCGTCACCTCGCAGCAGGCGGCGGCCTTCCAGCATCTCGGACGCTATCTCGTCTATCCCGATATGCAACTGCGCAAGGACGAGGCGACCGTCGAGGCCGGCTTGCAGTCGCAATCGGCGCTGTGGCCGCTGGCAATCTCCGGCGACTTCCCGATCTTCACGCTGCGCATCAACGACGACATGGATCTCGAGATCGCCCGCGAGGCGCTGCTGGCGCAGGAATATCTGCGCTCGCGCGGCGTCACCGCCGATCTCGTCATCATGAACGAACGCGCCTCCTCCTATGCGCAGGACATGCAGCATGCACTCGACGCCATGTGCGAGAACGTCCGTCGCATCGGCCAGGCCGACGGATTGCGCCAGCATATCTTTGCGGTTCGCAAGGACCTGATGGAGGAGAGCACCTATCACGCGCTGATCGCGGCTTCGCGTGTCACGCTGCATACCAAGAACGGCAAGGTGGTCGACCAGATCAACCGCGCCGTGGCGCTGTTTGCACCCTCCAAGGAGGAACTGCAGGAGATCGAACGGGCCGAGCGCAACAAGCCCCCCGTCAAGCGTGTTGCCCCTGTGCCAGCGCCTGTCGTGCCCGCCGTCGTCATCGAGGAGGAAGGCGATCTCGACTTCTGGAACGGCATCGGCGGCTTTGCCCGAGATGGGCGTGAGTATGTCGTTCGCCTGCCCGGAGGTCATGCGACGCCGCAGCCCTGGATCAATGTCATTTCCAACGACAGCTTCGGCTTCCACGTGTCGGCCGAGGGCGCCGGATTCACCTGGAGCGTCAATTCGCGCGACTATCAACTGACCTCCTGGTCGAACGATGCCGTGGTCAACCGTTCGGGCGAGGCGTTCTATCTCACCGATCTCGACAGCGGTGCCGTCATGACGCCGTTCGCAGCGCTTTCCCGCCGGCCGGACATCCGTTTCGAAGCCCGCCACGGGCTCGGCTATTCCGTCTTATCCAGCGTTCAGCACGAGATCGCACTCGAGTTGACGCAGACGGTCGATCGCGAAAAGCCGGTGAAACTGCAACGCCTGCGCCTGCGTAATACCGGTTCGGCCACCCGTAAGCTGCGTCTCTACGGTTATGTCGAATGGGTCCTCGGCAGCAATCCTGCACGCACGGTGCCTTTCATCCTGTCGCAGCATGACGAGGAGACGGGGGCGCTGTTTGCCACCAATCCCTACAGCATCGATTTTTCCAACCGCACCGCCTTCTTCGCGGCGAGCGAGACGCTTTCGAGCTTCTCGGCAAGCCGGCGCGAATTCATCGGCAAGGCGGGAACGATCCAGGCGCCGCAGTCCGTCATCTCCGCCGCCGCTCTTTCCGGCGCGACCGAACTCGATGGTGATCCGGCCGCGGCGCTTGCGATCGACATCGAACTTGGCGCCGGCGAGGAGCGCGACTTCACCTTCTTCCTCGGCGATACGCCGACGGAAGAAGAAGCGCGCACTGTCATCGCCGATATCCGCAAGGCTTCGTTCGACGAGACGGTCGAGGCGAACCGCGCCTTCTGGCGGGACTTCACCGGCAGGCTGCAGATATCGACGCCAGATCGCGGGATGAACAATCTCGTCAATACCTGGCTGCCTTATCAGAGTCTCGGCTGCCGCATCATGGCCCGCACCGCCTTCTACCAGGCAAGCGGCGCCTTCGGCTTCCGCGATCAGCTGCAGGACACGCTGGCCTTCGTGCTGCACGAACCCTCGCTTGCCCGCCGGCAGATCCTGAATGCCGCTTCGCGCCAGTTCCGCGAAGGCGACGTGCAACATTGGTGGCTGCCGGGAACGGGTGCGGGCGTGCGCACGCTGATTTCGGACGACGTCGTCTGGCTCGCTTACGCGATCCATCACTATTGCAACGTCACCGGCGACAAAAACGTCCTCGACGAGGAGATCGCCTTCCTGGAAGGGCCGGCACTGCTCGAAGGCCAGCACGACTCGTTCTACAAGCCGGAGATTTCCGAGGACAAGGCAAGCGTCTACGAACACGCGGCGTTGGCGCTCGATCTCGCCATCGCTCGCAAGGGGGCTAACGGCCTGCCGCTATTTCTTGGCGGCGACTGGAACGATGGCATGAACCGCGTCGGCATCGGCGGCCGCGGCACCAGCGTTTGGCTCGGCTGGTTCCTGGCGGGGGCATTGCGCTCCTTCGTTCCCTATGCCGAGCAGCGCGGCGACACGGCCCGTGCAGAGCGCTGGTCGGCGCATCTCACCGAACTGAAGAAGGCGCTGGAAACTGCGGCCTGGGATGGCGGCTACTATCGCCGCGGCACGTTCGACGACGGTGCGCTGCTCGGCTCCAGGGAAAGCCCCGAATGCCGGATCGATTCGATCGCGCAGTCCTGGAGCGTGCTGTCCGGCGAGGGCGATCCGGCCCGCGCCGTCACGGCGATGGATGCGGTGCTCGATCAGCTGGTCGACGAGGATGCCCGCATCATCCGGCTGTTCACGCCGCCTTTCGTCAATTCCGCCAGGGATCCCGGCTATATCAAGGCCTATCCGCCGGGTGTGCGCGAAAACGGCGGGCAATATACCCATGCAGCGACCTGGGTCGTGATGGCGCTGGCGGAGCTGAAGCGGGGCGACGATGCCTTCCGCTGCTTCCAGATCCTCAACCCGATCACCCACGCGCTCGACAAGGCTTCAGCGGAGCAATACCGCGTCGAACCCTATGTCGTGGCGGCCGACGTCTACGGAAACGAGCCTTATAAGTCGCGCGGCGGCTGGACCTGGTATACCGGGTCAGCCGGCTGGCTCTACCGCGCCGCCGTCGAGGGCATCCTCGGTATTCGGCTGAAAGACGGCCGACTCTACGTGCGCCCGTCGCTCCCTTCGGAATGGGACGGTTTTGCGGCAGAGGTGGAGCAAGGCGGCGGCAAATACCGCATTTCGGTCTCAAAAGCGTCCAATGACAGCGGCTACACTCTGTCGATAAACGGCTGCGAAGTCACCGATCCCGAAGAGGGATATCCGCTCGGATAACAGCGTTCTCCACGCTGAAAAACACGGCGATTCGCGACGGCCAAAAGGGAACCCTTTTGGCCGTCGTCGCGTTTGCAAACCGGATAATAAGGAGAGACCCATGGCAAGCACGCCGACCGAAGCCATCGCCACGGGGCGCAGTTCCCTATCCGCAGTTGCGCCAGTACGTGATACGAGGCTCGACGTCTTGCGCGGCGTGGCCCTGATCATGATCTTCATCAATCATGTTCCCGGACAGATCTTCGAATATGTGACGACGAAGAATTTCGGCTTCTCCGATGCCGCCGAAGCCTTCGTGCTGATTTCGGGCATTGCCGTCGGCCTTGCCTATGGGGGCCGCTTCCAGCCGGGCAACCGGCTCACGGTGGCGATCAAGGCGGCAAAGCGCGCCTTCACGCTCTATCTCGCCCACATGATCACCACCTTCATGACGCTGGCGCTCTTCATCTGCGGTGCCTGGCTGTTCCATCGGCCGGGGTTGCTGGTCGAAATCAATATTCTGGCGGTTCTGATGAACCTGAAGGAAGGCATTCCGGCGCTGCTCCTGCTCGGCCACCAGATCGGCTACAACAATATCCTGCCGATGTACGGGGCGCTGATGCTGATGGTGCCGATCATCCTGCTCTTGAATGCGCGCAGCCCATGGCTGGCGCTCGGCGTCTCGGGCACGGTCTGGCTGCTTGCGGGCATCTACGAGGTGGCGCCGTACAACATGCTGATCGAGGGCTACTGGTTCCTCAATCCGCTCTCCTGGCAGTTCTTGTTTTCGATCGGCATCGTCTCGATGCTGCATATCAAGCGCGGCGGCTCGATCCCGCAGCATCCGTTGCTGCTGGCGACCGCTGCCGGTTACGTCATCTCGTCCTTCATCTGGGTGACCGGCCATCTCTGGATTTTCGGCAACTCGCTGGCAGCCCTTGGCCTGCCGCCCGTCATCACCGGTTTCGACAAGACCTTCCTGTCGCTGCCGCGGCTGCTACATGTGCTGGCGCTGACTTATCTCGTTATCAGCATCCCGGCACTCTCGCGTATCCTGCGCCGTCCTGCGGACCATCCGCTGACGATCCTCGGCCGCCACTCGCTGAACATTTTCGTTGCCGGCACGATCCTCGCCATGATCGGCCAGGTGGTGCTCTACATCACCAACAAGGACCAACTGGTCGGTCCGCTCTTCGTGATCGCTGGAGTCGCGACACAATTCGCCTATGCCTATTATCTCGAGCGCAAGCGCCAGCAGGGCAAGGTCAAGGGGAAACTTGTCGCCGATACCATCCCCGTTCCCGTCCGCATCGGCGGGGCGGCAAATGCCTATCGCCGGAACGATCGGAAATAGGGCCCGGATTTGCCCGACATGGAGGAGCCGGCGGCCGATGGCCGCCGGCTCAATTATGAATGAGGATGTTCACGAGCTTGCCGAAGGGATCGCGGACATAAAAGCGCCTGACGCCCCAAGGCTCGTCGGCCGGGCCGTACTCGATCGGAAAACCGGCAGCCGACATCGCTTCGAAAGCCGTATCGAGATCATCAACCTCGATCGAAAGATCAGGAACCGGCGTCCCGGAGCCGCCTTCGCTGGCGATGCTCAGCTGGACGTTCATCGGCCTTGCGGCACCGAAGGTCGCGATCCAGCCGTGATTCATGATGACGTCAAGAGCGAGGATATCCTGATAGAAGCGCCGGGCCGGCGTGATATCCGGTGCCTGGATATTGGCGACGATGCGCAGGACCTTCATGGGCTTCCTCCCGATGCGTGGTGACAAGGCGGAAGGTAGGAACATGGGCACGGTGGTCAATTGGGGTTTGGCTTGAAATGGCGACGTGACGGCGTGTGGCACCCCCCTCTGCCCTGCCGGGCATCTCCCCCACAAGTGGGGAGATTGGCCAGTGGTTAGGCCCTCAATCTCTCTCTACTACGGTGCGGAACATCAGTTGGTCAGTGGTTGGGGAAACCATCGCGCCCAGCCGATCTCCCTCCTTGTGGGGGAGATGCCCGGCAGGGCAGAGGGGGTGGCCACACGGCACACTGCAATGCATATCGTCCACAGCGATATTGGGAGAAAGCAAAGTCTTAAGGCGTGGCATCTTGAATGCAGTTCGATGCAGCCGCCTAACCCAGGCAAACAAAAAAGGCCGGAAGGAGCTACCTTCCGGCCTTTATCTTGAAACCCGAACGATCAGGCAGCTTCGGTGGTGTGGGCCTTGCGGACCTCTTCATCCGTCAGGATGCCGCTGGCGCGCAGCAGGGCGGCGAAGCGGCCGTTGCTGTGGCTGAGCTCGTCGAAGCTGCCCTGTTCGACGACACGGCCGTCATCCAGGAAGAGCACCATATCGGCTTCGCGGACCGTCGACAGGCGGTGGGCGATGATGAAGGTAGTGCGATTCTCACGCAGATTGTCGATCGCGGCCTTGACGCGGGCCTCGGTCTCGACGTCGAGCGCCGAGGTCGCCTCGTCGAGCACCAGGATCGGTGCGTCCTTGAGGATGGCGCGGGCAATCGCGATGCGCTGGCGCTCGCCGCCGGAGAGCTTGTTGCCTCGTTCACCGACATGCGTATCGTAGCGATCCTCGCGGGTTTCGATGAAGTCGGCAGCGGCGGCGGCTTCGGCTGCACGGCGCATTTCCTCTTCACTGGCGCCTTCGCGGCCAAGGCGGATATTGTCGCTGATCGAACGGTTCAACAGGCCCGCATCCTGGAAGACGGTAGCGATGTGGCGACGCAGCGACTTGCGGGTCACCTTGGTGATATCGGTGCCGTCGACGAGGATCTTGCCGCCCTGGGCATCGTAGACACGCTGCAGCAGGTTAACGAGCGTCGTCTTGCCGGCGCCGGTCGGGCCGACGATCGCGACCGTCTGGCCTGCCTTCACCGAGAAAGAAACATTGTGCAGGCCCTGTGAGCTGTTGCCGAAGCCGAAGGAGACGTCGCGGAATTCGATCGCGCCCTTGACGTCCTTGATCTCGCCGTTGCCGGCTGGCTCTTCACGTTCACGCACCGAGTCTTCAAGCGTATAGAAGTCCTCGAGCTTGGAGCGGGCCTCGAAAATCTGCGTCGCGAACTGGCGCATCAAGTCGAGACGGCCGATCAACAGGTTGGCAAAGCCGATGAAGGCGATGACGTCGCCAACACGCAGCTGGCCGGCCTGGACGAGCATGGTGCCGATGATCAGGACCACCATCATCGCGATGGTCGACGCCATGCGGTTCAGTGCGCTGGCGATCGCCCACCAGTCGAGCACCGGATACTGAGCTTCGAGCAGACGGTCGGCGAAGGATTTCAGCGCTCGGGTTTCGGCTTCGATGCGGTTGTAGCTGTGCAGGACCGAAACGTTGCTGATCGAGTCGCTGACATGCGAGAAGACGGTGTGATAATGGTTCTCGACCGAAGCCTGGCCGTCCTTGGTGCGGCTCATGACGACGCGGCCGATCAGCCAGTAGGCAATGGCGAGCACCATAAGCACGGCGGAAAGGCGCAGGTCCATCGACATCGCTGTCGGCACCAGAAGGGCAAGCGCGATGACCGTCGACAGGTGGTTGCGCATGAATTCCAGCCAGAGGCCGAACAGCGTTTCGCAGGCGCGCAGCAATGTATGCAGCGCGTTGGAGGTACCGCGCTGATGGTGCCAGCCAAGCGGCATGGAAATGATGCGGCCGAAGGCTTCCGTCAACAGCGTCGCCCGCCGGCCATGGGCCAGCCGGTCGGCCTCGCGGGCCACCAGGACGAAGGCAATGGTGTTGAAGACGGCGAAAGTCGCCCACATGAAGAGGATGGGCTTGACCTCGCCCTTGCCCGAAATCGCATCGATAATGCGACCGAACAGGATCGGCTCCGCGATGGTAATCGTCGCAAGAACAATGTTTGCGACAACGACCAGGGATACGCGCAGCTTGTAGACGCCAAGATAGCGCAGAGCCCTTGCATAGACCTTAAATAGCGTCACGTCGAACCTCTTGTGCATCTGCGAAAACGGGATGATGCGATGCTACAAAAGGCTACCTGAACGGGCGATTAACGGAGTATTCGGGGTTCAGTCGATGTGATGACTGACACGATGGTACTGTCGCAGGACGCGACGGGATGGCCGTGGCGTCGAAATTGCCGTCCGGCTATATCTCGCAGCAATTTGCACTTGCATTTTATTCAATATTTAGCACAGCATTAAATTACAGACTGCATTTATTGAAGACCGTTTCGCGACCAGTTTGACCAGCCGCCGACGGCCTCAGGCGGGCATCAGGTCCGGGCAAGGGGCATTTTTGTGAATATTAATTTGTTAATTCAATTGCTTGTAATTCTGGAAGAATGCTCAAATCCTGAAGCTGTCGTCACCGAACTGGAGCAGATCCTCCACGGTTGCGGCTTCGAATATTACGGTCTGCTGCGCCATGCGCCGCGGAACCCGGTGCAGCAGAACCCAGAGCCCTGGGCTGCGGCGCTTGCCGGCCGCTGGCCGGAACAATGGCCGCAAATATACACTGCGAAAAAATATGCTCTGATTGATCCGATGGTGCGCTATCTCGCTCATGCGCAGCGGCCTTACCGCTGGCGGGAGGCAATGGCGGCCTTCCACAAGGATGCGCATCAGCGCCGCATGGAGCAGATGATGGTCGATGCCTTCGGGCATGGAATGGAGGATGGCTACATCTTTCCGATCCACGGACGTAACGGCATTCTCGCCAGCCTCAGTCTCGCCGGCAAGCCGATCGAGTTGTCGCCGGTGGAGATCGCACTGTTGGAGGCGGTGGCGCGCAAAGCCTTCTGGCGGCTGCTCGATCTGAAAGGCGAGGCGCCGGCGCTGGAAACCGTGTTGCCGGCCGATACGCCGCTGACGCGGCGCGAGATGGAAATCCTGCATTATCTCGCCGAAGGCATGACGTCGATGGAGATCAGCAAGGTGCTGAAGATCTCAAACCACACGGTCGACTGGTATATGAACGGCCTGCAGAACAAGCTGAAGGCGAAAAACAGGCAGCAGGCGGTGGCGATTGCCTTCCGTCATGGACTGATAAGTTAGAGCAATTCCGCCTCTCATCGAAGCGGAATTGCTCTGGTTTTTATTTTGATGCAACTCCGGACGGAAAACCGCTTCGCACTTTTTCTGGAGTTGCTCCAGAATGTCGAAAAATTGCATTTCGCAGTCGCAAGATAAATTGAACTTTCTGTGACAAGAAGTTAAGAATTTCCTTCGCGGGTGCAGCATGCCCGCGTCTGAACGTCCGAGGAGACCGTTTTGCCCATTTCCAAGATTCTCGTTGCCAATCGCTCTGAAATTGCCATTCGCGTGTTCCGTGCGGCCAACGAACTTGGAATAAAAACGGTGGCAATCTGGGCGGAAGAGGACAAGCTGGCGCTGCACCGCTTCAAGGCGGACGAGAGCTACCAGGTCGGCCGCGGCCCGCATCTTTCCAAGGACATGGGTCCGATCGAGAGCTATCTGTCGATCGAGGAGGTGATCCGCGTTGCGAAACTCTCCGGCGCCGATGCCATTCATCCCGGCTATGGCCTGCTGTCGGAAAGCCCCGAATTCGTCGATGCCTGCAACAAGGCCGGTATCATCTTCATCGGCCCAAGGGCTGATACGATGCGCCAGCTCGGCAACAAGGTCGCAGCGCGCAACCTGGCAATCTCGGTCGGCGTTCCTGTGGTGCCGGCCACCGGGCCTCTGCCGGAGGACATGGCGGAAGTGGCGAAGATGGCGGAAGGGATCGGTTATCCCGTCATGCTGAAGGCTTCCTGGGGCGGCGGCGGGCGCGGCATGCGCGCGATCCGCGATCCGAAGGATCTCGCCCGCGAGGTGACGGAGGCCAAACGCGAGGCGATGGCCGCCTTCGGCAAGGATGAGGTCTATCTGGAAAAGCTCGTCGAGCGTGCCCGCCATGTCGAAAGCCAGGTTCTCGGCGATACGCATGGCAATGTCGTGCATCTCTTCGAGCGTGACTGCTCGATCCAGCGCCGCAACCAGAAGGTTGTCGAGCGCGCCCCGGCGCCCTACCTCTCGGAAGCGCAGCGCCAGGAACTCGCCGCCTATTCGCTGAAGATCGCGGCCGCGACCAATTATATCGGCGCCGGTACCGTCGAATATCTGATGGATGCCGATACCGGAAAATTCTACTTCATCGAGGTCAATCCGCGCATCCAGGTCGAGCATACAGTGACCGAAGTCGTCACCGGCATCGACATCGTCAAGGCGCAGATCCACATCCTCGACGGCTTTGCGATCGGCACGCCGGAATCGGGCGTGCCGCGCCAGGAAGATATCCGCCTCAACGGCCATGCGCTACAATGCCGCATCACCACGGAAGATCCGGAGCATAACTTCATTCCGGATTACGGCCGTATCACTGCCTATCGGTCAGCGTCTGGTTTCGGCATCCGCCTCGATGGCGGCACTTCCTATTCGGGCGCCATCATCACCCGCTTTTACGATCCGCTTCTCGTCAAGGTCACGGCATGGGCGCCCAATCCTTCCGAAGCAATCGCCCGCATGGACCGGGCGCTGCGCGAATTCCGTATTCGCGGCGTGGCAACCAACCTGACCTTCCTCGAAGCGATCATCGGCCATCCAAAGTTCAGGGACAACAGCTACACGACACGCTTCATCGACACGACGCCGGAACTCTTCCAGCAGGTGAAGCGCCAGGACCGCGCCACGAAGCTCCTGACCTATCTCGCAGACGTCACCGTCAATGGTCACCCCGAAGCCAAGGACAGGCCGAGGCCGCTGGAAAATGCGGCCGAGCCGGTGGTCCCCTACGCCAACGGCAATACGGTCAAGGACGGCACGAAGCAGCTCCTCGACACGCTCGGCCCGAAGAAATTCGGCGAATGGATGCGCAACGAGAAGCGTGTGCTTTTGACCGACACGACGATGCGCGATGGCCACCAGTCGCTGCTCGCCACCCGCATGCGCACCTATGACATCGCCCGCATTGCCGGAACCTATGCGCACGCGCTGCCGAACCTGCTGTCGCTTGAATGCTGGGGCGGCGCGACCTTCGACGTCTCCATGCGTTTTCTGACCGAGGACCCGTGGGAGCGCCTGGCGCTGATCCGCGAGGGCGCGCCGAACCTCCTGCTGCAGATGCTGCTGCGCGGCGCCAACGGCGTCGGCTACACCAATTATCCCGACAATGTCGTCAAGTATTTCGTCCGCCAGGCGGCCAGGGGCGGCATCGATCTCTTCCGGGTGTTCGATTGCCTGAACTGGGTCGAGAACATGCGCGTCTCGATGGATGCCATTGCCGAGGAGAACAAGCTCTGCGAGGCGGCGATCTGCTATACCGGCGATATCCTGAACTCGGCCCGTCCGAAATACGATCTGAAATACTATACCAACCTTGCGGTCGAGCTCGAGAAGGCCGGCGCGCATATCATCGCACTCAAGGATATGGCAGGCCTCCTCAAGCCTGCGGCTGCGAAGGTCCTGTTCAAGGCGCTGCGCGAGGCGACCAGCCTGCCGATCCATTTCCACACGCATGATACGTCAGGTATTGCGGCCGCGACCGTTCTTGCCGCCGTCGATGCCGGCGTCGATGCCGTCGACGCCGCGATGGATGCGCTTTCCGGCAATACCTCGCAGCCCTGTCTCGGCTCGATCGTCGAGGCGTTGCGCGGTACGGAGCGCGATCCGGGTCTCGATCCGCAATGGATCCGCCGCGTTTCCTTCTATTGGGAAGCGGCGCGTAATCAGTATGCTGCCTTCGAAAGCGATCTGAAGGGTCCGGCATCCGAGGTCTATCTGCATGAAATGCCAGGCGGCCAGTTCACCAACCTCAAGGAACAGGCCCGTTCGCTCGGCCTCGAGACCCGCTGGCATCAGGTGGCGCAGGCCTATGCCGACGCCAACCAGATGTTCGGCGATATCGTCAAGGTGACGCCGTCTTCCAAGGTCGTCGGCGATATGGCGCTGATGATGGTGTCCCAGGACTTGACGGTTGCCGATGTCGTCAGCCCCGACAAGGAAGTCTCCTTGCCGGAATCGGTAGTCTCGATGCTGAAGGGCGATCTCGGCCAGCCGCCGTCAGGATGGCCCGAAGCGCTGCAGAAGAAGGCGCTGAAGGGCGACAAGCCCTATACCGTGCGTCCCGGCTCGCTGCTCAAGGAGGCCGATCTCGATGCGGAGCGTAAAATCATCGAGACGAAGCTCGAGCGCGAGATCAGCGACTTCGAATTCGCGTCCTACCTGATGTATCCGAAGGTCTTCACCGACTTCGCGCTCGCCTCCGATACCTACGGCCCGGTCTCGGTGCTGCCGACACCCGCCTATTTCTACGGTCTCAAGGACGGCGAGGAACTGTTTGCCGACATCGAGCGCGGCAAGACGCTCGTGATCGTCAACCAGGCGATGAGCGCGACCGACAGCCAGGGCATGGTGACCATCTTCTTCGAGCTCAACGGCCAGCCGCGCCGCATCAAGGTGCCGGACCGGGCCCATGGGGCGACAGGGGCCGCCGTCCGCCGCAAGGCCGAACTGGGCAATGCCGTTCACGTCGGTGCGCCGATGCCGGGTGTCATCAGCCGCGTCTTCGTCTCGCCCGGCCAGGCCGTCAATGCCGGCGACGTGCTCGTCTCGATCGAGGCGATGAAGATGGAAACGGCGCTGCATGCGGAAAAGGATGGCACGATTTCCGAAGTGCTGGTGCGGGCCGGCGATCAGATCGATGCCAAGGACCTGCTCGTCGTCTACGCAGGTTGAAGGGTTGCCATCCTCCGCAAAGGCGGGCATCAGCCGACTTCGCGAGCGGGCTGCATTCACTCGATTGTGTACGATCGGCCTGTCAAAAAGCTGATCTTTCGAAGGCTTCGCGCCTTGCCCGGCGCGGAGGCTTTCTCATAAACTTGCGCTCCCACTATCAGCCCCAAGACCCATCAGGAAAAGATATCCATGAGCAAGTTGAAGATTGCCGTCATCGTCGGCAGCACGCGTATTGGCCGTTTTGCCGAGCATCCGGCCAAGTGGATTGCCGCTATCGCCGCCGAGCGGCAGGATATCGAGGCCGAGGTTCTCGACCTGCTCGACTACCCCATGCATTTTTTCGGTGAGCAGCGTGCCACGACCGCTGAAAGCGAAACGGCAGAGCGCTGGAAAAAGAAGCTGCGTGAATTCGACGGCTTCATCTTCACCGCTGCCGAGTACAATCACGCTCCGACGGCCGTTCTGAAGAACGCTATCGATCTCGGCGAATTTATCCAGAAGCCGGTCGGCTTCGTCGGCTACGGTGGCGTCGGCGGCGCACGCGCGGTCGAGCACCTTCGTCTGATCTTCGTGGAAATGGGTGCGACGTCGGTGAAAACCGGCGTGCATATCGCGCTTGGTGAATATCTCGGCGTCCTCAAGGAAGGCAAGAACCTCAGCGATTACGCGCATCTCAACGAAGCGGCGAAGAACCAGCTCGACCAGCTCACCTGGTGGGGTAATGCGCTGAAGGCGGCGCGGGCCGTCGTCACCGCTTCCTGATTGGAATTCCAGCAATGCCGGGATGTTCGCATCCCGGCACTAGATCCGGATGATTTTGGGCCAGGTCGGCCTAAATTCTTCCGGACTAAATCAAAGAAATAGAGCATGATGTCGTCCGAAAACCGCTCACACTTTTCGGCATCATGCTCTAGCTAGCTCAGATATCGTAGGTATGGGCGGCGTTGATCGTCGAGATGAAGCGTTTGGTGCGCTCGCGCTCCGGCGCACTGAAGATCGCCCTGGCGCTGCCCGTTTCCACCACGCTGCCGGCTTCCAGGAAAACCACGTCATTGGCGATCTTGGAAGCGAGCCGGAGATCGTGGGTCGCCATCACCATCGTCGTGCCCTCGCTGGCAAGTTGCCCCAGCACGTCGACCACTTCGGCCGAAAGCTCGGGATCGAGGGCGGATGTCGGCTCGTCACAGAGAAGCACGCGCGGCGACGGCGCCAGTGCGCGGGCGATCGCGACGCGCTGCTGCTGGCCGCCCGACAGCGTCGAAGGCCAGGCATCGGCCTTGTGCGTCATGCCAACCTTGGTCAGCAATTCCATCGCACGCTCGCGGGCCTTTTCCCTCGGCCATCTCAACACCGTCACCAGGCCTTCCATGACATTCTCGATCGCCGTCTGATGCGGGAATAGCTGGAAGTTCTGGAAGACCATGCCGGTCTGGCGGCGGATCTTCTGGATCGCCGGCCAGCTCGTTCGTTTACCGGCCGCAAAGGCCAGCTTCTCCTCTCCGAGGCGGATCGAGCCGGCGGTCGGAATTTCGAGCAGGTTGATGCAGCGCAGCAGCGTGCTCTTGCCGCCGCCGGAAGGCCCGACCAGCGCGGTGACACTGCCTTCGGGGATGCGGATGCTGATATCCCTCAGAATGACCGCGTCGCCGAAGCGCTTTTCGATGTTGGAAAGCTCGATCATGCATTTGCCTCCAGCATGCCGCCATAACGCGCGAAGCGGCGTTCCAGCCGCACCTGCAGCTGCGAGAGGACGGAGCTTAGGACGAGATAGATCAGCGCCGCCTCAATATAGAGGATCAGTGGCTCGTAGGTGGTGGCGACGATGCGCTGCGCCGCCTGGAAAAGCTCGGGCACGGTGATGGCCGCGGCAAGCGAGGTATCTTTGACCAGGGAGATGAAGGTGTTCGACAAAGGCGGCACGGCGACGCGAGCGGCCTGCGGCAGGATGGTGCGGCTCATCGCCTGGCGCCAGCTCATGCCGATCGAATAGGCGGCCTCCCATTGGCCCTTCGGCACCGAGGAAATGACAGCACGGATGATCTCGGAGCTGTAGGCGCCGATATTCAGCGTGAAGCCGATGAGGGCGGCCGGGAAGGCATCGAGCAGGATGCCGAGGCTCGGCAGGCCGTAGAAGATGACGAAGAGCTGGACGAGCAGCGGCGTGCCGCGGATGGCCCAGACATAGAAGCGCGCGATGGCGGAGAGCGGCATCGGCCCGAAGAGCCGGGCGATTGCGGTGGCGAGCCCGAGGGCCAGGCCGAAGACGAAGGATAGCAGGGTCAGCGGAATGGTGAAGATTAGCCCCGCCCACAGGAGCGAGGGCAGCGATTCCGCCATCAGTTGGAGCCAGTGCGCCAAGGGGGTTCTCTCTCGTCGGTTGGGTTCGTGATACTCGAAATACCCCTCCCCACAAGGGGGAGGGACTTATCTAGTCCCGCCTCGCAAGAAATAGCGACCGAGCGGCAGGCCGAAACGATTATTTGGAGATGAGGCGGGCCGCCGGCTAAGCCCCTCCCTCTTGTGGGGAGGGGTTGGGGAGGGGACTTTTCTTCAGTTGAACTTACTTGGAAACGTCCTGGCCGAAATACTTGTCGGCGATCTTCTTATAGGTGCCGTCGGCCTTGATCTCGGCAAGCGCCTTGTTGATTTCGGCGAGAAGCTCGGGCTCGCTCTTGCGGATGATGACGCCGGAGTAGTCGGCGTTTTCCTGCTCGGCGACGATCTTCACCGGCGCATCCGGCTTGTGCTTCTTGAAATCGAGGAAGGAGAGGCTGTCGTTGATCGTGGCGTCGGCGCGTTTGGTCAGCACGAGCTGGATCGATTGATCAAAACCGTCGGTGCCGACGAGCTCGGCACCGGCTTCGGTTGCGAGCTTGCCGAAGTTGCTGGTCAGCGACTGGGCGGCCTTCTTGCCCTTCAGGTCGGCGAAGGACTTGATGCTGTCGTCGCCGTCGCGGGCGATCAGGACGGCCTTGGAGGCGATATAGGGCTCGGAGAAATCATATTTCTGCTTGCGGGTTTCGGCGATGCCGACCTGATTGATGACAGTGTCGTAGCGCTTGGCGTCGAGACCGGCGATCAGGCCATCCCACTTGCCTTCGACGAATTCGGCCTTGACGCCGAGCTTGGCGGCGATCGCTTCGGCGATCTCGACATCGAAGCCGACGAGCTTGCCGCTTTCGTCATGATAGGTGAAGGGCGCATAGGTGCCTTCGGTGCCGATCTTGAAGACGCCGGCCGATTTGATGGCGGCGAGGTTTTCACCGGCATGGGCAGGCATGAGGGCCGCAGCCTGAATGAGGGCGGCGGCGGCGACGGTTTTCAACCAGTTCATTGTTTCATCCATTCTTGGGAGGTGCTTCGGATGAGGATAGTTGGCAGAAAATTATGGCACCGGAAGCGTAGAAAACTGCGAATAAAAGCAGCAACTGCAAATATTTTTCTCAAACGGCCGCTCGAACCATGAATCCGGCAGAAACAGGCATCAGGCGGCGATGCGGCGGCGCAGCTTTTCGCTGACGATGATGATTAATCCGGCACCGACGACCACATTCTGTGTCGGGATGCCGGCCCAGATCAGGTAACCCAGGAGGAAGGCCCAGACGAGAGAGCTATATTCGAATGGTGCGGGCACGGAGACGGGCGCCCGACGTATGCCTTCGAAAAATCGGAATGACCAATCGGTTTTCCCGACTCTCCGACCGGTCAATAGGGCATATTCGCTCTGGTAGTACAGCTTTGTTTCCGAACGTCAGAAAACGTGTGACCGTGCATATTGCCTGCATGATCATAAACGTTTATGCACGCTTTCGATTTATAAGATCTAGATCCGGTAGGAACATGCAGGATTTTCTGTTGCGAGAACGCCAAGGCGTGATTTCCGAGAGGCTGCGACTGAACGGCCGCGTGCTCGCGACGGAGCTTGCGCTCGAATTCGGTGTCTCCGAGGACACTGTACGGCGGGACCTGCGCGAGATGGCGGCAGCAGGCCTCTGCGAGCGGGTCTATGGCGGCGCATTGCCGGTCTCACCGGCGCATGGAAGCCTGTCGCAGCGCATCGGCTTTGCGGCTGACCGGAAACAGGCGCTGGGGCGCGCTGCGGCAAAGCAGATTGCCGTCGGCTCGACAGTGTTCTTCGACGCGGGCAGCACCAATCTGGCGATTGCCAATGCGTTGGCGGCCGACCTAGCACTGACGGCTGCAACGAACGCGCCGGCGATTGCCGCGGCGCTGATCGACAAGCCGGCTGTCAACGTCATCGTAATCGGCGGAATGGTGGACCGGCAGACGGGCGGTTCGCTCGGCGCCAAGGCCTTGCGGGATATGGAGCAGATCTCGCCCGACCTCTGCATTCTCGGCGCCTGCGGCGTCGATCTCGAGGCCGGCATCACGGTGTTCGGCTTCGAGGATGCGGAGTTCAAGCGGTTTGCGACATCCAGGAGCAAAAGGGTGCTGGTGGCCGCAACCTCGGAGAAATTCGGCACTGCTGCCCCCCATAGCATCCTGCCGGTTGCGCATTGCGAATGCCTGGTCGTCGAGCACGATGCCGATCCGGCCGTTCTCGCCGGTTACCGCGAGCGCGGATGCAGGACTGTTCTCGCCGAGAAAGCGAACTGAGGCGCCATCACAGAGTTTTGGGAAACCGGGCCAAGCAAGCCCGGCAATGAGGAAAGACCGGAAATGGATAGTCACGTGAGTATGCCGGGAGCCCGGAGCGGCTTCATCACCAGAAGCAGGGCGGCGGTTTCCCTGCTCTTTCTCATGAACGGTTTTGTCGTCGGCTGCTGGGCGCCGAAGATCCCGGATTTTGCCGAGCGTCTGGCGCTGACCAAGTTCGAGCTTGGGTTGATGATCCTCGTTTTCGGCGTCGGCTCGCTGGTCATGATGCCGATCGCCGGTGCACAGATCGCCAAACACGGCTCGCGTATCGTCGTTCAGGTGCTGGCTGTCTGCATGCTGCCGTTGCTGCTGGCATTGACGCTCGCGCCAAATGTGCTGACCGGGGCGATTTCGCTCTTCCTGTTCGGCGGCCTTATCGGCGCAATGGATGTGGCGATGAATGCCAATGCGGTCTCGGTCGAGAAGTCCATGCGCCGCGCCATCATGTCGTCCTGCCACGCTTTCTGGAGCCTTGGTGGACTGATCGGCTCAGGTCTCGGCGGCATCGTGATCTCCAAGCTCGGCATTCTCGGCCATGCGCAACTGGCGACGGTGCTGGCGGCAATCTTCCTTGCCGTCGCCTGGCCGATGATCCTTGCGGATCCGCCGCATCCCGACACCAAGAAGGAAAAGACGAAGCTGCCGATGGTGCCGCTGCCGTGGCTGCTTGGATTGATGGCGCTGTTCTCGATGGTGCCGGAAGGCGCGGTTCTCGACTGGGGCGCGCTCTATCTCCGGCAGGAAATGGATGCATCCGTGGCACTATCCGGTCTTGGCTTCGCAGCCTTTTCGGCGACCATGGCAATCATGCGCTTTGGCGGCGACCTGGTGCGCGACCGTCTCGGCGGCGTCAAGACGTTGCGCATCTGTACGCTGTTTGCCATTGTCGGCATGCTGCTTGCAGGCTTGGCGCCCAATGCCGAGCTTGCCATCCTGGGCTTTGCCTGTTGCGGTATCGGCATTTCCAACATGGTGCCGATCGCCTTCTCGGCGGCGGGCAATATACCCGGTCTCAAGCCCGGCATCGGTATCTCGGTGGTCACGACCATAGGCTATTCCGGCATGCTGGTTGCACCATCGTTGATCGGCTTCGTCGCCGAGCATATCGGCTTTGCCGTCATTTTCATGGCGCTGCCGGTGCTGCTGCTCGTCGTTCTGCTGCTGTCTAACCTAGCCCATTATGCCGATGAGACCTCCGGGGGCGGTCACTGAGCCGCCTCCCAACAAAAGTGATATCAGGGGCGGTTGACAAGCAGCCGGCCTTGATCCACCTGAAAAGCACTGTTTTTAGGGGTGCAAGAACTCTCCATGTCTTCAGCCGCCGATTTTGATCCGAAACCGCGCCGCGCTTCCATCGCCGTCGATGTCGGCGGCGTCATCGTCGGCGGCGGGGCGCCGGTCGTCGTTCAATCCATGACGAATACCGATACGGCCGATATCGATTCGACCGTCGCGCAGGTCGCCGCTCTCCACCGGGCGGGTTCGGAGCTGGTGCGCATTACCGTCGACCGCGACGAGAGTGCGGCCGCCGTGCCGAAGATCCGCGAGCGGCTCCTGCGCCTCGGCCTGGATGTGCCCTTGATCGGCGACTTCCACTATATCGGCCACAAACTGCTCGCCGATCATCCTGATTGTGCCGCGGCGCTGGCGAAATACCGCATCAATCCCGGCAATGTCGGCTTCAAGGACAAGAAGGACAAGCAGTTCGCCGAGATCATCGAGATGGCGATCCGCTATGACAAGCCGGTGCGCATCGGCGTCAACTGGGGTTCGCTCGATCAAGATCTGCTGACGGCGCTGATGGACCGGAATGCCGAAGCCGGATCGCCGCTTTCCGCCCGGCAGGTGACGCGCGAGGCGATCGTGCAGTCGGCGCTGCTTTCGGCAGCCCTTGCCGAAGAGATCGGCCTGCCGCGCAACCGCATCATCCTGTCGGCCAAGGTCAGCCAGGTGCAGGACCTGATCGCCGTCAATTCCATGCTTGCCGAACGCTCCAATCATGCGCTGCATCTCGGCCTGACGGAGGCCGGCATGGGCACTAAGGGCATCGTCGCCTCGTCGGCCGCGATGGGCTTCGTATTGCAGCACGGCATCGGCGATACGATCCGTGTGTCGCTGACGCCGGAGCCGAACGGCGACCGCACGCGCGAAGTCCAGGTGGCGCAGGAAATCCTGCAGGTCATGGGCTTCCGCCAGTTCATACCCGTCGTTGCGGCCTGTCCGGGCTGCGGACGTACGACGTCAACGGTGTTCCAGGAGCTCGCCCAGAATATCCAGAACGATATCCGCAAGAACATGCCGGTCTGGCGCGAGAAATATCCCGGCGTCGAGGCACTGAACGTCGCCGTCATGGGCTGCATCGTCAATGGGCCGGGCGAAAGCAAACATGCCGATATCGGCATTTCGCTTCCGGGTACCGGCGAGACGCCGGCGGCCCCCGTCTTCATCGACGGCCGGAAGGCGTTGACGCTGCGCGGTCCCAATATCGCCGCCGACTTCGAAGCGCTTGTCGTCGACTATATCGAGAAGCGTTTCGGCCAGCGGACGGCGGCGGAATGAGCGCCCGCAGGTTCGCATGAGCCGGTACTGGTCTGATATCGTCAGCAAGCTTCGGCCCTATGTCGCGGGCGAGCAGCCCCGTATCGCGAACATGGTCAAGCTCAATACCAACGAGAGCCCCTAAGGGCCGTCTCAGAAGGCGCTCGAGGCGATCAGGGAAGCGGCGGACGATCGTCTGCGTCTCTATCCCGACCCCACTGCTACCGAATTGCGCGAGACGATCGCGGCCCGTTTCGGCCTGACGGCGGAAGAAGTATTCGTCGGCAACGGCTCCGACGAGGTTCTCGCGCATGCGTACCAGGCGCTGCTGAAACATGAGCGCCCGCTTCTCTATCCCGATGTGACCTATGCCTTCTATTCGACCTATAGCCTGCTATACGGCGTCGAAGCGATCGAGATACCTGTTGATGATGGGTTCCGGCTCCGGCTGGAAGATTACGACAGACCATGCGGCGCGATCATCATCCCCAATCCGAATGCACCGACCGGTATCGGCCTGCCGCTTGCCGGTATCCAAGCACTTCTTGCCGCCCATCCGGATGCAGTCGTCGTCATAGACGAGGCTTATGTCGATTTCGGCGGTGAAAGCGCTATCCCGCTGATAGCCAGGCATCCCAACCTGCTGGTAATCCAGACCCTGTCGAAATCCCGTTCGCTTGCCGGTCTGCGCATCGGCTTCGCGCTGGGACAGCGGCCGCTGATCGAGGCGCTGGAGCGGGTCAAGGACAGTTTCAATTCCTATCCGCTCGATCGTCTGGCGCAGCTTGCTGCGACGGCGGCGATCAAGGACGAGGCATGGTTCGAGACATGCCGGGGGGAAATCATCGCCACACGGAAAAGCCTGGTCGCGGAACTTGAAGCGCTGGATTTCGAGGTTCTGCCGTCGCAGGCGAATTTCGTCTTTGCGAGGCACGAAAGCCGTTCGGGGGCAGCGCTTCAAGCCGCCCTGCGGGAGCGCGGCATTCTCGTCCGGCATTTCGCCAAGCCGCGTATTTCGGATTTCCCACGGATCAGCATCGGCACGGACGAGGAGTGTGCTCGCCTGGTTTCGGCTCTCAAGGAGATACTGGCAGCCTGACCTGCGGTTCAGTTCTTCCGGTCGGCGATGAAATGCGCTGCAGCGATGAGGGTCGAGGCGCGGGCACCGTAGGGGGCAAGCAGCGCCTCGGCATCGCGGACATGCTCACGGAGCTGGGCCTCGGCCCATTCCATACCACGCAAGGCGACGAGCGTTCCCTTGCCGCGGGCTGCATCCTTGCCGGTCGCCTTGCCCATGGTCGCCGCATCCGAAGTCAGATCGAGAATGTCGTCGGCAAGCTGGAAGGCAAGGCCGATCTTTTCGCCGAAGGCGCGCAGGCGACGGCGATCGTCCGGCGGGCTTGCGGAGATGACGGCGCCGGCTTCACAGGCGAAGCGGATCAGCGCGCCGGTTTTCATCGCCTGCAGGCGGTTGATGCTGGCCTCGTCGGGGGCCTGCTTTTCCGCCGCGAGATCGAGCGCCTGGCCGCCGGCCATGCCGCCGAGACCGGCTGCACGGGCAAGGGCCAGCACCAGCGATGCCTTGCTCGTATCGGCAAGGGTCGTTTCCGGCGCGGCAATGATATCGAAGGCATAGGTCAGCAGGCTGTCGCCCGCGAGGATTGCCGTCGCTTCGTCGAACTTTATGTGCACCGTCGGTTTACCGCGGCGCAGGTCGTCATCGTCCATGGCCGGCAGGTCGTCATGCACGAGGGAATAGCAGTGGACGCATTCGAGTGCTGCGCCGACGCGAAGTGCCGCCTCGGCGTCGCCGCCGAGAAGAGCGGCACTTTCGACGACGAGAAACGGGCGCAGCCGCTTGCCGCCGTTCAGCACTGCATAATGCATGGCGTCGCGCAGCGTCTCGGGCCTGGCGATTTCATCGGAAAGGGCGCTCGGTGAAAGCAATGCGTCGAGCAGCGCCTCGATATCGCGGGCGTTGTTCTTCAGCCTCGTCTCGAAAGTGTCCCGGTTTGCGTCCATGGGCGCTGTTTGGCATGAGCGCCCCCGGGCTTGCAACGGAATTGTCGATGGCGGCAGCAAGATTTGCCACGCACTCTGGCATAAGCTCTGCACAGGCGTTATGAGAACGATAGGAGCGAAATCGGACTGGGGACATTGGATATAGCGCCGGAGAGAGAGGACAGCGTCGACATGCCGGCTCGTCGGCGATGGTTCGAAGACCGGCGTGTGTTGAAACGCATTGTTCTTACCCTGCTGATCGTGCTGATCCTTCCCTATGCGCTGATCTTTTTCTATCTGCTGCCCTTCATTCATCCCGTCTCGACACTGATGCTGCGCGATCTCGTGCTGCTGCGTGGTTACGACAGGCAATGGGTGTCGCTTGATAACATCGCCCCGGTTGTGGTTCAGTCGGTGATGATGTCGGAGGACGGGCAGTATTGCTTTCACGGCGGCGTCGACTGGGCGGAAATGCGCATGCTGGTCGAGGATACGCTGAAAGGTCAGGCGACGCGCGGCGGCAGTACGATCCCGATGCAGACGGCGAAGAACCTCTTCCTCTGGAACGGCCGCTCCTTCGTGCGCAAGGGGCTGGAACTTCCGCTCGCGGTGACCACGGATTTCGTCTTGTCGAAACGACGGCTGATGGAAATTTATCTCAACATTGCCGAATGGGGTCCCGGCATCTACGGCATCGAAGCGGCGGCCCAGCATCATTTCAAGGTGCCCGCCTCGAAGCTGACGCGGCGCCAGGCATCGCTGCTTGCCGTCTCGCTGCCAAACCCAATCGACCGCAATGCCGGCAAGCCCGGACGAGGCCTTCGCCGGCTCGCGGGCGTCATCGAGAGACGCGGGCAAGGTTCGGGCGATTACATCAGGTGCATCTATGATTGACATCAGAACTTGTCGTTGAAACCGGCAAGCGTCATCTGACAGTCTTGGTTCTGCCATATGGGCGAATGCAGTACAACCAGAGCCCCGATTCGCCCATGGCCATCACGACATTTTCGCCGGAGCTTCTCTTTTATTCGAAGGCGCATAATCCGACCCCGCCCACCCATCTCGGCAGCCGCTATGCCAAGGTCGGCGGCTTTCTGCCGGAAGCCGGCAACACCATCGTCTGTCATATCGAGAAGGGCTCGCAGACGCAGACGGCGCTGATCGAAGCGCGTGAAAAATATCTGGCGATGACCGAGGCCCCGCAGTTCCTCTTCACGCCGATATCAAGCATTCATATGACGCTTTTCGAAGGTGTCATCGAGACCAGGCGCCGGCAGGATTGCTGGCCAAGCGATCTCCCTCTCGATACGCCGATCGACGACATGACCGCGCTGATGGCGGCAAGGCTGGAAGGTTTCTCGATGTTCGATCCCTTCAAGGTCGCCATCGTCGAAGCGCGTCCGTCGGGCCTACTCGTCGACGGGGCGACGGCGAACGACCGCAAGATCATGCGCGCCTGGCGCAGCGCACTGGCCGATCTTCTCGGCTATCGCCAACCGAACCATGAGGACTATAAGTTCCATATAACCTTCGCCTATGCGATCGAACGGCTGGAGGATGAAGCGTTGCCGCGCTGGCAGGCGATGCTCGATGATATGGCCGACGATATCCGCCGCAAGGCCGCTGTTTTCGAGCTGACACCGCCGGCATTCTGCGCGTTCGAGGATATGAACCATTTCCACGAATTGCTGATCTTCGATTTCGAAGCCTGAACGGGAGAGGCCCATGGACAAACCGACGCTTTACATCGCCAACAAGAACTATTCCTCCTGGTCGTTCCGGCCGTGGATGGCGCTGACGGTTGCCGGAATCGATTTCGAGGAAGTCCTGATCCCCTTCGACGATGCGGGTGGCAATCCCAATATCAAGGCGGTTTCGCCGACCGGGCGGGTGCCGCTTCTCAAGCACGGCGCATTGAAGATCTGGGAATCACTGGCGATCATCGAATATGTCGCCGAACTTTATCCGGACGCCGGCCTTCTGCCGAGGGATCGGGCCGAGCGGGCGCTCGCCCGTTCGGTTTCGATGGAAATGCTCTCGAGCTTCCGGGCGCTGCGCAGCGCCTGCCCGATGAATATCCGCCGGCCAAAGGGCAAGATCGCGTTGCCGGATGGTGTCGACGCCGACATCAGCCGCATCGAGACGATCTGGCGCGACCTCCTGCAGCAATCCGGCGGACCGTTTCTGTTTGGCGCGTTCAGCGGGGCGGATGCGATGTTTGCACCTGTCGTCAACCGGTTCGACATCTATGATCTCGTCGGTCGAAACGACATCCTGGCCTATATGGGGACCATGAAGGCGCATCCGGCCTGGCGAAAATGGGAAGAGGCGGCGCGCGCCGAGCCGTGGATCGTACCGGAGGACGAAGTCTGAGCCCGGAATCATCGGCTTCGCAAAAAATACGCATGGGGACTGGTCAACGCCACCCCTTGCATGTATAAGCGCGCCAAATTCCGAAATCGCGACATGTCCGTTTCGGCCGCCAGTCTGGCCGTGGGAATGTTTTGCCCGCAAGTGGAGTAAGAGAAATGGCTGTACCGAAGAGAAAAACAAGCCCGTCCAAGCGCGGTATGCGCCGTTCGGCAGACGCCCTGAAGGCTCCGACCTACGTCGAAGACAAGAACTCCGGCGAACTGCGTCGCCCGCATCATATCGACCTGAAGACCGGTATGTATCGCGGCCGCCAGGTTCTGACGCCGAAGGAAAGCGCATAATTTCCCGATCCGGCTTGTCCGATCGAAATTTTAAGGCCGGCGTCACGCCGGCCTTTTGCAATTCGACGATATAATATTTGCAATGACTTGCAGTCAGGCAACGGTTTGCGGCAGTATTCTTCCATGATGCGCTGGGAGATTGCAGATGATAGCCGCCATGCCCCTAATGATTATCCCGTTTATTCTTTACAATCTTGCGATGCTGGGCCTGATGGGCGATGGCGGCATTCCGGCACTGCAACATGATATCATCGTGCTGTCGATGATCTCGGGCGCCATCTGGAGCATGGCGCTCGGCGATCTTTTCATCGTCATCGCACTTGTCGTGCTGTTCTTCGAAATCCTCAAAGCGACCAGAACCGGTCCCGGCAATCTCGTCAACCACATGCTGTCGATGCTGGTGTTCATCGCCTTCCTGGTTGAGTTTTTGCTCGTCCGGGATGCTGCGACGCAGGTGTTCTTCATTTTGATGACAATCGCTCTGATCGATGTCATCGGCGGTTTTGCCGTGTCGATCCGGAGCGCCGGGCGGGATGTGTCGATCGGATTATAGGTTGTCGAGCTTGTTCTGAAGAGCACGGAGCTGTTCCTTCAGCTCGTCGATATCCTTGGCCTCGGCCTTGCGGCTTTCCTTGGCGGGCGGCGTCATGAAGGGCGAGAACATCTGCATCGCCTGCTGAAACAGCTCGGTGTTGCGGCGAACATGGTCCTCGACCATCTGCATCGGTAGTTGCAGGTTCTTGCCGAGCGGTGTTTCGCCGAAAGCGCGGGTCACCTGCTCGCGCATCTGGGCCTGCTGTTCGGTGAAGGAGCGCATCGAATGTTCGAGAAAGCTCGGTACGACCATCTGCATCTGGTCGCCGTAATAGGTGATGAGCTGGCGCAGGAAGGAGATCGGGAGCAACGTGTTGCCGGTCTTCGATT
Source organism: Rhizobium sp. WSM1274 (assembly GCF_025200775.1). Classification (NCBI taxonomy): domain Bacteria; kingdom Pseudomonadati; phylum Pseudomonadota; class Alphaproteobacteria; order Hyphomicrobiales; family Rhizobiaceae; genus Rhizobium; species Rhizobium sp. WSM1274. The sequence goes on along the minus strand of NZ_CP104138.1, from coordinate 4,404,651 downwards.
CCTGTTCGAAGATGATCTGGGTCAGCACCGAATGGGTGATGTCATCTCCGCTTTTTGCATCTTGTACGGTAAATTCTTCGCCCTTCTTCACCATCTCCGCCAGGTCTTCCAGCGTCACGTAGGTGCTGGTGCCCGTGTTGTATAGGCGGCGATTGGCGTATTTCTTGATAACGATCTGACCCTCATGCTTCGCCATATCAGTCTCCTGAACCCCCGTCTGATTTATGGATAGTCCTCCATTTGAGACTGTAAACGCAAAAGAAGCCCGGTGACAATCTCTTTGTGCGATGCGGCAAACCTTTCACAGAGCAGATAAATCGGGCTTTCGCGGGCTGCTGCCGAAAAATGACGGCGGCCGGTCTTCGCGTTTGACTTGTGCTCCAAGCTTTGCCAGTTTCCACTTATGTAAGTGAGACGAAAACGAGGAGCGTCCCCATGAGCAATCCATCCATCGTCATCGCCAGTGCAGGGCGAACAGCAGTCGGCGCCTTCAACGGTGCTTTCGCGACGGTCCTCGCGCATGAGCTCGGGGCGGCCGTCGTCAAGGGCGCGCTCGAGCGCGCCGGCGTCGATCCCGGCGAGGTGGACGAGGTGATCCTCGGCCAGGTGCTCTCTGCCGGCGAGGGCCAGAACCCGGCCCGCCAGGCGGCGATGAAGGCCGGCATTCCGAAGGAAGCGACGGCCTGGGGCGTCAATCAGCTCTGCGGCTCGGGCCTGCGCGCGGTGGCGCTCGGCATGCAGCAGATCGCCACCGGCGACGCCAAGATCATCGTTGCCGGCGGCCAGGAATCCATGTCGATGGCGCCGCATGCCGCGCACTTACGCGGCGGAGTCAAGATGGGCGACATGAAGATGATCGACACGATGATCAAGGATGGCTTGACCGACGCTTTCCACGGCTACCACATGGGCATCACCGCCGAGAATGTTGCGCGCCAGTGGCAGCTTTCGCGCGACGACCAGGATCAGTTCGCCGTCAGTTCGCAGAACAAGGCGGAGGCGGCGCAGAAGGCCGGTCGCTTCGTCGACGAGATCATCCCCTACGTCATCAAGACACGTAAGGGCGACGTTACGGTCGATGCCGACGAATATATCCGTCACGGCGCGACGATAGAGGCGATGGGGAAATTGCGCCCGGCCTTCGACAAGGACGGCACGGTCACGGCCGCGAACGCGTCCGGCCTCAACGATGGTGCCGCTGCGGCGGTGCTGATGAGCGAAGCGGAGGCGGTCCGGCGCGGTATCCAGCCGCTCGCCCGCATCGTTTCCTGGGCAACGGCGGGTGTCGATCCGCAGATCATGGGCACCGGACCAATCCCGGCCTCACGCAAGGCGCTCGAGAAGGCCGGCTGGTCGGTGAACGATCTCGATCTCGTCGAAGCCAACGAGGCCTTCGCGGCGCAAGCCTGCGCCGTCACCAAAGATCTGGGGTGGGATCCGTCGATCGTCAACGTCAATGGCGGGGCGATTGCGATCGGCCATCCGATCGGCGCCTCCGGCGCGCGCATTCTCAACACGCTGCTGTTCGAAATGAAGCGCCGCGGCGCGAAGAAAGGTCTCGCCACGCTTTGCATCGGCGGTGGCATGGGTGTGGCCATGTGCTTTGAAGCGCTTTAAATAGCATACGATCCATGTTTGATTGAAGATCCCGCCAAGCGGCGGGGCGAAAAACAATAGGGGAGCGGAACATGAGCAGAGTGGCTTTGGTCACCGGGGGCACACGCGGCATCGGCGCGGCAATATCCATGGCGCTGAAAAATGCCGGATACAGGGTCGCTGCCATCTATGCCGGCAACGACGAGAAGGCCAAAGCCTTCCATGACGTTACCGGCGTTCCGGTGTTCAAATGGGATGTTTCGGATTACCTCGCCTGCGGCGAGGGAATTGCCAGGGTCGAAAGCGAGATCGGCCCAGTCGAAATCCTCGTCAACAATGCCGGCATCACCCGCGACGCGATGTTCCACAAGATGACGCAGCAGCAGTGGCACGAGGTGATCAATACCAACCTCACCGGCCTGTTCAACATGACGCATCAGGTCTGGACCGGCATGCGTGACCGCAGCTTCGGCCGTATCGTCAATATCTCGTCGATCAACGGGCAGAAGGGCCAGATGGGCCAGGTGAACTATTCGGCGGCCAAGGCGGGCGATCTCGGCTTCACCAAGGCGCTGGCCCAGGAAGGGGCGAACAAGAACATCACCGTCAACGCCATTTGCCCCGGTTACATCGGAACGGAAATGGTGCTTGCCGTGCCGGAGAAGGTGCTGAACGAACGCATCATTCCGCAGATCCCCGTCGGCCGTCTCGGCGAACCGGAAGAGATCGCGCGCTGCGTCACCTTCCTCGTCTCCGACGATGCCGGTTTCATCACCGGTTCGACGCTGACGGCCAATGGCGGACAGTTCTTCGCCTAGACATTGCTTCTTCGAGTGAACAGTATGGATTAGATTCAAAGCAATGGCGCGTCCGGCAGGACGCGCCATTGTTGTTTATCGACGTCTCTCGGTGATGCCGGCGGCGATCTTGTGGCCGGAGTGGCGGTGCGTTTTCGGGAAGATCAAGGGCGGCGGTCGGTGTTCGGATGTCGCTGTGTCCGAACTCTGGCCGGCACTTTGCGCACCGAACGGTCTTCGCTGCTGAGGGCCGATATCGCGGTCGTCAGGAAAACCGACGCGATGAGAACGGCGACGAGAGGATTCAAGAAAATCTGGGTCATTGGAGGCGTTCCTTTCAGCTGCGCTCGGCGGCTCTGCCTGCCCCTGCGCTCTGAAGGAAATATGTGCCTGCCCATTGGGCGGCGGTAGATTTGACTTTCGCAACCGATTGTCAACGTCTCGTTGACGGATGCGACCGGCAAAGAAAACGGGCGCCGAAGCGCCCGTTGGGAGTCCGATATGCATTTGCCAATCAGCAACGGGCCTCGTAGCGGCGGCCATAGCGGTCGCGGTAGACGCAGTAGCCGCGGCGTTCTACAGAGTGGCCGATGAGTGCACCGGTCAGACCGCCGGCAACGGCGCCGACAGCAGCGCCGCCCCAGCTGTTGGTGACGACACCGCCGATAACAGCGCCCGTGCCGGCGCCGATCGCCGTGCCTTGCTCGGTCGCCGTGCAGGATGCCAAGGCGCCGACGAGGGCACCAATAAGAACAATCTTCTTCATCATGTCGTAACTCCCCAGGTTAGTTGGGCTTTAGATGCGGCCCATTAGTACAAGGATAATGATAATCACGAGAACTAGCCCCAAACCGCCGGAAGGTCCATAGCCCCAACCACGGCTATAACCCCAATTCGGCAAGGCTCCGATCAAGAGCAGAATGAGGATAATAAGAAGTATCGTGCCAAGCATGGTGTGTTTCCTTCATTTCATCCGCAATTTGGATGGACGAGAAACACACATTGGCGATTTTTGTTCCCGGTTAAGCTCCGGAAATGTGACGGCGCCTGATTCACGGTTTAAGTTCCGTTATTTCCGGAAATTACCACTATGGTTAAAAAGTCATGTAAATACAATATGTTGCGGTGAACAAATCGGGAAAATTGCGATGTCGCCGATTCGTCAGCGATTCGTTCCGTGTTTGATCGGAATGCGATATTGGACGCCTTGACTTAACGCCGTCTGAATTTAGCTCCTGAAAGATTAATGCCGATACGACGAGGCGGCGCGAAAGGATCTGCCGCCGATCCGCATCTAGCACCCGGACCTGAAGCCGCTACCAGATATTGTCGTGAACGAAAGGCGAAAACGGCGGAGTCAGCGATTCGTCTCCGATTCGTTCCGGCTTTGGTCGAGAGGTTAATTTCGGGCGGATTTTCGCCCATTCAACATGGGGGCGGGAATCGTCACCCGCGACCTCGAAAATGCAAACGGGAGAGAGTCTCATGATTCAGCATCTAGTGGGGAAAAGCGATTCAAAATCAATACTTAGCCGTGAACAAAAGCTGAATCAGCGGGAGTCAGCGATTCGTCGCTGATTCGTTCTCACGCTGTTCCGAATCGGACATTCGGGCATTCCGCACGACTCGCAAAGGTCGTAATCCCCGAGGCATTTTGAAATCTGCCCTTGCGTTTGCGGCGGCAGCTGTCCATGTGTTCTCTGCTTCCACCGAGGAGCCGAGATTTTCCTGGGGCCACCCGCCTCATTTGCATGGACTCATGACTCTGACTTCGCAGCCGATGATTCTGAGTGGGCGCGGTGTGACCGCGGTGCTCGGGCCGACCAATACCGGCAAGACCCATTATGCCATCGAGCGCATGGTCGCGCACGGGACGGGCGTGATCGGCCTGCCGCTCCGGCTGCTGGCGCGCGAGGTCTATACGCGGGTGGTGGAGAAGGTCGGCGTACAGAATGTGGCGCTGGTCACCGGCGAGGAAAAGATTTCGCCGCCCAATGCGCGTTTTTCCGTCTGCACCGTCGAGGCGATGCCGCGAGAGACCAGAGCCGCCTTCGTTGCGATCGACGAGGTGCAACTCGCCGGCGATCTCGAGCGCGGCCATATCTTCACGGACCGCATACTGCATCTTCGCGGCCGCGAAGAAACGCTGTTGCTCGGCGCGGCGACAATGCGGCCGATCCTGCAGCAGCTCCTACCCGGCATCACTATCGTCGAGCGGCCGCGGCTTTCGCATCTTTTCTATGCCGGGCAGAAGAAGATCACCCGACTGCCGCAGCGCTCGGCTATCGTCGCCTTCTCCGCCGACGAGGTCTATGCCATCGCCGAGCTCATTCGCCGGCAGCGCGGCGGCGCGGCCGTTGTGCTCGGTGCGCTCAGCCCGCGCACTCGCAATGCCCAGGTGGCGCTCTATCAGGCGGGCGACGTCGAATATCTGGTGGCGACCGATGCGATCGGCATGGGCCTCAACCTCGATGTCGATCACGTCGCTTTTGCCCAGGACCGGAAATTCGACGGTTACCAGTTCCGCAATCTCAATCCGGGCGAACTCGGCCAGGTCGCCGGGCGTGCCGGGCGGCACGTGCGAGACGGGACCTTCGGCGTCACCGGACAGGTCTCGCCTTTTGACGACGAGCTGGTGCAGCGCATCGAAGGACACGAGTTCGACAACGTCAAGGTTTTGCAGTGGCGGACGACGGAGATGGACTTCTCCTCAATCGCGTCGCTGCGCGCCGGCCTTGAGGTGGGTCCGCGCGTGCCGGGGCTGACGCGGGCGCTGCCTGCGGTCGACCAGCAGGCGCTGGAGCAGCTTTCGCGTTATCCCGAGGTCATCGATCTCGCCGACAGGCCGGCGCGCGTCGAAAAACTCTGGGAGGCTTGCGCGCTTCCCGACTATCGGCGTATCACCCCAGCACAACATGCCGATCTTATCTCGACCCTCTTTTCCGATCTCGTTCGCTATGGCACGGTGAATGAGCAGTTTCTTGCGGAGCAGGTTCATCGCTCCGATCGAACAGATGGCGAAATTGACACGCTTTCGGCGCGAATCGCGCAGATAAGGACCTGGACCTACGTTTCGAATCGGCCCGGTTGGCTTGCCGATCCGACACACTGGCAGGAAAAGACGCGGGAAATCGAAGATCGATTGTCCGACGCGTTACATGAAAGGTTGACGAAACGCTTTGTTGATCGCAGGACATCTGTGCTCATGAAGCGCCTGAGAGAGAATGCGATGCTGGAAGCTGAAATCAGTGTGAATGGCGATGTCTTCGTTGAAGGACATCATGTAGGGCAGTTGAGCGGATTCCGTTTCACGCCGGTGGCGGGAACGGACGGACCGGATGCCAAGGCGGTTCAGGCTGCGTCGCAGAAGGCGCTCGGGCTCGAGTTCGAAGCCCGCGCGGCCCGGATGCATGCCGCCGGCAACAGCGATCTGGTGATCGGTTCGGATGGGTTGATCCGTTGGCTGGGCGACCCGGTGGCGCGGCTTTCGGGTAGCGATCACATCATGCGTCCGCGCGTGATCCTGCTGGCCGACGAGCAACTGACGGGCAATGCGCGCGATCACGTTGCCGCGCGCATCGAGCGCTTCGTCAATCATCATATCAGCACGGTGCTGAAGCCGCTCGATGATCTGTCGCGCGCCGAGGACCTGCAGGGTCTTGCCAAGGGGCTTGCCTTCCAGCTCGTCGAGAATCTGGGGGTGCTCTTCCGCCGCGACGTGACCGAGGAGGTGAAGTCGCTGGACCAGGAGGCCCGTGCTTCCATGCGCCGCTACGGCGTGCGTTTCGGCGCCTATCATATCTTCGTTCCGGCACTTCTGAAGCCGGCGCCGGCCGAGCTCATCACGCTGCTCTGGGCGCTGAAGAACGACGGTTTGGACAAGCCGGGCTACGGCGATCTCATTCCGGTGCTTGCTGCCGGCCGCACCTCCGTCGTCACCGACCCGAGCTTCGAGCGGATGTTCTACAAGCTCGCCGGCTTCCGTTTCCTCGGCAAGCGTGCCGTGCGTATCGACATCCTGGAACGGCTTGCCGATATCATCCGTCCGCTGCTGCAATGGAAGCCCGGTCAGAACAACCGTCCGGAGGGCGCCTATGACGGCCGTCGCTTCACGACGACGACGGCGATGCTGTCGATCCTCGGTGCGACACTCGAGGACATGGAAGAAATCCTCAAGGGTCTTGGCTATCGCGCCGATGCCGTGAAGGCGGAAGAAGCGTCGGCACACCTTGCGACGCAGGATGCAGCCTCAGCGCCCGCCGCGAACGCGCAAGCGCCCGCGGAAGAAACAGCCGAAAAGGCCGACCACGACGATGCCGACGGCGCGGCAGAAGAGACTGCTGCCGAGCCCGTCGCAGCCCAGGCAGCTTCGGCAGTCGCCGACGCGCCCGTGGCGGAAGGGGTCGAAATCGCCGCTCCGGCCGAACCGATCGAGACATCCGCTCCTGCGGAAGCCTCAGCTGCCGGGGAAACCTCCGCTCCTGCGGAAACGGTATTCGCTTCCGATGAAGCAGTACCTGCTTCTGGGGAAGCCGGCGAGCCGGCGGAACCGAAGCCGGTTCTTCTGTGGCGTCTTGGCGGTCGCAACGACAATCAGCGCCAGGCGCGCGGCGGGCATGGCGAACGCCGTGGCGGCCAGGGCGAGCAGCGCGGCCAAAACCAGGAGCGCGGCGACCGCAATCGCCGGCCGGGCGGCGGTGAAGGCGGCGAGGGCAATCGCAACGGCGATGGCCGCGACAACAATCGCCAAAACCGTGGCAAGGACGGCGCCGGTCGCGATGGCGGCCGACCGCAGCAGGCAAGAGGCGACCGCAACAACCAACCAAGGGGCGACCAGCCGCGCGGCGACCGGCAGGACCGTGGCGATCGCAAGGATCGCGGCGAGCGTAACGATCGTAACGACCGCAACAACAATCGTAGCGGCTCGCAGCCGCTGCGCTTCGAGGCCAAGCCACCGCGCAAGGAGAAGCCGATCGATCCGGATTCGCCTTTCGCCAAGCTTGCAGCTCTCAAGGAGCAGATGAAGAAGTAATCATGAGCGGGGAGACACAGCCGACAAGCGGTTCGCGCCAGCGCATCGACAAGTGGCTGTTCTTCGCGCGCATGGTGAAGTCGCGCTCGCTGGCGCAGAGCCATATCCAATCGGGCCATGTGCGCATCAACGGCGAGCGCTGCAGCCATCCGAGCCAGATGGTCAAGCCGGGCGACCGTATCGAGCTGACGCTGGAGCGGCGCGATATCGTTCTCGTCATGCGCCTTGCCGGCGAGCGGCGCGGCCCTTACGAGGAGGCGCGCCTGCTCTACGACGACCAATCCCCGCCGCCGGATGAGGCAAAACGTCTCACTCCCTACGAGCAGGCGATCCGGGCGACCGGCGCCGGCCGTCCGACCAAAAAGGAAAGACGTGCAATCGACAGGCTGATGTCGGACGAGGATTAGAAAACTCTGTCTGCGGCGGCGGCTTTTGCAGATCGTTTATCCTTGAAATCCGGCGTCAAAGCCGATAGGTCACTGACAACCTGCCGGAAGCGTGCGTGCTCTCCCAAGCCTGCTCACGCTTTTCCTCCGGCACGGGGATAGGCGCGACGTTCCAGGTTGCCCGGCCCCATCCGCATGGAAATCCTGGAGTTCTTCATGACCTATGTCGTGACCGACAATTGCATCAAGTGCAAATACACCGACTGCGTGGAAGTCTGCCCTGTCGACTGCTTCTACGAGGGCGAGAATTTCCTCGTCATCCATCCCGACGAATGCATCGATTGCGGCGTCTGCGAACCGGAATGTCCCGCCGAGGCGATCAAGCCCGATACTGAGCCGGGCCTCGACAAATGGCTGAAGATCAATACCGAATATGCCACGATCTGGCCGAATATCACGGTCAAGAAGGACCCATTGCCCGAGGCCAAGGAAATGGATGGCGAGACCGGAAAATTCGAGAAGTATTTTTCGGAGAAGCCCGGTTCCGGCGATTGAGGCAGCGCCCACATTCGGCCCTCCGGATTCGGGCGACCGCAGGGCAAAACGTTTTAAAAGCTGCGTGAGGCATATGGGTGACATGTGTTGCCCGCATGACTCAAGCGAAGCAAATTATTGATTTCCTCATATTTTTATGATAGGTTTCGGCTACTGTTCCATTTGTGGCATGACGCATGCCCAAAACCATCACGAAAGCAAAACAAATCCGTACACGGTTTCCGTGAGATATCAACGCTTTGAGCGCCGGGTCCCAAGATCGCGCGCAAGAAGTCTTTGCTTTTGCCCGATGGGACCAGAGTGAAGTCACCCGACGGATACTACCGTCTCACCCGGGCCTGACTGACCCGGCTCCGGCCGCCGCCGGAAGCGTAACAGGGAGTTTTTGAATAGAATGACGACTCAGCAGAAAAAGCCTTCTACAGCACGTCACGGCTTCAAGACCGGTGAATCGATCGTCTACCCCGCTCACGGCGTCGGTACCATCACCGCTATCGAAGAGCAAGAAGTTGCCGGCATGAAGCTCGAACTTTTCGTTATCGATTTCGAGAAGGACAAGATGCGTCTCAAGGTTCCGGTCGCCAAGGCCATGAGCATTGGGATGCGCAAACTTTCGGAAACGGATTTCGTCGAGCGTGCTTTGAAGGTTGTGCAGGGCAAGGCACGCGTCAAGCGCACCATGTGGTCCCGCCGCGCCCAGGAATATGATGCCAAGATCAATTCCGGCGACCTGATTTCCATCGCTGAAGTCGTGCGCGATCTCTATCGTGCCGAGAACCAGCCCGAGCAGTCCTATTCCGAGCGCCAGCTTTATGAGGCTGCCCTCGATCGCATGGCGCGCGAAATCGCCGCCGTCAACAAGATGTCGGAAACAGAAGCCGTCCGCCTCGTCGAGACCAATCTCAACAAGGGTCCGAAGCGCGGCAAGGCGATCGAAGAAGACGATTCACAGGACGAAGCCGCATAAAAGCGACCCTGTTTTTCTATCAAAAAACCCGGCCTTCTCGCCGGGTTTTTTTATTGGAACTTTTTTCCGACTGCCGCGTTTAACACGCGTAATTGCGGACTGCTCGTCAGGCAATGCCTCAGCGAGCGACCTGCTATTCCGTCAATGTTCAATGAGGAGCGGATCATGCCTTTTCTATATTGCCTATCCGGCAAGGTGAAGAAACAGGTCCAGCCCAGCCGTCTTACCGGCACATGATGAGAAATAGGGCCTCCCCCTGAAAAGTCCAGGGGCGAGGCTTTTATGCATTCAGAACAGCATTCATTCCGGACAGCGACGTTCCGGAAGATGAGTTTTATTGTTCATTTCAGGGCGAGAGGCCTGTTTCGGGAGATCGAAATGAAGAACATGTCTGCAGATCGGCGCATGATCAAAATCGCGATGGCCGCCCCTTATCTCGCCCGTCAGGAAGAGCACGATCTCGCCACCCGTTGGAAGGATCACGACGACCGCGGCGCGCGCAACCAGATCGCCATGGCCCACATGCGCCTCGTCATATCCATGGCCGGCAAATTCCGCAATTTCGGCCTGCCGATGAGCGATCTGGTGCAGGAGGGCTATGTTGGCCTGCTGGAAGCCGCCGCACGCTTCGAGCCGGAGCGCGACGTGCGCTTTTCGACTTATGCAAGCTGGTGGATCAGAGCTTCGATCCAGGACTATATTCTGCGCAACTGGTCGATCGTGCGCGGCGGCACGAGTTCGGCGCAGAAGGCGCTGTTCTTCAATCTGCGCCGTCTTCGCGCCAAGCTCGCCAAGGGTGACACGCAGCTGACGCTGCAATCCATTCACCAGGAAATCGCCGCGGCCCTCGGCGTCAGCCTCTCCGATGTGCAAACGATGGATGCCAGGCTTTCCGGCAACGACGCTTCGCTGCAGGCGCCTTCGGTCTCCGGCGATGCCGAGAGCGCGGAGAAGATGGACTTCCTCGTCAGCGACGATCCCCTGCCGGACGAGCAGGTGTCCAACATGATCGACGGCGAGCGCCGCCGCGTGTGGCTCGCCTCGGCGCTGAAACATCTCAACGAACGCGAGATGAAGATCATCAGCGCCCGGCGCCTGGCGGAGGACGGTGCCACGCTTGAAGAACTTGGCGCCGATCTCGGTATTTCCAAGGAACGTGTGCGTCAGATCGAAAGCCGGGCGATGGAGAAGCTTCGCAGCGCGCTCGTCAGCGCCGATCCGCATATGGCGGCCTACGCCTGAAGCTAGAGCGCGTCGTTATCGCAAAATCACTGCACTGTTTTGCGCGACATATCCCGTCCAGCAGCACAGACTGGCCCGGCGCAAGCCGGGCCTTTTTTATTCGGCGATGATCTTGACGCGATCGCCTGTAGAAACGGCTGCACCCGTGGGCAGGGCGTTGATGAGCTTGAAGAGATCGAGCTTGCGGTCCGTGCCCATCATGCGGGCGGCGAGCGTCGAGATGTTCTCACCCGGCCGAACGGTGACAACGCGGATGCGCAGCGGCTTCAGCGATGCTGCCTCTGCCGGCGTCATGCGGCGGAAACTCGCGCGCAAGACATTGGCCGTTGGCTCAAGGGCGTCGCTGCCTTTCGGCACGGCGGTCAGGAACCGGAAGATCTGCGAATTGTTGCGGATCACGGTGACATCGAAATCCCAGCGGTCGGCGCTGGCGCGCGCGGTGGCTGCTTCCATGCCGTTGATCGTGATCGGCTGGATGGTCGACGGGTCGAGGCCGGTCACCCAGCCGCTGGAGATATAGTTGGTGAGGCTCTGGTTCTGATTGTCGGCGACGCCGTCGAAGCGGACGGCGATGTCGTTCGGGCCGGTGGCCATCACGGCCTCGACCTTGTTGTCGATATGGAAGTCCGGCGGCACGTCGAAACGGATGCCGAGGCCGCCATGCAGGAAGGTCTGGCCGCGCACATAACCTTCTTCGGGGCTGTCGCCGTAGAGCAGTCCATCTATGCCGTCGAGATAATAATTACGGCCCTTGTCGCCGACCGCTCCTTCCTGGCCGAAGGCGCGGGCGTGGGTGCGGGCAAGCTCTATGCGTTGCGCCGAATTCGGATGGCTCGACAGGAAGTCGAGGCTCTGGTCGGCTTCGGGATCAACCGACATGAAGCGACTGTAAGCGGCCATCGAATCGAGGAAACGGGCAGCGGCATAGGGGTCGTAGCCGGCTTCGCCGAGCATGCGCACACCAATGACATCGGCCTGCAGCTCCTGCTGGCGGGAGAAGGCGGCGAGCCGCAGCTTGCCGCGGGCAAGCGCCTGCTTGCCGGCGATGTCGCTGGAAAGGACTTCGGCGACGACGCGGCTGGCGATGACCTCAGCTTCTTCGCGCTTCTGCCGCTCGATGCCGTGGTTTGCGGTCACGTGGCCCATTTCGTGCGACAGCACGGCGGCGACTTCCGAGGCGTCGTTGGCAAGGGCGAGCAGGCCGCGGGTGACGTAGAGATAACCGCCCGGCAGCGCAAAGGCGTTGATCGCCGGCGAATTCAGGATGGTGATGCGGTAGGACTGGCTCGGATTTTCCGACACCGCCGTCAGCGCGCCGGCGATGCGGGCGACGAGACGCTCGGTCCTGGCGTCCTTGTATTCGCCGCCGTAGCTTGCCACGATGCGCGGATGCTCACGAGCGCCCATCGCCGCGCGCGGATCGTTCTTCTGCACCTCGTCGACGATCTGCGGATTGGAAGAAGGCGAAACACTCGGCTGATAGGATTGATCGATCAGCGTTTGGCAGCCGTTCAGCGCTATCGCGATGGCCGAAAGCAGCATCAGGCGACGGGCGAAACGCTGCGGCGCGGAGATGCCATCACTGGAAAGCGCGGGCGATTTCCACGTCGTCAAGCTGTCCAGTCTGTTTCTCCGCATCATGTCGCTGTTTTGCCGGTTTGCCGCAGATTCGGACCGACCATGGCAAAGGGAATTCAACAGGTGCGCACCCCTGATCTCGCACTGCACAATCGGCCGATACAAGTCCTTGCTGTAGCTGATTTACGCATCGGTTGCATAGCGAGACTCTGTTTAAATGTGGCGCCGTTGCATTTTGGCAAGCCTCAGCATCAGGGCCTCCCTTCGCTCGGATGAAATTATGGCGAAAGTTCCGTCACGAAGCGGAGATTCGTCGACGGCGCGGAAAAAGAACGGCCCGATTGAAGCAACCGGCCCGATAGCGACGGTCCTGCGAGAAAATTGCAACCTGTGATACTCTCATCAAGAAGGAACGCCTCCCGATGAGGCATTCTCTCGCCGTCGTGATTCGACTATTCCGCAGCTTCCGCCGCCGTCGGTTGCGGCTTCGTCGTCTCACCGGCGCGGGGCAGTTGCACAGGCTTCAGCAGGATGGCGGCGGCAAGGCCGATCAAAGCAATGGCGCAGGAGGCCATGAAGAGCGGCGAGAAAGCGGCGGCATAGGTCTCGGCGACGGCCTGGCGGCTCGCCTCGGGAAGGGCGGCCATCATTTTCGGCGTCAGCTGCTTGATATCGGCGACCCCGGGAATGGAGACGCCGACTTTGCCGAGCTCAGAGGCGATGATGGCGCCGTAGATGGAAATGGCGATCGAGGCGCCGCCCATGCGCGACAGCGTCACCGAGCCGGTGGCGGCGCCGACGTCGCGGGCCGGTGCTGCATTCTGTACGCCGATGACGGGAACCTGCTGGGCAAGGCCGATGCCGATGCCATGCAGCATCATGATCGCGCCGATGAAGGCGATCGGCGTTCCGGCGTGGATCTGCGACATCAGCGCAAAGGCGGTGGCGCTGCAGGTGAGGCTTGCGATGGCGAAGGGTTTGTAGCGCCCCGTTTTCGAGATGATACGGCCGGCGGAAAGCGACCCGCAGACGAGGCCGCCAGTCAGAAGGATGAAGAGCAGACCGGCGGCCGACGGCGAAAGGCCGGTCGTGGTCTGCAGGAAGAGAGCGAGATAATTGACCATGCCGATGGCGATGGCGCCGCCCATGATCGAGATCACCAGGAGCAGGCTGAAGGTGGAATTGCGAAACAGCTGCAGGGGAACGATCGGTTCCGGCGCGCGGCGCTCGACGAACACCCAGGTGACGGCGCAGACGATGCCAAAGGCGACGATGCCGATGCTCTCAGGCGAGATCAATGCGCCGAACAGTTCGCTGCTGTCGGTGGCAAGCACGATGCTTGTCGTCGTCATGGCAAGCAGGAGCGCACCGGCATAGTCGATCTTGGGGCGGCGATGCGGTTTGCGGTACGGCAGCATGAAGGCAAGGCCGGTGAGCACGACGAAGCCGATCGGCACGTTGACGAGGAAGATCGAGCGCCAGCCGAAGAGATCGCTCATCGTGCCGCCGAGCAGGGGGCCGATCGCGCCCGATGCCATCAGCACGAGGCTGGAATAGCTTTGGTAGCGAGCCCGCTCGCGCGGCTCGAACAGGTCGGCGTTGACGGCGAAGATCGACACCATGATGCCGCCGCCGCCAAGGCCCTGCAGCACGCGGGCGGCGATCAGCGTGTCCATCGAGACCGCCAGGCCGCAGACCGTCGATCCGACGGTGAAGATCATGATCGCCGTCATCATCACATATTTGCGGCCGAACAAATCGCCGAGCTTGCCGTAGACCGGCATGACGGCGCTCAGCGACAGGAGATAGGCCGAGCCGATCCAGCCGAAGCGCTCGAGATGGCCGAATTCGCCGACGATCGTCGGCAGAGCCGTGGAGACGATCTGATTATCGAGCGTCGCCATGAACATGGCCGTCATCAGGAAGAAGAAGAGAATAAGCCGGCGACGAGGATCCGTCACGAGCGGCGCAGGCGCGAGTTGCATGTCCATGGGAGGCATCGTTCCCGGTTGATGCGCTTTTATGTGCTAACAGCATATAGTTGTCAATGGCACATTAATGACATCGGCATATTCAATTTTTGAATCGGCTCTGTTATGATCCTGTGATGAGCGAAATCCTGACCAAGACCCTTGCTGCGGAGCCGGCCGAGCCGGATCGTGAAAATGTGCCGCGTATCGGCCGGAGCATGGCGCGCATGCGGCTGATGACCGGGCGGCGGCTGATCGGCCGGCTGGCGATCCAGAGTGCCGCACCGGGCCTTGAGCTTTCGCATCTCGACGTGCTCGATGCCGTGCGCAGGGCGCAGCCTGCCGGCGAGGTCACCGTCGGCATGATCGCGGAGATGCTGCGCATCGATCCGTCACGGGCAAGCCGGGTTGTGGCCGACATGGTTGGGCGCAACGTGCTGCGCCGCGAGGCCTCGCAGGCCGATGCGCGGCGGATCGTCGTCGTCATGACCGAGGTCGGCCAGGACCTGCTTGCAGAAATCGTCGCGCAGAAGCTTGCGATCATTTCCGAAATCGTTTCCGACTGGCCGCAGGAAGATGTCGAGCGCTTCGCAGCGCTTTTCGAGCGCTTCATCGGCGGCTACGAGGCGGTTTTCCTGTCGCGCGACAGGGACACACCAGGCTGAGGCAGACGCCGTCGTTCGCCGGCCCTTCCCCTCGACCCCCCGTTTGCGCTAAGGGCAATGCCCATGAGCCAATCCACCTTCACCATCCTCCTTGGCGGCGAACTCAGCCTGACGGAGCGCCTGCGCGATGCCATCGCCGATAGCCGCTTCATTGCGGCCGATGGCGGCATGCGGCATGCGTCCGCACTCGACATTACGCCGGAGCTCTGGGTCGGTGATTTCGATTCGACGCCGGCCGATCTCGCCGATGCATTTCCTAATGTACCGAAACAGCCTTATCCGGCAGCGAAGGCGGCGACGGACGGCGAAATCGCAGTGGCGGAAGCAATCGCGCGGGGCGCTCGGCGGCTCATCCTCGCCGGCGCGCTCGGCGGTGAACGTTCCGACCACGCGCTTCAGCATCTGCTGTCGGCCGTCAGCCTGGCGGAAGAGGGTTTCGACCTGCTGCTGACCTCGGGCAAGGAAGACGCAGTGCCGCTGGTTGCCGGTACGGTCGAACTCGACCTTCCCAAAGGCAGCCTGTTTTCCGTGCCCGGATTCAGTGAGCTGATAGGGCTTTCCATCGAGAATGCGCGTTATCCGCTGGTGGATTTCCATCTGCCTTTCGGCTCGTCGCGCACCATTTCCAATGTTGCGGAAGGCACCGTTCGCTTTTCGCTCCGCAGCGGCCGGGCAATCGTGCTCGCCCGGCCCTATGATCTTTCCGGAGTCTGATTTTTGGCCCCTCCCATTCTGAAACTCGACGATATCTTCCTGAGCTTCGGCGGTGCACCGCTTCTGGCGGGTGCTGGCCTGCAGATCGAGCCCGGTGACAAGATCTGTCTCGTCGGCCGTAACGGCTCGGGAAAATCGACGCTGCTGAAGATTGCCGCCGGCCTGGTCGAGGCGCAGTCCGGCGAGGTCTTCCGCCATCCGTCCTCGACGGTGCGTTATCTCGAACAAGCGCCGGATTTTGCCGGCTTCAATACGGTGCAGGCCTATGCCGAGGCCGGCCTCGGCCCGGGCGATGACCCCTATCGTGTCACCTATCTGCTGTCGCATCTCGGGCTGAGCGGCGACGAAGACCCCAGAATGCTGTCCGGTGGCGAATCGCGGCGCGCAGCCCTTGCCCGGGTTATGGCACCGGAGCCGGACATTCTCCTGCTCGACGAGCCGACCAACCATCTCGACCTGCCGACCATCGAATGGCTGGAAGGCGAGCTGCAAAAGACCCGCAGCGCCTTGGTGCTGATCTCGCACGACCGGCGTTTCCTCGAAAAGGTCTCAACGGCAACCGTCTGGCTCGACCGCGGCACCTCGCGCCGGCTCGACCGCGGCTTTGCACATTTCGAAGCATGGCGCGACCAGGTGCTGGAGGCCGAGGAGCTGGAGCAGCACAAGCTCGGCAAGTCGATCGAGCGCGAGGAGCACTGGCTGCGCTATGGCGTCACGGCGCGGCGCAAGCGCAACATGCGCCGTCTCGGCGAGCTGCAGACGATGCGCTCGAACTATCGCGGCCACAAGGGGCCGCAGGGCACGGTGCAGGCGACGGTTTCGGACGCGCAGGAATCCGGCAAGCTGGTGATCGAAGCCGACAAGATCACCAAGAGCTTCGGCGAGCGGGCAATCGTCACGTCGTTTTCGATCCGCGTGCATCGCGGCGACTGCATTGGTCTCGTCGGGCCGAACGGCGCCGGCAAGACGACGCTGCTGAAGATGCTGACCGGGCAGCTTTCGCCGGATAGCGGCATCGTCAAGCTCGGCACCAATCTGGAGATCGCGACGCTCGACCAGAAACGCGAGGATCTCGACCCCGAGGATACGCTTGCCAACTATCTGACGGATGGGCGCGGCGAAAACCTGCTCGTCAACGGCGAGCAGCGCCATGTCACCGGCTACATGAAGGAATTTTTGTTCCAGCCGGAACAGGCGCGTACGCCGATCAGAAACCTCTCCGGCGGCGAACGCGCCCGGCTGATGCTGGCGCGCATCCTTTCGCGCCCGACAAACCTTTTGATCCTCGACGAACCGACCAACGATCTCGATATCGAAACGCTCGATCTCCTGCAGGAGATTGTCGCCGGCTTTCCCGGCACTGTCATTCTCGTCAGCCACGACCGCGATTTCCTCGACCGCACCGTGACCTCGACGATTGCACCCGCCGTGCCGGATGCGCCGGATGGTCGCTGGATCGAATATGCCGGCGGCTATTCGGATATGCTTTTACAGCGCAAGGGCGCGCTCGATGAGCGTAAGAGAGCCGAGAAGGCGGCGGAGAAGCCGAAGACGCAGGAGGCAGCGCCTTCCGCCGGGAGCTCGAAGGCCAAGCTGTCCTTCAAGCAGAAATTCGCGTTGGAAAACCTGCCGAAGGAGATGGCGAAGGCCGAAGCCGAAATCGCCAAGCGCGAACAGGTGATGGCAGATCCTAATCTTTTCACGCGCGATCCCGCAGCCTTCAATCGCCTTGCCCGCGAGATGGAAAAACTGCGCGCCAGCCTGACAAAGATGGAAGAGGAGTGGCTGGAGCTCGAAATGCTGCGGGAAGAATTGGAAGGCTGAACCTGCTCTCGCGGCTCACTTTTCCTTGATTCGTCGGTGTGTCGTCCTGCGGCATAAGGTGCCGTCCGGCAGCCGGGGATATTGCCGATCGTAATGGCGACAAGGAAAAGTCATATGTCTCGCAAGCCCCATTCCCGTTTTCTCACAGCACTTGCGGCCGGCGGCCTCGTCGCGCTTGCCCTGTCGCAAGCCGCACAGGGGCAAGACGCCCAGCGCATTCGCGTTCGCGGCGCAATCGAAAGCCTCGGCGGCGATACGCTCGTCGTCAAGACGCGCGAGGGCAGCGATGCGACGGTCGCGCTGAAAGCCGGCTGGAAGGTCGGCGGCATCAGACAAGCTTCGGTCGAGGATATCAAGCCCGGCGATTTCGTCGGTGTCGCCTCGCTTCCGAAGGGCCCTGGCCCTGATGGAGCAATCGAGGTGCTGATCTTTCCGGCGTCGATGAAGGGAACGGGCGAGGGCAACCGTCCCTGGGATGCGCAGCCGAACAGCCAGATGACCAACGCGACTGTCAGCCATGCCGTGAAATCTGTCGACGGTCACATAATCACGCTGACCTATCAGGGTAGGGAAAAGACTATCTCGATTGCCGATGGGACACCGATCGTGACGTTGGCGCCTGCGTCCAAGGATGATCTGAAGCCTGGCGCCGGCGTTGTCGTCACTGGCGAGAAGGCGGCGGACGGCAGCATCTCCGCCAGCCGGATCGCCGTCGGCCTCAACGGCGTCATGCCGCCGATGTGACGGATGCGCAGCGCATCTTTGTTTTACGCATCGCCGTTAGACCGAATCGCTAGATTCCCTGGTGCCGCACGTCTTTTCAGACGGGCAAAGGGCGCTGCAGCGCCGGTAGCAGCGGCGTTTTACAGCGCCGGCGCGGGGACGGCGGCTGTGCCGGCACTGGCGCTGGCGCCGGCTTGAACGACAGGCGGCGATTCCTCGGATTTTGACGGCAGCGCCTGCAGATGCAGCACGCGCGGCTTCAGTGCCTCGAGATAAGCCTCGGAGCGGCCGATATAGATCATGCTGCTTTCAGGCATGGAGGTGAGCAGTTTGGCCATTGTTTCCTGCCATTCCGGCTCCATGCCTTCCAGGACTTCCTCGAAGATGATCCAGCGGGGGCGCACGAGCAGCAGGCGCGCAAAGCCAATCGCCTTCTGTTCGTCGCTGTCGAGCAGCTTGTCCCAGCGGGCACGGGTATCGAGCCTTGCGACCAGCGAATGCAGGCCGGCCTTTTCGAGGGCCGCCTCGATGGCCGCGTTCTCGTATTTCTCCGGGCTTTCGGGAAAGGCCAACGCCTCGCGCAGCGAACCGCCGGGAACGTAGGCAACCTGCGGAACGAACACCATATCGTCGATCGGCGGCAGGCCCATCGTGCCGCTGCCGCACGGCCAGAGGCCGGCCATGGCCTGGAACAGCAGCTTGCGGTTGACGCTGTGATCGCCGTTGATCATGATCTTGTCGCCGGCCTTGATCACGACATCGGTTTCAAGCAGGCGGAAACCGCCGCATTCATCGATGTCTTCGCCGATCTTAGCGACGATCACCACATCCTTCAGCGTCAGCGTGCCGGGCGCGGCATTTTCATAGGCAATGCTGTTCTTCAGGTTGAAGTCCTCTTCCATCTCGACCAGCGCCTGGCGGAAATCGGTGACGCGCATCAGCGTGGCACGCCATTCGGCGATCGGGCCGAAATTGGCAACGTACCAGCGCAGCGCCGTGTTGACCTGATTGAAGGCGCCGACGGACATCATCAGCTGGCCGAGGGTGAGGCCGCCGGAGAAATAGGCGGGGGCGGCAACGATGATCGGGATGACGATCACCAGCCAGCCGTAGCCGGCCGAAACCCAGGTAAGATTGGTATTGGCCATGGCGAGCCGCTTGACGACCCTCAGCACCGAGCTGATATCGGTGTTGATGCGCCGGCGCTCGTTTTCCTCGCCGCGGGCAACGGTGATTGCCGGCATGTTTTCGTTGGCGTGCATCAGCGTGAAGCGAAGCTCGGCCTCTTTCGAAAAACGATCGGCATTGAGCTTCACCAGCTTGCGGCCGACGACCTGGCTGAGCACCGAGGCGGAAGCGGCATAGAAAATCGCCGCCCAGACCATGTAGCCCGGAATGGAGAAGCTGTGGCCGCTGATGCGGAAGATGAAGCCGCTCGAAAGCTCCCAGAGCACGCCGATGAAGCTCACCAGGAGAATGGTCGACTGCAGCAGGCCGAGAACCAGCCCTGTCGTGCTTTCGGCGAGGTTGCGGGAATCCTCATGCAGACGCTGGTCCGGATTGACGCCGATCAGGCCGCTGGAAGCGAGCCGCAGCGCCCGCTTGCGCTTCAGCCACTGGTCGACGAGATCGCGCGACAAGCCTTCGCGCATATAGAGCGCCGTCATCTGGTTCAGCCAGGCCTGCAGCACGTTGAGCAGCAGCAGTGTGCCGGCGATCATCGCGAAGATTTCGAGCTGGTGGAAGAATTCGCCGAGGTCGCGGCGCTCCAGCGAATCATAGAAGGGAGCATTCCACTCGTTCAAAATCACCTGGCCATAGGATGTCGCCAGGATGACGAGGATCAGCACCGTCGCCAGAAACAGCACCTTGCCACGCACTTCCGAATTCCAGAATGCTGAGAACATGACGCCGAGGCGATATGTCAGGCTGAGATCATACCCTACCCTATCCTGCCTTCGGATGCCCGGCCCCCTCTCGATTTTATCTGCCATTACGCTTTTCCACACCGCCCATGCTCCCATTAATAACATGGTGGCGTTACCGGTCTATCAACAGATTCTATCAGTCATTAAAGTGTGATGATGCTTGCATGAGTCTCTCCTGCATGCATTCGCCAGTTGATTCGCAATTCGACTGGGTCTAATTAAGGCCTCCGTGGTGATTTGGCCGGCCGGCTTGCAGCCACGTTAAAAAAGTCGCTAAAGGGCCGCGTGCGGACCGGTAGCGATTTTTGTCGCCGCCGGTTTTTGTTTTTGATCGAGTGACCGCAATGCCCATCAAGATCCCCGATACGCTGCCCGCCTTCGAAACCCTGGTTCAGGAGGGCGTGCGGGTGATGACCGAGACGTTGGCGATCCGTCAGGATATTCGGCCGTTGCAGATCGGGCTGCTCAACCTCATGCCGAACAAGATCAAGACCGAGCTGCAGATGGCCCGCCTGGTCGGCGCCTCGCCGCTGCAGGTGGAGCTGTCGCTCATCCGCATCGGCGGCCACAAGGCGAAGAATACGTCCGAGGACCATCTGCTTGCCTTCTACCAGACCTGGGAGGAGGTAAAGCACCGCAAGTTCGACGGCTTCATCATCACCGGGGCGCCGATCGAGCTTTTGCCGTATGAGGACGTCACCTATTGGGCGGAGATGCAGGAGATTCTCGACTGGACGGAAACGAATGTCCATTCGACGATGAACGTCTGCTGGGGCGCGATGGCGGCGATCTATCATTTTCACGGCGTTCCGAAATACGAGCTGAAAGAGAAGGCCTTCGGCGTCTACCGCCATCGGAACCTGAAACCTTCCTCGATCTATCTCAACGGCTTTTCCGACAATTTCGAAGTGCCGGTGTCGCGCTGGACCGAAGTGCGCCGCGCCGATATCGAAAAATCCGAAAGTCTGGAGATCCTGATGGAATCAGCCGAGATGGGCGTGTGCCTCGTGCACGAGAAGCGGGGCCGGCGGCTCTACATGTTCAACCATGTCGAATATGATTCCACCTCGCTTTCCGACGAATATTTCCGCGACGTCAACGCCGGCGTGCCGATCAAGATGCCACACAATTACTTCCCCCATAACGATCCGGCGCTTGCGCCGCAGAACCGCTGGCGCAGCCATGCGCATCTCCTGTTCGGCAACTGGATCAACGAAATCTATCAGACGACGCCCTTTGATGTGGAAGAGATCGGCACGGATCTCTGACCGTTGCCGATCGCGCCGCGAGCCGATGCCACTGCCTAGATGCTGCGGCTTTTCTTTCCGATCCATCGGTTGCGGATCGAAGCAAATGCGGGCAGGTTCCTGTCCTGAAGCCTACAGAACCGCGCGTCTTCGTTGGACGTGCAATGCACATGTTGAATCGCTGCAAATTCCTCAAATCGGTTCCGAATTGAGGAATTTGCAGCAGAGATAGAATGGACGGTCGATCATGTCGGATAAGTTGGAGCGGGACGTTTTTGGGCGAACGAAGGCGGGCGAGACCGTCTATCGGGTCGAGATCAAAGGCGGCGGGCTGACGGCCAAGATTATCAGCTGGGGTGCGGTCATCCAGGATCTGCGCCTCGAGGGACATGACGCGCCGCTGCAGCTCGGCTTCGACGATTTCGACAGCTACCCGCTCTATTCGTCCTACTTCGGCGCAACGCCAGGCCGCTGCGCCAACCGCGTCGGCGGCGGCAGGTTCACGCTTGACGGCAAGGACTATCACCTCGAGCCGAATGAAAACGGCGTCACGCATCTGCATGGCGGCAGCGACAATATCGCCAAACGCAACTGGACGATCGTCGAGCATGACGTCGACCGCGTGGTGCTGAAGATCGTCGATCCGGATGGCCGCGCCGGCTATCCCGGCAATTGCACCATCCAGGCGACTTTCTGGGTGCATGGCAACGGTGAACTGTCGATCATCTACGAATCGACCAGCGACCAGCCGACGCTCGCCAATGTCTGCCAGCACGCCTATTTCAACCTCGACGGCCGCGAAGATGCGCTTGGCCATGACATCATGATAGCCGCCGATCATTATCTGCCGACCGATGAAAAGCAGGTGCCGACCGGTGAGATCCGTCCCGTCGAGGGCACGGAATTCGATTTCCGCGAGATGGCGCCGATGAAGCGTTTCGTCGGCAGTGAACAAGCGTTTTACGACCATAATTTCTGCCTGTCGGGCGAGCGTACCGCCAAGCGGAGCGTCGCGCTTGCCCGCAGCCTTTATTCCGGTGTGTCGCTGGAAGTGCGCAGCACGGAGCCAGGCGTGCAGTTCTATGCCGGCTTCAAGCTCGATGTCGCGGCTCCCGGCATCGGCGGGCGCAAATACGGCCCGTTCGCCGGCTTCTGCCTGGAGACGCAGGTCTGGCCGGATGCCATCAATCACCAAGGTTTTCCGAATGCAGTGCTGCGCCCCGGCGAAGTGCTGCGCCAGGAGACGGATTATATCTTCACCAAGAACTGAGCATCCTCCAGCGCCGCGCGTTTCTAAACGCGCGGCGCTGCGGACGCACGACTGTCAAATTCGAGCGCTATGAAGCCCTTGCTGGTCCGCCGGCGAGGGGTTTTTCGTTGCATGTTCGATTCTACCTTGCCGATTGGTTCTATATAGGTTCTATTGTGTGCCCATGGATAGAACCAGTCTGATAGCGGAACTGAACAGCCGCGGCCTGCGTGACGAGGCGCTGACCGGGCCGCTCTACAAGCGGCTGTCGCAGACACTGACCGGCCTCATTCAGGAAGGGCTGCTGAAGCCCGGCACCGCACTCCCGGGCGAGCGCGACCTTGCCGAGGCTCTGAAGCTCGGCCGTGTCACCGTGCGCACCGCCTATCGCGACCTAATGGCATCCGGCGCACTGGAATCGCGCCACGGAAGCGGTACTTTCGTGTCGAGCAGGGTGGAGCGCATGGAACAGTCGCTGTGGCGGCTTTCCTCCTTTTCCGCCGACATGCGCTCGCGCGGGCGTCTGCCGGCCGCGCGGATACTGTCGCGGGCGGTCAATACGCCGTCGCCGGAGGAATCCTTCCTGCTCGGCCTCGGCGGCGATGAGCCGGTGCTGAGGCTCGACCGCTTGCGCCTTGCCGACGGACTGCCGCTGGCGATCGAACGCGCCGTGGTGCCGATCAAGTTCCTGGGGCACGATGCCGGCGGCGAGGGATCGCTCTACGATGCGCTGACGGCCAGCGGCCACAGGCCCGTGCGCGCGCTGCAGCGGCTGACCGCGGTCACGCTCGACCCGTCCTCCGCCGCGATCCTGAACGTCAAATCAGGCGCGCCGGCGCTTCTGATCGAACGTGTCTCGCGCCTGGAAGACCAGCGCGTCGTCGAATACACCCGCTCGCATTATCGCGGCGATGCCTATGATTTCGTTGCCGAATTGAGAATCGGAGATGACCTATGAATGACAACCAGTCACTGATGCTGCAGGAAGCCGGTCAATCGCCGGAGGTGGTGGCCACGCTGCTCGAAAAGGAAAAACCGGTCTTTGCCGAGATCGCCCGGCTGTTTTCGTCCGCCCGCCCGAGCGTGGTGACGACGGCGGCGCGCGGTTCCTCGGACCATGCCGCCACCTTCTTCAAATACCTCTTCGAGATCACCTGCGGCGTTCCGGTCGCCTCGGTCGGTCCGTCGATTGCTTCCGTTTATGGTGCGGCGCTGCATCTGAAGGGCGGCGTGCATTTCACCGTGTCACAGTCGGGTGCGAGCCCCGACATCGTAGCGCTGCAGGATGCGGCGAAGAAGGGTGGAGCGACGACGATCGCCGTCGTCAACGTCACCGACAGCCCGCTTGCGAAGCAGGCCGATATCGTTCTCGGCCTCAATGCCGGCGCGGAAAAGAGTGTCGCGGCGACAAAATCCTTCATCGCCTCGGTCGCCGCCCTTTCCGGGGTGACGGCTGCGATCGGCGGTGCGTCCGATCTGCAGGCCGCGCTCGGCAAGCTGCCGGAGGCACTGTCGGCGACCGCGGGGATCGACACGGCGGCAGCCGAAGAGGTGCTCTTTAACGCGACCTCGCTTTATACGGCCGGCCGCGGCCCGGCTTTCGCGATCGCGCTCGAAGCGGCGCTGAAGGCCAAGGAAACCTCCGGCCTGCATGCCGAAGCCTTTTCGCTGGCGGAACTGATGCATGGCCCGATGCGCCTGGTGCAGCCGGGCTTCCCGATCGTCGCCTTTGCGCCCGACGATGCGGCCTTCGCCAACAATGTGCAGGCGCTGGAACGCCTGCAGAAACTCGGCGCGACCACCGTCGGCTTCTCGACGCAGCCGCTTTCCGGCGTCCATCTGCGCGTACCGACGACGGGCAACGGCCTCGTCGATCCGCTGGTGTCGCTGCTCGTCTATTACCGGCTGATCGAGTCGGTGACGCGCCGCAAAGGCTTCGATCCCGACAAGCCGGCAAACCTGCTCAAGGTGACGGAGACGGTCTGATGGTCCGCAAGATCTTCCTCGGTGCCCGCATCTTCGACGGCGAGCGCTTCCATGACGACAAAGCCCTCATCGTTGCCGGCGGCCGCGTCGAAGCGATCGTTGCAAGAAATGATCTGCCGGACGGCGAGGTGGTGGCGCTTGCCGGCGGTGTTCTGTCGGCCGGCTTCATCGATGCGCAGGTCAATGGCGGCGCCGGGCGGATGCTGAACGACGAGCCTTCCGTTGCCTCGATGGACATTATCGCCGGCGGGCACCGGCCCTATGGCACGACGTCGCTGCTGCCGACGCTGATCACCGATACATCAGAGGCCTCCATTGCCGCCATCGAGGCGGCCAAAGAGGCAGTGAAAATGAACCGCGGCGTCGCCGGCCTGCATCTGGAAGGCCCGCATCTGGCGCCCGCAAGGAAGGGCGCGCATCTGGCGGAACTGATGCGGCCGGTGGAGGACCGCGATGTCAAGGCCTTCATCCGGGCGCGCGAGGCGATCGGCACGCTGCTCGTCACCATGGCCGCCGAGCAGGTGACGGTTGCCCAGGTGCGTGAGCTTGCGGAGGCCGGCGTCACCGTCAGCATCGGCCATTCCGATTGTTCGAGCGAGGCGGCGGAGGAACGTTTCGATGCCGGCGCACGGGGCGTCACGCATCTCTTCAACGCCATGAGCCAATTGGGACACCGTGCGCCTGGCCTCGTCGGCGCGGCGATCGATCATCCCTCGATCTGGTGCGGCATCATCGCCGACGGCCATCATGTCGATCCGAAGGCCCTGCGCACGGCGCTTCGCGCCAAACGCGGCGAAGGCAAGCTGTTTTTCGTCACCGACGCGATGTCGCTCGTCGGATCGGAGAAGGATTCGTTCACGCTGAACGGACGCACCGTCCGGCGCGAAAGGGGCGGTTTCTGCTCGAAGCTAGTGCTTTCCGACGGCACGTTGGCCGGTTCCGACGTCGACATGATCTCGACGATCCGTTACGGCGTCACCTATCTGGACCTGACGCTCGCCGAGGCCTTGCGTATGGCGACCCTTTATCCCGCGCGGTTCCTCAGGCTTGCCGATCGCGGCCATCTCTCGCCGGGCGCGCGTGCCGATCTCGTGCATCTCACCGATGCGCTTGCCGTCACCGCCACCTGGCTCAGCGGCGAAGCGGCCTGAACGCTAAAGGCGCGTCGCGATCTGTCAGATTTGCTGTTCGCGCTTTAGATCTTTGTTTTACGCATGTCGTTATCGCAAAACCGCGGCACACTTTTGCGCGACATGCTCTAGGAGAAGTGGGATGACCGACATTACCGATGCCTATTTCTCCAATCTGATCGGCCGGCTGGAGGAACTGAAGCAGACGCTCGCCGAGCCGATGGCGCAGGCAGCAGCCGTCATCCTCGATGCTGCCCGCGGCGACAAGCGTGTCTATGTCTTCGGCACCGGCCATTCGCATATGCTGGCGGAAGAGGTGCACTATCGTGCCGGCGGGCTCGCCTTCACCGTGCCGGTACTCGTCGGCTCGGCCATGTTGCATGAGGGTGCAGTCATCAGTTCGGTCTATGAGCGCACGCAGGGCCTAGTGCGGCCGATGCTGGAGCGTTACGGCATGCAGCCGGGCGATGTCATCATCATCGCCTCCAATTCGGGCGTGAACGCCGCACCGATCGAGGCCGCCGACTATGCGCGCGAAATCGGCGCAAAGGTGATTGCCATCACTTCGATCGCCTATTCCTCAGCGATTGCCAATGGCCGCCGGCGGCTCGCCGACGTGGCCGATGTGGTGCTCGACAACGGGCTGCCACCGGGTGACGCCGTTGTCGATCTCGAAGGCACGGGGCTTCGGGTCGGGCCAGTCTCGACGGCGGTCGGGGTGACGGTCATCAATGCGATCTTCGCAGAGGTCGCTTCGGAGCTTTCGAAATCCGGCGATGCGCCGATTTATCTCAGCGCCAACATGCCGGGTGCCGCCGAGATCAACCAGAAGCTCGTCAAGAAATACCGGCCGCGCAACCCGCATCTCTAGGGCAATTCCAGCAAAAGTGCGTAGCGGCGTCCGGAATTGCGTGAAAACAAAGAGATAGAGCATGATGCCGAAAAGTGTGTGCGGTTTTCGCGCGACATCATGCCCCGATTATTTAATTGAGACGGCGGAAAAAAAAGGCCGGCGCGAGCCGGCCTCTCCGAGAGGCTGAAACCAGGATCAGTCCTTGGCGCGTTCGACGTAGGAATTGTCTTCCGTGGCAATGACGACGCGGGTGCCGGCATTGATGTGCGGCGGAACCATGGCGCGCACGCCGTTCGACAAAATCGCCGGCTTATAGGAGGATGATGCCGTCTGGCCCTTGACGACCGGTTCCGTCTCCATGATTTCGAGCGTGACGTGGCGCGGCAGTTGGAGCGCCAGCGCAATGCCTTCATGCATCGAGAGGATGCAGGACATGCCTTCTTGCAGATAGGCCTTGTCGTCACCCATCGTGTCGACATCGACGACCACCTGATCGTAGGTCGCCGGGTTCATGAAGTGGAAGCCTTCGCCGTCTTCATAGAGAAACTGGAAGGAGACGTCTTCGACGAAGGCGCGCTCGACCTGTTCGGTGGTGCGCCAACGCTCGGAAACCTTAACGCCGTCGACGATGCGGCGCATATCGACCTGGGTGACCGGCGTGCCCTTGCCCGGATGAAAGTTCTGGGCGGTGAGAACGACGTAGAGCTTGCCGTCGACATCGAGAACGTTGCCCTTGCGGACCGAAGAGGCGATGACCTTGACCATAAGACTTCCTTGTAACTCGGCTTTCGGCGTCGTAGATGACTGGCGAGACGCCCCGAAGACGCAAATGTTTTTCTTTGGGGCGCAACTAACCTAAAATCCGGGAAATAGCCACCCCCAATACCGGCTTCTCCGGCGAAGAAAGCTTGGAATGAACTCTTCGGCGAAAGCGTCCCCTTGGTGGACCCCGTCCGTGCATGCCGACCGCCGTCCGTTCCTGGTCGGGCGCAACGCAATCCAGGCGGCGTTGCGCGGGTTTTTTGTGCGCGAGGATTTCATCGAGGTGGATACGGCGGTGCTGCAGGTTTCCCCCGGCAACGAGGCGCACTTGCATGCCTTCGCCACGGAAGCGCTGACGACGGATGGGCAAAGGGCGCTGTTCTATCTGCATACCTCGCCGGAATTTGCCTGCAAGAAGCTGCTTGCGGCGGGCGAGGAACGCATCTCGTGTTTTGCCCATGTCTATCGCAACCGCGAGCGCGGGCCGCTGCATCATCCTGAGTTCACTATGCTCGAATGGTATCGGGCCGGCGAAAGCTACGAAAGCCTGATGATGGATTGCGTGCGGATCCTGGCGCTGGCGACTGAGACGGTAAAGACCGGGAAGCTTGCCTATCGCGGCGCCGAGAGCGATCCCTTTGCCGGGCCGGAGCGGATCAGCGTTGCCGAAGCGTTCGAGCGTCATGCCGGCATCGATCTTCTCGCCTCGGTCGCCGCCGACGGTTCGACCGACCGCGACCATCTGGCCGCCGAGACGAAGCGCGTCGGCATGCGTGTTGCCGATGACGACGGCTGGGCCGATCTCTTCAGCCGGGTGCTTGTGGAAAGGATCGAGCCGCATCTTGGTTTCGGCCGCATCACCATCCTCGACGAGTATCCGATCTCAGAGGCGGCACTTGCGCGTCCCTCGGCAGACGACCCGAGGGTCGCCGAACGTTTTGAGCTCTATGCCTGCGGCGTCGAGCTTGCGAACGGTTTCGGCGAGCTCACCAACGCTGCCGAACAGCGGCGACGGTTCGAGATCGAGATGGCCGAGAAGGCGCGGGTCTACGGCGAGACCTATCCAATCGACGAGGATTTTCTCGCTGCGCTGCCGCTGATGCCTGAGGCAAGCGGTATCGCGCTCGGCTTCGACCGGCTGGTGATGCTGGCGACGGGAGCATCACGCATCGACCAGGTGCTCTGGGCGCCGGTGGCGGAGGTCGGAAGATGAATGCCGTCAAACCGATCAAGAGCGTCGACGATCTTGTGAAGGCGGGACTGGTCGCGTCTGCCGATCGCGCAGCGCTCGAGGAGGTTGCGGCGCGTTATGCGATTGCGCTGACGCCTGCAATCAGCAAGCTCATCGGCCGCACCGATCCCGATGATCCGATCGCCCGGCAATTCGTGCCTGATACAGCCGAACTCATGGTCGCCCGCGAAGAGCGCGCCGATCCGATCGGCGATCATGCCCACAGCCCGGTCGAGGGCATCGTTCACCGCTATCCCGACCGCGTGCTGCTCAAGGCCGTGCATGTCTGCCCGGTCTATTGCCGCTTCTGCTTCCGGCGTGAAATGGTGGGGCCGCAGGGTCTCGGCACGCTCGATGCGGCGGCGATGCAGGCCGCTTTCGATTATATAAGCAGTCATGAGGATATCTGGGAGGTCATCCTCACCGGCGGCGATCCGCTGGTGCTTTCCTCGCGCCGGCTCCACGAGATCATGGAGGCGCTTGCCGGCATCGAGCATGTGAAGATCATCAGGTTCCATACGCGTGTCCCGGTCGTCGACCCCGAGAAGATCGATGCGACGATGATCGCCGCGTTGAAGGCGAGCGGCAAGACGGTCTATATCGCGCTGCACGCCAACCATGTGAGAGAGCTGACGACGGAAGCGCGGGCCGCCTGCGGCCGCCTCGTCGATGCCGGCATTGCCATGGTCAGCCAGTCGGTGCTGCTCAAGGGCGTCAACGACGATCCCGCCGTGCTGGCGGAGTTGATGAAGGCCTTCGTCGAAATCCGTGTCAAACCCTATTACCTGCATCATCCGGATCTGGCGCCCGGCACCAGCCACTTCAGAGTGACAATCGAGGAGGGACAGAAGATCGTCGCGGCGCTGCGCGGGCGGATTTCCGGGCTCTGCCAGCCGGCCTACATCCTCGACATCCCAGGCGGTCACGGCAAGGCCGTCGTCACTGGGAGCGCGATCCGGGCGACAGGTGACGGATGTTATTCCGTCACCGATTATCGTGGTGGCGAGCATTCCTATCCGCCGGCCGATTGAGACAAAAGCGGCGCTTTTCGTATCATTTCTGTACTCGCCACGCCGGAAACCAGACTGTGTCGCAGTATCGAAATTACATTAAGTCATTGATATAAGGTCGTTGTTTACGACGGCTCGGGAAGGATCGCTAAAATCCTAACTATGAGCCTTAGTCATATTTAACTCAATAAATTAGCGGAATGTTCTGTTTTCCGCACTAAAAGAACGCTCATGACAAGGCGATGAACGCCGGATCGGGATCATGAGAATCTTGGAGTGATGGGATGAATAAGGCAATCCGCGACCTCGTAGCTAAATTCGGCAAGATTCCCGGGTCGATCGACCAGGTTGCCGACGATGCCGATCTTTATGCGGCAGGTTTGACGTCCTTTGCTTCTGTGCAGT
Organism: Rhizobium sp. WSM1274; assembly: GCF_025200775.1. Classification (NCBI taxonomy): domain Bacteria; kingdom Pseudomonadati; phylum Pseudomonadota; class Alphaproteobacteria; order Hyphomicrobiales; family Rhizobiaceae; genus Rhizobium; species Rhizobium sp. WSM1274. The sequence continues at coordinate 4,374,801 of NZ_CP104138.1, read as the reverse complement.
TGATGCTTGGCCTCGAAGAGGCCTTCGACATCGAATTTCCCGACAATCTCCTGAACCGCAAATCCTTCGCGAGCATCTCGGCCATTGCCAGGACCGTCGATCTCATCCGGGACGGCCGGAAGGTCGCGTGATGAATTTCCCCGTCAAGATCATGCAGGACGGTCTTGTCGCAAGGGTGGCCCGCGTCGCCGAAATCGCGGCGAAACACGCGGATACCGTCGATGCCGAAGCCCGTTTCCCCCAGGAAGCCGTCGATGCGATGAAGGCCGAAAGGCTGCTCGGCATCCAGGTGCCGCGCCATTTCGGCGGCGAATCCGCCTCGATCACCGAGATCGCCGAATTGTGCTCGATGCTCGGCCAGGCCTGTGCCGCAAGCGCCATGGTTTTCGCCATGCACCACATCAAGCTGTCGAGCCTCGTTGAACACGGCGCCGACAGCGAATGGCATCGCGGTTTCATGCGCCGCGTCGCCGCCGAGCAGCTGCTGATCGCATCCGCCACCACCGAAGGCGGCATCGGCGGAAACCTGCGCAACAGCATCTGTGCGGTCGAAGTCGATGGCGACACGTGCCGCCTCGAAAAGGATGCGACCGTGATTTCCTACGGCTCGCATGCCGACGCCATTCTCATCACCTCGCGTGCCCACGCGCAGGCGGCTTCCTCCGATCAGGTGCTGACAGCCTTCCTCAAGGACCAGTACACGCTCGAGAAAACGCATGTCTGGAATACGCTCGGCATGCGCGGCACCTGCTCCGACGGCTTCCTGTTCAAGGGCGAAGCGGCGGCTTGCCAGATCCTGCCGAAGCCTTTCGCGGAGATCGCGGCGCAGTCTATGCTTGCCTCCTCGCACCTCTTGTGGAGCGGCGTCTGGTACGGCATTGCCGTCGACGCCGTTGTGCGCGCCCAGGCTTTCGTGCGTGCCGCAGCCCGCAGGGCGCCGGATGCCCAGCCGCCGGGCGCGCTGCGCCTCGCCGAGGTTTCGAACCTGTTGCAGATGGTGAAATCCAACGTCGTTGCCGGCCTCAAGGCCTATGAGGATGCCAAGGCCGATGCCGATAGGCTGTCTTCGATGGGATTTGCGGTGGCGATGAACAACGTCAAGATCGCCTCGTCCGAGACCATCCTGGAGATCGTCAACCATGCGATGCTGATCTGCGGCATCATGGGCTACAAGAACGGTACGCCCTTCAGCCTCGGACGCCATCTGCGCGACGCGCATTCCGCACAGCTCATGATTTCGAATGACCGCATCCTCGGCAACACGTCGAGCATGCTTCTTGTCCATAAACAGGACACTAGCCTACTGGGGTGACAGTCATGGATATGCAGACCTCGTTTCTGGACCGGCTTTTCGAATCCGGTCTGCTGATCGATACCGGCATCGACGGGCTCTACGGCCGCAGCGGCCAGTTCGAAGACGTGATCGCTGCCTTCGAGCGCCTGATCGACACGTTCGGCGGCGCCGATGGTGCCGAAGCCATGCGCTTTCCGCCCGGCATGAACCGCGCCTTCTTCGAAAAGAGCGGCTACATGAAGAGCTTTCCGCAGCTCGCCGGCACGGTGCACAGCTTCTGCGGCAGCGAACTCGATCATGTCAGCCTGCTGCAATGCATGGAAGTCGGCGAAGACTGGACCAAGGGGCAGGAGGCGACCGACATCGTGCTGACGCCGGCTGCCTGCTATCCGCTCTATCCGACGATCGCCAAGCGCGGCAACCTGCCGAAGACGGGCGGCCTCTTCGACCTGCAATCCTATTGCTTCCGCCATGAGCCGTCGAAAGACCCTGCCCGCCAGCAGCTGTTCCGCATGCGTGAATATGTCTGCATGGGCACCGAGCTGCACGTCACCGATTTTCGCCAGCGCTGGATGGATCGCGGCCTCGAGATGATGAAGGCCGTCGGCCTCGATGTGACGATCGACGTCGCCAATGATCCGTTCTTCGGCCGCGCCGGCAAGATGCTCGCCAATAATCAGCGCGACCAGAACCTGAAGTTCGAGCTGCTGATCCCGATCACCTCGGCTGCCAATCCGACCGCCTGCATGAGCTTCAACTACCATCAGGATGCCTTCGGCACGAAGTGGGGTCTCAAGCTCGAAGACGGCAATGTCGCGCACACCGCCTGCGTCGGCTTCGGGCTGGAGCGCATCGCCCTTGCCCTCTTTCATCATCACGGGCTCGATGTGAAGCAATGGCCGGCCAGCGTACGGAAAGCGCTGTGGGGCTGAGCAAATCGATGACATCGGTCTTTTCGGGAATCGACCCGGAAACCTACCGGGCGCATGCGCTGCATTCCGGCGAGCGCGCCTGGCCGGAAACCAATTGCTATGTCGATCTCTGGATCGAGGTTCTGGCGACATCAGGCGTTGCGCCAGAGGCGATGCTGGGTTTTACCCTGACGCAGGATTTCGAGGGCGACCAGTTCACCTTCTTCAAGGTGCCGCTCGAGGATCTCGAAGCGCTCTACGGCATTCGTGCGACCGAGCTTGCCATCTACGACCGTGTCGAACGCCATGTCGAGGTTCAGATCGCGCGTGCCCGTCTCTGCCTGATCGAAATGGATTCTTTCTACATGCCGGATACGCGCGGCACCGCCTACCGGCAGGAGCACGGCAAAACGACGGTTGCCATCAACCGACTGGATATTGCGGCCAAACGCGTCGATTATTTCCACAATGGCGGCTATTTTCGTCTCGAAGGCGAGGATTTCGACGGGCTGTTCCAGCTGCATCGGGAAAACGACCCGCCGTTCCTTCCCTATGCGGAATTTGCTCGGTTCCCGGAAAAGCCCGCGGATGAAGCGCATCTGCGCGCGACCGCGCGGCGGCTTGCCGGCTTTCACTTTGCCCGGCGTCCCCGCGAAAACCCGATCCGCGCCTTTGCAGGCGTCTTTCCGCAACAGGTCGAAGCGGTGGCGGAACGGCCGTTCGGCTTCTTCCACAAATACGCCTTCAACACGCTTCGCCAGGTAGGCGCCAATTTCGAACTGGCGGCCGATTACCTCACCTGGCTCTCCCCTGATGAATTCACGGCTGCCGAGCATGCCAGGCGCATTTCCGAGGTGGCGAAATCGGTGCAGTTCCAGCTTGCCCGCGCCGTCACCCGCAAGAAGTTCGAGCCGTTGCAGGCAGCACTTGATCCGGCCGCCGATGCATGGGATTCCATGATGGCGTCGCTTGCGGGGCGAATCTGAGGCCGGAGATCTGACCATGCGGGGGCGTTTGGCAAGCATCGGTGCCGAGGAAAGTCTACTTTCCGAAGGCTGGAACCTGATCCTGACGGAGCCGGGTGCCTGTGCCCTGCCGCACGACATCCCACTTTCCGCACAGTCCATTCCGGCTCCCGTTCCCGGGACCGTCGCCGCAGCACTCGAAAAAGCCGGTCTCTTCGATCGGGAAAATCCCGAGCCGCTGAACACGCGGGACGCCTGGTATCTCTGCCGGCTTTTCGACGCCGAGGCCGGCGACGCGATCCTGCGTTTCGCAGGGCTGGCGACGCTTTGCCATGTCTTCCTGAACGGCCAGGAAATCCTGTTTTCCGAGAGCATGTTCACGGCGCATGAGATTCCGGTGACGCTTTCAGGCGGCGACGAGCTGGCCCTGTGCTTCCGGGCACTCGGCCCTCGCCTGTCGGAGCCGGGCCCGCGCGCGCGCTGGCGGCCGCAGATGATCACGCCGGCGGGCTTGAAGAATTTCCGCACGACGTTGCTCGGCCATATGCCGGGCTGGTGCCCCGATATCCATGCCGTCGGGCCATGGCGGCCGATTTCGATGGTGCGGCGCAATCCCGTCTCGATCGACAATGTTTCCATCCGCGCCGTATTGGAGGAGAGTGGCGTCGGCCGTCTCAGCGTTTCCCTGCACAGCAATGCCGAGGATCCGGCAATGCTGCTGCACTGCGGCGGGATGGAGCAACCCTTTGAAAAGGTCGGCGACAATCATTACTCGGCTATCCTCAAGCTTTCCGACATCGAGGCCTGGTGGCCGCACACGCATGGCGCTCCGCGTCTCTACGAACTGACGCTGGTTTCCGACGCGGTGGAATATCCGCTCGGCAGGACCGGCTTCCGGCGCATCGACATCGACCGCGGTGCCGATGGCGATGACTTCGCGCTCCTCGTCAACGGCGAACGCATCTTCTGCCGTGGTGCGGTGTGGACGACGGCCGATATCGCGCGATTGCCGGGCGGGCGGGCGGATTACGAGCCGTTCCTGCGGCTTGCCGCTGCAGCCGGCATGAACATGATCCGTATCGGCGGCACCATGGCCTACGAAACGCCTGATTTCTTCGCGCTCTGCGACGAGCTCGGCCTGCTGGTCTGGCAGGATTTCATGTTCGCCAATTTCGATTATCCGCGCAACGACAAGGCTTTTCTTGGCCACGTGCATGCGGAGGTCGAGGAGTTCCTGCACGGCGTGCAGGCGTCGCCTTCGCTGGCCGTGCTCTGCGGCGGCAGCGAAATCCACCAGCAGGCGGCAATGCTCGGTCTGCCGGCGGAATTCTGGAGCGGGCCGGTCACAGATGAAATCATTCCGGCGGTCGTCGCGCGCATGCGCCCCGACGTGCCTTACGTGCCGAACTCACCCTATGGCGGGGCGATGCCCTTTTCGCCGAATGCCGGTATCGCCCATTATTACGGCGTCGGCGCCTATATGCGGCCGATTGCGGATGCGCGCCGCGCCGAAGTGCGGTTTGCCTCCGAAAGCCTCGCCTTCGCGCATGTGCCGCAGCAAAGGACGCTGAAGCATCATCTCGATGTGCCCGCCGTCCACAGCCCGCTATGGAAAGCCCGCGTGCCTCGTGATCGCAGCGCATCGTGGGATTTCGAGGATGTTCGCGACTTTTACCTGCAGCTTCTCTACCGTTTCGATCCCGCTCAGCTGCGCCGCGAAGATCCGGAACGCTATCTCGATCTCTCCCGCGCCGTCACCGGCGAGGTGATCGAGGAGACTTTTGCCGAATGGCGGCGCAAGGGTTCCGCCTGCAATGGCGGGCTCGTCTGGACGCTGCAGGACCTGCTGCCCGGCCCTGGCTGGGGGGTGATCGATTCCACCGGAGAGCCGAAGCCCGTCTGGTATGCGATGCGCCGTGCATTCCGGCCGGTGCAAGTGGTGTTCACCGACGAGGGAACGAACGGTCTCAACGTGCATGTCGTCAACGAGACGGATGCAGCACTCGACGTCGAGCTCGAGGTTGTCTGCCTGCGCGGCGGAAAACAGCAAGTCGTCAGCGGCAGCAGGGCCTTCAAGCTAGCGGCAAGAGACACTGAGCGCCTTGCCTGCACGGCGCTGTTCGGCGCCTTTTTCGATACGGCCTATGCCTTCCGATTCGGGCCGCCGGCGCACGATGCAAGTGTGGCGCGCCTGCGCTCGCTGGCGGATGGCGCCCTTCTCGCCGAGAGCTTCCACTTCCCGTGCGGACGAGGGAAGGCGCTGCATGATGCCAGTATCGAAGCATCATTCGGCAGAGACGGCGACGGCTGGTTCGTCGATGTCAGGACCGACCGGCTGGCGCAATCGGTGCATATCGACGTCGAAGGCTATCGAGCCGACGACGACTGGTTCCACCTTGCCCCCGGCGCGATGCGGCGGGTGACGCTCCACGCGCTGTCCGGCGTGGAAAGCGACATTCCGCCTGCAGGCGAGATCAGAAGTCTAGGCAGTTCGCATCGCGTCGCAATCGAGGGCTGACGCCGCTGCGAAGGATGATGCCGATCCATTGGGAAAGACCGTGATTTGAGAACGATATACCGCTTTCTGCGCGCCCATCTCCTGCAGCGGCTGATCCCGCGGTCGCGTCTTGCTTTCAACCCGCGCAGGCCGGTGGAAGTCGTCGGTTATCTCTCGATGGCGGTCGGCGTCGGCGAATCGGCAAGGCTCTGCGCCGACGCGTTGTCGAAGGCGGGGCAGGCGATTTCGCTCTCCGATGTCAGCACGCATCCTGACGAAAATTCCTTCGCCGGATGGATGCCGTCGCATCTCACCGCCGAACCCGCGGGAAGCCGGATCTGGCATCTCAATCCGCCGATGCTGCCGCGCGCCATCCTGAAGAAGGGCGTTGCCAATTTCACCCGCGCCTTCAACATCGGCTATTTCGCCTGGGAGCTCGAAATCGTCCCGGCGGAGTGGCGCAATGCGATGCATTACATGAATGCCGTCTTCGTGCCGTCGGAATTCACCAGGCGGGCGATTGCACCGCTCACTGCGGCACCGGTCATCGTCGTTCCGCATCCCGTCACCGAGAAGTCGGCGACGGGAGGCATGCGCCAGAAATTCGGCGTCGAGGAAGACGCCTTTCTGGTCAGCTTCATCTTCAGCGCTGGCTCCTCGATCAACCGGAAGAATCCGCAGGCCGTCATCGAGGCCTTCCGGATATTCGCTGCCGAATGCCCCAGCGCCTTCCTGTTGATGAAGGCCAGCGGCGATATCAACAAGGATGAAAGCCTGCGCGAACTGGTCGCCTCGGTCGCAGGCAACACTCGGATCAGGATCGTCACCGACAGGATGTCGGATTCCGATATCAACGGCCTTATCCGCTGTTCCGACGCCTATCTTTCGCTGCATCGTTCCGAGGGTTTCGGGCTGACGGTGGCCGAGGCGATCATGCAGCGTACGCCCGTCATTTCCACGGCCTGGTCGGGAACGGCGGATTTCTGCGATCCTGACAATAGCTGGCTGGTTGCCTCTCCCCTGGTTCCGGTGGTCGATACCCATCCCGAATTTGCCGGGCTCAAGGGTGCGGTCTGGGCCGATCCTTCTCCCGAAGTGGCGGCTACGCACTTGCGGGACATCTTCCGCGCGCCTGAGCGAGCGCGCGCGAAGGCCGAGAAGGCGCGAGCGTTCCTGCTGCGCTACCTCGCCGAGAACAGCTATGACAAGGCGCTCCAGGCGCTGGAGGCGATGCAGGCCGCCTAAGGTGACGTCGTTTATTTTAACATTTTCGCATTAGAGATGGCAGGTATGCGGCGGTAGGCCGATCCTGACGGATGGACAGATGTCGAAGGGTATTATCGCAAACTCGGTGATGAACGCGGCCGCAGGTATGCTGCTGCTTCTGACGGGCTTTGTGTCATCGATCATAACCGCGCGGCTGCTCGGGCCGGAAGCCAACGGCATCGTCGCCTTTTCGCTCTGGCTGGTGGTGACCGGCGCCTCTATCGCCGAGCTCGGCTCCAGCATCACGCTGCTGAAGACCTTGCCGCAACTTTCGGCGGAAGGCTTCGACGCGCGCCGCCGCCGGGGTTTTGCCGCCATCCTCGTCAGCTTCATGATGTTCTCGACCGTCGTGCTGCTGGCGCTCTACGCGCTGTTCTTCCTGACCTCAGAAAAGATGCACTGGGCCGACACGGCGCCATCCGTCGCTCTGGTCACGGGCGTGCTGTTTTTCATCCAGGCGATCGGATCCTTCGTCAAATTCTACCTGATCGGCGAAAAGAAGCTGGGCGCCTTCTTCAAGCTGACGGTCGCCGTCTCGATCGTGCAGCTCGCCGGCGTTGCCGTCGGCGCTGTTTTCTATGGCGTCGAAGGCGTTCTCGTCGGCTATGCGCTCGGCCAGCTAGTGCTGTTTTTCGCCACGCTGCCGATCCTTCTTGCGCGGCGCGACTGGTGCGGGGTCTCGCTGAAATATCTCGCCTCCTCCTCCGTCATCCTGTCGATCCAGTTCATCATCGATTCCATCTTCCTCAACCGGCTCGAGCTGCTCTTTCTGCAGCAGTTCTGGTCGGTGGAGATGGTCGGCTATTATGCCGTCGGCCTGTCGATCGCGAATATCGCGCTGCAACTGCCGATCCAGATGACCGGCAGCCTGCTGCCCTATTATTCCGAGCGGCGCCACGGCAGCGACGATTCGACATTGCCGGTCGAGGTCTTCGCCGCCGTCACCCGCAGCATGGCCTATATCGTGCTGCCGATGAGCCTCGGGCTTGCCGCGATCTCCAGCGAACTGGTGCTCGTGGTGTTCGGCGAAGCGTTCCGCCGTAGCGGGACGGTGGTGGCGCTGCTTGCGCTCGTCGCTCCCGCCTATACCTTCATGCAGATCCTCAGTCTCTACCTGCTGTCGATGGACAGGGCCCGCTCCCGCCTGAACATCAGTGTGATAGGTGGCCTACTGATGGTAGCGGGTTGTTTACTGATCGTACCTAGGCTTGCAGCCGAGGGTGCTGCAATCGTGCGCATCCTCGTATTCGTTGCGATGTCGATGATGATGATCAGGCAGACAGGATTCGGATCCCAGCTTTCGGGCCTCTACGCAAGCTTGACGAAGGTGACGCTCGCCTCCGTCCTCTGTGCTTGCGGAGCGATTTCCGTGCTGGAATTCGTCCAGGGTCCGGCCGGGCTGGTCGGCGCGATCATCGCCGGCGCATTCGCTTATTTCGCAGCACTCCGGGTGCTGCGCGCCGTGCCGGGCGAGGATATCGAAGTCATGCGCTCCATTCTCGACAAGATGCCGTCCCTGCTGCGGCGACCTGTGGGACATGCGATCAATTTCATCGCGCCGCGGCTTCCCGGCGATCCCGATCGCGCCAAGGTCGCGCCCGGTGAATTCTCGCTGGAACCGGCCGAGGGGGCGGGGCGCAGTGCTGCCCTGCCTGTCGTCTTCGATGGCACGGTCGGGCTGTTCATGCCTGAGAATCCTCTCGCCAGGAAACGTTCGGCCGCCGTGCTCTTCGTCAGCCCCTGGGGTTTCGAGGAGATGTGCAGCCGTAAATTCTTCCGCGTCGCGGCCGAGCATTTCTCGGATATCGGCGTGCCGAGCCTGCGCTTCGATTATCGCGGCACCGGCGACGCGCTCGATTTCGGGGCGCTGCCGGCAAGGCTGGAAACCTGGGAAAATTCGATCCGTGCGGCCGCCGACAAGCTGAAGTCGCTGAGCGGCTGCGACCGTATCGTCCTCATCGCACAGGGCCTCGGCGCGACGCTTGCCCACCGCGTCGGTTCCTCCATCGAAGGCGTCGACAGCCTCGTCATGCTGGCGCCGGTGCTGAGCGGCAGGGCCTATCTGCGCGAACTCAACATGTGGTCCAAGATCATCGATGCCGATCTCGGCCTTGGCAAGGAGCATGTCCAGAGCGCGAAGGTGCAGATCGCCGGGCTCGTCATGCCCGAAGAGATTGCTGCCGAGCTCGGCAAGCTCAACATTGCCTCGCCGCAGGGGCTCGCAGCTTCCCGCTATCTGATCCTCGAACGTCCTGCCAAGGCCGAGGATACCGGCTTTGCCGATGCGCTGAAGGCGCTTGGCGCCGATGTCGAGCAGACGGCCTTCGAAGGCTATGACGAGCTCGCCACCAATCCGCTGTTTGCCAAGACGCCGATGGCTGTCGTCGCGCTGCTGACGACGTGGCTGGAGGCAGCGACGACAGAGACATCCGCCGCCCATTCATCGGCGGCGATCGACAACTCGTTGCTTGCCGGCGACGGTTTTGCTGAAACGCCGGTCCGATTCGGAAGCCATAATCATCTGGTCGGCGTCGTCAGCCGGCCGCTCGGCGAGATCAAGGGCAATGCCGTGCTCTTCCTGTCGACGGCCTATGACCGGCATGCCGGCTGGGGACGGACGACGGTCGATATGGCACGCGAGCTCGCCCGCCAAGGCGTCGTTTCGCTGCGCTTCGATTCCGCTAATGTCGGCGACAGCCCACCGCGGCCGGACGCGCCGGAACAGGTGCTTTATTCGGACACGCAGACCGCGGATGCGGTCGCCGCGCTCGACCTGCTCGAAAGCGTCGTCGCCGGCCCCGTCATGGTCGCCGGCCGATGCAGCGGCGGCTATGTCGCCTTCCGCGCCGGCGTCGCCGACGAGCGCTTGAAGGCTGTCGTGTCGATCAATCCCTTCGTCTATTACTGGGATCCCGACATGCCGGTGCGCAGGGAGCATGTCGTCTCCGTTCCCCGCAGCCTCGATGATTACAGCCAGCGCCTGGCGCGGCTCGACACGCTGAAGCGGCTGCTGCGCGGCCAGGTGGATGTCGTCTCGGCGTTGCAGAACATCGTCATCGCCGCCGGTCGCCGGCTGTCGCCGTGGATTGCGCCGCTGCTCGAGCTGCTTCCCGACCGGCGCCATGTCGCCCGCGAGGTTCGGCACTCCTTCGCGCTGTTCGGTAAACGCAAGGTGCCGCTGACGCTGATCTACAGCGAGGGCGATGTCGGGCTCGACCACGTCTATTTCCACTTCGGGCCGCGCGGCGCCAGGCTTTCCCGCTATCCGAACGTGCGGCTGCTGATGCTGCCGGATGCCGACCACAATCTGACGCCGCCGCAATCGCGCAAATTCGTGCTCGACGAGATCATCCGTCTGGCGAGAGCGTAACCGGGGACTTTACAGTGCCGCGCGTCTTTTCACACACGCGCAACGCTGTAGCTTATGCGGCAGGAAGACAGGATCAGATGCTTTTCGCGGCGACGACATCAAGCGATCTGTAGAGATCGATGTAACGTCCGGCGACGATATCCCAGGAATAGCCGCGGGCGGCGTCGAGAAGCTCAGCTCGAACGGTGTCCGGTTGGCGCGAAAGAGTTTCATGCGCTGTTTCGATCGCCGTGGCGGCGGTCTCAGGATTCATGAAATCGGCAAGCTTGAGAACGGGATGCCGGGCAGCAAGCGTTGCAAAGGCATCGTTGGCGTTCAGCACCGGCAAAAGCCCGGCGCTCATCGCTTCCAGCGCCACCAGGCCGAAACCCTCATATTCCGAGGCGGAGGCGAAAATCGAGGCTTCTGCGATGACGCGTCGGATGATGTCGTTCTCGGGCGACACATGCAGGGTGACGCGGCCGGAAAGATGACGGCTTTCGATTGCCCCTTCGACATCCGCCCGGTTCAGGTCGGATTCGGCGCCGACAATGTCGAGATGCCACTCCGGGTCACGGGTCTTCAGCATGGCCATCGCATCGAGCAGGTGGTCCAGCCGCTTGTTCACCGAGAACCGGCCGATCGTGACGATGCGGCGCTTTGCCCGGCGCGAAGCGGTGTCGGCGAACTTGCCGATATCGGCGCCGTTTTCGATCAGGAGGCTGTCTGGCACGATCTCGGAAAACTGCCTGAGGTCGGAGGCGCTGCAGCAGACGACGCGGCGGTAGGCCATCGCCGAAGCCCGGGTCAGCGTCTGGAACCAGATCTTCTTGATCGTCGCGTATTTCCGCGTGTGGAAGAAGCCGCCATGGGTGGTGACGATCATCGGCTTGCCGTGCAGCAGCCGGCCCCAGGCGAGCGCATCGAAGAAGAAGTCGATGGCATGGACATGCACCAGATCGGCATCGGCGAGATGGCGGAAGACCTGTGGCGCCAGCGGATAGCGGCTGGTGCCGGACCAGGGAATGCGCACCACCTCGATGCCGTCGATATCTTCGCGAGGCGGCAGCTTGTCCTCTGGCGCGGTGAAGAGAGAATCCAGCGTGACGACGCGCACGCGATAACCGCGGCGTACCGTCTGGCGGGCGAGATTGGCGACCACGTCTTCGAGGCCGCCGCGGTTGGGCAGGAACTGGCGCACGACATGGACGATCACCGGGGCTGTTTCCAACTGCGGCTTCGCGCGCGCCCAATCTGCCTCGACGATTGACATTTTCCACCTATCGCTGCACGTGCCGGCCTGCGCTGACGCGGGCCCGTGATAGCAACGACCAGACATGCCCGGCGTTAAGGCGCGGTTTAGGCGAGGTTCTGCCAGGGCGATTTCTTCGCGAAAAAGGTTAACCGTGTCTGACGGGGATTCAGAAGGCCTTGAAGGTCAGCGTCGTCAGCGAGCGGACGATGCCGGGAATATTGGCGATGTTGTCATTGATGAATTTGCCGATATCCTGGCCTTCCTCGATGTAGACCTTCAGCAGCAGATCGTAGTCGCCGCTTGTGGAATAGAGCTCCGAGACCAGTTCGGTCTGGTAGATGGCGTCGGCGACCTCATAGGTCTTGCCGGGTGCGCATTGGAGCTGGACGAAGATCGGCTTCATGGAGATTTCCTGCAAAGTTGTTTGGCTGATATAATGGTCGAAAGCGCCATGCCGATGCAAGCCGTTCGTCACGCAGCCGGATTGGCGGCCGCTTCCGCGACGATCCAGTCGCGAAAGGCGGCAAGTGGCGCATAGTCGGCGCGCTCGGGTGGAAAGGCGAGATAATAGCGCTCGCGACTTTCCATCTCACGATCGACAGCGGCGACGAGATCGCCGCGCCTGATCTCCTCCTGCATCAGGAATGTCGGCAACAGGGCGACGCCGAGGCCGGCGATTGCCGCCTGCGCGGCGGTGGCGAACTGGTCGAAGAGCATGCCGTGCACGTTTTCGAAGGAAACGCCATTGCCGGCGAACCATTGCTCCCAGGCGTCAGGGCGCGTCGTCAGATGCAGAAGCGGAACGGCAAGCAAATCCTCCGGCGTGGCGATTGCATATTGCTTCAGAAAATCCGGACTGCAGGCCGGCACCGTGCGCTCCGACATCAGAAGCGCGAGTTCGGCACCCGGCCAGTGCGGGTGGCCGAAATGGATGGCGGCGTCGATCGAATCGAGGCGGAAATCGAAGGGCGAAAGCCGGGTCACCAGATTGATGGTCACGCCTGGATTGGCGGCGAGGAAGCGCCCCAGGCGCGGCGCCAGCCAGCGCGTGCCGAAGGTCGGCAGGATGGCGAGGTTAAGCGTGCCGCCATGGGGATTGGCGCGCAGGTTGAGCGAAGCGCTCGATATGCGCCGCAGTGCCTCGCGAATCTCGCGGGCATATCCGTCGCCGGCAAGCGTCAGCCGCATGGTCTGGCGTTCGCGCAGGAAGAGCTCGACGCCGAGCTGCTCCTCCAGCGCGCTTACCTGGCGGCTGACGGCGCTCTGCGTCAGATCGAGTTCGCGCGCCGCTGCCGTCACGCTGCCGGTACGGGCAACCGCCTCGAAGGCGGCGAGATGCGAAATCGATGGCAGAAAACGTCTAGACGTCAGCATGGTCATTCCGTTTCAGAATGGGCTATTTCCAAAATAGCGATATTTGCGCCTTTGTCGCGCGTGTAAAGAGGTTCATCCTGCAAAAACGGAATGATCCGGAGTTTCCCAATGCCGCAAAGCTTCGTTTCCCCAGACCGCATCCGATCGCTTTTCACCGAGGCGATGTCGCAGATGTACCGGGCGGAGGTGCCGCAATACGGCACGCTGATCGAACTGGTGGCGGATGTGAATGCCAGCTGCCTCGAAAGGGATCCCGACCTGCGCGCGCGCCTGGCCCGCGCCGGCGAGCTGGAGCGTATCGAGGTCGAGCGTCACGGCGCTATCCGGCTCGGTACGGCAGATGAGCTCTTCACCATTCGCCGGCTGTTTGCGGTCATGGGCATGCAGCCGGTCGGCTATTACGATCTTTCGGTCGCCGGCGTGCCGGTTCATTCCACCAGCTTCCGGCCGATCGACGAGGCCGCGCTCAACGTCAATCCATTCCGCGTCTTCACCTCGCTGCTGCGATTGGAGCTGATCGAGGACGAAGGGCTGCGCGGCGAGGCCGAAGCCATTCTGGCGAAACGGCGGATCTACACGCCGCGTGCGGTCGCGCTGATCGAGCGCCACGAACAAAACGGCGGCCTCACCGAGGCGGAGGCGACGGAATTCGTCGCCGAGGCGCTGGAAACCTTCCGCTGGCATGGCGAAGCGACAGTCAGCGCCGAAACCTACAAGCGGCTGCACGATGCGCATCGGCTGATCGCCGATGTCGTCAGCTTCAAGGGGCCGCACATCAACCATCTGACGCCGCGCACGCTCGATATCGATGCGGTCCAGGCCCGCATGCCGGAACGCGGCATCACGCCGAAGGCGGTCATCGAAGGACCGCCGCGCCGCCATTGCGATATCCTGCTGCGACAGACGAGTTTCAAGGCGCTGGAGGAAACGATCGCCTTTTCCGGTGATGACGGCGCGATACAAGGGACGCATACCGCCCGCTTCGGCGAGATCGAACAGCGCGGCGTGGCGCTGACGGCGAAGGGCCGGATGCTCTACGACCAGCTGCTCGCCTCGGTTCGCGGCGAGGTGCAGGTCGGCGCCGGCGGCGCCAAGGCCGGCGCCTATGACGACGAACTCGCCGCGCGTTTCAAGGCGCTGCCGGACAGCTGGGACGAGCTGCGCAGGGCGGATCTGGCCTTCTTCCGCTATTCCGCGACACCTGCGGGCATTGCGGCTGCGGTCGGCAGCATGCTGCCCAGCGATCCGGAGGCGCTGATCGCCAAGGGTTACCTCGCCTTCACCCCGATCGTCTACGAAGACTTCCTGCCCGTCAGCGCGGCCGGCATCTTCCAGTCGAACCTCGGTACCGACCAGCAGCAGAACTATGCGACCCGCTCGAACCGTGACGCCTTCGAGGCTGCACTCGGCGCCACCGTCCAGGACGAACTGGCGCTCTACGCCGAACGCCAGGCGGCATCGCTGGATTGGGCGCTGGAGGCGCTCGGCCTTGCGGGCTTGCCGTTGAAGACCGTTGCGTGAAATGGCAGGTTCAACACCTTCTTTTATGCATTAGAGTATCCGCGATTTCGCTCTGATCGGACTGAGCCATGCTGAATGATCCGCGCTCCCACGGCCTCTGGGAAAAGACAGCGCCCGAACCGCCGACGACCTCGCCTCTCGACGGCGCGATGTCGGCCGATGTCGTCATCGTCGGCGGCGGTTACACCGGCCTCTCTTCTGCCCTGCATCTCGCCGAAGCCGGGTCGAAGGTGGTGTTGCTGGAAGCCAAAGAGATCGGCTTCGGTGGTGCCGGGCGCAATGTCGGGCTGATCAATGCCGGCATGTGGGTGATGCCGAACGATCTGCCCGGCGTGCTCGGCCCGGTGCATGGCGAACGTCTGCTCGATCTGCTCGGCAATGCGCCGAAGCTCGTCATGGAACTGATCGACAAGCATCAGATTGCCTGCGAACTCGAACGGAACGGCACGCTGCATTGCGCGGTCGGCGCGGACGGGCTGAAGGAAATCGAGGATCGGGCGGCGCAATGGTCCGCCCGCGGCGCAGCCGTGACGCTGCTCGATGCAGCGGAAACGGCCAAACGCATCGGCAGCGATGCCTATACCGGCTCGCTGCTCGACAAACGCGCGGGCACGCTGCAACCGCTTGCCTATGCGCGCGGTCTTGCCCATGCCGCCGTCAAGGCCGGCGTCACCATTCACACATCCAGCCCGGTCATCGGGACGGAGCGCAATGGCGGCCGCTGGACCGTGAAGACGGCGAGCGGCGAGGTCAGCGCGGAGTGGATCATCGTCGCGACGGATGCCTACAGCACCGGCCCGTGGGAGCAGGTGCGCAGCGAGCAGGTGCATCTGCCCTATTTCAATTTCGCCACTGTGCCGCTCGGCCACAATCTGCGCCAGTCGATCCTGCCGGGGCGGGAAGGTGTGTGGGATACCAAGGAAATCCTCTCCTCCTTCCGCATGGATCAGGCCGGCCGCCTCGTTTTCGGCAGTGTCGGGGCGTTGCGCAATACCGGACTGGCCGTACACAGGGGCTGGGCCAAACGCGCATTGAAGCGGCTCTTCCCAGATATCGGCGACGTCGAATTCGAATGTGAATGGTATGGCCAGATCGGCATGACCGACAATGCGCTGCCGCGCTTCCACAAATTCGCACCTGGTGTGGTCGGCTTTTCTGGCTACAATGGCCGCGGCATTGCCCCTGGTACGGTCTTCGGCCGTACGCTGGCGGAGCATATCCTCGGCCGGCTTCCGGAAGCCGATCTGCCGTTGCCGCTGACTTCGCCCACCGAGCCAAGCTTCCGTGCACTCAAGGAAATATGGTACGAAGCCGGCGCTCAGGTCGCCCATTTCGCCGATGCCCGCTTCTAAGCACAATAAGATTGGAAACACGACAATGACCATCGCCGTCCTCGATCTCGCCACCGAAACCGCCAAGCTGCTTGCCCAACTCGGCGTCGATGCCAGCCGCTATCACGGCGGCACGCTTTCCGTCACCTCGCCGGTCACCGGCAAGGAAATCGGCAAACTCAGGGAACATTCCGTTTCCGAGACGAAGGCGGCGATCGAAGCGGCGCATCGGGCCTTCCTCGAATGGCGTGCCGTGCCGGCGCCGAAGCGCGGCGAACTGGTCCGCCTGCTGGGCGAAGAACTGCGCGCCTCCAAGGCGGCGCTCGGCCGTCTCGTTTCGATCGAGGTCGGCAAGATCACCTCCGAAGGCCTCGGCGAAGTGCAGGAGATGATCGACATCTGCGATTTCGCGGTCGGCCTTTCCCGTCAGCTTTACGGCCTGACGATCGCCACCGAACGCTCCGAACACCGGATGATGGAAAGCTGGCATCCGCTCGGCGTGATCGGCATCATCTCCGCCTTCAATTTCCCGGTTGCCGTCTGGTCGTGGAATGCCGCACTTGCGATGGTCTGCGGCAATTCTACCGTCTGGAAGCCCTCGGAAAAGACGCCGTTGACGGCGCTTGCCGTGCAGGCGCTGTTCGAAAAGGCGCTGAAGCGTTTCGTTGCCGAGGGCGGTACCGCACCGGCCAATCTGTCGACGCTGATCATCGGCGGCCGCGAGGTCGGCGAGGTGCTGGTCGATCATCCGAAGATCCCTCTGGTTTCCGCCACCGGCTCGACGGCCATGGGCCGCGCCGTCGGTCCGCGCCTGTCGCAGCGTTTTGCCCGCGCCATTCTCGAACTCGGCGGCAACAATGCGGCGATCGTCTGCCCGTCGGCCGATCTCGACCTGACGCTGCGCGGCGTTGCCTTCTCCGCCATGGGCACGGCCGGCCAGCGCTGCACGACGCTGCGCCGTCTCTTCGTGCATGAGAGCGTCTACGACCAGCTGGTGCCGCGCCTGCAGAAGGCCTATGGCTCCGTCACTATCGGCAACCCGCTCGAGACCGGCACGCTTGTAGGGCCGTTGATCGACGGTCAGGCTTTTAAGAACATGCAGGCAGCGCTCGGCGAGGCGAAATCGGCCGGCGGCACGGTGACCGGCGGCGACCGCGTCGAAACCGGTTCGACCGAGGCCTTCTACGTTCGCCCGGCGCTTGTCGAAATGCCCGATCAGACCGGCCCGGTCGAGCACGAGACCTTCGCGCCGATCCTCTATGTGATGAAGTATAGCGATTTTGACGAGGTGCTGGCACTGCACAATGCCGTGCCGCAGGGGCTGTCGTCGTCGATCTTCACCAACGACATGCGCGAGGCCGAAACCTTCGTCTCCGCTCGCGGTTCGGATTGCGGCATCGCCAACGTCAATCTCGGGCCGTCGGGCGCCGAGATCGGTGGCGCCTTCGGCGGCGAGAAGGAGACCGGCGGCGGCCGCGAATCCGGCTCGGATGCATGGAAGGCCTATATGCGCCGCTCCACCAACACGATCAATTACGGCAGGACGCTGCCGCTGGCGCAGGGCGTCAAGTTCGACGTCGAATAAGCCGGCTGCAAAGGCTGCAAAAGAGAGGCGGCGCTCGGGAAGCGTCGCCTTTTTTGCTCAATCGAGATTTATTCCCCTGTAATATGAATTATTTAGTCAAGATATTGTGATGGCTTTTCCGGCCAAGACAAACTTGAAATCGGCAGTCAGGAAAAATATACGCCTCTCATCGCCCTTGGAGAGCTCGGGTGACATCGCCACGGAGGCCATCATGAACATTGCTCTTAACCGTTTTTCCCTCGCGCTTGCCGCTTCGCTTCTCTCCGCCACCGCGCTCGCAGGCAGCGCCCATGCGCAGGACGAAGGTCTCGTTGTTTACAATGCCCAACACGAAAGTCTGGGCCGCGAATGGATCGCTGCTTTCACCAAGGAGACCGGCATCAAGGTCACCATGCGCCAGGGCAGCGACATGCAATTCGCCAACCAGATCATCCAGGAAGGCGACGCCTCTCCCGCGGATGTCTTCCTGACCGAGAATTCGCCGGCAATGACACTGGTCGATGGCGCGGGCCTCTTCGCCCCCATGGAAAAGGAAACGCTGGACCAGGTTCCGGATCAGTATCGCCCGGCTGACGGCATGTGGACCGGCATTGCCGCCCGCACTACCGTTTTCGTCTATGACAAGACCAAACTTACCGAAGACAAGCTGCCGAAGTCGATGCTCGACCTCGCAGATCCCGCCTGGAAGGGCCGCTGGGGTGCAGCACCTGCCGGTGCCGACTTCCAGGCCATTGTCGCCGCTCTGCTGCAGCTCAAGGGCGAACAGTCGACGGCCGACTGGCTGAAGGCTCTCAAGGAAAACGCCACGCCCTACAAGGGCAACAGCGTCGCCATGAAGGCAGTCAATTCAGGTGAAGTCGAAGGCGCGATCATCTATCACTATTATTGGTTCGGCGATCAGGCCAAGACCGGCGAGAACAGCAAGAATGTCGGCCTGCACTACTTCAAGAACCAGGATCCGGGCGCTTTCGTCAGCGTTTCGGGCGGCGGCGTCCTGAAGTCCACGCAGCACATGAAGGAAGCCCAGGCTTTCCTGAAGTTCCTCACCAGCAAGGCTGGCCAGGCAGTCCTCAAGGACGGCGATTCCTATGAATATGCCATCGGCAAGGATGCGCCCTCCAACGACAAGCTCACTCCGCTTGCCGATCTCAACGCGCCGAAGGTCGAAGCTTCGACCCTCGACAGCAAGAAGGTCGTCGAGCTGATGACGGCCGCCGGCCTGATCTAACGTTTCTGCCGCAGGCTTCCGCCGGCCAAAACTATTGCATTTGGCTCAAGAAAACCTTAGGGCATGACGATATCCGGCAACCGTCTTTCAAAGGCGGTTGCCTTCCTTTTTCAGCGTGTAAAGGCATCGGCCTTGCTGCAGGACAACAGATTGCTCGCATCCGGCAACCAGGCGCCGGTCGCGCCGAGGACCGCGCGCATGGTTTTGCCGCGCGGACGCATGCCGCACGCTTCCGTGATCCTGCTTGCAACCGTCGTCGCGATCTTCAGTCTCGTGCCGCTCGGCTTCATCGGCTGGGTCACCTACGATGTCGGCTGGGAAACGGTGAAGACCCTGGTCTTCCGGCCGCGTGTCGGCGAACTTCTCGTCAATACGATTCTCCTGGAATCGATCACCATTCCGCTGTCGATCGCGCTTGCCGTGACGCTTGCCTGGCTGACGGAGCGTACGGACATTCCTTTCGCGCGGCTCTGGGCCTGGCTGGCGATCGCCCCGCTCGCCGTGCCTGCCTTCGTGCACAGCTATGCCTGGGTTAGCCTTATTCCCGGCATGCGCGGCCTGCAGAGCGGCGTCTTCGTCTCGGTCATCGCCTATTATCCGTTCCTCTACCTGCCGGTCGTCGCAGCGCTGCGCCGTCTCGATCCGGCCATCGAGGATGCTGCGGCCTCGCTTGGTCTTAATCCCTGGCGGGTCTTCTTTCGCGCCGTGCTGCCGCAGTTGAGGCTTGCCATCTGCGGCGGCTCCCTGCTGATCGCGCTGCATCTGCTTTCGGAATACGGCCTGTTCGTCATGATCCGGTTCGACACGTTCGCGACGGCGATCGTCGATCAGTTCCAGTCCTCCTACAACAGCCCTGCCTCCAACATGCTCGGCGGCGTGCTCGTCGCCTGCTGTCTTTTTCTGCTTGGCTTCGAGCTGCTGGTGCGCGGCAACGAACGTTATGCCCGCGTCGGCTCCGGCTCGCCACGTCCGGCGGACCGCCGCCGGCTGGGCTGGTTCACGGTGCCGGCCGTGTTGCTGCCCGTCATCCTGGCGGCGCTGACGCTCGGTGTGCCGCTGGTGACGCTTGGCCGCTGGCTCTATCTCGGCGGCACCGATATCTGGCGCATCGAAGTCGGCAGCGCCTTCCTGCAGACGATCGTGCTTGCCGTTGTCGGCGGCGTGCTGGCGACGATTGCCGCAGCACCGATGGCCTGGCTTTCCGTACGGGCGCCCGGCCGCCTCCAGCGCGTGCTCGAAGCCTGCCATTATTATGTCGGCTCGCTGCCGGGTGTCGTCGTGGCGCTGGCACTGGTAACGATCACCGTGCGTCTCGTGCTGCCGCTCTATCAGACCTTCGCAACGCTGCTCGTCGCTTATGTGATGCTTTTCCTGCCGCGCGCCATGGTCGGGCTGCGTGCCAGCATCGCCCAGGCGCCGGTGGAGCTGGAGCGCGCCGCGATGGGCCTCGGCCGCACGCCCGGCCAGGCGGTGCGGCAGATCACCATGCGGCTTGCAGCACCGGGAGCCGCCGCCAGCGTCGCGCTGGCCGCACTCGGCATCACCAATGAACTCACGGCGACACTGATGCTGTCGCCCAACGGCGTCGATACGCTGGCGACGAAATTCTGGTCGCTGACCAGCGAGATCGATTATGTTTCGGCCGCACCTTACGCCTTCATGATGGTCGTGCTGTCGCTGCCGCTCACCCTGATGCTCTATACCCAATCGAAACGGACCGCCGGCCAATGACGCTGCTCACGATCGAGAACATCAGCAAGCGCTATGGCCCTGTCCAGGCGTTGAAAGATATTTCGCTCGAGGTCTCGGCGGGCAGCCGCACGGCGGTCGTCGGCCCGTCCGGTTCGGGCAAGACGACGTTGCTGCGCATCATTGCCGGCTTCGAGCAACCGGATGTCGGCAGGGTGACGCTGGATGGCGACTTGCTCGCGGACGGCCCCGCGACAGTACCGGCGCATAAACGCGGCATCGGCATCGTCTCGCAGGACGGCGCGCTGTTTCCGCACTTAAGCGTTGCCGAAAATATCGGCTTCGGCTTCGAACGAAGGGCAGCGGATCGCGAGAAGCGCGTGTTCGAGCTGCTCGATATGGTCGAGCTCGACCGCGGTATGCTGACGCGGCGCCCGCATCAGCTTTCCGGCGGCCAGCAGCAGCGTGTGGCGCTCGCCCGCGCGCTCGGCCGCAAGCCGCGGCTGATGCTGCTCGACGAACCTTTCTCGGCACTCGATACCGGCCTGCGCGAGAATATGCGCAAGGCGGTTGCCCGCGTGCTGCAGGCGGCCGGCATCACCACCATCCTCGTCACCCATGACCAGGAAGAGGCGCTGACCTTTGCCGATCAGGTCGCGGTCCTGAGAGAAGGACGACTGATCCAGGCTGGATCGCCGCAATCACTATATCTGCATCCGCGCGACCGCGAGACGGCACTGTTTCTCGGCGATGCCGTGCTGCTTCCCGCCATCATCCGCAACGGCTTGGCAGACTGCGCCCTCGGCCATGTCGCCGTCGAAGGCAGTCGTCAGGGCAAGGCGGAGATCATGCTGCGGCCCGAGCAGATCCGCGTCGTTGCCGATGAAAGCGATCACAGCTATGGCGGGCGTGTCGTCGAGGTGGAATTCGGCGGCGCGGTCTGCACGGTTGCCGTCTCGCTCGACGGCGTTGCACTGCCGCCGATCCTGATCAAGACCTCGAGCGTCGCCCTTCCGGCGCGAGGCGATCTCGTTCGCCTCGATATCGCCGGCAAGGCGCATGTCTTCGAGAGCTAAACGAAGGGGTTATTCGCTAGCCGAACTTGCGCACCACTTCTTCCGGTTCGATGCCTTCCAGCCAGCCGCCGGTAAAGCCGGCGCGTTCGAGGCCGAGGCGGATGACCGGCGATTGCCGCATCAGTTTCCAGATGAAATCCGAACGGTCGTTCTCGATGGTCATGACGACAAGGCCCTGATCGATGCCGACGGTGCGGTCGTCGACCCAGCCTTCCGGGCGCTTGGTCTTGACCGTCGGGTTGAAGCCGCCAGGAAAGCCGCCTTCCAACAGCAGGTTCGGATAGGTGGTCAGAAGCGCTTTGGTGCCGTCGAGAGCCGCCTGCTTGTCGTAGGGCAGGCAGGCAAGGGCTGCCCAGGGTGCGATCGTGCCGTCATCGGGGCCGAGCGGTGCGCCGCGGGCGGCGTAACCCAGAACCTTCGGCTGGCGGCCGCCGCGCATGCGCCGTGTCGGCGGCGGACCATCACAGGCGGTGAATCCCCAGATATTCCTGTTATAGCCGACGAACTGGCCGGGATTGCGCTCGGCATAGTCACGCTGGACGTTGATCATCACCTGCGTGTTGCGGAAATAGTCCCAGTTCCGCTCCGCCATCGGCTTGTCCTGAATGGCGCGGAAATCGATCCAGGCATGCGAGAAGAGATGGATGAACAGCGGCCCGGCATAGAGATAGGACTGCTCGCCGTGCAGCATCCAGGAATAGCTTGACGTAAAGGCGTCGTAGCACGACTGCGGAATGGGATGTGTCGGTGAGGCGAGCGCCAGCGTATAGAGGATGATCGCCTCGTCGAAGCCATGGTAGCGCCAGCGCAAGAAGCCGGAAGAGGGCTTCCAACCCATGGCAATAGTGTCGCCCTTGTTCAGCGCCCAGCGCCAGTCGACGCGCTCGTAGATGAAGGTCGCGAGTTCCCGGATTTCGGTTTCCGTCTCGTCGTCCTCGCGATTGAAATATTGCGCAGCCGTCAGGATGCCGGCGACGAGCAGCGCCGTGTCGATGGTCGAAAGCTCGCTGTTCCAGGCGCGATGGCCGGTATCCATGTGCAGGAAGTGGTAGAAGAAGCCGCGGTGGCCGGTCGCGTGGCGTTCCTCGCCCTGGCGCGCCTCGGCGAAGAACCGCAGCGTATTGACCGTACGCTCGGCTGCCTCCTCGCGGCTGATCCATAAACGCTCGACACCAACAGGATAGGAGGAAAGCGCGAAGCCGACGGCTGCGATGCTACACGGAACCCCGCCGATCGATGTGTCCGCCACAAGGCCGTTTTCGGGATTGGAATATTTCAGGAAGTACTTGAACGCCGAATGCTGCAGCCTGTCGACGAGCGCTGCATCAATGTCTTCAATCCGTTGCAGCATAGGCTCCTACCCAACTGTTGCATCGCCCCACGCTTCAACATGGGGGCCGTTCCCGGGCAAATCAAACCTTTTTGATTCGCAAGGATAAGAGAACACAAAAGGGTGGAATCGGTCGTTAATAATTATCGGTAAAATAATATCTAGCAGAAGTCATATAAGCGGTGCAGCAAAAAAGGCGACGTGTACCTCTCCGGCACAGCTCATTTCCTGAAATACTTGCTTCATCGGATGCTCTATAAGAGCGGCCGACAAAGCCCTCGGGCGCTATCGTCCGATCGCATAGGCCTGCATCAGGCGGGGCTGCGGCGCGCATCAGCCCGTCAGCATCTCGCCGGGCGGCAGTGAGTCGGCCGCGTCGGCTTGTGGCGCGCCGACCGGTCGAACTCAGGCCGGCGTCGAGCGTGCGGAAAGAAAGACCTGCGGCTCGAAGACAAAATCCTTGTCGAAGGGGTAGGTCGGATGCAGCTTGCGCAGCCGCGGCAGGCGTTCGACGAACTGGTCGACGACACCTGTTGATAGCGCCATCAGGTTCGGATTGGCAATCGGCGCCAGTTCCGGCGAGAGATAGCCCGATTTGACGACGATGATCTTCGCTTGGTGCGGGTGGAGGCCAAGCCGGGTGAAATCGGCGATATTGTGATAGGGCCGGCGCCTGGCGGAAAGCACCAGATCGATGCCGCCGGTCGAAACCACCGCCTGGCGGTCGGCGGGATCTGATGTCTCATGCAGGAATTTGACCGTGAAGCGGGCGACAACCGGCTTGCTGCCTTTCGCATCGAGCGAGGCGCCGACGCTGAGCTCCAGCTCGGCGCCGATGCCTGCGGCATAACAGGCCTCGGTCGCCGCCTTGTCGGCAATGCCGGCGAAGACGACGCCGGTGGCACCCCTGGCGATCAACTCGGCCAGTACATCTGCCCGGTCCCCGACGCCGCCGCCTGTGGGGTTGTCGCCGGATTCGGCAAGCACCACAGGGGCAGTGGGGCTTGCGATCGCCCTTTCGACGCATTCCTCGAGCGAGCCGGTTTCGCAGCCGAAGACGAAGTCTTCGCGCGCATCCCAATAAGCCAGCGCGAGGCGTTTGGCCTCGCGTTCCAGCACGGCGCGGTCGGTGCCGGTCATGATCGCGGCGGCCGTGGCGCGCGGTTCGTCGGCCCAGACGTAGCCCACCATCAGCGATGCATCCCAAACGCCATCAAGCGCATCGATCCCGGGCAGCATGTCATAGAGGCTCTTTGCCGGCTCATCGACGGTGCTGGTGCGCTCGCCGGGCAGCACGACCGGGATCGGCGCCCAGAGGAGGCTCGGTCGCTCACCGGTTTTCAGGCTGTTTACCAGCATCGAGACGGAGCGGCGCATCGTCTCCTCGACATCGATATGCGGCGCGGTGCGATAGGTGGAATAGATGTCGAGCGCATCGATGATGCGCTGGGTGACGTTGCCGTGCAGGTCGTAGCTGGCCGAAACCGTGCAATCCTCGCCGACCAGCGCACGGGCCGCGCTGATCCAGTCGCCCTCGGCATCCTCCATGCCCTCGACATACACTGCGCCGTGCATGGCGAGGTAGAGACCGTCGAGCGGCAGCATCGGCTTCAGCCGCTCGAGGAATTCACCCTTGAAGGCCTCGTAGGTGGCGCGTGAAACCGGGCCGCCGGCAATGGCGCGCGCATGGATCGTCGGCAGGAACTCGGCATCGTAATCCCTGAGGAAGGCGAAATAGGGCGCTGCCAGCAGCGCCTCCCCGCGCACCACGCGAAAATCCTTCTCCTCGTTCAGGACGGGATTGTATGTACTGCACTCGGTATGAATGCCACCGACGGCGATGCGCATGGGAACCTCAGTTGATGTTGGGAGCAATCAGGACGTTATGGGCGGCGATGCTGGCACTCCGGCCCGAGCGCCGGCATCGACACGCTGCGTGCAGATCGGTGTCGCTCGACGGAGTTTGTGCTGCGATAATCTGAACATGCGGGATCCGATCCGAAGACGCGTCCTTTTGCCTCGACAATAAGTTTACAAACGAACCAATCAACCAAAATAAATTACAATCTTGATCTTCTAAGCCGGCGTCGAGGTGGAAGGTGGCTTAATCGGTGAGCCTCCGACCGACTCGGTTTTTTCCGTCGGATGATGCGGGCCGATTGCTGCCGACAGCACTGGCCGCGTCGCCATAGAGAAAAAATCCCACTTCGGGATCCCGAAATTCCCCCACTTCGGGATTCCGAAATTCGTCGCGTTTTGGGCGGTGCCGCCGCGGGGAAACATCCAATGATTTCAATACCGCCACCAATTTCGGGATTCCGAAGTGCTATATAGATTATGGTGGGGCGTGGCTTGCCGATGAAGTCAGCGAAGCGCTCGACAATTCGCCGAACAGAAAGTCGATGCGGCTATGCGCTTTAGAGGCTACCCGTCGAGAATGGATATCAATCTACGGATACCTGCCAAAATGACCTCTGACACGTAGCACAAGGCGTCAAATCAGCTGTTCCGCGCAAGCTCTTTAGCGGCTTCATTGTGTAGATGGTTGAGAATGTCATATATGTGCGCTACCGGGCACCCGAATATCTTGCGCTCCGATTTCTTCCATGACGATTGAATTTGTTAGGGCGCTCGGTGTTGAAACCAAAAATCGGCCCACCACTCATGCCCTCTAGGCTCTGTAGATGGGTCCGGCTATCGATTGTGGCGATAAACCTCGGAAAGAGCGTGGTCTGCTCTTCCGGTTCGGCTTTCTTAAGCCTGAGCATCGTCATTCCGACAGTGGCGTTTCCCGAAGGCGATACCCTTTCGGATGTTAGCTCAACAGGAAGACCGAGCAGAAAAAAGACCTCAAGGTCGGCAGGTTCGTTCTGCGAAGCCTCGTATGTGAGCGGGACAATATTGTGTTTCGCGATTAATCGGATTTGGTGCTCCTCGAGAAACAATCGAGCCCAAGTTTGTCGTCGTGAAAATGGAGGCGAGGCGAGCTCTTAAGATCATAAGGAACCCCGTGGTCGCTTAGCTTCGTTTCGCCGAAGGTGTCTAGCAACTGGCACCCAAGGCTGATGATGTCTGGGTGATTCACGGCCTCATCGAGGTATTCGACCACATGACCCGCTGTCAGAATGCCAAATATGTCCCCGATGCGTATCAGCAACCCGGAAGCCGCGAAGAAACGGTCGGGGCCTTGATCATCCTTCATGCGAGAGTTGACGCTTATCGCCACAAAGTGACGAGCGATGAATGTTTGAGCATCAGTCATTCGCGGCGACACCATAATTTGAAGATGTAATTCGAGATTCGAAATAAAAGTAATAATTGTGATTAAGCTCTCCGTCTAATTGTTCCGACTCAGAGAATTTGACCTTGTCCTTGCAACCGAGGAGGTGTGGCGATGACTGGTTTCTACGCGGGCTACTTCGCAGGCGGTGCGGGTAACGGCTTGGCAATGTTTGTAATAGCCGACGGTATCGGGCGCGGGCATGGCGGGTGCCAGTTTCGATGGCGCTTTTGGCGAGGACGAAGAAGGCAAGCTTACAGGTACGGTTTCGGTTCAAGTGCCACCTGGTGTAACCGTGGTGCAAGGCGTCACAGCACCCGCGCAAGGGCTAACCTATGAAGTGCCTTTCGTCTTTCCAATGAAATTTGACAAAGAGCCCTTTCTAGAGCTTCGGACGCCGCTGGGGAACGTTAACGTTCGGCTCCAAAAAGTTCGGGAACTGCCGTGATGGACTCAAACTTTTGGGCATTTCAGGCGAAGGATTGGATCAATATTCTGATCTTAGGCGTCACCGCTTTCGCCGTCTACATTGGTCCGATCCGTGCGGTGAAGATCACGAGACGAGAGGAGGTCGAGGCACTCAAATTGCGGCAGAAAGCAGAAATTTTCGCATCACTCATGAAAACACGGCGATTTCAGCTTGATCCCGAACACGTCTCGTCGTTGGATCTCATCCAAGTGTACTTTAGTGAAGAAGAGACCGTGCTGGCGGCCTACAAAGCTTATATCCGTCTTCTGTCAAGAAAACTGATTCCGGGCGTGGCCGACGAATCGTTCTGGAAAGAACGACGATGCTTTCATTGATTTGGTCTACGCTATCGCGCGGGCTACCGGCTTTTCACAAGACAAAAAAGAAATCGAAGAATTGGCCTACTCTCCAAGCGGGTGGGCAAGCGATCAAGAAACAATAAGACGGTTGCATGGCCTATTGATCGAAATCTTCGAAAACAAGCGGCCGATACCGGTCACAAATTTCATCAATCCGACGGTTTTCAATCCATTTCCACCGGCGCCCGCGATCGATCCGAACTGGCTGTGGAAAGGCTGACGATGGTAGAGGTGTGGGCCTGGTTCTGGCTGATGGAGCGCCATCAGCCTTGAAAGGCTCCCGGTACCTCTTTGGTTCCATGAAAAAACTAGACCCACAGAGGCCCGCCGGGCGTTTCTATCCTTGCTGGAAATTTGAAAAACTGGAGCGGGCGAAGGGATTCGAACCCTCGACCCCAACCTTGGCAAGGTTGTGCTCTACCCCTGAGCTACACCCGCTCAATCCGCATCGGTCCGGGGTAGGTTGTTGGACCGTGGGCGCCGCCTCGCGGCGACCGGCGCTATATGGCCTAACGGGTTTTCAAATGCAACAGGGAAATGACGGAGAGGCGAAGAAAAATTCCGGTGTTCGCAGACGCCCGGTGGAAAGGCCGCAAATGCGGGGCAAAGCGTCGGTCGCAAAGATTGCCAAACGATGTGGACACACTTAATCAGGACGCCTCGCTTTTTTCCCTTCCTGTCCAATGGATTGCCCCATGTCCGAAAATGCCCCGAAGACAAGAGAAGAATTGTTTGCCTTTCTCGATGGGCTCGGCATTGCCCATAAGACGGTCGACCATGCGCCGGTCTTCACTGTCGCCGAATCGGTGGCGCTTCGCGATGAAATCCCCGGCGGTCACACCAAAAACCTGTTCGTCAAAGACAAGAAGGACAGGTATTTTTTGCTGACGGTGGAGGAAAATGCCGAGGTGGACCTCAAACAGGTGCACAATTTGATCGGCGGGTCCGGCCGGGTTTCCTTCGGCAGGGCGGAAAAGCTGATGGAATATCTCGGCGTCATCCCCGGGGCCGTCACGGCGTTCGGCGCGATCAACGATACCGCGGAGAATGTTACCTTCGTGTTCGATGCCGATCTGATGCGCGAAGAGATCGTCAACTGCCATCCGCTGTCCAACGATGCGACGACCTCGATTGCGAGCAGCGATCTCATCCGTTTCATGGAAGCGACGGGACATAAGCCGCTTGTCTTGAAAGTGACGTCCTGACATACGATTTTAGCGCTAAGGCGCGTCGCGATCTTTCAGATTCGCTTGCCGCGCTTTAGTCTCTGGTTTTGCGCATGCCTTTATCGCAAAACCGCACCACAGTTTTGCGCGACATGCTTTAGCAAAGACGCCGGCAGGATCGGCGCGGCGGGAGATACCTATGAGCGGCAGCGACAACCCCTATAGCGGTTCCTTCGGAAATCAGATGACGGCGAGCACAAGCTTCGGTGCTGCGCCGGAACCCACGGCTGCGGCCGGCAGCTACATCACGGAGACGACGACCGCGAATTTTTCCAAGGACGTCATCGAGGCATCGCGCAGCCAGCCGGTGCTGGTCGATTTCTGGGCGCCCTGGTGCGGTCCGTGCAAGCAACTGACGCCGGCCTTGGAAAAGGTGGTCAACGAAGCCAAGGGCCGTGTCCGGCTGGTCAAGATGAACATCGACGACCATCCGTCGATCGCCGGTCAGCTCGGCATCCAGTCGATTCCCGCCGTCATCGCCTTCGTCAACGGCCGTCCTGCCGACGGTTTCATGGGCGCGGTGCCGGAAAGCCAGATCCAGCAGTTCATCGACCGGATCGCCGGTCCGGCCGGCGCCGACCAGGCGGCCGAAATCGAAGCGGTGCTTGCGGAAGCGGCGGAACTGCTTGCCGCCGGCAATATCGACGAGGCCGCTCAGCTCTATGGCGCCGTCATGCAGGCCGATCCCGAGAATGCCAAGGCGCTTGCCGGGATGGCCGAATGCATGATCGCCGACAACCAGCATCAGCGGGCTCGCGACATACTGACGGAATTGCCGGAAGAGCTGTCAAAAGACACCGGCATTCAGGCCGTGCTGAAGAAACTTGAGCAGATCGAGGAGGCCCGCAAGCTCGGCGACCCCATTGCGCTCGAGCGTGAACTGGCCGCCAATCCCGATGATCACGAGGCGCGGCTGAAGCTCGCCAAGATTCTCAACGTCGAAGGGCGGCGCGACGAAGCGGCCGACCATCTGCTTCAGATTATGCGCAAGGATCGTGCCTTCGACGATGATGGCGCCCGCCGCCAGTTGCTGCAGTTCTTCGAGGTCTGGGGCTTTAAGGATCCAGCGACGGTTGCAGCGCGCCGCAAGCTTTCGGCGATGCTGTTCTCCTAGATCAGGACGATTTTAGGCCTGATCGGCCTAAAATCTGAATCCTGCTAAGTTTCGAACATCTGCCCTTGCGTTTTCGGGCGAGGGCACCACATTCTCGTCAAGACGGGCATGCCCGTTACAAGAATGCGGGACGGTTTCATGCAAGTCGGGAATGCCAGATACCTGAAGCCGGGCGATCTGCCTGATGCGATCGCTGTCTTCCCCCTGACCGGCGCCCTCCTCCTGCCGGCCGGGCAGCTACCCCTCAACATTTTCGAGCCGCGCTATCTGGCGATGCTGGATGCAGCATTGAGCGGAAACCGGCTGATCGGCATGGTGCAGCCGGCGCTTGGCGAACATGAGGACAAGGGCGGCGAGCCCAACCTTGCCGCTGTCGGCTGCCTCGGCCGCATCACCTCCTTCGCGGAGACTGGCGACGGGCGCTGTATCGTATCGCTGACCGGCGTCTGCCGCTTCCGGCTGCTGGAAGAGAAATCGACCAACGATCCCTTCCGTATCTTCCGTATCGCCCCATTCATCGCCGACCTCTCGGCCGAAAACGAGGAGGAGGCGGTTGATCGCGCTGCGCTTCTCACCGCCTTCAGGGACTATCTCGATGCCAACAAGCTGGAGGCGGACTGGGAGAGCGTCGAGCGGGCGAGCAATCTGACGCTCGTCAATTCGCTGGCGATGATGTCGCCCTTCGGGCCGGCGGAAAAACAGGCGCTGCTGGAGGCGCCGGATCTGAAGACGCGGGCCGAGACGCTGATCGCCATTACCGAAATCGTGCTGGCGCGCGTCTTCGGTGACTCCGACACGGTTCTGCAGTAGACTTCAGCCATGGATGAAAAACTCAGCCGCGTCGATCCCAAGCTGCTCGATCTCCTGGTCTGCCCGCTCTCCAAGGGCCGGCTTTCCTATGATCGCGAGCAGAATGAGCTCGTCTCGGAAAAGGCACGGCTTGCCTATCCAATCCGAGACGGCATTCCGATCATGCTGGTATCCGAGGCCCGCCGCCTCGACGACTAAAGCAATTCTCGGAAGCGGTTTTCCCAGGCAAGGCGCGAGGCGCTTTTGCCGGGTATTGCGTAAAAACAAAGGTTAAATTGTCTCTCCGGCAAGCAGGCGCGGATTGTGCTTCGCCGTCGTTCCGGCCGCCTGGCCGATGAAGAAGGTTTTGAGGCGCGGCAGCCGGTCGACGATGCCGAGGCCGACGTCGCGGGCGATGCGGATCGGCGTTGCGTCGTTGGAGAAGAGCCGGTTCAAGACGTCGGTCGTCACTCCCATGCGGAACGTGTCGAAGCGCCGCCAGGTCTGGTAGCGCTCGAGAATGTTAATCGAGCCGATATCGAGGCCGAGGCGATCGGCGTCCACGATGGTTTCGGCCAGTGCCGCCACATCCTTGAAGCCGAGATTGAGGCCCTGACCGGAAATCGGGTGGATGCCATGGGCAGCGTCGCCGGCCAGCGCGAAACGCGGCGCGACGAAGGAGCGGGCGAGCGTCAGGCCGAGCGGGAAGGCGCGCTTGTCGCCGATCACTTTCAGGCTCCCAAGCTTGTGGCCGAAGCGGCGTTCGAGCTCTTCCTCGAAGATCAGGTCGTCGGCAGCGACCAGCCGGTTGGCATCCGGCGTGCGCTCCGTCCAGACGAGCGAGGAGCGGTTGTTCTTCAGCGGCAGGATGGCGAAGGGGCCGGCCGGCAGGAAATGTTCCTCGGCGCAGCCGTCATGCGACCGCTCGTGTTCGACGGTTGCAACGATGCCGGACTGGCCGTAATCCCAGGTAACGGTCCTGATGCCGGCGAGATCGCGCAGCGTCGAGCGCACGCCGTCGCAGGCAACCAATAGCTTGGTTTCCAGCGCGCTGCCGTCCGAAAGCGTGACGGTGACATGGGTGTCATGGGTCTTCAGCTCCGTGGCGCCGAGCCCGTGGCGGATGTCGATGCCGAGCCGGTCGCAGGCACCGCGCAGGGCTGCTACCATCACGACATTCGGGATCATGTGGGCGAAGGGCCGGCCTTCGGCGACTTCGCCGTCGAAGGTCAGAAAAACCGGACGCACCGGATCGGAGGTCTTGGAGTCGGTGACGATCATTTTGGTGATCGGCTGAGCTTCCGGTTCAATCTCGTTCCAGATGCCGAAGACCTCGAGCATCTTTGCCGCCGCCGCGATGACGGCGGAAGCGCGCGTATCGTTTTTCCAGACGTGTTCGGGAGCCGCCTCGACGACGGCGACATTCAGATGCGGCGCGGCCTGTTTGACCGCGACAGCGGCGGAAAGGCCGACATAACCCCCACCCACAACCAGCATGTCCAGCATCGCGCCGCTCCCGTACCTTATGCCTCAGATGTGCTTTATATAGATCATCGCAACTTCACTTCCTACCGCTGGGAGACATAGAAATGACGGGCGAGACATCAGGGCCTTCGGCGATGGAGACGCTGCTTTCGACGCTCGACCTCGAGCCGATCGAGGTCGATATTTTCCGCGGCCGCAGCCCCAAGGTCGGCTGGCAGCGGGTCTTCGGCGGCCAGGTGATCGGCCAGGCGCTGATGGCGGCGCAACGCACCATCGAGGGCGAGCGTTTCGTCCATTCGCTGCATGCCTATTTCATGCGGCCCGGCGATCCCTTGGTGCCGATCATCTATCAGGCGGAGCGCATCCGCGACGGATCGAGCTTCAATACGAGGCGTGTCGTCGCCATCCAGCACGGCAAGGCGATCTTCGCGCTGTCGGCCTCCTTCCAGGTGGAGGAGCCGGGCTTCGAGCACCAGATCGGGATGCCCGAAGTCGAGATGCCGGAGGCGCTGCTCGGCGAGCAGCAGATCAAAGAACAGTATCTCGCCCATGCGCCGGAGGCGATCCGAAAATACTGGCAGCGTGAGCGGCCGATCGAGATTCGTCCCGTCTCGCTGACGCATTATTTTTCCGACAGGAAGCTCGATCCCAAACAGGACGTCTGGGTGCGCGCCACCGGCCCGGTTCCCGACGACCGGCTCTATCAAGCGGCGGTGCTTGCCTATCTTTCGGACATGACGCTGCTCGATACGTCGCTCTATGCGCACGGAACGTCCATCTTCGACCAGAGCCTGCAGGTGGCGAGCCTCGATCACTCGATGTGGTTCCACAGACCCTGCAAACTCGATGACTGGCTGCTTTATACTCAGGATAGTCCCTCGGCTTCAGGTGCCAGAGGATTAACCCGGGGTAGCCTATTTACACGTTCGGGTAGCCTGATCGCATCGGTCACGCAGGAAGGTCTGATTCGGAAAAAGGCAAATGAATAAATAATGTGCAACTTTTTTAATTTGCGCGTTATTTGTGCGCTTATCGGCCGATCATTTGCCTGTTTATTGGCGCTTTTTATTATAACCTTTACTTTTCAACAACTTACATCTTGCCTCGAATCTGGCACGTCCCTTGAATGTGTATTCGCCGGTCGCTGTTCGGGAACGTCAGCGGCAAGGAGAGTCGGCTCCGCGCCGAGGATAACGAAGGATGGGAAACCAGATGAAAATTGTGATGGCCATTATCAAGCCGTTCAAGCTCGATGAGGTCCGCGAAGCCCTTACGGCGATCGGCATTCAGGGGCTGACTGTAACCGAAGTGAAGGGCTACGGGCGCCAGAAGGGGCACACCGAAATCTATCGCGGCACCGAATATGCAGTCAGCTTCCTGCCGAAGCTCAAGATCGAAATCGCGGTTGCATCGGAACTCGTCGACAGGGCGGTCGAGGCCATCGCGGCATCGGCCAAGACCGGTCAGATCGGTGACGGCAAGATCTTCGTCTATTCGATCGACCATGCCGTGCGCATCCGTACGGGCGAAACCGATTCAGAAGCGCTGTAAGAACGGCAGATCAAGGAGCTTTTTCCAATGTCAATTTCGAAGTTTTCTTCCACCTCTGCGCGTCTTTGCGCAGCAACGGCTGCCCTTCTGGCGCCGGCCGTTGCTTTCGCGCAGGAGGCTGCACCAGCTGCCACCGCCGCTGCTGCTCCTGCTTTCACCATGGACAAGGGTGACAATACCTGGATGCTCGTCTCCTCGGCGCTCGTCCTTCTGATGACCATCCCCGGCCTTGCGCTTTTCTACGGCGGTCTCGTCCGCGCCAAGAACATGCTCTCGGTGCTGATGCAGGTCTTCATGATCACGGCCGTCGTGGCGCTGATCTGGGTGACCTACGGCTATTCGCTCGCCTTCACCGACGGCGGCTCGCTGAACAGCTTCGTCGGCGGCTTCTCCAAGGCGTTCCTCGCCGGCGTCAACACGTCGTCGCTCGCTGAAACCTTCTCGAAGGGCGTCGCCATTCCGGAATACACCTTCATCGTGTTCCAGATGACCTTCGCCTGCATCACGCCCGGCCTGATCGTCGGCGCGTTCGCCGAGCGCATCAAGTTCTCGGCCGTCATGCTCTTCGTCGTCCTCTGGGTCACCTTCATCTACTTCCCGATGGCCCACATGGTCTGGTTCTGGGGCGGTCCGAGCTCCTACACCTCGCCGGCCGGCCTGATCTTCTCCTACGGCGCAATCGACTTTGCCGGTGGCACGGTCGTTCACATCAATGCCGGTATTGCGGGCCTCGTCGGCGCCATCATGCTCGGCAAGCGCACGGGCTATAAGAAGGAAATCATGGCTCCGCATTCGATGACGCTGACCATGGTCGGCGCCTCGCTGCTCTGGGTCGGCTGGTTCGGCTTCAATGCCGGCTCCAACCTCGAAGCCAATGCCTACGCCTCGCTTGCCTTTATCAACACCTTCGTCGCAACGGCTGCCGCCGCTGTGTCCTGGTGCATCGTTGAAACCCTCACCCGCGGCAAGGCTTCGATGCTGGGTGGCGCTTCCGGCGCGGTTGCCGGTCTCGTCGCCATTACCCCGGCGGCAGGCTTTGCCGGCCCGATGGGCGCAATCGTTCTCGGCCTCATCGTCTCGCCGGTGTGCTACTTCTTCGTCGACGTCGTGAAGAACAAGTTCAACTACGACGACAGCCTTGATGTCTTCGGCGTCCATTGCGTCGGCGGCATCATCGGCGCTCTTGGCACCGGTATCCTCGTCAACCCGGCGCTCGGCGGTGCAGGCATCGTCGACTATTCGACTGCCGACTTCGCAGCCTCCTATGCCGGCACGGCAACCCAGGTCTGGGCTCAGGCCAAGGGCGTGCTGACGACGCTGCTGTGGTCGGGTATCGGCTCGGCGATCCTCTACAAGATCGTCGACGTTGTCATCGGCCTGCGTGTCACCGTCGAAGCCGAGCGCGAAGGTCTCGACCTTTCGACCCACGGCGAAGCCGCCTACCACTCTTCCTGATCACAGGGTTTGCGGCGCCCGGCAAAAGGGCGCCGCTTCACGGCCCGTCGCGGCCTATCTCGAGCCATAGACCGCATTTCGCCCGGACCTTTCAAGGTTCGGGCCTTTTTCATTTCCCTGTCCGGAATTGTCGTCCGGCTATGCATGGTTAACATCGCTTTAACCCGGCTCTGATTAGGTAGAGCGGACGCATTTTGGCACGGCGAAGCTTCAGCGATTCGCGTGTCCTCAGGCATTGGACGGGTTAGACACATGGCAAGAAGCACGTCGCCGGCAATGGATGGCCGTCCGGATCGGTTCTCCTTCTCGGCATTCATGCTGCGGCAGATCCAGGCGCTCATCGGCTTTGCGATCTTTCTGCTGCTGGCGTTCTGCGTCGCGGCGCTGGCGACTTGGAATGTTGCGGATCCGAGCTATTCCTATGCCACTGCCAACCTGCCGACGAATATTCTCGGTTACAGCGGTGCCGCCTTTGCCGATATCGTCATGCAATTCCTCGGCCTTGCCAGCGTCGTTTCAATGCTGCCGATCGTCGCCTGGGCGCTGACGCTGATTTCTGGCCGCCGCTTCAGCCGCATTCCGGCCCGCGCCGGCGCCTGGTTGGCCGGTTCAGTGCTCTCTTCCGCCGTCATCGGCTGTTTTCCGCCGCCGCTCACCTGGCCGATTCCGAACGGCATCGGCGGCGTCGTCGGCGACATGATCCTGCGTTTTCCCGCACTCTTCGTCGGCGCCTATCCCACCGGCACCTTCGCCATGGTGGTCGGCTGCATCTTTGCCGCGCCGACCGCCTGGATGATGCTCTTTGCATCGGGCCTCGTCGGCCGCAGCGACGCCGACGAGGAGGTCGAGGAAGATTACGTCGATACGAGAAGCAAGGCCCGCGTCGTCGGAGACGAGGACGAGGAGGAGGACGAGTCGCGCTGGGTCGCTTTCAGCGGCGCCGTGACGCATGCCTGGTACATGAGCCAGGGCCGGCTGCGCCGGCTCTTCGGCATGGGTCCGCGCAAGCGGCGCCAGGGCGATTACGAATCACCGTATGATTTCAACGATGACGAGTTCGGCACGCTGAACGAACCCGTTCGCGCCAAGGCGCCGACCGTCCGCGGCGAGCGCATGGAGCCGTCGATGGAACCATCAATGGGGCCAAGGACGGCTTCGCCGCGGCGCATCGTCTCCGCGCCGTCGCTGTCCATCGATGACGACGACAATGACGACGACCTGCCCTTCGATAACGACATGCCGCCGCGCCCGGCCGATATCCTGCCCGACGACGATGACGACGACTGGATGATCCGCGCGCCGGCAAAGGCGGCCGGCAAGCCGGAACCGCGCGTCGTCCCGGTGGTCGCACGCCCGAAGCCCAGCGCCCGCATCGAGCGGGAGGCGCAGGGCTCGTTCATCCGCCCCGAGGGTTTCCAGCTTCCGTCGATGCATCTGCTCGCAGAACCGAAGAACGTCGTGCGCGACTCCACGCTGTCGGCCGATGCGCTGGAACAGAACGCCCGCATGCTCGAAGGCGTGCTCGAAGATTTCGGCGTCAAGGGCGAGATCATCCATGTCCGTCCCGGTCCCGTCGTCACGCTCTACGAACTGGAGCCGGCGCCCGGCATCAAGTCGTCGCGCGTCATCGGCCTTGCCGACGATATCGCCCGCTCGATGAGCGCGATTGCCGCCCGCGTCGCCGTCGTGCCCGGCCGCAACGCGATCGGCATCGAATTGCCGAACCAGACGCGCGAGACCGTCTATCTGCGCGAACTTATCGCCTCCCGGGATTTCGAGGGCAGCAAGGCGAAGCTCGCCATGGCGCTCGGCAAGACGATCGGCGGCGAAGCCGTGATCGCCGATCTTGCCAAGATGCCGCATCTGCTCGTCGCCGGCACCACCGGTTCCGGCAAGTCGGTCGCCATCAACACGATGATCCTGTCACTGCTCTATCGCATGACGCCGGAACAGTGCCGGCTGATCATGATCGACCCGAAGATGCTCGAACTCTCCGTCTATGACGGCATCCCGCACCTGCTTTCGCCTGTCGTCACCGATCCGAAAAAGGCCGTCGTCGCGCTCAAATGGACGGTGCGCGAGATGGAAGAGCGCTACAAGAAAATGTCGAAGATCGGCGTGCGCAATATCGACGGCTTCAACACCCGCGTCGAGCAGGCGCTGTCGAAGGGCGAGGCGATCTCGCGCACGGTGCAGACCGGCTTCGATCGCCACACCGGCGAGGCGATGTACGAGACCGAGGAATTCGATCTGCGGCCGATGCCATATATCGTCGTGATCATCGACGAGATGGCCGACCTGATGATGGTCGCCGGCAAGGACATCGAAGGCGCCGTCCAGCGTCTGGCGCAGATGGCGCGTGCGGCCGGCATCCACGTGATCATGGCGACACAGCGTCCGTCAGTCGACGTCATCACCGGCACGATCAAGGCGAACTTCCCGACCCGCATCTCCTTCCAGGTGACCTCGAAGATCGACAGCCGCACCATTCTCGGCGAGCAGGGCGCCGAGCAGCTGCTCGGCATGGGCGACATGCTCTACATGGCGGGCGGCGGGCGTATCCAGCGCGTGCACGGCCCGTTCGTCTCTGACGTCGAGGTGGAAGAGATCGTCTCCTACCTGAAGACCCAGGGCTCGCCGCAATATCTCGATGCGATCACCGCCGATGACGACGAAGACGGCGATTACGGCGGCGGTGGCGGCGGTCCGGCCGGCACGTCCAATCTTTCCGAATCGGAGGATCCCTACGACCAGGCGGTCGCCATCGTGCTGCGCGACGGCAAGGCGTCGACCTCCTACGTCCAGCGCCGGCTCGGCATCGGCTACAACCGCGCCGCCTCGCTCGTCGAGCGCATGGAGAAGGAGGGCATCATCGGACCGGCCAACCATGCCGGCAAACGCGAGATCCTCGTTCCCACCGAAGGCGACATCCTCGACCGCTGACAGAACAGGCATATATTTCCAATACGGCCGCTTTTGCGGAAACCTGATAGCATCGAAGCCGTTACCTCTCGCAGGCCGATCGCAACGCCTTGAAGACGCCGCCTTTCGGCAGCATGCAGATCGCATAAAGGAGATTTAGATGAGTCACTCCGATACCTTCCTCTCCGGCCTGACGGTAACGCGCCGCGACCTTCTCGGCGCCTTTGCCGTTGCTGCGATGGGGAGCGCCATTCCCTTCGGTGCTCATGCGCAGGCGGCAGCTCCCGCCTCCGGCACGGCGCAGGCGATCGCCGATCATTTCTCCGGCGTCACGACGATGCAGGGTGAATTCGTGCAGTTCGGACCGCGCGGCGAGCAGACAGGCGGCAAGTTCTATATCCAGCGTCCCGGCAAGCTGCGTTTCAACTATGACGAGCCGTCGCCGATGCGGGTGATCGCCGACGGCAAGAACGTCGCCATCGGCAATACGAAGCTCAAGACCTGGGATCTCTATCCGCTCTCCAAGACCCCGCTCAGCCTGCTCCTGGCGCAGCATATCGACCTTTCGGCCGGTATGGTGAAGGGCGTGAAGGAAGAGTCCGACCTGACGACGATCGCGCTCGGCAACAATACGGTGTTCGGAAACTCGACCATCACCATGATGTTCGACCCGAAGACCTACGACCTGCGTCAGTGGACGATCACCGACAATCAGGGCAAGGACACTTCGGTGATGATCTTCAACGTCAAAACCGGTATGCAGTTCGACGATCGCGTCTTCCGCGTGCCCTATGAGGCCATTCCCGGCACGCCGCAGTCGCGCGACTGAGAGCTTTTCGGTTGATCGCCGGCCGCTTTGACATGCGGCCGGTTCCCTCGCGTCCGCCTTTGTTCTAAAGCCCTTTCATGAAAGCGCATCGCGTGAAAACGTTGCACGGTTTGCGCGATACGCGTTAGGCGTGAAAGGGCATTGGCATGGGCTTTTCGATCACCACCTGGAACATCAACTCGGTGCGGCTGCGCATGCCGATCGTCGAGCAGCTCGTTCTCAAGCACAGGCCCGATATCCTCTGCCTGCAGGAAACCAAGGTGACGAACGATCTGTTTCCGGCGGCACCGCTCAGGGCCATGGGCTACAATCACATCATCATCCATGGCCAGAAAGGCTATCACGGCGTGGCGATCGCCTCGCGCATTCCGTTGACCGAGGATCACCGGCAGGATTATTGCGGCGTCGGCGACGCCCGCCACATCTCGGCGATCTTCGAATACGGCAATCGTCGCGTCCGGCTGCATAATTTCTATGTCCCGGCCGGCGGCGACGAGCCGGATCGCACGATCAATCCGAAATTCGGCCACAAGCTCGATTTCATCGAGGAGATGAAGCTGCTGAAAGCCAATGGCGAGGCCAATACGTCGTCAATTCTCGTCGGCGACCTCAACATCGCGCCGCTGGAGCACGATGTCTGGTCGCACAAGCAGCTTCTGAAGATCGTCAGTCATACGCCCGTCGAAACCGAAGGGCTGCTCGAGGTGATGAAGCGTGGCGCCTGGCTCGATCTCATGCGCCAGCATGTGCCTGAAAACGAGAAACTCTACACTTGGTGGAGCTATCGCGCCAAGGACTGGGAGGCCGCCGATCGCGGCCGCCGTCTCGACCATATCTGGTCGTCGTCGGATCTCGGGCCGCATCTGAAGCGGATCGAGATCCTGAAGGAGGCGCGCGGCTGGGATCGTCCCTCCGACCACGTGCCGGTGACGGCGCATTTCGATTTCTAGAACGATGCGGTTCAGCTGCTCTAACCGGGATCAGCTGAAGCGGTAGAACTGGCTTGCGGCCTTTGCCGCAAGCTCGGCAAGATTATCGCGGATCCGGTTCTCGATCAGCCGGGCTGCGTCCGGATATTCTTCGATCAGCCGGTGGAAGAGGGCGCGGGTAATGCGGATGATGCTGGTGTCCTCGCGCGCTACCGCGGTGAACTTGCGCTCCACCAGCGTCACCAGCGCCAGCTCGGAAACCAAAGTTCCGGGACCGGCGATCCCCTCTGTTCTCTGCATGCCGTCGCTGCTCGTCGCGCGCAGCTCCAGGCTGCCGGTGAGGATGACATAGGCGCTCTCGGCCGGTGAGCCCTGGCGAAACAGCATCTGGCCGGCAGCGATCATGCGCCGGTCGGCGCCGAAGGCGATCAACCGCAGCTGATCCTCGTTCATGTCCTTGAACAGAGGAAGCTGCGCGAGCATGTGGATGTCGTCGGTCAGCGCCATGCGGGCTTTTCGCCTTAGAGCAATTCCAGCAGAGGTGTCTAGCGGTTTTGCCAGGCAAAGCGTGAAAGGCTTTTGCCGGGAATTGCGTGAAAACAAAGAGATAGAGCATTTCCGTGATTCGGAGAAAAGGAAATGCTCTAGGGTATGATTTTATAGCCTCCGTTTTCCGTGACGAGGATTTCGGCATTGGAGGGATCGCGCTCGATCTTCTGGCGCAGGCGGTAGACGTGGGTTTCCAGCGTATGCGTCGTCACGCCGGAATTATAGCCCCAGACTTCTTCGAGCAGCACGTCGCGGGTGACGACTTTCTGTTCGGCGCGGTAGAGATAGCGGATGATCGCCGCTTCCTTTTCCGTCAGCCGGATCTTCTGACCGTTATCGGTGGTCAGCAGCTTCTGGCTCGGCTTGAAGAGGTAGGGGCCGACGGTGAAGGTCGCATCCTCGCTCTGCTCATGCTGGCGCAACTGCACGCGGATGCGGGCGAGCAGCACGGCGAAGCGGAAGGGCTTGGTGACATAGTCGTTGGCGCCGGCTTCGAGGCCGAGGATCGTGTCTGAATCGGTATCATGGCCGGTCAGCATGATGATCGGCGCCTTGAAACCGCCCTTGCGAAGCAGCTTCACCGCCTCGCGGCCGTCCATATCGGGCAGGCCGACATCCATGATCAGCAGGTCGATCGGCGTCGAACGGGCGGTCGCGACACCTTTACCGGCGTTGGATTCCTGCAGAACCGTGAATTCCTCATACAGCGACAATTGCTCCGTCAGCGTCTGCCGAAGGTCATCGTCGTCATCCACCAGAAGAATGGTGCGTGCGGTCATGCCGTTTGCGTCCTCATGTTAAGTTCCCTAGTCCTACGCCAAATTGCTGGTTTGGCAAGGATCGGGCAGCGGGCTGTTGCCGGGTCGGTTTTGATATGATTTCAATCGGAGCCCCAGACAAGGCACGACATGCGAGAAAAATGGAAAAAGCAAGGCAGAGGCGGGGCATGACGCCGACGGTGGTGGTGCGTCCTGCGCCGGGGCATAAGAGCCGGGCAATCGTCCGGCTCGGCGCCATCACCATACCTGCTGCGATCGGCCGTTCCGGCCGCACCGTGATGAAACGCGAGGGCGACGGCGCCACGCCGATCGCCTCGATGAGGTTGATATCCGGCTTCCGGCGCGGCGAGCGGAACGGCCGGCTCGTCACTCCGCTTGCCATCCGCCGCATCCGCTCCGACATGCTCTGGTGCGATCAGTCCGACAGTGCCAGCTACAACCGCCTTGTCAGGGCGCCCTTCGGCGCAAGCCACGAGGAGATGCGGCGCAGCGACGGGCTCTACGATATCTGCCTGGTGATGGACTGGAACATCTCCTCGCGTGCACGCAATTGCGGTTCGGCGATCTTCTTCCATCTCATCAGGCCGGGTTACGAGCCGACGGCGGGCTGCGTGGCCATAAGCCTGCGCGACATGTGCCGCCTGCTGCCTCACCTTCGAAAGGGAACGATTGTCCGCGTCGTCTGATTGTCTTCCGGATGGGGCTGCCTATATGTTTTCGGTGACCGAACGCTCCGGCTGAGATGCGTTCAGGGACGCCCCGAAGGTGCGGGCGCAATTCATGCCTCGTCCAATTCGTCAAACTCCCGGAGATATATTGTGACCGCTCAACCCATCATCACTTTCCATGACGGACATTCCATGCCGCAGGTCGGCCTCGGCGTCTGGCAGACGCCGCAGGAGATCGCTGCTCCCACCGTGCGCACGGCGATCACCGCCGGCTATCGTCATATCGATACCGCTTCCGGTTACGACAACGAAGAGGGCGTCGGCGAAGGCATCCGCTCTTCCGGCCTCGACCGCAGGGATATCTTCGTCACCACCAAGCTCAGGAACGACGACCAGGGCTACGACAATGCGCTGCGGGCCTTCGACGGCAGCCTGAAGAAACTCGGCTCCGAATATGTCGACCTCTATCTCATTCATTGGCCGTCGCCGCATCGCGGCCTTTATACGGAGACCTGGAAGGCTTTCGTCCGCATCCGGGAAGAGGGCCGCGCCCGCTCGATCGGCGTGTCGAATTTCTATCCTGAACATCTCGAGCGCATCATCGGCGAGACCGGCGTCGTTCCCGTCATCAACCAGATCGAACTGCATCCCGATTTCCAGCAGAAGGCGGCGCACGAGGTTCACAAGAAGCTTGGTATCGCCACCGAATCCTGGAGCCCGCTCGGCCAGGGCAAGTTCATCTCGAACACTGTTATTGGTGAGATTGCCAAAAAGCATCAGAAGACCCCGGCTCAGGTCATCATTCGCTGGCACATCGACACCGGCCTCGTCGTCATCCCGAAATCGGTGACGCCGTCGCGTATCGAGGAGAATTTCCAGGTGTTCGACTTCAAACTCGATGCCGATGATATGGCTGCGATCGCCAAACTCGACAGCGCCAGCGCCCGCATGGGACCGGATCCGATGACGGCAGCCTTCTGATTAAGCAAGCCAATGAGCGGCCGCGCAGGTGAGATCGCCCGTAGCGGCCGTTGCATCAAGGAGGCATGCAGCCTTCAGTCAATAATTGCAATTGGACGATCCGTTGGTCGGTGCGAAGCCGTAACTGCAGCTATTGCCTAGGTTCCGCGGTCTTCCAATTGAGCCGGTATAGTCGTCGAAGGCGCGTGAGGGATACCAATAGCCGTTTGCGCTTTTGATATAGCCGGGCCGACCGCTGCTGTAGCCGCGGTATCCGTTGAGCGGTGGTACCTTCTTCTGCGCGACCTGTTGCAGTTGGCCAGAGGCGACTGTGACTGGCGGTATGGTTGGATGCATCGGCGCGGCGCCAACGGCGTCGATCGATGCCAGCGGTGCGAATATGATCAGGCCGGCTCGCAGTAAACTCGCTACTAATTTCTGCCTCATGGCGCTTCCCCGATGGCGCGGTGTTCGCCGAAGCCTGAAAGCTATCTGTCGCGTGTCGCGCCTGATCATCGATGAGGCCATAGGACTTTGTCGATGTCGATTGCCCGAAAGGATGAAATTGGGAAGGCCGGCGATGCACAAACGGGCTCGCCTGCCACGAGTGAGTTAAATCGGAAGCAATTTACGGAATTAGAGCATGTCGCGCAAAACTGTGCTGCGGTTTTGCGACAACAACATGCGTAAAAACAAAGACCTAAAGCGCGAGGAGCGAATCTGAGAGATCGCGACGCGCGCTTTGGTGCAGCAATTCAGGGGGCTGCAGAGCTCTTTGCGCGCCGGCGAAGGCGCGGGGCTGTGCAGGTCGCAATCTGGGCGCCGAAGCGACAGACGCCATAAATGCAAAGCCGCCCGATGCGCATCGGGCGGCTTTCAATCCTATCCGTTACCGGATCAGATCAGTTCCACTCGCGGATATCGACGAAGTGCCCGGCGATCGCGGCTGCGGCGGCCATTGCCGGCGAGACGAGGTGCGTGCGGCCCTTGAAGCCCTGGCGGCCTTCGAAGTTGCGGTTCGAGGTCGAAGCGCAGCGTTCGCCCGGCTTCAGGCGGTCGTCGTTCATCGCAAGGCACATGGAGCAACCCGGCTCGCGCCAGTCGAAACCGGCGGCCTTGAAGATCTTGTCGAGGCCTTCGGCTTCCGCCTGTTTCTTGACGAGGCCGGAACCCGGCACAATCATCGCGTCGACGGTTGAGGCAACCGTCTTGCCTTCGACGACCTTGGCGACTTCGCGCAGATCCTCGATGCGGCCGTTGGTGCAGGAGCCGATGAAGACGCGGTCAAGGGTGATGTCGGTCATCTTCGTGCCCGGCTTCAGGCCCATATAGTCGAGCGCGCGCCACTTGGAGGTGCGTTTGGTTTCGTCCGGAATGTCGTCGGGGTTCGGAACGATGCCCTGGACAGAGATGACATCCTCGGGCGAGGAGCCCCAGGAAACGATCGGCGGCAGGCTGGCGGCATCGAGCACGACGACGCGGTCGTAATGAGCGCCCTCGTCGGTCTGCAGCGTCTTCCAATAGGCGATTGCCTGCTCCAGCGCCTCGCCCTTCGGCGCGCGCGGTTTGCCCTTGATATATTCGAAGGTCTTTTCGTCAGGGGCGATCAGGCCGGCGCGGGCGCCGCCTTCGATGGTCATGTTGCAGACGGTCATGCGGCCTTCCATCGACAGCGCGCGGATCGCTTCGCCGGCAAATTCGATGACGTGGCCGGTGCCGCCGGCGGTGCCGATTTCGCCGATGATGGCAAGGATGATGTCCTTGGCGGTGACGTGCGGCGGAAGCAGGCCGTCGACCCGCACCAGCATGTTCTTCGCCTTCTTCTGGATCAGCGTCTGGGTCGCCAGAACATGCTCGACCTCGGAGGTGCCGATGCCGTGTGCCAGCGCGCCGAAGGCGCCGTGCGTCGACGTGTGGCTGTCGCCGCAGACGATGGTCATGCCGGGCAGGGTGAAGCCCTGTTCCGGGCCGACGATGTGGACGATGCCCTGGCGCTTGTCGCTTGCCGAATAATATTCGACGCCGAATTCGGCGGCATTGGTGGCCAGCGCTTCCACCTGAATGCGGCTTTCCTCGTTCTTGATGCCGAGATGGCGATCGGGCGAGGTCGGAACGTTATGGTCGACGACGGCGAGCGTCTTTTCCGGCGCGCGAACCTTGCGACCGGTCATGCGCAGGCCTTCGAAAGCCTGCGGCGAGGTGACTTCGTGGACCAGGTGGCGGTCGATGTAGAGAAGACAGGTGCCGTCCGGCTGTTCGTCGACCAGATGATCGTCCCAGATCTTGTCGTAGAGGGTACGCGGTGCGCTCATGGCGTTAAGTCCGTTTTTTGGAAGCTTTTGAAAATCGAGAAATGGCGGATCAGGCTCCGCTGGCCGTCATTCGATCAACGAAGTCGGCTGTTGAGCGCGCCGGATACACACGCAAAGAACCGTGCCGGCAGGCGATAATGATCCTG
Source organism: Rhizobium sp. WSM1274 (assembly GCF_025200775.1). Lineage (NCBI taxonomy): Bacteria > Pseudomonadati > Pseudomonadota > Alphaproteobacteria > Hyphomicrobiales > Rhizobiaceae > Rhizobium > Rhizobium sp. WSM1274. Next base: position 4,330,308 of record NZ_CP104138.1, on the reverse strand, counting down.
CAGCACGAAAATATGCGCACCAATGCATCTGAACTTGGATTCCATGGCCTGCATATAGCGATTTTTCGCGGCGGCTTCAATTTGAATCATCAGCAGATGCTCTGCGGCCTGTCGGCAGCGCGGCGGGTATTGATCGCTTACCGCGACTTCATCCATTTCTCCGTCCGCCGCAGCGCCAGCGACAGGCCGATCGTCAGGATCAGATAGATATAGGTGACGATCGAATAGGTTTCGAAGAAGCGGAAGGAGCCGGCGGCATAGACCTTGCCCATCTGGGTGATGTCGGCGACGCCGAGCACGGAGACGAGCGAGCTATCCTTCACCATCGAGACGAAATCGTTGGAGAGCGGCGGGAAGATTACCCGGATCGCCTGCGGGAAGACGACGGAGCGGAAGCGCCGGTAGCGCGAGAGACCGAGGGCCTTGGCCGCCTCGATCTGGCCGAGATCGACCGACTGGAAACCGGCCCGGAAGATTTCGGCGATGAAGGAGGAATAACCGACCGTCAGGGCGATGATCGCTCGCCACATCAGCGACAGGTCGCGCACCAGGATGGGCTCGGCCATACCTGATGTCACCAGCGGCGAAATCAGGAAATTATAGGCTGCGACCAGAGCCGGCGCGCCGACGAAGGCGACGTAGAACAGCAGCACGAGAATCGGTATGCCGCGGATGATCTCGATGTAGAATCGCGCGATCTGACGCAACACCTGGCTGTCGGCCATGCCGAGCAGGCAGATGCCGAGGCCGAGCACGGTGGCGAGCACGAAGGCGACCAGCGTGACGAAGACGGTGACGCCGACACCGTTGACGACGGTGCGGAAGACCTGGGCGTATATATCGTTGGCGACGATGACGGCGGCAAGGACGATGCCGATCGTGACGAGGGCGACCAGCCACCAGGGATAGTCGTCCTTGACGTGTCTGTCGGGCGATGGTCGCAGGGCCATCAGCAGTTGCTCGGCGTCATTCGCCCATCTTGTAGTCGAGGAACCACTTCTTGTTCAGCGCATCGAGCGTGCCGTCGGCCTTGAGCGCGGCGATGGCGGCATTGACCGGGGCGACAAGGTCGGACCCTTTCGGGAAGATGAAGCCGAAATCTTCGGTGCCGAGCGGTTCGCCGATCAGCTTGAGGGCGCCGTTCGAGGCATCGACATAACCCTTTCCGGCGGTGCCGTCGGTCAGCACGACGTCGACATCGCCAGCCTTCAGGGCCTGGACGGTGGCGCCGAAGGTTTCGAAGAGCTTGATGCGCGGGTTCTGCTCGTTGCCATCCAGCACTTCGTAGACGGCGGTGTAGAAGGGCGTGGTGCCGGGCTGCGCGCCGACCAGGCCATCCTTGAATTCGCCGAAGGACTTGGCGTCGGTGAAGCGTTTCTCGTCGCCGCGCACCAGCATGAACTGTTGCGAGCGCATATAGGGATCGGAGAAATCCACCTTCTGCTTGCGGTCTTCCTTGATAGTGATGCCGGTCATGCCGATGTTGTACTGGCCGTCGGAAACCGCCTGGATCATCGCGTCCCAGCTGGTGTTCTGGTATTCCACCTTGAAATTCAGCCGCTTCGCGATCTCGTTCATCGCATCATATTCCCAGCCGATCGCCTTGCCGGATTTCGGATCGACGAATTGCAGCGGCGGATAGGCATTCTCGGTGACGACGACGACGCTCTTGCCGCCGAGATCAGGCAGCTCGGTGGCCGATGCGGCCAGGGGCAGAAGAGCAAGCGCGGCGAAGCTCGCAAGAACGGTACGACGAAACAACATTGAACGGTTCCCCAAAATTGAACGGCAAAAACTGTCACGGAAGATAGGCCTGAGGCAAGGCCGCCCACGGCGTGCCCCAGCAAAAAATAGAAAAGGCGACCCGAAGGCCGCCTTTCCAAGCAAAGAATTTTGCCTAGCGCAGATCTTATTCTGCTGCCGGTTCCGCTGCAGCGGCGGCCGCTTCAGCAGCGGCCTTGGCTTCTGCTGCTTCTGCTGCTGCCTTCTCGGCGGCGAGCGCCTGGGCGGCTGCAACCTTTTCAGCTTCGATACGTGCCTTTTCCTCGGCAATGGCGGCGCGCTCGGCATCGTTGAGCTTGCGGGCGCGGACGCCGGTGTCTTCAACAATACGGGCAGACTTGCCGCGACGGTCGCGCAGGTAATAAAGCTTGGCGCGACGGACCTTACCGCGACGAACGACGTCGACGCTTTCGATCATCGGCGAGTAGACCGGGAATACGCGCTCGACACCTTCGCCGTAGGAGATCTTGCGGACCGTGAAGTTTTCCTGCAGGCCGCCGCCGGAGCGGGCGATGCAGACGCCTTCATAGGCCTGAACGCGGGTACGGGTGCCTTCCGTGACCTTCACGTTGACGCGGACGGTGTCGCCCGGGGAAAATTCGGGAAGCGTGCGCTTGGCTTCGATCTTGGCGGCCTGTTCGGCCTCAAGCTGCTGAATGATGTTCATCGTCTTAACCCTTGGTTCTTCTGAAACAGCCAGAGCGCTCGACACTGATCCTTCGGAACTGGCCTCAGGACTTTGCCCATCAAGGGCGGGAGCGGATTCGCCATTCTTTGTTTGCTGGCAGACGGGGATAAACCCCATTTCCGCGTGCGCCAATACACCAAAGGCCAGGGCTTGTCATCCCTTGGGCGGCATTTTTGTGAAAAGGGCTGCGAAATCAGTCGTTTTTCTCGGTTTTGGCCCTTTCGAGAAGATCCGGGCGCCGTTCCCGGGTCAGGCGCACCGCTTCTTCATGCCGCCATTTCTCGATGGCGCCGTGATTGCCCGAGGTGAGGATCGGCGGAATTTCATGGCCCTCCCACTCCTGCGGCCGGGTATAGTGCGCATGTTCCAGCAGTCCGCCTTCGAAGCTTTCGTGCAGGCCGGAAAGATCGTTGCCCATGACGCCGGGCAGGATGCGGATGATGGCATCGAGCACGATCAGCGCCGCCGGCTCGCCGCCGGATAGGACGTAGTCGCCGATGGAAACCTCTTCCAGTCCGCGCGCCTCTATCACCCGCTGGTCGACGCCCTCGAAGCGGCCGCAGACGATGATGACGCCATCACCGGCGGCGAGCTCGCGCACACGCTCCTGCGTCAGCGGCCGGCCGCGCGGGCTCATCAGCAGCCGCGGGCGGGTATCGTTTTCCGAGGCACTGTCGATGGCGCGGGCGAGAACGTCTGGTTTCAGCACCATGCCGGCGCCGCCGCCGGCCGGGGTGTCGTCGACGGTGCGGTGTCTGTCGGTGGCAAAATCGCGGATCTGCACCGTGTCCAGCGACCACTGCCCCCGCTCCATCGCCTTGCCGGCGAGCGAGAAGCCCAGATGCCCCGGAAACATTTCCGGATAAAGTGTCAGCACGCTCGCCCGGAAAGCCATCACTTCTTCTTTTTCGGCTTGTCGGGAGTGAATTTCGAAAGCTCTTCGGAATCGTCGACCAGCCCCGCCGCCAGCGGATCGATCAGCAGCGTGCCGGCCTCGAGGTCGATCTCCAGCACCGAGGTTTCGGAGAAGGGGATCAGCACCGGGCGCTTGCCCGGACCTTTGAGTTCCAAGAGGTCGCCGGCGCCGAAATCGAAGACCCCGGTAACCGTGCCATAGCTGACACCCTTGTCGTCGCGTGCTTCGAGCCCCTCGAGATCGGCATAGTAGAACTCGTCGTCCTCCAGCTCCTCGTCCGGCAGGTTGTCCCGCTCGATATAAAGTTCTAGCCCGTTCAGAGCCTCGGCGGCATTGCGGTCGTTGACGCCGCGGAAACGGACGACGACGACATTCTTCATCTCGCGGATTTCGAGGACTTCGAAGCTGCGGCCGTCCATGCTGTGCAGATGGCCGTAATCGCCAAGCGCGCCGGGATCGGCCGTATAGGCCTTGGCGCGCACCTCGCCCCGGAGGCCTTGCGCGCCACCGATCGTCGCCATCAGAACGGGGTTTTCAAGCTTGGTCATGGGTTCCTTCATGTGAAGCCGAAAGACAGGTTTCTCATAAACGAAGTGCGTGCGATTGGAAACGAAAACGGGTGGCATGTCGCCATGCCGCCCGCTCGAAGGGAATGTCGCGATTATTCCGCGGCGTCTGCTGCAGCAGCGGCGGCGTCGGCGACCTTCTGAGCCTTTTCGGCGGCGCGTTCCTGGGCGCGCTTGCCGGGCTTTGCCTTAACCGGGTTGTTCTTGACTTCGCGCTTGGCAACGCCGGCCTCATCGAGAAAGCGCAGAACGCGGTCGGTCGGTTGAGCGCCGTGTTCGATCCAGTGCTTGATGCGCTCGGCGTTCAGCTGAACGCGCTTCTCATCGTCCTTGGCAAGCATCGGGTTCCAGGAACCGAGGTTTTCGAGGAAGCGGCCGTCACGCGGGCTGCGCGCATCGGCGAGAACGACGTGGTAATACGGGCGCTTCTTGGAACCACCGCGGGCGAGACGAATTTTCAGTGCCATGTTCTTTACTCCTTGGGCTTTTCTTGACCGCTTTCTCGAGCGGTACGGTTATCGGGCTGCAGCGCTCTGTTCAGCGTGATCCGCAGCGATCTGCTCATGATGCCGGATGACTTCCTTGATGACGAAGTTCAGGAACTTCTCAGCGAAATCCGGGTCCAGATTGGCGGCATTCGCCAGCTGGCGAAGGCGTTCGATCTGGTATTCCTCGCGCGCCGGGTCGGCCGGCGGCAAATTGTATTTGGCCTTCAGCACGCCGACCTCTTTGGTGCAGCGGAAGCGTTCGGCCAGCATGTGCACGAGAGCGGCATCGATATTGTCGATCGACTGCCGATAGCTCGCGAGCTGGGCTTTGACGTCTGGATCAATCATGGGGCAAGCGATCCTTTCACTTCTTCTTCGGCAATCCGGGCAATCCCGGGAAACCACCGCCAAGGCCCGGCAGCTTGGCGCCGCCGAGGCCCGGCAAACCACCCGGCAGACCGCCGAGACCGGGCATACCCCCACCCGGCTTTCCAAGCCCCGCCGCTTCCGCCTGCTTCTGCAAGGCCTCGAGCTGCCGGGGATCAATGTTCGAGAGATCGGGCATGCCGCCACCCATGCCACCGCCGAGCCCCATCTTGCCGGCAAGGCCACCCATCATCTGCTTCATCATGCCGCCTTTGCCCTTGCCGCCCATCATCTTCATCATATCCGCCATCTGGCGGTGCATCTTCAGAAGCTTGTTGATGGCGGCGGCATCGGTGCCGGAGCCGGCGGCGATGCGCTTCTTGCGCGAATGCTTGAGCAAGTCGGGATTGGTGCGCTCGGCCTTGGTCATCGACTGGATGATGGCGATCTGGCGACCGAAGAGCTTGTCGTCGAGGCCGGCTGCGGCCATCTTGTCCTTCATGCCGGCCATGCCGGGCATCATGCCCATGATGCCACCCATGCCGCCCATCTTCTGCATCTGGCGCAACTGGTCGGCAAGGTCGTCGAGATCGAACTTGCCCTTGGCCATCTTGGCGGCCATGGCGGCCGCCTTCTCGGCGTCGATGTTTTCGGCCGCGCGCTCGACGAGCGAGACGATGTCGCCCATGCCGAGGATACGGTCGGCGATGCGGCGGGGATGGAATTCCTCCAGCTCGCTCATCTTCTCGCCGACGCCGATCAGCTTGATCGGCTTGCCGGTGACGGCGCGCATCGAAAGGGCGGCACCGCCGCGGCCATCGCCGTCCATGCGGGTCAGCACCAGACCGGTGATGCCGACGCGTTCGTCGAAACTGCGGGCGAGGTTGACGGCGTCCTGGCCGGTGAGGCTGTCGGCGACCAGCAGGATTTCATGCGGGTTCGACCGCTTCTTGATGTCCGCCATCTCGACCATCAAGGGCTCGTCGATATGCGTGCGGCCGGCGGTATCGAGGATGACGACATCATGGCCGCCGAGCTTGGCCGCCTGCACGGCGCGGGCGGCGATATCCGTCGGCGACTGGCCCGATATAACAGGCAATGTGTCGATATTGGCCTGCGCGCCGAGTTGGCGAAGCTGCTCCTGGGCTGCCGGACGACGCGTGTCGAGCGATGCCATCAGCACCCTCTTCTTCTCGCGCGTCGACAGGCGATGAGCGATCTTCGCCGAGGTCGTCGTCTTGCCGGAGCCCTGCAGGCCGACCATCATGACGACGACGGGGGCTGCCGCATGCAGGTCGATACCGACGCCTTCGCCGCCCAGCATCTCGATCAGTTCGTCATGCACGATCTTGACGACCATCTGGCCGGGCTTGATCGACTTCAGGATCTCAGCGCCGACGGCCTTTTCACGCACGCGGTCGGTGAAGGAACGCACGACGTCGAGCGCGACGTCGGCCTCCAGCAACGCACGGCGAACCTCGCGCAGCGCTGCGGAAACATCGGCTTCCGAAAGCGCGCCACGGCCTGTCAGTCCATTCAGAATGGATCCAAGACGGTCCTGGAGGTTTTCAAACATCGGCTCTTCCTTGATACGTTTCGGGCGGGTTTGGATATGCCCGGAAACGTCGTGCTTTTCCTTGACGAAAACAAGACGCAAAGCCAAAAAGCACCCGAGGGCGCGTCGCGCTGTCGGGTGTTGACCTCCGGGATCTCTAAGTCCCGGTCGGCGGCTCGGAGTCGTGTGGCTCGTCGCGGATTGGGCGCGATAAACAGGAAAGTCGGGCGAAAGTCAAGGCAATGCGGACAAATGACCGCATGACCGACTTCTTAGAAGCCGTGTGACGAGAGGCCGATGGCGCCTCATCCAACGGTTGCAGCAAAAGTACATACTCAAACAAAGTGATGTATTGGCTCGGGCAATCTGCCAGCGTTTCATGTTTTGCCGATAAATACTGCCCCTCCGGCGGCCGAATTCGCTGTCAACGCCAGTTGCAAATTATTCGGCTTATGATTCTACTTTATACATAAGTGCGTCCTGTAAAATGATTCGTGAATATCCTTGATGCCGAATGAATCGGCGGAGATATCGAATGCTAAATGCTGATATTGAGAGCTGGGCGCTGGCGCGGGCCCATCATATTGTTCTGAACGAGGGCCTGAATCTGGCGAAGGCGGCACAGGATCTGGACCGCAAGCGGTCCCGCTCGCTGGTCTACGAGCTGAGAAAGGTCATCACCGCAGCTATTGTCGAAGCCCATGCTGCGTCTTTCGATCCTGAGGGTGCGCAGCGGTAAAAGCCAAACTGCCTCGAAAGGGTCGGCAGCCCGCCACGCCTGCCCGGCACTCACCACTGGTAATTCCTTCGCATTTCCGCCATATAGACCGGAAAGACAGACGGAATGATACCCATGAGCGCAACGGTCGAATTCGCGAGGATGAACGGGCTTGGCAACAAGATCCTGGTCGTCGACATGCGCGGCCGGCCGGACAAAGTGACGGCGGCGGCGGCGGTCGCGCTCAATGCCGATCCGCAGACAGAGTTCGATCAGATCATGGCGATCCATGATCCGAAGGCCGACGGCACCGATGCCTTCATCGATATCCTGAATTCCGACGGGTCCAAGGCGCAGGCCTGCGGCAACGGCACGCGCTGCGTCGTGCAGGCGCTTGCCGCAGAGACCGGCAGCAAGGTCTTTACCTTCCAGACGGTCGCCGGCATCCTCAACGCCGTCGAGCACGAGGACGGAACGATCTCGGTCGATATGGGCCGGCCGGTGTTCGCTTGGGACAGGATCCCGCTGGCGGAAGAATTCCACGACACCAGCCGCATCGAGCTGCAGATCGGCCCAATCGACAAGCCGGTGCTGCATTCGCCGTCGGCAATGTCGATGGGCAATCCGCATGCGATCTTCTGGGTGGACAGGGACGTGATGTCCTATGATCTCGCCCGCTTCGGGCCGTTGCTCGAAAACCATCCGATGTTTCCCGAGCGCGCCAATATCACGCTGGCGCAGGTGACGTCGCCGACATCGGTGACGACGCGCACCTGGGAGCGCGGCGCGGGACTGACGCTTGCCTGCGGTTCGGCTGCCTGTTCTGCTGCCGTCAGTGCTGCGCGCACCGGCCGCACCGGCCGCAAGGTGACGATCAATGTGGCAAGCGCCAAGCCGCCGGCCACGCTTTCGATCGAATGGCGCGAGCGCGACGATCACGTCATCATGACCGGCCCGGCCGAATGGGAATGGTCCGGCAGGGTCGATCCGTCGACCGGTCTCTGGTCGCGCGATGATACCCGAGAGGCCGAGGCGCAGTGAGCGGCATCGAGGTCATTACCTTCGGCTGCCGCCTCAACACATATGAATCCGAAGTGATGAAGGCGCAGGCTGAGAAGGCCGGGCTCAACAACGCTATCCTTGTCAACACCTGTGCCGTGACCGGCGAGGCCGTGCGCCAGGCCCGCCAGGCGATCCGCCGGGCACGGCGCGACAATCCGCATGCCCGCATCATCGTCACCGGCTGCGCCGCGCAGACGGAAAAGCAGACCTTCGCCGCGATGGCGGAGGTCGATGCCGTGCTCGGCAACGAGGAGAAGCTGGCGAGCGCCTCCTATCGCAGCCTGCCGGATTTCGGCGTTTCGGCCGAAGAGAAGCTTCGGGTCAACGACATCATGAGCGTCAAGGCGACGGCGCCGCAGATGGTGAGGCACATCGACGGCCATGTGCGTGCCTTCATCCAGGTGCAGAATGGCTGCGACCATCGCTGCACTTTCTGCATCATTCCCTATGGCCGCGGCAATTCCCGCTCCGTGCCGATGGGAGCCGTCGTCGATCAGGCCCGCAAGCTCGTCGACTGCGGTTACCGCGAAATCGTGCTGACCGGCGTCGATGCCACCAGCTATGGCGGCGATCTGCCTGGCGTGCCGACGCTCGGGCTTTTGGCGAAGACGCTGCTGAAGCAGATCCCCGATATTCGCCGGCTCAGGCTTTCCTCGATCGACAGCATCGAGGCCGATGCCCACCTGATGGATCTCATCGCCGACGAGCCACGTTTCATGCCGCATCTGCATCTTTCGCTGCAGCATGGCGACGACATGATCCTGAAGCGCATGAAGCGCCGGCATTTGCGCGCTGATGCGCTGCGTTTCATCCAGGATGCGCGCCGCCTCCGCCCCGAGATGAGCTTCGGCGCCGATATGATTGCCGGCTTTCCCACAGAAACCGAAGAGATGTTCGACAATGCCGTGCGGCTGGCCGAAGAGGCTGGCATCGCCCATCTGCATGTCTTCCCCTACAGTCCGCGTCCCGGCACGCCGGCCGCCCGCATGCCGCAGCTCGACCGGTTGCTGGTCAAGGATCGCGCCGCAAGGCTGCGCGCCACTGGACATAGGCTGCATCAATCCCATCTCGATGGGATGATTGAAACCCGGCAATGGCTGCTTGTTGAAAACAACGGCCTGGCGCATACGGAGAATTTCACGCTGGTCGCAGCCCCCGGCCTTCGTCCCGGCGAACTTGTGCCGGTCACGATCACCGGCCACAATGGCAAGCATCTCGACATGCAATTGACGGCCGCAGCAGCGGCCTGACTTTCACGGAATCCCCATGGCGCTCAGTTTCATCAAAAAGGTCTTCACCTTCGGCAAGCCGGCTGAAGAACCTGTGCCCGCGACCGTGGAAAGGGAGCTGAAGCCGCGTTCGCGCGACGAAGATCTGCCGGTTGCCGACGATCCGGTGCTGGCCGAGGAAATGGATACGGCCGGCAGGCCGGCTGCCGATATTGACGAGGGCGGAGTCGAGGCAGCGGTTGCTGAAGATGATGTCGAAGCCGCAATCCTGCCAGCTGCGGACCAGCTGAGCGATGTGGGTGTCGTGCCGTTATCGCTGCTGGAAGCTGAGGCGGCAGCGGAGGCCGCGCAAGATACCCCCCCTACCCTGCCGGGCGTCCCCCCCACAGGTGGGGGGATTAAGCAGCTGGATGCCGATCGCCAGACAATAGATGCGGAGAGTGAGTCTGCTGCTTTGGATGATTCAGTCGATGCGGCGGAAAACATTGCCACGAGTTTCCCCCCACCTGTGGGGGGGATGCCCGGCAGGGTAGGGGGGGAAGCCGCAGATCGCGAGTTTTCGGCCGAAACGCCGCTGCCGCCATCCGAGCCGATAGAATCGCCGCCGACCGTTGAGCCTATCCTCCCCAAAGGCTTCGCCACCGGCCCGAAGGTCGTCGAACCGGAACCGATTGTCCCGCAACCGAAACTCAGCTGGTTCCAGCGCCTGCGCAACGGTCTTGCACGCACCTCTTCGCAGCTGACCGGCCAGATCACCGCGCTCTTCACCAAGCGCAAGCTCGATGACGAGACGCTGCAGGATCTCGAGGACCTGCTGATCCAGGCCGATCTCGGTGTCGAGACCGCCATGCGCGTCACCGACACGCTTGCCTCCGAACGTTATGGCAAGGATGTCACCGGCGAGGATGTCAGCCGGATCATGGCGTCCGAAATCGCCAAGGTCCTGAAGCCGGTCGCCAAGCCGCTGCAGCTCGACCTCTCGCACAAGCCGCATGTCATCCTCGTCGTTGGCGTCAACGGCACTGGCAAGACGACGACGATCGGCAAGCTTGCGGCCAAACTTTCCGGCGCCGGGCTGAAGGTGATGCTGGCCGCCGGCGATACGTTCCGGGCGGCGGCGATCGAGCAACTGAAGATCTGGGCCGACCGGACGAAATCCGAATTCATCGGCACCAAGCTCGGCGCCGATGCCGCCGGCCTTGCCTATGATGCTTTCGAACAGGCAAAGGCGAAAAAATGCGACGTGCTGATCGTCGATACCGCCGGCCGCCTGCAGAACAAGGCAGAGCTGATGGCCGAGCTTGAGAAGATCGTGCGCGTGCTCGGCAAGCTCGATCCCGATGCGCCACACACAGTGCTGCAGACCCTCGATGCCACGACCGGGCAGAATGCGCTGAGCCAGGTCGAGATCTTCCGCAACGTCGCCGGCGTCAACGGGCTGATCATGACCAAGCTCGACGGCACGGCGCGCGGCGGCATCCTCGTCGCCATCTCCGCCAAGCACAAGCTGCCGGTCTATTTCATCGGCGTCGGCGAGGGCGTCGAGGATCTGGAGCCGTTCGAGGCCGAGGATTTTGCCCATGCCATTGCCGGACTTCCCCAATGATGCCACAGATATGCCGCCGAAAGCCTGCAGGGCAGGGCCGGAAACAGTTTCCAGGAAAACAGGTTTGAAGAACGCATGAGCACCGAAAGCGATATCACCCCGTCTGCTGCCGACCGGCATCACCCGCTGCTGAAACTGGCGCTGGAACTCGGGCCGCTGCTGATCTTCTTCTTCGCCAATCTGCGCGGCCAGTGGCTGGTGGAGACGTTTCCTGCTCTTTCCGAATTGGGCGGACCGCTGTTCGTCGCGACCGGGCTCTTCATGGCGGCGACGATCATCTCGCTGATCGTTTCGAAGATTGTGCTCGGCCATCTGCCGATCATGCCTTTCGTATCCGGGATCGTCGTCGTCATCTTCGGCTCGCTGTCGATCTGGCTGCAGAACGAAACCTTCATCAAGATGAAGCCGACCATCGTCAACGCGCTCTTCGGGGTGGCGCTGCTCGGCGGGCTGGCCTTCGGCAAGTCGCTGCTCGGCTATGTCTTCAATGCCGCGTTCCAGCTCGATGCCGAGGGCTGGCGCAAGCTCACCATCCGCTGGGGCATCTTCTTTCTCTTCCTTGCCGTGCTGAACGAAGTCGTCTGGCGTAATTTTTCCGACGGTACCTGGGTCGCCTTCAAGGTCTGGGGCACGATGCCGATCACCATCATCTTCACGCTGGCGCAGATGCCGTTGGTGCTGAAGCATAGCGTCAACCTGGAAACGGACGGCGAGAAGTGAGCGCTGTCGATGCAGAGTCTCGCGTAAGACACCAGAGCTTCTGGTTTGTCGCCTGCCTTGCGGTCCTGATCATCCAGATCGGCGCCGAATATATGATGGGCCGCGTGCCGATCTGCGCCTGCGGCACTGTCAAGCTGTGGGAGGGCGGGGTCAATACCAGCGGCAATTCGCAGCATCTATCGGATTGGTACACGCCGTCGCACATCATCCACGGCTTCCTGTTCTACGGGCTCGCGCATCTCATCCTGCGCGGCAAGCCGTTGGCGGCAAGGCTGCTGCTGGCGCTCGTCATCGAATCCGGCTGGGAGCTGCTCGAGAATTCACCTCTCATCATCGACCGCTACCGCACGGCGACGATCGCGCTCGATTATTACGGCGACAGCATTCTCAATTCGGCGATGGACACCGTCTTCATGTGCGTCGGCTTCTTCTTTGCGCGTCGTGCGCCGGTGGTGCTGACGGTGGCGATCGCCATCTTCTTCGAGATTTTCACCGGCTATATCATCCGCGACAACCTGACGCTGAATGTGGTGATGCTGATCTGGCCTGTGGAGGCCATCAAGGTCTGGCAGGGCGGGCTCTAGGGCCTCTTTTGTGGATCACTCACTCAGGGCCGGCTTCCCCAGCGCCTTTTCCATTGCCGGAAACAGGCCCTCCTTCAGGCTGATATCGTCGAACGGTCCGACGCGCTTATAGAGGATCGTGCCGTCAGGCCCGACCAGATAGCTTTCCGGAATGCCGTAGACACCCCAGTCGATCGCTGCCTTGCCGTTCGGATCGACGCCGATCGCCCGATAGGGGTTGCCGAGCTCGCCGAGGAAACGCAGGGCGTTGTCGCTCTGGTCCTTGTAATTGATGGCGACGATGTTCAGCCGTCCGTCTTTTGCCAGTTCTTTCAATATTGGATGTTCGTCCCGGCAAGGGAGGCACCATGAGGCGAAGACGTTGACGAGGGTCAGCTTGCCCTTGATTGCCGTATCGGTCAGCGCCGGCAGGTTGGCGCCGTCGAGCGGCGGCAGGTTCAGCGCCGGCGCCCTGGTGCCGATCAGGGCGGAGGGAATTTCGGCGATGTTCTTGCCATGGAAATCCTGGTCGTAAAGCATCTTTGCGGCCGTGGCAGCGATGCCGCCGAAGACGACGAGCGGCAGCAGCGCCAATGCGTAACGGCTCAGCCCGCGCGGCTTGGCGACGGTGTTTTCCGGCGTGTCGTTCATTCGCCATCCCCCATACTGTCCTTGGGGCGCGCCGAACGACGGCGGATGCCGGCAGCCTCAAGGGCTGCAAGTTCCCTGCGGCGGGCGCGGCCGTCGGCCCAGGTCCAGACCGTGGTGGCGATCGTCACCAGGGCCGCAAAGCCATAGGAAGCGTAGACGTAGAAGGCATGCGTCACGGCTATTCCTCCCGGCTCGCCATGCGGGCGGCAAGACGGCGCTGGGCGGCAATGCGGCGGCGCCAGATCTCGTTCCTCATCGCCATGATGTGCAGCGTGAAGAAGAGCAGGGTGAAGGCGATCGCCATGACGAAAAGCGGCCGCAGGAATTCCGGATCGATCGCCGGGCCGTCGAGGCGCAGCACGCTTGCCGATTGGTGCAGCGTGTTCCACCACTCGACCGAGAATTTGATGATCGGGATGTTGACGAAGCCGACGAGGATGAGCACGGCGCTGACGCGCGCGGCCTTCGACGGATCGTCGATGGCACGGCCGAGCGCAATCAGCCCGAGATACATCAGGAAGAGAACGAAGACAGAGGTCAGCCGCGCATCCCAGACCCACCATGTGCCCCACATCGGCTTGCCCCAGAGCGAGCCGGTGACGAGTGCGAGCAGGGTGAAGGCGGCGCCGAGCGGGGCCGCGGCCTTGGCGGAGACATCGGCCAGCGGATGGCGCCAGACCAACGTGCCGATCGCCGAGACGCTCATGATCGTATAGCACATCATCGAAAGCCAGGCCGAGGGCACATGCACATACATGATGCGCACGGTCTCGCCCTGCTGGTAATCGCCTTCGGTGGCGAAGCTTAGATAGAGGCCGACCGCGAAACAGAGGGCGGTGATGCCGGCCAGCCACGGAATGGCGCGTGCCGCCAGCGCCAGAAACCGCGTCGGGTTGGCGAGATCACTGAATTTGCTGATGGCAAGGCTCGTTTCGCTCATGTCCGCTTCCTTACCTTGATCCGGCTTTTCCCGCAATCGAACGCCCCATCAATCCGCTGTGTTTCGCAGCGCCAGGGCGGCGGCTGCCGGGCCGATGACCGCGAAGAAGAGTGTCAGCGCAATGAGGATCAGGAAGGGTGGCAGGAACGGGGCGGGATCCTCGACTGCGGCATAGGTGGCGCTGACGCCGAAGATCAGCACCGGAATGGTCAGCGGCAGCACCAGGATCGAGACCAGCAGGCCGCCGCGGGGCAGCGCCACGGCAACGGCAGCACCGACGGCGCCGATGAAGGTGATGGCGGGCGAGCCGACCAGCAGCGTCAGCATGGTCGCACCGATCGCCGTTTCGTCCATGTTCATGAAGAGGCCGAGCAGCGGCGAGGCGATGACCAGCGGCAGGCTGGTGGCCGTCCAATGGGCGAAGCATTTGACCAGCACGGTGAGGACGAGCGGCGTTTCCTGCATCAGCATCAAGTCGAGCGATCCGTCATCGCGCTCGGCCTGGAACAGGCGGTCGAGGCCAAGAAGGGCGGCAAGCAGCGCGCCGATCCAGACGATGGCGGGGCCAATGCGCGATAGCAGCTTGAGATCGGGACCGACGCCGAAGGGAATGACGGCGACGATGGTCAGGAAGAACAGCACGCCAATCAGTGCACCGCCGCCGGCGCGGATGGAAAGTTTCAGGTCGCGGAGGAAGAGGGCGGTCATGCGGGGCGGCTCTCTGCATGTGCGGTTGACGGGGTAGCTACGTCGAGGAGCATCACCCCCAAACCCCCGCATCGACCCCGGCAAAGCCGGTCATCTTCAATTCCTGCGCATTCCTCAACCCCAGCGGCTGATGTGTTGCCGCCAGCACGATGCCGCCCTTTGTCTGATGCGCTCCAATCAAATCGGCAAGCAGCCGGTCGGCGCTGGCATCGAGTGCGGCGGTCGGCTCGTCGAGGATCCAGACAGGGAGATGGCTGACCAGCAACTTTGCGAAGGCTATCCGGCGCTGCTGGCCGGCGGAGAGATAACCGAAGGGAAGGTGGGTGATGCCGGAAAGACCGACGGCGTCGGTGGCGTCCTCGATGGAAAGGGCGGCGGCGGAGCCTGAACTGCCGAGAAAGGCGCGCCAGAAACCGAGGTTTTCCGCAACCGTAAGTTCATCCTTCATCGCATTTCGGTGACCTAGGTAGTGGCTTACTTCGCCCGGATGCCTACCTCCCGGGCTCCCTTCGTCATGAAATATGACAGTGCCTTTTTCCGGCCTCAGCAGGCCGGCGACGACACGCAGCAAAGTGGACTTTCCCGATCCATTTTTGCCCGTCAGCACAAGCGCCTCGCCGGCCGCCAAGTGAAAGGAAATGTTAACGAAAATGAGATCCTCACCGCGCCTTGCAGCCAGATTGTCGGCGGTGAGATGCATGCGTCGGCTCTTTCCTGGTTTCGGCTTGCGGCGGTCAAAAAATGTCCGATTTTGACTGTGCTCGGGTATGGCAAGTTTTTAGGAAATTATCTATAAGACCTGCAACCACGCCAGCGGTCGGCGTGAATTTCATCCTTGCGCCGAACTTGGAGCGTCTGTTCCACGTGCGGACAGCGGAAATGGCCGTACCCGCATCCTGATGTGCATCAAGTGCATAGGCGTTCGCACGACTGTGTTGGCTATCAGAAACGGGGTATCTCGTGTCTAAATCTCTTGACAGTTTCAATTGTCGTTCCACGCTTTCCATCAACGGGAAGGAGTATGTCTATTACAGCCTGCCCAAGGCTGAGGCAAACGGTCTGGCCGGCGTGTCGAAGCTTCCCTATTCGATGAAGGTGCTGCTTGAAAACCTGCTGCGCTTCGAAGACGGCCAGTCGGTCACCAAGGAACACATCCTGGCTGTCGCCGAATGGCTGAACAACAAGGGTGCGGTCGAAAACGAAATCGCCTATCGCCCGGCGCGCGTGCTGATGCAGGACTTCACCGGCGTTCCCGCCGTCGTCGATCTTGCCGCGATGCGCGACGCGATGGTGTCGCTCGGCGGCGATCCGGAGAAGATCAACCCGCTCGTTCCCGTCGATCTCGTCATCGACCACTCCGTCATCGTCGACGAATTCGGCACGCCGCAGGCTTTCGCCAAGAATGTGGAGTTGGAATACCAGCGCAACGGCGAGCGCTACCGCTTCCTGAAGTGGGGCCAGCAGGCCTTCAAGAATTTCCGCGTCGTGCCTCCCGGCACCGGCATCTGTCATCAGGTCAATCTCGAATATCTCGGCCAGACCGTCTGGACCAAGGAAGAGGACGGCGAGACGATCGCCTATCCCGATACATGCGTCGGCACAGACAGCCACACGACGATGATCAACGGTCTCGGCGTTCTCGGCTGGGGTGTGGGCGGTATCGAAGCGGAAGCCGCGATGCTCGGCCAGCCGGTCTCGATGCTGCTGCCCGAAGTCATCGGCTTCAAGCTGACCGGCAAGCTCAAGGAAGGCGTCACGGCGACCGACCTCGTTCTCACCGTCGTGCAGATGCTGCGCAAGAAGGGCGTCGTTTCGAAGTTCGTCGAATTCTTCGGCCCCGGCATGGATAACATGCCGCTCGCCGACCGCGCGACGATCGGCAACATGGGCCCGGAATACGGCGCGACCTGCGGCTTCTTCCCGGTCGACGGCGAAACCATCAACTACCTTACCATGTCCGGCCGCACGCATGACCGGATTGCGCTCGTCGAAGCCTATTCGAAGGCCCAGGGCATGTGGCGCGAAGGCGACGGTTCCGATCTAGTCTTCACCGATACGCTGGAACTCGATCTAAGTGACGTCGTGCCGTCGATGGCCGGCCCGAAGCGTCCGGAAGGCCGCATTTCGCTCGAGAACATCGCGATCGGCTTCGCCGGCTCGATGGATGCCGACTACAAGAAGCCGGGCCAGTTGAACAACCGCTATGCCGTCGAAGGCACGGATTTCGATCTCGGCCATGGCGACGTGGCGATCGCCGCCATCACATCGTGCACCAACACCTCCAACCCGTCAGTGCTGATCGCCGCCGGCCTTCTTGCCCGCAACGCCGTTGCCAAGGGACTGAAGACGAAGCCGTGGGTGAAGACCTCGCTGGCACCGGGATCGCAGGTCGTCGGCGAGTATCTCGCCAAGTCGGGCCTGCAGGCCGATCTCGACAAGCTTGGCTTCAACCTCGTCGGCTTCGGCTGCACCACCTGCATCGGCAATTCCGGTCCGCTGCCGGCGCCGATCTCGAAGACGATCAACGACAAGGGCCTTATCGTTTCCGGCGTTCTCTCCGGCAACCGTAACTTCGAAGGCCGTATCTCGCCCGACGTGCAGGCGAACTACCTCGCATCCCCGCCGCTCGTCGTCGCTTATGCGCTTGCCGGCACGGTGCAGAAGGATCTGACCCAGGAGCCGATCGGCGAGGATGAGAGCGGCAAGCCGGTCTATCTCAAGGACATCTGGCCGACCGCGAAGGAAGTCCAGGAATTCATCCTGAAATACGTGACCCGCGAGCTCTACGAAAGCAAGTACGCCGATGTCTTCAAGGGCGACGTCAACTGGCAGGCCGTTCAGATCCCGCCGGGCCAGACCTATGCCTGGGACGACGATTCAACCTATGTGCAGAACCCGCCCTACTTCGTCGGCATGGGCAAAAAGGGCACCGGCGTCTCCGACATCAAGGGCGCCCGCGTTCTCGGCCTGTTCGGCGACAAGATCACCACCGACCACATCTCGCCGGCCGGTTCGATCAAGGCGGCATCGCCAGCCGGTGCCTACCTCATCGACCACGACGTCGCCGTTGCCGACTTCAACCAGTACGGCACACGCCGCGGCAACCATGAAGTGATGATGCGCGGCACCTTCGCCAATATCCGCATCCGCAACCACATGCTTGGCCCGAACGGCAAGGAAGGCGGGTACACCATCCATTACCCGTCGAAGGAAGAGACCTCGATCTACGACGCCGCAATGCAGTACAAGCAAGAAGGCGTGCCGCTCGTCATCTTCGCCGGTGTCGAATATGGCAACGGCTCCTCGCGCGACTGGGCCGCCAAGGGCACCAGCCTGCTCGGCGTCAAGGCGGTGATCGCCCAGTCCTTCGAGCGCATCCATCGCTCGAACCTGGTCGGCATGGGTATCATTCCCTTCGTCTTCGAAGAGGGCACGACCTGGCAGAGCCTCGGCCTCAAGGGCGATGAACTCGTCACCATCGAAGGTCTGGAAAAGATCAAACCGCGCGAGAAGAAGATCGCCAGGATCACCTATAGCGACGGCACTGTGAAGGAGGTTCCACTGCTGTCGCGCGTCGACACGCTCGACGAGGTGATCTACCTCAACAATGGCGGCATCCTGCAGACGGTTCTGCGCGATCTAGCTGCCTGATTTTTTAAGAGATGCGCGTGATAATAGCCGCCGGAGAGCAATCTCCGGCGGCTTTTCTTTGATGCGGACAGTATTTGGACGGGCTCACGATGATTTGTTTTACGCAGGTTCCGGTCGGGCTAGGTCTCACCCGTTCGTGACTTTCCGTTTGGACCCTGAGGGATTATTCGTACGTTCATATCAGCGCCCCGGTTCAAACACGCCGCCGGCGCTGAAAAAGAGGTGCAGGTGAATGTCCCCCCGTTTTTTGATTCCGCTGATTGCCGGCGTTGTTCTCTCAGGCCCGCTGCAGGCCGAAGACGGTACGCCGAAAGGTGTCGTCGAACTCTTCACGTCTCAGGGCTGCTCCTCCTGTCCTCCCGCTGATGCCGCTTTCCGCAAGCTGGTAAACCAGGGCGATGTTATCGCGCTCGCCTACCATGTCGATTATTGGAACTATCTCGGCTGGGCCGATACGCTGAGCTCCAAGGAAAATACCGAGCGGCAGTATGGCTATGCCAGGACGATGGGCCGCAGCAACGTCTACACGCCGCAGGCCATCGTCAACGGACGCGGCCATCTGGCCGGCGCCGATCTCAGCGGTATCAACAGCAAGATCGACACCTTTAGCAGCGAAGGCAACGGGCTGACCGTTCCGATCAGTGCCGCGATGCGCGGCGACGAGTTGGAGATCAAAATCGGCGCCGGACAGGGCAAAGCCAATGTCGTGATGGTCTATTTCGATAAGGAAAAGACAATCGACGTCGAAAAGGGCGAGAACAGCGGCAAGAAGATCTCCTATCTGCACAGCGTCACCAATGTCGAAACCGTCGGCATGTGGGACGGCAAGGCAACGAGTCTGACGTTGCCGGCAAGCGTCCTGCAGCGGCCGCAGCTCGAGGGCTGCGCCATTCTGCTGCAATCGGCGACCGCAGATGGCGACCCGGCTGCGATCCTTGGCGCGACCGTGGTGATGGCTGGCAAAAATATCTGAGATTCCATCCGCTTTCGGATGAAGTTCTGGGCGGCCCGGCCGAACGTATTCGGGGCTGGGGTTAAGGTCGATACGCTCCGCCGGGCCCTTTGGCGCGCTGGCGCCAAACTGGAATGCATAAATCTCCTGCAAATGAGGCGCTGTTTTGACTGAAATGCGGCGCTGCGGAGAAAGCGTCGGCCTGCCCGGCGTCCTTGCGCGAGAGACGCGCGGCGCTGCAGTGCGGCTGAATGTGACGGCCGGCGCTCTTGCAATTTGCGGCAGCTCGGGCAAACTGTCACCCTCCTGTCACAAGCGGAGGCCTCGGGAGACTGATGACAGATCAGCCGGATTTGCGACACGGCGAGAGCCGCTCCGTCGACAATAGTTCCTCAGTCGTCGTCGATCTCAGGGAATACAGACAAAGCAAGGATCCGCTTCCGGTGACCTTCCACCGGCGCGAGCTGGACGCGATCCTCTGGATCTACGG
The DNA here is from genome assembly GCF_025200775.1 of Rhizobium sp. WSM1274. Lineage (NCBI taxonomy): Bacteria > Pseudomonadati > Pseudomonadota > Alphaproteobacteria > Hyphomicrobiales > Rhizobiaceae > Rhizobium > Rhizobium sp. WSM1274. The sequence goes on along the minus strand of NZ_CP104138.1, from coordinate 4,310,657 downwards.
CCGGATGGTCGGTGATGGTGACTGGCGCGACTACGCCATCGATCATCTGAAGGACAGGGCGGTTTTTTCCGTTTTCAAACGTTCCGGCGAAATGCCGCTCTTCCGCATCGAGAAAAACCCGAAGCTCGCCGCCAAGCAGGGCGCCTATTCCGTGATCAACGCTAACGGCACCATCCTGAAGCGCGGTCACGAGTTGAACCAAGTGCTGAAGGTGTTCGACAAGGCCCTGAAGCTGGTCGACAAATAGAGCGCGTCGCGCTTTAAATCTTTGTTTATGCATGTCGTGATCCCAAAACCGTTGCACACTTTTGGGCGACATGCATTAAGCCGCATCAGCCGGCAAACAGTGTGCCGGGATAGACGGACGGATCCGGATCGCTTGTCATGGCTTCGCCGAGCGCGCGCTGCATGAACATCGTGTCCAGCCAGCGACCATGCTTATAGCCGGTGCCCTTCATCAGGCCGACCTCCTCGAAGCCGGCTGCGCGGTGCAGCGCGATCGAGGCCGGGCTGGCGCCGCCGATGACGGCTGTCATCTGACGAAAGCCGAGGGTGGTGCAGCGGTCGATCAGTTCGGCAAGCAACGCCTTGCCGATGCCGCGGCCGCGGGCCTCAGGCGCCAGATAGATCGAATCCTCGACCAGCCAGCGATAGGCAGGACGCGTGCGAAACGCCGAGGCATAGGCGTAGCCGAGCAGGACACCGCCCGCATCGACGGCGGCGATATAGGGATATTGCTGGCTGACGATGGCCGCAAAACGTTGCGCCAGCTCGGCCTCGGACGGCGGCACGATCTCATAGCTTGCGACGCCGTTCAGGACCGATTCGCGATAGATATCGGCAATGGCGGGAATATCGGCTTGCGTGGCATCGCGCAGGAGGAAGGACATTTTGGCGGCAGATCCATTGGGGAGGATATCTCTTCCTAAAACCATCCCGCGAAAGCCTGCGCAACAAAAAAGGCGGCCGAAGCCGCCTTTTCGATCTCAGTCTGCCCTGCTTATTTACGGTTGCCCATGAACTGCAGCAGGAACATGAAGAGGTTGATGAAGTCGAGATAGAGCGTCAGCGCGCCCATGATCGCCTTGCGGCCGGCGACGGCGACGTCATCGGCTTCCAGGTACAATTCCTTGATCCGTTGCGTATCATAGGCGGTGAGGCCTGCGAAGATCAGCACGCCGAGTACCGAGATCGCGAACTGCACGGCGGATGACGCCAGGAAGATGTTGACCAGCGAAGCGATGATCAGGCCGAACAGACCCATGATCAGGAACGAGCCCATCGCCGACAGGTTACGCTTCGTCGTGTAGCCGTAAAGCGACAGCGCGCCGAAAGAGGCGGCGGTGACGAAGAAGGTCTGCACGACGCTCTGGCCCGTATAGATCAGGAAGATCGACGAGAGCGACAGGCCGACGAGCGCGGCATAGACCGCAAAGGTCGTCTGCGCGGCAGCCACCGTCATCGTATTGATCCGGAAGCTCAGGAAGAACACCAGAGCCAGCGGCGCCAGAATGACCACCCACTTCAGCGGGCTCACATAGATCGCCTGACCGAATGCGGTCAGTTCGCCATTGGCGAAGGCGAGTTGGAACGACAGATATGCGGCCACACCGGTGATCGCCAGGCCCAGCGCCATCAGGTTGTAGACCTTGAGCATATAAGCGCGCAGGCCTTGATCAATCATCTCGCCGGTCTGAACGCGGCTTTGATAGTTACGAAGATCAGCCATAGTTTCCTCTTACAAGCTCCGATGGAAATACGGTGTCGGGGTTTTCGACCCGGGCGCCGCTGCGGAGCTCCAGCATGCCTGCGAACAATATGAGGCTTTCGCCCATTGCAAACAAGAGGCTTGCAAAGCCTCAGCCGGTTAAATCGCCGTAAGGTGAAGGGTTTGAGTGCCGCTGCCTGGTCAAAGCTCGCGCAAAACGGGGGCCGCCTTCTGCCCAAGGATGCGCCAGGTACCGATCAGGCCGATGCCGACGGTGAGGATGAGCGCGGTCACAAGCGTCAGTCCGGCCACGTCGGGCAGAAAGGTCGAGGGCAGCCGCATGATGCGGGCGACGATGAACCAGGCGGCAACCCCACCGGCGATCAGCGCGAAGATCGCAGTCGCGAGGCCGAGGATCAGATATTCGTAGCTAAAGGCGCGGATCAGCATGACGCGCGTGGCGCCGAGCGTCTTCAGCACCACCGCGTCGTGGGTGCGCGCCCGGTTTCCGGCGGCAAGCGCGCCGGCAAGGACGAGAATCGAGGCGATGAGGGCGACGGAGGCTGCGGCGCGGATCGCGGTCGCCAGCTGTGCGACCAGCTGGTTGACGATATCGATCGCGTCCTTGACGCGCACGCTGGTGATCGTCGGATAGGTGTTGGTGACGGATTTCAGGATCGCGGCATCTTCGGCCGGTGTCGAAGAGGGATCGGTCAGGGTCGCCAGCCACGCATGCGGGGCGCCGCGGAAGGTATTCGGCGAGAAGACCATGACGAAATTGATCGACAGCGATTCCCACTCGACGCGGCGCAGACTGGCGATCTTCGCGGTGATGTTGCGGCCGAGCACATTGACGGTGACCGTATCGCCGATCTTGAGGCCGAGCTCATGCGCCTCTTCCGAGGAGAAGGAGACGAGCGGCTCGCCGCTGTAATCCTTGTCCCACCATTTGCCTTCGGTGAGGGCGGCGTTCTCCGGCAGGGTTTCGGCATAGGTGATGCCGCGGTCGCCGTTCAGCACCCAGCGGCCGGCTGCCGGCACGTTCATCTTGGTGACGTCCTCGCCGTTGAAGGCGATGATCCGGCCGCGCAGCATCGGCACCTCGACGAGCTTGCCCTGCGGCGCCTGCGCCTGGACGAGATCGCGGAAGGCATCGACCTCGGCGCTCTGGATATCGACGAAGAAGAAGTTCGGCGCACCCTCGTTCATCCGGCCGGTCAGCTGCCGGCGCAGGTTCCCGTCGATCAGCGTCAGGGTTACCAGCAATGCCAGGCCAAGGCCGAGCGAGAGGACGACCGAGGGCGTCAGTGCGCCGGGGCGGTGGATGTTGCCGATCGCCAGCCGCAGCGCCGGCGAATTGACGCGCGGGCTGCGGCGCGCGAGCCAGGCGATCAGCGCCGCGACGAGGCGCAGGACGACGAAGGCGAAGACGATCGCGCCGACGAAGACGACGGCGATGAAGCGGTCATAGGCGGTAAGGATGGCAAGGCCGGCAAGGCCGGCCATGAACAGGGCGGCAAGCAGAATATAGGGCCAGGAAGGCAGGCGACGGGCCTCGAAACCTTGCTCGCGGAAGAGGGCCGTCGCCGGCACTTCGCGGGCGTGGCCGAGCGGCAGGATGGCGAAGGCGAGCGTCGTCAGCATGCCGAAGAGCGTGGCGAGCAGCAGGGCGCCGGGATAAAGGGTCGGCGCAGTCGAGACCGGCAGAAATTGCGCCAGAAACTGGGCGGCGAAGATCGGCGACAGGGCGCCGATGACGAGGCCGATCAGGATGCCGCCGAGAGCGATGATGGCAATCTGGAAGAGATAGATCAGAACGACGACCTGCGCCGGCGCACCGAGACATTTGAACGTGGCGATGGTGGTGCGCTTGGAATCGAGGAAGGCGCGCACCGCATTGGCGACACCGACGCCGCCGACGATCAATGCGGTGAGGCCGACCAGGGTCAGGAACTGCGAGAAGCGAGTGATATTTTCGGTCAGAGAGGGCGCGGCACGGTCGCTGGTGCGGATCGCCCAGCCGGCGGCGGGGAATTCCTCGGAGGCGCGCGCCTGGATGCCCGACATCGCGCCCTTGTCGTTCAGCCTGATCTTGTAGGCATGTTCGACCAGGCTTCCGGTCTGGATCAGTCCGGAGGCTTGGAGCGCCTGGCGGCTGACGAGCAGACGCGGCGCAAAGCCAAAACCTTCCGACAGCGCATCCGGCTCGGTCTTCACCGTACCGGTGATGCTGAGCTTGACGTTGCCGAGCAGCAACTCGTCGCCGACGGCAAGCCCTAGCCGATCGAGAAGGAGGGGCGCTGCGACCGCGCCATAAGTGCCGCTTTGGCTGGAAAGCAGCGCTGCAAGCGGATAGTCCGGCTCGGCCACGAACTTACCGTAGAGCGGGTAGGCTTCATCGACGGCCTTGACCTCGACCAGCGCCTGATCGGAACCGTCGGGCTTGCGGGCCATCGAGCGCAGCCCTGTCGACACTGAAAGGGTGCCGAGGCCTTCGAGGAAACCGATTTCCTGAGGCGTGGCTTCGCGGTTGTTGAGTTCGAAGCGGACGTCACCGGCCAGCAGCTCCTGCCCCTGCGAGGCGATCGTGTCGGTGATCGACTGCGAAACGGAATTGACGGCGGCAATGGCGCCGGTGCCGAGTGCGATGCAGGCAAGGAAGATGTAGAAGCCGCGGATGCCGCCGCGCAGCTCGCGCAGTGCCAGGCGAAAAGCGAGCGAGACACGCGGCGTGACGATCCTCATGCGATCGCCGCTTCGCTGCGGCGGGCGGCGCTGTCGCCCTCGATCCTGCCGGAGCGGACGCGGATCTGGCGCGAGCATCGGTTTGCAAGCGAGACGTCATGGGTGACGAGAAGCAGGGTCATGCCGCGTTCGGCCTGCTTGGAGAACAGAAGGTCGGCGATCTGGCGGCCGGTCTCGGTGTCGAGATTGCCGGTCGGCTCGTCGGCGATCAGCAGGGCGGGCGACGGGGCGAGCGCCCTGGCAATCGCCACGCGCTGCTGTTCGCCGCCGGAAAGCTGGCCGGGATAGTGGTTCAGCCGCTCGCCGAGGCCGACCGATTTCAGCTCGCGATGAGCGATCTCGAAGGCGTTGCCGACATTGGCGAGTTCGAGCGGCACGGCGACGTTTTCCAGCGCCGTCATATTGGCAATCAGGTGAAAGGACTGAAAGACGATGCCGATGTTGCGGCCGCGGAAATCGGCGACCTGGTCTTCGCTGAGGCTATGGAGCGGCGTATCGTTGATGTTGATCTCACCGCTGTCGAGCTTCTCCAGCCCGGCAAGAACCATCAGAAGGGTGGATTTGCCGGAACCGGAAGGGCCGACGATGCCGACGGATTCGCCGGCCGCGATATCGAGATCGATGCCCTTCAGCACATGGACGGAGGCGGCTGCGCTGCCAAGGGTCAGATCGGCGCCCTTCAACTCGATAATGGTTTTTGCCAACAGAAATCGCCCTATATAAGTCCGTAATGGAAAGGCCGCATAACGGCACCTCGCCAATCTAGGGAAACCAGGATGAGATTTAAAGTTGCCGCCCTTCAATTCACCGTCATCGCCGTCTCGCTGATCCTTGCCACTGCCGCCGATGCCCGGACGATCAATCTCGTCGGTTTTGGGGATAGTTTGATGGCGGGCTATCAGCTGCCGCCCGGCGACGGCTTTCCGGAAAAGCTGCAGGCGGCCCTGAAGGCGAAGGGGCTCGACGTCACCATTGCCAATGCCGGGGTCTCCGGCGACACGACGACAGGCGGGCTTGCGCGTATCGACTGGTCGGTCCCCGACGGCACCGATGGCGTCATTCTCGAGCTTGGCGCCAACGATGCGCTGCGCGGCATTCCGCCGGAGGAGAGCGAGCGGAATCTCGATCAGATGATTGGCCGGCTACAGGATCGCGGGATTGCCGTGCTGCTCGCCGGTATCATAGCGCCGCCGAACATGGGAGCGGATTATGCGGCGCGCTTCAATCCTATTTATCGGAAACTTTCCGACAAATACGGAGTTCGACTTTATGCCTTCTTCCTCGACGGGGTTGCGCTCGATGCGGGGCTGAAGCTCGATGACGGCATGCATCCGAACGCGAGAGGTGTCGACGTTATGGTCGAGAAGATGGTGCCTGCTGTCACAAATTTCGTCGAAGCGATTTCATCTGTGAAGAATTAGGGGCTTGCGCGGTTGTTGATTGCATGATTCCGTGTGAGCACCTGCAAAAGATTCGGGGAGTGCTCGTGATGCCGAGACTGTTTACCGCCCTCGAAATTCCGCGCAATGCGGCGATGAGTCTTTCATTGCTGCGCGGTGGCCTCCCCGGAGCACGATGGATCGATGTGGAGAATTACCACATCACTCTGCGCTTCATCGGTGATGTCGACGGCCGCACGGCTGATGAAATCGTTGAACGCCTCGACCGGATCGACCGGCCGGAATTCCAGTTCCGGCTCGAAGGCATCGGTTCGTTCGGCTCGAAGAAACCGCATTCGGTCTGGGCCGGCGTCTCGCCATCGCCTGAAATGCATGCGCTGCAGGGCGAGATCGAGCGCATCTGCCAGCGCATCGGTCTGCCGCCCGATCCCCGCAAATTCATGCCGCATGTGACGCTGGCGCGGCTCAAATCCTCGCGGCTCGACGATGTCGTGCAATATCTGGCGGGACGCGGCAACTTCCACACCGCAACCTTCACTGCACCGCGCTTCGTGCTGCTTTCGTCGCGCGAATCGGTCGGTGGAGGGCCTTACCTCACCGAGGAAGTTTTCCCGCTGCACGAGGCACGCTCGACGCCCAGCGTTTCGAGCAGCCTGCAGCAGCCGGTCAAGAGCCTGGTGTAGACCAGCTCGAAACCTTCAGGGCCGCCATAATAGGGATCGGGGATATCCTCTCCCGTTCCCAGCGCGGCATCACCGAAAAGGTGGATATTCGCCCCAGGCGGTGTGCTCTTGCCGAGCGCCGCCAGGTTGTCTCGGTCCATGGCGAGGATCAGATCGAAATCCCTGAGATCCCTCGCCCTGATGCAGCGAGCGCGCTGCCCCGATATGTCGATGCCGTGACTTTTCGCGGTGGCGATCGAACGCCGATCGGGCGGCTCGCCTTCATGCCAGCCGCCAGTGCCGGCGGAATCGATCGTAAAATCGCCGGTCAACCCCGCCTCGGCGACAAGATGGCCAAAAATTCCCTCCGCGAGCGGAGAACGGCATATATTGCCCATGCAAACGAAGAGGATGCTGATGCGTTTCATCGGTAACCTGTCGGCAGAGAGAGGATCATGGCATGAAAATGGAAAGACTGGAACGGGCGGCGGCCGAGGCTGAACTGACCGAGCTTGCGGGCTGGGCGCTCAATGATGCGGGTTCTTCGATATCGAAGACGTTCAAGTTCGCAAATTTCGTCGAGGCTTTCGGCTTCATGACGCAGGCAGCACTCGCGGCCGAGAAGCTCAACCACCATCCCGAATGGTTCAACGTCTATTCCAGGGTGGATGTGACGCTGAACACGCATGATGCCGGCGGACTGACGGAACTGGATTTCAAGCTCGCCAAAGCCATGGAGAAGGCTGCGGCGCGCCGTGTCGTTTGAAAGGGGGGCCGATTGAAAGGGGGCGATTGAAAGGGGTCGATTGAAAGGGGTCGATTGAAAGACTGGGCGCCGTCACCATATGTTCGCATGGACAAAAGGGATGCAGGGATGGACGAGGTCAAATTCGGGGAAATCCTCTTGCCGGGCGACGAGGACACCCAGAGCCGGCGCGAGAAAACCGTCAGGCAGAAATTTTGGCCGACGTTTCGGCGGGCGGTGCGGCAGATCCCCTTCTCGCGCGATGTCGTCGCCGGTTTCTATTGCGCGCTCGATCCGCAGACGCCGACCAAGGTGCGCGGCGTGCTGCTTGCAGCACTCGCCTATTTCGTCATGCCGATCGACATGATCCCGGATGTTTTCGCCGTCATCGGCTTTTCCGACGACATCGCCGTGCTCTCGGCCGCCTTCGCCATGGTGCGCGGCCACATCCGCCCGGGCCACTACGAAGCGGCCGACCGCGTTCTCGCCGATCGACCCGAAGAAGCAATGAAGACGATCTAAAGCGCGTCCGCTGCACACTTTTGGGCGACATGCATCAGGCGATTTCGCGTTCCAGCACCTTGCGGAGCTTGCCGAAGGCAAGCCGGATACGTGACTTCACCGTGCCGAGCGGCAGCCCGGTCGCTTCGGCGATCTCCGAATGCGATTGACCGAGGAAGAAGGCAGCGCGCAGCATGTCGCGCTGTTCCTCCGGCAATTGACCGACGGCCGCGCGTATCTTAGCGTCGCGATCGTCATTAGCGATGATCTCTTCCGCACCGATATCACCCGGCGGCTGCAGGGCCGGATCGGTCTCGTCGAAGATACGGGTATTGGCGCGGCGCCGCATGTCGATGCGGCGATTGCGGGCAATGCGGAAAAGCCAGGTCGAGAGGGACGATCGCGTGGCATCGTAAAGTCCTGCCTTGTGCCAGAGCACGATCATGATCTCCTGGACCAGTTCCTCGGCCTCGCCTGATGTCATCTTCTGGCGCATCAGCCAGGCCTTCAGGCGAGGGGCGAAATAGTCGAACAGGATGGAAAAGGCCTGCTGGTCGCGATCGTCCGCGACGGCCTTGGCGAGGGCAGCGAAACGCTGTCTTTCCTCGGCATCCATATCCCCTCACCAGCCCCCTGCGGCAATAATTTCGTCCCGGATTTCCAAGTCTTAATGAGGTACAACGGATTTGCGAAACGTCAAACTCTTGCCTGAATCTTTGTGTCTTAAATTCAGCCGAACGGACCGCCAGTGCCATCGGGGCACGATGTCGCGGCCGATACCGTCAAAGGTGCGAAAATTGACACTCGAGCTGAAATGACACAGGCAGATACAAATCGCAGCTATTGTTGACCATTTGGTAACCTGAATTAAGTCAAAATAAAGCAGATCGTGATTATGCGGCGCCCGCTATGATCGCTTCGGGCCTTGAATCGCAAGAACCGGCAGGAATCCATGTTTGTAAAAAGTATCGTATCCGCTCTCGCACTCACCCTTGTTATGGCCGGAGTTGCGGAAGCGCAGCAGGCCGCGCCGAACCGCATCCAGCAGTTCCAGGCATGGGGCGCCTACTCCTACAAGTCGGGCAACAGCACCGTCTGCTACGTGCTGTCCGTTCCGACGGCAAAGCAGCCGGCAAGCGTCGACCACGGCGACAATTTCTTCATCGTCTCTCAGCGCCCGGGCCAGAACATCTCTTACGAGCCGCAGGCGATGATGGGCTACACGGTCAAGGAAAATTCGAAGATCAACGTCGTCATCGACAACAAGACCTTCGTGATGTTCACCAAGGACAAGGCCGGCTGGGTCGAGAATGCGGCCCAGGAGCCAGCCCTCGTCGCCGCGATGAAGACCGGTCACTCGATGACGGTCAATGCCGTTTCGCGCAAGGGCACCGGCACCTCCTACAGCTATTCGCTCTCGGGTATTTCGGCTGCGCTGAAGCAGATCGAAACCTGCAAGTAAGCGGTCCTCTAGGCCGAAGAGTTTCATGGGCCGGCCTTGCGCCGGCCCATGCCATTTCCATCTATGGTGACGCGCGGGCAAAATGATGCTAAAGCCGGCGCCAACAGCGGACAGATCGCGATTTCAGTCGCCGTTCCGCCATTCAACTTCTGCCGATGTGCTGTCATGCGCCCGCAGGTCTTCCGGCTTATCGCTGAAGTCCGCGGGGTTGCGAGGAGCAGCCACATGTTTGAATTCGGGATGAATGCCTATGTCCGTCATGGATGCGATCGTTGTCACCAAGCCGCAGGCGCGCACGTCCGCCAGCCTCGAGAAGCCGTCGTTGATCGGCATGTCGCGCGAGGAGATGGCGGCGGCACTCCGGGAAAAGGGTGTGGCCGAGAAGCAGATCAAGATGCGCGTCTCGCAGCTCTGGAACTGGATCTATGTGCGCGGGGTTTCCGATTTCGACCATATGACGAATGTCGCCAAGGACATGCGGGAGATGCTGAAGCAGCATTTCACCATCGAACGTCCCGAGATCGTCGAGGAGCAGGTTTCCAACGACGGCACGCGCAAATGGCTGCTGCGCTTTCCCGCCCGCGGCGCCGGGCGTCCCGTCGAGATCGAGGCCGTCTACATTCCGGAAGAGGGCCGCGGCACGCTCTGTCTTTCCAGCCAGGTCGGCTGCACGCTCACCTGTTCCTTCTGTCATACCGGGACGCAGCGTCTGGTGCGCAACCTGACGGCGGAAGAAATTCTTTCGCAGCTGCTGCTTGCCCGCGACCGGCTTGGGGATTTCCCGGACCGTGAAGCGCCGCAGGGTACGATCATGCCTGCCGAGGGCCGTAAAGTCAGCAACATCGTCATGATGGGCATGGGCGAACCGCTTTATAACTTCGATGCCGTCAAGCAGGCATTGCTGATCGCCACGGATGGTGACGGCCTGTCGCTGTCCAGGCGCCGCGTGACGCTGTCCACCTCCGGCGTCGTGCCGGAGATCTTCCGCACCGGCGAGGAAATCGGCGTCATGCTGGCGATTTCGCTGCATGCGGTGCGCGACGATCTGCGCGACATTCTGGTGCCGATCAACAAGAAGTACCCGCTGAAAGAGCTGATCGAAGCCTGCCGGACCTATCCTGGCCTTTCGAACGCGCGGCGTATCACCTTCGAATATGTGATGCTGAAGGATGTCAACGACAGCCTGGAAGACGCCAAAGGGTTGATCAAGCTGTTGAAAGGCGTGCCGGCGAAGATCAACCTCATTCCGTTCAATCCCTGGCCCGGCACCAATTATCAGTGTTCCGACTGGGAGCAGATCGAGAAGTTCGCCGACTTCATCAATTCGGCAGGCTATGCTTCGCCGATCCGCACGCCGCGCGGCCGCGACATTCTTGCAGCCTGCGGCCAGCTGAAATCGGAATCCGAACGCATGCGCAAGACCGAACGTCTGGCCTTCGAGGCGATGATGATCGCCAATCACGGCGCCGACGACTGATCAGCAAGTTTGATCCTCGCTACAATTCTCCGCGATTGATTTCAGGGGGCGCTTTTCCTAAAAGTGCCCCCAAAATCATTCAGGAGGATCCCCATGCGCCCGATTTTGCTCGCTCTTGCCGCCAGTTTGGCCCTTTCCCTGCCCGCAAAGGCCGATGACGTCACCGTCGCCGTGACGGCGATCGTCGAACATCCGGCGCTCGATGCGGCGCGCAAGGGCGTTCTCGATGCGCTGACGGCCGCCGGCTACAAGGAAGGCGAGAACCTGAAATTCGTGTTCGAGTCGGCGCAGGGCAACCCGGCGACGGCAGCCCAGATCGCCCGCCAGTTCGCCGGCGACGAGCCCAATGTCATCGTGCCGATTTCAACGCCCTCGGCCCAGGCCGTCGTTTCCTCGACACGTGACATTCCTGTCGTCTTCACGGCCGTGTCCGATCCGCTCGGCGCCCAGCTCGTCAAGAACATGGACAAGCCCGGCAGCAATGTCACCGGCCTCTCCGACATGTCGCCGGTCGCCGAGCACATAGCGCTGATCAAGGAAATCCTGCCTGATGTGAAAACCATCGGCTATCTCTACAATTCCGGCGAGGCGAATTCCGTTTCGCTGCTCGCCGTGCTGAAGGCTGAAGCCGAAAAGGCTGGCCTCAAGGTGGTCGAATCGGCCGCCACCAAATCGGCCGAGGTCCAGGGTGCGGCGCGTGCGCTCGTCGGCCGCGCCGATGTGATCTACATTCCGACCGACAACACGATCATCTCCGCGCTTGAAGGTGCTGTCGCCGTTGCCGAGGAGAGCAAGCTGCCGCTCTTTACCGCCGATACGGATTCGGTTTCGCGCGGCTCGATCGCCGCTCTCGGCTTCAACTATTATGATGTCGGCAAGCAGACCGGCGAGATCGTCGTGCGCGTGCTGAAGGGCGAGAACCCGGGCGACATCGCGGTCAAGACCGCCGCCGGCAGCGACCTCGTCGTCAACAAGGCGGCGGCCGCGAAGATGGGCGTCACGCTGCCGCAAAGCGTGCTTTCCCGCGCCAATAAGGTCATTGAATAATCGGCCGTTACTTCGACGTTTAGTTGGATACAGCCGCTCCCGTTTGCACGGGGGCGGCTCTTCGTATTAAAACGCTGCGGTTTCGCGACGGGCGGAACGGACATAAAAAGGGGCTGAAAGCCTTGAGCCAAATCGCATTCTGGGGGGCCGTCGAGCTCGGCCTGGTTTATTCTTTCGTCGCTCTCGGGGTCTATCTCGCCTTTCGAGTTCTGGATTTTCCCGACCTGACGGTCGATGGCTCCTTTCCGCTTGGCGCGGCGGTGACGGCCGTACTGATCATTGCCGGCGTCAATGCCTGGCTTGCGGCTCTGATCGCCATGGCGGCCGGTGCCGCTGCGGGCATGGTGACGGCGCTGCTCAACGTGCGCTTCAAGATCCTCAACCTGCTCGCCTCGATCCTGACGATGATCGCGCTGTTTTCCGTCAATCTGCGCGTGATGGGCAAACCCAATGTCGCCCTCATCAATGCCGACACGATGATCAGCCCGTTCTTCGGCCACGGCCTTCGCGATTTCTACGTGCGGCCGCTCTTCGTCGGTGTTCTGGTGGTCATCGCGCTCATCCTGGTCTGGCGTTTCCTGGAAAGCGATGCGGGGCTGGCAATGCGGGCGACCGGCGCCAATGCAAGGATGGCGCGGGCCCAGGGCGTCGATACCAGCCGGCAGATCTATCTCGGCATGGCGATCTCGAATGCGCTGGTGGCGCTCGGCGGCGCGCTGTTTGCCCAGACCAACGGCTTTGCCGACGTCACCTCGGGCGTCGGCACGATCGTCGTCGGTCTGGCTGCCGTCATCATCGGCGAGACGCTGCTTGGGCGCCGCGGTCTGCTGATCGCGTTGATCGGCTGCGTGCTCGGCTCGATCCTCTATCGCATCGCGATCCAGCTGGCGCTTTCGAGCGACGTCATCGGCCTTCAGGCGTCCGACCTGAATTTCGTCACGGCGATGCTGGTGACCTTTGCGCTCATTCTTCCCCGACTTCGTCGAGGTGCCGCATCGTGATCAGTGTCAAGGACATCAAGGTCGTTTTTGGACGCGGCACGCCGCTGCAGAAGCAGGCGCTGAACGGCGTCAGCCTGACCATAGAGCAAGGCTCTTTCGTCACCGTCATCGGCTCCAACGGCGCCGGCAAATCGACGCTGCTCGGCGTGCTCGCCGGTGACGTGCTGCCGAGCGAAGGGCAGGTGCTGATCGGCAAGAACGAGGTGACGCGCAGGTCGACGGCGGCCCGCGCCGGTCTGGTCGCGCGCGTATTCCAGGATCCATTGACGGGAAGCTGCGGCGCATTGTCGATCGAGGAAAATCTCGCGTTGGCTGCCCGTCGCGGCGAGAAGCGCGGGCTTGCGCCGGCGCTCGGTGGTATCAGGCGCGACTATTTCCGCGAGCGGATTGCCGAACTCAATCTCGGCCTGGAAAACCGGCTGAAGGACCGCATGGACTTGTTGTCCGGTGGGCAGCGGCAAGCTGTTTCGCTCGTCATGGCGACGCTGGCGGGCTCGGAAGTGCTGCTGCTCGACGAACATACGGCGGCACTCGACCCGGGCATGGCGGAGTTCGTGATGAACCTCACGCAGAAGATCGTTACCGAGCGCAAGCTGACGACGATGATGGTGACACATTCCATGCGCCAGGCGCTGGATTACGGCCATCGCACGATCATGCTGCACGGCGGCGAAATCGTTCTCGACGTGGCAGGAGACAACAGAAAGAACCTGCAGGTTGAAGATCTGATCGCCATGTTCCGCAAGATGCGCGGCCAGACGCTGGATGACGACGCCCTGCTGATCGGCTAACGCCGACAGCGCGCTGATCGGCTGATGCCGACAGCGTGCTGATCGGTTAGACCGGCCGCGTGCTGATCGGCCGATCAACGTGCCTGGGTGAGCAGGATCTTCGCGGCGAAGACCGAGAAGACGCCGGCGAAGGTGTAGTCCATGCCGCGCAGCACCTTCTTGTTGTTCTGCAGCCAGGAGGCCAGCCAGTCGGCGGCAAAGACGATGCCGGCGTTGATCGGCATGCCGATCAGGATGAAGCAAAAGCCGAGAAAGAGCAGCTTTTGGGTGACGGCTGGATCGCCGGCGCTGACGAATTGCGGCAGGAAGGTCATGAAGAAGATGATGACCTTGGGGTTCAGAAGATTGACCCAGAAGCCTGACGAAATGTTCGAAAGTGGCGTGCCCTTCTGCTCCTCGACCTTGGCGACGATGAGCTTCGAGCCGAAGCGGACCGCCTGCACCGCCAGCCAGAGCAGATAGGCGGCACCGCCGGTCTTCAGGATCAGGAAGGCGGTCGGCGATGCGGTGATCAGCGCCGAAATTCCGAAAGCGACCAGCATGGTATGGACGACGATGCCGAGGCTGGTGCCGACGACAACGAAGAGAGCCGCCTTCTTGCCCTGGGCGAGCGCGCGGCTGATCGACAGCGTCATATCGGGGCCTGGGGTCGCCGCGAGCAGCAGCGTCGCGGCGGCAAAGGCCAGAAGGGTCGGCAGGCTGGGCAGAAAATCCATGACACACTCTGAAAGCCGGAAAGGATCTAAAGCATGTTGCGCAAAAGTGTGTAGCGGTTTTGCGACAACGACATGCGTAAAAACAAAGACCTAAAGCGCGAGGAGCGATTCCGAAAGACCGCGACGCGCTTTAGGGACCTCTTAACCAGCTTTCAGAAAATTACCAATCAAACCTTGTGATGGGGCCTATTACTTCTGTTCGAGGAAGGCCTTGAACTTGTCGGCGTAGTCCTTGTGCCAGCGTGACAGCGGCGGACGGTTCTCAATGATGTCGCCGGCCGCCCAGGCCATCCGGCGTTCGTCGACCGGACGCGCCACATCATTGTCGGGGCAGAGAATATAGAAATCGCCGCGTTCGAGGCTTTCGACCATGAAATCGATGGTTTGTTCCGGCGTCCAGGCAGCGGCCGGTTTTTCCGCGCGGTCGCCCTTGGTGAGGCCGGTGAAGACGAAGCCCGGGATCAGAAGATGGGCGGAGATCTTTCCGCCTTCGGTGTTGCGAAGCTCATGCTGCAGCGCTTCGGTGAAGACTTTCACACCAGCCTTGGAGATGTTGTAGGCGGGGTTGCCGGGTGGCGTGGTGATGCCCTGCTTGGAGCCGGTGTTGATGATCAGGCCCGGCTCGCCGTGCGACAGCATCTTCGGGCCGAAGGTGCGCGTGCCGTTGATCACGCCCATCAGGTTCACGGCGAAGATATTGTCCCAGTTCGCCTGTGGGCTGAAGATCGAGGTTTCCGGGCCGATGCCGGCATTGTTCATCAACACGTGCACACGGCCGAAGCGCTGGAGCACGGCGCGCTCGAGAGCTTCCAGCGAATCTCTGCTGGCGACGTCGGTTTCGACCGCCATCACATTTTCCTCGCCGGCAATGGCCTTGAGTTCATTTGCGGCGTCGGCCAGCCGATCGCCGCCAAGATCGGCGATGGCGACGCTCATGCCACGTCCGGCGAAATATTTCGCCGCGGCAAGACCGATGCCGGAGGCGCCGCCGGTGATGACGGCAACATTGGATTTTCTGAAAATGTCTTGAATATTCGTCACGGGGCAACCTCTCCTCGAGCATTTGCGGACGCTGGCGAATATGGGCTCCGCTTTCGCCCTGTCAAACGCTATCGGCACCATCAGCGTCGCAGTTGCCCTTGCGTCACGCGCCAATCTCGCTAAAAGTGCCGCGACACCGGGTTTTGCCGGGCCTTTTATGCAACGGACCTCATCATCATGGCATCGTACAAAGACGTGAAGAAAGTCGTTCTCGCCTATTCCGGCGGCCTCGACACCTCGATCATCCTGAAGTGGCTGCAGACGGAGCTCGGCGCCGAAGTCGTCACCTTCACCGCCGATCTCGGCCAGGGCGAAGAGCTGGAGCCGGCGCGCAAGAAGGCCGAGATGCTCGGCATCAAGGAGATCTACATCGAGGATGTGCGCGAGGAATTCGTGCGCGATTTCGTCTTCCCGATGTTCCGCGCCAATGCGGTCTATGAGGGCGTCTACCTGCTTGGCACCTCGATCGCCCGTCCGTTGATTTCCAAGCATCTGATCGATATCGCCAAGAAGACCGGCGCCGATGCGATCGCCCACGGCGCGACCGGCAAGGGCAACGACCAGGTCCGTTTCGAACTCTCCGCCTATGCCCTGAACCCCGATATCAAGATCATCGCGCCGTGGCGCGACTGGTCGTTCAAGAGCCGCACCGATCTGCTGGCCTTTGCCGAGCAGCATCAGATCCCGGTTGCCAAGGACAAGATGGGCGAGGCGCCGTTCTCCGTCGACGCCAACCTTCTGCATTCCTCTTCCGAGGGCAAGGTTCTCGAGGACCCCTCCAAGGAGGCGCCTGAATATGTGCATATGCGCACCATTTCGCCGGAGGCGGCACCCGACAAGGCGACGACCATCAAGGTCGGCTTCGAGAGGGGGGACGCGGTTTCGATCAATGGCGTGCGCATGAGCCCGGCGACGCTGCTGGCTGCGCTCAACAATTACGGCCGTGACAACGGCATCGGCCGTCTCGACCTCGTCGAGAACCGCTTTGTCGGCATGAAGTCGCGCGGCGTCTATGAGACACCAGGCGGCACCATCTTGCTTACGGCGCACCGCGCCATCGAATCGATCACGCTCGACCGGGGTGCTGCCCATCTCAAGGACGACATCATGCCGCGTTATGCCGAGCTGATCTATTACGGCTTCTGGTTCTCGCCGGAGCGCGAGATGCTGCAGGCGCTGATCGACAAGAGCCAGGAGCATGTCGAAGGCGAAGTGACGCTGAAGCTCTACAAGGGCAATGTCATGGTCATCGGCCGCGAAAGCGATAAGTCGCTCTATTCCGACAAGCTCGTCACTTTCGAGGACGATCAGGGCGCCTACGACCAGAAGGATGCGGCCGGCTTCATCAAGCTCAATGCGCTCCGCCTGCGCACGCTCGCCAAGCGCAACCTCGCGAAATAATCACGGTTCGCCTTCGAACCGGATATCAGCCCGCCGGCAATTTTGCTGTGCGGGCTTTTTCACGGAACACGGCAGCAAATGCCACCAACCTCTCAGAGCATTCTAGATGACCGGACTGCACCAACAGCGGATATCGTGGCTGCCCACTGTTGGGCGATGGGGTGAGTTCTTCAAAGCTTCGCCGACCGCAATCCTACATTTTTGAGTAGGAAGCTTGGCCCTCTCAAATGGAGCGCTGGAAGTTTCGCATCTCCGCAAACACGGGAAAAAATCGTTCCTTTATAATATCGAGGCCATGTGGAACAACATCACCGATCCTTGCCTCGAAATCATAGTCATCGAATGTGTCCCTGCCGTGTCTCCGTATCGAGCCCGAAATCTCCTTTCCACCCCGATCAACATTGTAACGAGTTGATTGATGAGCATCGGGCTCATTGAACCGGCGTTTGATGAACTCGCATTGAAGCCCGATCAAAGCTGCCGACTGGTATCGGCTCTCTAGAAAAATGGCCACAGATGCTGCTCCGTAAACTTCACGCTCGCCGCCCGCGATCTGGATAAGCGCACCACTCGCATTCGGGTGTGTGTATACCTTTGAGATAAGATGTAGGTTCTGAACGCTTGGACGATCGGCCCATGGTCCATAAGTCGACCTGATGTGCCGAAAACGTCTCAATCGGGTTTCGGGATCATGACCAGGAATATCACGTTCATAGAAACCCAAATTGAAGCGATGGACCGCTCTGGTAATCTCTATCCTGTCAAAGAGACCTAAGTCGTTAGCCTCCCGCCAACCGTCAAACCTCAGATGATCGAAGGTTGTCCCGAGATAATTTTGGCCCGCAGACAACATGATTTCTACGGCGCTCTCGAAAGCTGTTATCTCTGTATTTGAGAGGTCCTTATAATTCGGCTGTTCGCTATCCGTGGGCCGATATCGCAGCACAGGCTCATAAGGTTTTTGATGTTTCTTCAACTCGGCCAACCGCCTCAAAGTCCTTTCGGCCTCTGCTCTGTCCATCACGTTTTCCTCTAATGGGGGTTCCAGACGCAAGACCGTGGGGACGGCCAGAAGTCTTGTCGTCTGGTGCTTACCAAAAGTACAAGTATTGACTCAGGGAACCGCATGGGTCGATTTTCAAAGCCGATAGTCAGTTCAATCTACCAATGCTGAATATTATTTTCGCTAAAGATGCACCTTAAAATTGTCAGCCTTCGCGAGAGGTTTGCGCTCGACTTGGCATACATATGAAGTTGTTGCTTAAGCCAGTCCATTGAGGCGGTGGACGGAAGCTGCCGACCCGCGATCATCATGGTAATGTGCCCAATGTTCACTTGGGGCCGAAAGCTGCCGCCGGTAGCATTTGTCACCTAATCCCGCTTTTGGGGACCGGTAACCATACTTGACGAACGCCCGTGATCGCTTAGTCTGCCGTCATCATCCTCCGGAGCATTTCCATGACGCAGTCTTTGCTCTTCGGCGCCTTTCTGGCGGCGCTCTTCTACGTGCTCATTCCGGGACCCGCCTTCCTGCAGCTGCTCGGCATCGGCGCCGGGCAGGGGCGCAAGGCCGGCGCCTTCTTCATGATGGGGCATCTGGTTGGGGATCTCATCTGGTCATCGTTGGCGCTGATCGCGATCGTCGGCGCAAAGACGATCGGAACCTTCGTCTTCGACCTGCTCGGCCTTGCCTGCGGCTTCTACCTCGCCTGGATCGGCTGGAGCGCCGTCAATGCCAAGCCGAAAACGGAGGGGCAGGCGCTTGTTGTGGTCGAGCGGCCGTTTCGCCGCGGTCTGATCTTCGGCGTCACCAATCCGAAGGGTTATCCGGTGGCGCTCGCCACGTTCACCGCACTCGTAGCAGGCTCGGCCGGAGCGATCGATTTCGAGGCGTTGCCGGTGCTTCTCGGCGTGTCGTTCGTCGGTTTCGTGACGGCCGACATCATCCTGATCGGCATCATCGGCGCCGGTACGGTGCGGCGCTTCTATCGCGCCCATGAGCGGCTGATCGTGCGCTGCTCCGGCGTGCTCTTCATGGGATTTGCCGCCCAGGCGCTCTGGCACGCAACGCCCGGCCTGCTCGGCTGGCGCAAAGCCTGACCTAGAGCGCGTCGCGATCTTTCAGCTTCGCTCCTCACATCATACTTTTCGGCGTCACGCCGATCAGCCGTCCAGGAAGCTGACGATCGAGTTCAGCGTCTGGACCTCGTCAGAATCGCCGATCGACATGGCGACCTGCAGCTGGTTCTTGTAATAATCGAGGAAATTGAAGCTGGTGCCGTCGGTGACGCTGGAGAGATCGACGATGTTGCCGAGCGGATCGATCGCATGCATTGGCAGCGGTTCGGAGATCGCGGCGTAGGTGTTCTGATCGATCAGGCCGCTGTCGAAACTCTGGCGTGCATAATTGCGCAGTTCTCCCGCGCTGACCGCGGTGAAATCCGGGCCTTCGCCAACATCGTCTTCGATCTGGAACGAGGCCGGGGCGGGAGCTCTGGTCTCGATTTCAATATCAGAGGTCTTCGAACTTTTTGCGTTATTGGGATTGTTTTTAAAAAGCAAACTCTGAGAAGACCGCACAGAAAAAATTTCCATGACGCATGTCCCCTTACAAGAAGAACATCAGGAAACTAGCGCCTGCGCCTGATTCGCGTCAATCGTTAACGATTGGTTAATTTTCACGTATCAATTGTTGTCCATCAGATTTGACAGGCGTCCGCAAGATTGGCAGGCGAGGCAAAAGGCCATCCCGGCAACATACCAATTCTGTGACGGCTCTCCTATATTGACGATCCATCTGCATGCCAAAAGGAATTCTCCGATGTCTTCTCCACATGATTTCAATCCGGCGCTGGTGACCTGGGACGGTCTTCACGGTCTGCCGCGTTTCGATGCCTTAGATGACGGCGATTTCGCCGCCGCCTTCGAAGCCGCGCTTGCCGCGCATGAAAGGGAGATCGACGAGATTGCCGGAAACGGCGATGCGCCGACATTCGACAATACGGTCGTGGCGCTGGAGATTGCCGGCGACGCACTGTCGCGCGTTTCGGCGCTGTTCTGGAACAAGGCAGGCGCGCATACCAATGATGTGATCCAGGCGCTGGAGCGGGAGATCTCGCCGAAGATGTCGCGCCACTATTCGAAGATCGGGATGAATGCAGCGCTTTTCGCCCGCATCGACACGCTCTGGGAGAGCCGCGAGAGCCTTGGCCTGACGCTCGAACAGACACGCGTGCTGGAACGCCACTGGAAAGGTTTCGTCAAATCGGGCGCCAAGCTTGACAAGGCCGAGCAGGAAAAACTCGCCGCGATCAATGAAAAGCTTGCCGGCCTCGGGACGCAATTCGGCCAGAACGTGCTGGCCGACGAGAAAGCCTGGGCGCTGGTGCTTTCTGATGGAGCCGAGCTCGACGGGCTGCCGGAATTCCTGCGCGATGCAATGGCTGCGGCGGCGCGCGAACGCGGCGAGGAGGGCAAATATGCAGTGACGCTGTCACGCTCGATCATCGAGCCGTTCCTCACCTTTTCGGAGCGTCGCGATCTGCGCGAGCAGGCTTTCAAGGCGTGGGTGGCGCGCGGCGAAAATGCCGGGGAGACGGATAACCGCGCCGTCATCAAGGAAACGCTGGCGCTGCGCCATCAGGTGGCGACGCTGCTTGGCTACGGCAACTTTGCCGAGCTGAAGCTCGACAATACGATGGCGAAGACGGCGGAGGCCGTGAACGGCCTGCTCAAGTCCGTCTGGGCGCGGGCGGTGAAACGCGCCGGCGAGGAGGAGATCGATATCGCGGCACTGATCGCCGAAGAGGGCCGGAACCACGAGGTGATGCCCTGGGATTGGCGCCACTATGCCGAAAAGATCCGCGCACGGAAATTCGATTTCTCCGAGGCCGAGCTCAAACCTTATCTGCAGCTCGAGAAGATCATCGAAGCCTGCTTCGACGTGGCCGGCCGGCTGTTCGGCATCCGGGTCGTGGAGAAGAAGGGCGTGGCCGCCTATCACCCGGATGTCAGAGTGTTCGAAATCAGGGACCGCGAGGACAAGCTCGTCGCCCTGTTCCTCGGCGATTATTTCGCCCGCAGTTCGAAACGATCAGGCGCCTGGATGAGTTCGCTGCAATCGCAGCACAAGCTGGAGCTGAAGAACGGCCGCCACGGCGAATTGCCGATCATCTACAATGTCTGCAACTTCGCCAAGCCGGCGGAAGGCAAGCCGGCGCTGCTGTCGCTCGACGATGCGCGCACGCTGTTCCACGAATTCGGCCATGCGCTGCACGGCATGCTTTCTAATGTCACCTATCCCTCGGTTGCGGGCACCGGCGTTTCGCGCGATTTCGTCGAGCTGCCGTCGCAGCTTTATGAGCACTGGCTGACGGTGCCCGATATTCTGAAGCGCTATGCCGTGCATGTCGAAACCGGTGAACCGATGCCGCAGGCCCTGCTCGACAAGGTGCTTGCCGCCCGCACCTTCAATGCCGGCTTCAATACCGTCGAGTTCACCTCGTCGGCGCTTGTTGATATGGCGTTTCACACGAGAACGGCCGTCGAGGATCCGATGGCGGTGCAGGCCGAGGTGCTGGACGAGATCGGCATGCCGAAGTCGATCGTCATGCGCCATGCGACGCCGCACTTTCAGCACATCTTCTCCGGCGGCTATTCGGCCGGCTATTACTCCTACATGTGGTCGGAGGTGCTCGACGCCGACGCCTTTGCCGCCTTCGAGGAGACGGGAGACGCCTTCAACGGCGAGATGGCGCGCAAGCTCAAGGACAATATCTATTCCGTCGGCGGTTCGGTCGACCCGGAAGACGCCTACAAGGCCTTCCGCGGCAAGCTGCCGAGCCCGGATGCGATGCTTGTCAAAAAAGGACTTTCGACCTTCGAGGAATTGACAGGCAGCGACGCCTAAGACAATTTGATGACATGCCATGATGCGGCGGGGCGACAGCCTTGCCGCAGCTTTTGCGCGTTCCCCCCTTTCGCAAACGCAAAAAAAACTGTATGGACGCCCCAAACTAATAGGCGCGTCCTCCAGAGCGTGCGCCCCAGCATCAGAGATTTCACATATGTCACTTCGCAATATCGCGATCATCGCGCACGTTGACCATGGCAAAACGACCCTGGTGGATGAGCTTCTCAAGCAGTCCGGCTCGTTCCGCGAAAATCAGCGTGTCGCTGAACGCGTGATGGACTCGAACGATCTCGAAAAAGAACGCGGCATCACCATTCTCGCCAAGGCGACCTCGGTGGAATGGAAGGGTGTCCGCATCAACATCGTCGACACTCCCGGCCACGCCGACTTCGGCGGTGAGGTCGAGCGCATTCTCTCGATGGTGGATGGCGCGATCGTTCTCGTCGACTCCTCTGAAGGCCCGATGCCGCAGACGAAGTTCGTTGTCTCGAAGGCGTTGAAGGTCGGTCTTCGTCCGATCGTCGCGATCAACAAGATCGACCGTCCGGATGGCCGCCACGAAGAAGTCATCAACGAAGTTTTCGATCTTTTCGCCAATCTCGACGCCACCGACGAGCAGCTCGACTTCCCGATCCTCTACGGTTCCGGCCGCGACGGCTGGATGAACGTCAATCCGGAAGGCCCGAAGGATCAGGGTCTTGCGCCGCTTCTCGACCTGGTGCTCAAGCACGTTCCGGAGCCGACCGTCCACGAAGGTCCGTTCACGATGATCGGTACCATCCTCGAAGCCAACCCCTTCCTCGGCCGCATCATCACCGGTCGCATCAATTCCGGTTCCATCAAGCCGAACCAGGCCGTAAAGGTTCTCCACGCCGACGGCAAGACGATCGAAACCGGCCGTATTTCCAAGATCCTCGCCTTCCGCGGCATCGAGCGCACGGCGATCGACGAAGCGCATCAGGGCGATATTGTTGCGATCGCCGGCCTTTCCAAGGGTACGGTCGCCGACACTTTCTGCGATCCCTCGGTCACCGAGCCGCTGCAGGCGCAGCCGATCGATCCGCCGACCGTCACCATGTCCTTCATCGTCAACGATAGCCCGCTGGCGGGCACCGAAGGCGACAAGGTGACCTCACGCGTCATCCGCGACCGTCTCTTCAAGGAAGCGGAAGGCAACGTCGCCCTGAAGATCGAAGAAGCCGAAGGCAAGGATTCGTTCTACGTGTCCGGCCGCGGCGAACTTCAGCTCGCCGTTCTCATCGAGACCATGCGTCGCGAAGGCTTCGAACTTGCCGTGTCGCGTCCGCGCGTCGTGATGCACAAGGATGAAAACGGCCAGCTTCTGGAGCCGATCGAGGAGGTCGTCGTCGACGTCGACGAAGAACATTCCGGTGTCGTCGTGCAGAAGATGTCCGAACGCAAGGCCGAAATGGTCGAGCTGCGTCCGTCGGGCGGTAACCGTCTTCGCCTGCGTTTCTACGCACCGACCCGCGGCCTGATCGGCTACCAGTCGGAGCTGCTGACGGATACGCGCGGCACGGCGATCATGAACCGCCTGTTCCACGACTACCAGCCCTACAAGGGTGTGATCGGTGGCCGCGTCAACGGCGTGCTGCTCGCCAATGCTCCCGGCGAAGCCGTCGCCTATGCGATGTTCAACCTGGAAGATCGCGGCCCGATGATCATCGAGCCGGGCGAAAAGGTCTATGCAGGCATGATCATCGGCATCCATTCGCGCGACAACGACCTTGAAGTGAACGTGCTGAAGGGCAAGCAGCTCACCAACATCCGCGCCGCCGGCAAGGACGAAGCGGTGAAGCTGACGCCGCCGATCAGGATGACGCTTGATCGCGCGCTCTCCTGGATTCAGGATGACGAGCTGATGGAAGTGACACCGAAGAATATTCGTCTGCGCAAGATGTATCTCGACGCAAACGATCGCAAGCGTTTCGAAAAAACGAAGGCGGCGCTCTAACAGCCATTCAAACTGCGACAGCATCTTGCGGCTCTCGAAAAGAGGCGCGACGCTGGAGAGAAATCCTTCAAAACCCCGGCCTTCGCGCCGGGGTTTTTTATTGTGCGCCGCGTCGATTCCGTCTTGTGACAATCGTTAAAAAAGCGTTAACTTTTGATCGTCGTCCACATATCAAGTCTGTGGGCAATCAACCGGGATGCGACATCGCATATGGTTAATTGCCTCTAGCGGGACCAGAGTAAACGTTATGAAGACGTTGTCGATCGATGTCCGGCGGGCCGAGCCGCAAGACGCCCGAGCCATATCGGAAACACACAGGCTTGCCTGGCAACACACCTATGCCGGCATCATTCCACACCGCGCACTGACGCAGATGATCGAGCGCCGCGGCGAAAGCTGGTGGCGCAAGGCAACGCGCGGACCGGCGACGCTGCTGGTTCTCGATGTTGCCGGGACAGTCGCCGGCTACGCGACGCTCGGCCTCAACCGTGCCCGCGCTCTGCCGCAAGAAGGCGAAATTTACGAGCTTTATCTGCGGCCCGAGTATCAGGGCATCGGCCTTGGCAGGATGCTGTTCGGCGAGGCGCGCCGGCTCTTGAAGTCGCTCGGCTGCAACGGGCTGGTCGTCTGGTGCCTTGAGGAAAACGAGACCGCCAGCCACTTCTATCGCCACCATGGCGGCGTCGATTTCTGCGAAGGCATGGAAAGTTTCGACCACAGGCAATTGAAGAAGATCGGCTTCATCTGGAGCTGAACGGCCTCGTCGACGTTCGCCTACTCTTATGAGAAACTTCTGATGCGGGTGCGCCGCTGCGGTGGGCATTGCCGACGAGTCATGTTGCGTTGCCGCATAAAACCGATTATCTGGCTGCCAGCACAGTCAACCTCGCGGGAGTTTTTTATGCGCATCGACGCCATTGCAATCGGTCATAATCCACCTGAGGACGTCAACGTTATCGTCGAGGTTCCGGTCGGCGGTCATCCCATCAAGTATGAGATGGACAAGGAAGCCGGCACGCTGGTGGTCGATCGTTTCCTCTACACGCCGATGACCTATCCCGGCAATTATGGTTTCGTGCCGCACACGCTGTCGGAAGACGGCGACCCGATCGACGTGCTGATCGCCAGCACTCGCCCGCTGGTTCCCGGCTGCGTCATCAATGTGCGCCCGATCGGCGTCCTGAAAATGGAAGACAATTCCGGCAAGGACGAGAAGATCATTGCCGTGCCGTCGCCGAAGCTGACGCTGCGCTATGAGAAGGTGAAGGACTTCACCGATCTTCCGGAGATCACGCTGAAGCAGATCGAACACTTCTTCCAGCACTACAAGGATCTGGAGCCCGGCAAGTGGGTGAAGATCTTCGGCTGGGGCGACTCTAGGGAAGCAGGCGAACTCATCCTCGAAGCCGTCGAGCGCGCCAAGAAGACGAAAGGCTGATCGCTCAGCCTAAAAACATCTCGAGCTTTTTTAGCAAATCCTCCGGATCGCCGTCGATCCGGAGGATTTTTTTGCGCGCGGTCTCACCCGAGACGAGGCCGATGCTGGATTTGGGAATGCGCAGGGATTTTGCGATCAACAGGATGAGGGCCTTGTTGGCCTTGCCTTTCTCGGGCATGGCGGTGACGCGCACCTTTAGATGGGTCTCGCCCTCGCCATCCGCTTCGATGCCGTCGATCGCGTCCCGCCCGCCATTCGGCGTAAGCCGAACGGCGAGGCGCAGATGATCGCCGAAGAGCCTCCAGGGAGGGCTCAAACGACCAGCGAGTAGATGAAGGGCTCGATCGGATTGTTGAGGATCAGCTGTATGAAGGCGATGATCAGCAGTAGGATGATCGGCGAGATGTCGATACCGCCCAGATTGGGCAGAAAGCGGCGTATCGGCCGGAGCGCAGGCTCGGTCGCGTTGTAGAAGAACATCCCCAGTTGGTTCACAAACTGGTTGTTCGAATTGATGACGTTGAATGCGTACAGCCACGAGAAAATGGCGCTGGCAATGATCACGTACCAATAAATGTTCAAAGCCATATGGATGATTATAAATATGGCTTGAAAAATTCCTGCCATTACCGTCTCCAGTTCGTTGTTGACAGATATGTAGACATTGGCGATTAAACGGGCAAGGGCCGTGTGGAGACGCACGGCGAATCATGTTTAACGGGCGCCGTCGCAGCCATTCCGGCACCTGCTTCCTCGGACAACGTCCATGTCGTTTTCGCCTACCGGAGATCGTTTTGCCGCGTTCCGGCATTCGTCCTACACGCGGTTCTTCTTCGCGCGCTTCCTGCTTTCCTTCTCGCAGCAGATCGTCAGCGTCGCGGTCGGCTGGCAGATGTACGACCAGACGGGCAGCGCGATCTATCTCGGTTTGATCGGTCTCGTGCAGTTCCTGCCGTCGCTGCTGCTCATCCTCGTCACCGGTTCGGTGGCCGACCGGTACAATCGCCGGGCGATCGCGGCTCTCTGCTCGCTGGTAAGCGCGCTCTGCACGCTGGCGCTGCTGGTTATGACTGTCATGGGGACCTTCACGCCCTTGCCTGTTTTCGCGGTGCTTTTGATCTTCGGTGTTGAACGCGCCTTCATGTCGCCGGCAGTGCAGTCGCTGGCGCCCAATCTCGTGCCGGAGCAGGCACTCTCCAATGCGATCGCCTGGAATTCGTCGTCCTGGCAGCTCGCGGCGATCACCGGGCCGGTGCTCGGCGGTCTGCTCTATGGCGTCAGTGCGTCAACCGCCTATACGGTGGCGGTGATCTTTTCCGTGCTCGGTGCCGCCCTTCTCTACATGATCCCGAAACCGGAGCAGAAGACAACGGGCGAGACCAAGAGCTGGGCGATGATCCTCGGCGGCTTCAGTTTCATCCGCGCCGAAAAGGTAGTGCTCGGGGCGATCTCACTCGATCTCTTCGCCGTGCTGCTCGGCGGGGCCACGGCGCTGATGCCGATCTTTGCGCGCGATATCCTCACCCTCGGGCCCTGGGGGCTCGGGCTGCTGCGCGCCGCACCGGGACTTGGCGCCATTGTCATGGCAGTCTTCCTTGCCGCCTATCCGCTCAAACATCGCGCCGGCATCTACATGTTCATCGGTGTCGCCCTGTTCGGCGTCGGAACGATCATCTTCGGCGTCTCGACCAATACCGAGGTCTCGATCGCGGCGTTGGCGCTGATGGGGGCGGCTGACATGGTGTCGGTCTATGTGCGCGAGAGCCTGATTGCGCTCTGGACGCCGGACCAGCTGCGCGGCCGTGTCAATGCGGTCAACATGGTCTTCGTCGGCGCTTCGAACGAGCTCGGTGAATTCCGGGCCGGCACGATGGCGGCGATCTTCGGCGCGGTGCCGGCGGTCGTCATCGGCGGGATCGGAACGCTTGTCGTGGCGGCGATCTGGGCATCGAGTTTCCCCAAACTGCGTGGGATCGATACGCTGGACGCGCCCACTGTATCGTCGGAATCGATTTAGAAACCGATTAGGCGCGGAGAGCGATGGAGGACGCCGCCTTCGCCGTTTTTCCCTCGAAGACGATGTCGAGGAATTCGGTGAGCCAGGCTCTCAGCGGCGCATCGAACAGCATGCGGCCTTCGAGATGTTCGCGGCCCTGCTGGGCGTTCGGCAGGATGAAGCGATGGGCGCCATGCACGACCCAGCGATGCATCATCACCCGGGTCAGTTCGGCATGGAACTGCAGGCCCCAGGCGTTGCCGTCGTAGCGGAAGGCCTGGTTCGGATAGGCATCGCCTTCGGCGAGCAGATCGGCGCCGCGCGGCAGCTCGAAGCCCTCGCGATGGAAATGATAGACCATCTTCGGCCAGTGCATCAGCAGCCGGCCCCTCTCGGTCGGGTGCAGCGGATACCAGCCGATCTCGGTCGAGCCATCGGCATTCGACTGTACCTTGCCGCCGAGATGATGCACCAACATCTGCGCGCCGAGGCAGATGCCGAGGTAGGGGCGTTTTTCCCGGAGCGGAATGTCGATCCAGTCGATCTCCTTCTTGACGAAGTCATCGGGATCGTTGGCGCTCATCGGCCCGCCGAAGACGACGGCGCCGGCATGGTCTTCAAGTGTTGTCGGAAGCGGCTCGCCGAGAACCGGACGACGGATATCGAGGCGGTAGCCCCTTTCGACGAGCAATTGGCCGACACGGCCGGGGCTCGACCGTTCCTGATGCAGGACGATGAGGATTGGGCGCCCGTCGCGGTTCGGGTTTTGCTCAGTCGGCATCATCTTGCGCAACCTGGACATCCGTCACCCTGGCGGCGGCCTCCTGCCGCTTCTGGATGCGCTCGCGCGAGGAGACGCCGAGCAGATCGGCGATACGCCAGATCACATGGTCTTCCATCTCGCTGCGTTCGCCATCGGCATAGACGATGTCCCAGAGGACGCCGATCAGCTCGAGGCGTTGCTCGGTATTGAGATGGCGTTTCAGGTCGGCGGTGAAGCGATAATAGTCGACGGCGGAGCTTTCGGCCTCGATGCCGGCGGCTATCAGAGCATCGAGCTGCTTGCCGTCGAGCGCATACTGCTCCTTCAGGAGCTTGCGCAGCCGCTTCTTCTCGCTGGTTTTGATCTGACCGTCGGCCTCCATGACCTGCATGCAGAGCGCTGCCACTGCGATGCGCGGATCATCGGGGGCAAAACCTTTCTTCGGGTGGTCGGCGGTGAGATTCTGGAAGAATGCCTGAAAGCGTTCGAACATGCGGTTTTCGTTCCATTTCAGAAAAGGCGGAGCCGTGTCTTGGGTTCCGGTTCCACCCTGGGATCGCGAACGCCGGGATCATCCGGCAATCCGCCAAAGAAAGGTTTTGTCTCGCTCGGCGCGGGCGGTTTATCGCCCGCGGTCGGTTCGGCTGGTTTCGGTTTGGCCGCCGTCGGTGCCGGCGTGGGGCGCACAGCCTCGGCAATCGTCGCGGCGCGTTCCAGCTCGATGATGCGATGGTCGTTGACGGGACTTTCCGGCCTGACGTCACGCAGCGGCGGCAATGTCTTCAAAGCCGTTTCGATCGAGGCCGGCGCCGAACCGTCTTCGAGCGGACCCTCGATCTGGCCGAAGGGCGCCTTCCATTCGAAGGCGTCGAGGCGGCCGGTCACGGGCGATACCGGCAGCCACTTGTCGGAGACGAAGCCGTCTGCCACCCAAGCCGGATCGCGCGGCGCCTTGAGCGCCTGGGCCAGCCAGTGGCGCACGCGGCCCTGGTCGCCGGTCTCGGCTTCTTCGATGTCGGCCAAAAGCAGGTAGGCGGCTTCACGCGGCTGCATGCGGGCCGCTGCCTCCGCCTTGGCGCGGGCCTTGGCGAATTCCTGCGCGTCGAGGGCTGCCTGGGCGACGACGAGAAGGGATTCGACATTGTTGGGGCGCTGCCCTTCCAGCCGCTCGGCACGCTTCAGCCGGTCGAGCGTGGAATCGCCGCTGCGGGCCCTGACATAGGCTTGGCCGATCTCGGGATGAGGTGCCGATTTCCATGCCTGTTCGAGGATCGAGGCGGCCTTGCGCACGCCGCCTTCGCGAAACAGCGCCTTTGCGGCAATGAGGGCTGCCGGAATGAAATCGGCGGCAAGCTTCAGCGCCTGCAGGGCGTCGTCGCGGGCACCGGTCGGGTTGCTTTCCAGCTTCTCGCCGGCGCGTGCCGTCAGGAGGACGGCGTGCAGACGGTTGGCTTCGGCCTTTTCGACGACGCGGGCGGCCTTCTGCTGTTCGAGCAGGCGGATCGCATCGTCCCAACGGCCGGCCTGGCTGCGATATTCGAGCGTCGCCTGTGCGGCCCAGGGAAGATAGGGCGCGTTGTCGGCAGCCTTTTCGGCATATTGGCGGGCGGCCTCGTTGGCGCCGAGACGGCGGGCTTCCAGATAGAGGCCGCGCAGACCGAGCTCGCGCGTCTCGGGATCGTTGGCCATGGCCTCGAACTTGGCGCGCGCTTCGTCATGTCGGCCTTCGATCAGGGCGGCCTGAGCCTCGAGCAGGTTGATCAACGGCTCCTGATCGGCGCGGATGAGGCCGCGCGAGCGGGCCGCCATCTTGCGGGCAAGCAGGGCATTGCCGGCGCCGGCGGCGATCAGGCCGGTCGACAGCGCCTGATAACCGCGGTCCCGCTTGCGGGCGCGGAAATAACGCGTCACCGAGTGCGGCGAGGTCCAGACGAGACGGACGAACCACCAGGCGATCATCACGGCGGCAATGAGAGCGATGATCGCGCTGGCGGCGACGATCAGCTTCGTCTGGTAGATCTGGCCCTCCCAGATCAGCGAGAGGTCGCCGGGACGATCGGCGAGCCAGGCGAAGCCAAGGGCGAGAAGCATTACGAAGATGGCGAAGACGACAAGGCGGATCAGCATGGTCTTATCCTTCCTTGCCGGTGCCGGAAACCGCTTTCGACAGCGCCCCGCCAACCAGTTCCTCGACGCGGATGCGCGCTTCGAGCGATTGCTTGAAGGCGGCGGACGCCTGCTTGCCGGAAGCGGGCAGGCTGTTCCATTCGGCGGAGGCGCCTGGCAGGTCGCCGCTCTTCACCTTCTCCTCCATGC
Source organism: Rhizobium sp. WSM1274 (assembly GCF_025200775.1). NCBI lineage: Bacteria > Pseudomonadati > Pseudomonadota > Alphaproteobacteria > Hyphomicrobiales > Rhizobiaceae > Rhizobium > Rhizobium sp. WSM1274. The sequence continues at coordinate 4,280,560 of NZ_CP104138.1, read as the reverse complement.
GGGCGGCAATGGCTTCGACGCTTTCGCCCTCGATGTTGCCGACGGGGCGGACGCTCACCAGCGACTTGGCGCTCGACATCAGCCGATCCGACCAGCTCTGGTTCGGGTCCGGCTGGTTGACGGCTTCGACGATCGCGGTGGCGACATCGGGAACCTCGCGCACCAGCTCGGTGCGTGAGGGAATGCCGGTCTCGGCAAAGGTTCTAAGGTCGGCGACGGCTGGATCGTCGGGTGCGACCCCGGCGAAGGTGTCGAGTTCGGCCAGGAAAGGGCCACCGCGATCAATCGCCGCCTTCAGGGCAGCCGCCGCGATCGCCCGGGCAACGGCGACGTCCTCGCGCGGCTCGTTCAGCTTCTTTTCGGCCTCTTCCAGGCGCTTGGCGATGTCGGCGCCGTTCGTCGTCTGCTGCTCGGAAGACTGGGCAAGTGTCGAGCGCAGCTGGTCGACCTGACCGGTCAGTTCCGCAATCTTCCGGTTGAGTGCCTCGACATTGGCAGCATCGGCCGGCGCACCGGCTGCGGGGGCCTTGGCAGTCGCTTCCAGCGCAGCAACGCGCTTCGCAAGCTCGCCGTTATCCGCGCTCGCCGGATTGGCGGCAAGATTGGCGACGGTCTGTTTCAGGCCGTCGATCTGGCCGGCAAGATCGGCCGTCTCCGGCGATGTCGTCTGCGGCGTGGGGGAGCCAGGGAGGTAACCGGCATACTGGATGGCGCCGGCGCCTAGCAGCGCCACGAGGCCGCCGACGATGCCGGCGGCAATGAGACCGGAGGTGCCGGCGCTCTTCGGCGCAGGCTGTTCGGGAGGAGGGGTGAAGGAAGGTTCTGGAGCTGCCGGTTCCTCCTCCGGCGCATCCGTCACAGGCTTCTCTTCATCTTCGGCATGCGGCGCAATCTCAGTTTCGGGCGGCAGGCCCTCATCCGCGGCGGCGATGCCGTCGGCCTCGCCAGTTTCATTGTCTACCGGTTTTTCGGTATCGGCTGCAGAGGCGAATTCCTGTGCATCGAGGTCGATCGTGACCGGCTCGTCGGCGCTCTTTGAATGGCGTGGCGGGTTTCCCGATACCATGAGGTCCTCTTTATCTCTGCATTGCAACGAAACTAGACAGTGATGCCAGTTAAGGGAAGAGGTTAGATCAAATTTGGGTGGTTAGAGCCTTTCCTGGTCAGAATGCTTCAAGCTGACCAGGAAAGGCTCTAAAGCCTCAAAGCAGCGACAAAAGGCTTTTCTCTTCCGGCATCGGCGAAATCTCGACGCTTTCTTTCAGAGCCGCCGGTATGGCTTGCGCCACCGCTTCGCTGAGACAGAGAAGGCGGATTCCACTGTGTTTCGGCACGGCTGATCGCAGTTCCGGCACGCGAAAGAAATCCTCTGCCGTCTGGCAGGAATAGAAGAGGATGGCGTCCGGGTAACCGCTAGCGAAGATAGCGCCGATCTCGGTGGGATCGGGGACGGCCGGTTGCATACGGTAGCATTCAGTGACGGAAAAATGGATGCCGAGTTCGCGCAATCTTCCTTCAAAAGTCTCGGCGCGCGGGGTGCCAGCGAGGTAGAGCAGCGTGCCCGAATTCTCCGCCACGACGAGATCGGCGAGATCGCGGCCGTTGCCCTGGGATGAAGCGACGGATCGGAAGCCGAGGCTGCGTGCCTCTTCCGCCGTCGTTTTGCCGACCGCAAAAAGCGGGCGGGCGAGATGCGGACGAAGTTTTTCGCCGAGTGCGGAGAGGACCCTGATGGCTTCGGCGCTCGTCACCGCGATTGCGCCCCTGGTGGCTGCAAGCGCGCCTGCGGCAGCAGCGCTGTCGTGCAGCGGCTGACGCAGCGGCAGCAGCAAGGGCTCGTGGCCCAAATCGCGTAATCGTTGTGCGGTTCTAGTCGCCGAGTGCGCGGGGCGGGTGACGAGCACACGCATCGCCGCTTCAGTGCCAGTCGTCGAAAAAGGCGCTGCCGGCCCTTGCGCGCACGTCCTGGCCGGCGCGGGTGCCGAGCGCTGCCGCATCGCGGCGGTGGCCGTCGGTCGTCACCGCATGCTGGCTGCGGCCGTCGGGAGTGATGATGAGGCCGGAGAACCGGATCAGGTCGCCTTCGCAGACGGCATAACCGCCGATCGGCGTGCGGCAGGAGCCGTCGAGTGCGGCGAGGAAGGCGCGTTCGCAGGAGACGGTGTCGAAGGTCGCGATATCGTTGACCGGCGCCAGCAGATCGTCAATCCCCGTATCGCCGATGCGGCTTTCGATGCAGATCGCTCCCTGCGCCGGCGCTGGCGGGAAGGTGTCGGGATCAAGGATATCGGTCAGCACATCGACCTTGCCGAGGCGTTTCAGGCCGGCAAGCGCCAGCAGGGTCGCATCCACCTCGCCCTCCTCGAGCTTGCGCAGGCGCGTTTCGACCAGGCCGCGGAAGGTGACGACGTTGATATCCGGCCGCATGCGACGGATCAGCGCCTGCCGGCGGAGCGAGGAAGAGCCGACGGTTGCGCCATGCGGCAGGTCGATCAGTTTGCGCGCGGTGCGGCCGATGACGGCGTCGCGGATATCTTCACGCGGCAGGTAGGCGGAGAGATAAAGCCCTTCGGGCAGCTTCGTCGCCATGTCCTTGGTGGAATGCACGGCGAAATCGAGCTCGCCGGCGGTAAGCTTCTGTTCAAGCTCTTCGGTGAACAGGCCCTTGCCGCCGATCTCGGCCAGCGACCGGTCGGTGATGCGGTCGCCCTTGGTCGAGAGAACGACGATCTCGAACATGTCCTCGGGCAGATGATGCGCCGCCATCAGCCTGTCGCGGGCCTCATGCGCCTGGGCAAGCGCCAGCGGGCTGCCGCGCGTGCCGATCCGGAAAGGTTTTGTTTGCATCGGCTCTATTCCGTTGTTACCGGAGTTCTCGTAAACGGGTTTCCATCCCATCGCAATCAACGAACAGGCCTTATGGTTCCCTTTCTGCGCATCCTTGGCATCGAAACGAGCTGCGACGAGACCGCCGCGGCGGTCGTCGAGCGCGATGCGGAGGGGCATTCCAACGTGCTGTCGGATGTCGTGCTTTCCCAACTCGACGAGCATAGCGCCTATGGCGGCGTGGTGCCTGAGATCGCCGCCCGCGCCCATGTCGAAGCGCTGGACGAGCTGATCGAGGAGGCGCTGAAGCGCGCCAATGTGTCGCTCAACGATGTCGACGCCATCGCCGCCACGTCGGGGCCGGGGCTGATCGGCGGGTTGCTGGTGGGGCTGATGACCGGCAAGGCGATCGCCAGAGCCGCCGGCAAGCCGCTCTATGCGATCAACCATCTCGAAGGCCATGCACTGACGGCGCGGCTGACGGACGGGCTCTCCTTTCCCTATCTGATGCTGCTCGTCTCCGGCGGGCATACCCAGCTCATCCTGGTGCGGGGCGTCGGGCAGTATGAGCGCTGGGGCACGACGATCGACGATGCACTTGGCGAAGCCTTCGACAAGACGGCAAAGCTGCTCGGCCTGCCCTATCCCGGCGGCCCGGCGGTGGAGCGGATGGCGCGGGACGGCAATCCCGGTCGCTTCGACTTTCCGCGGCCGCTGGTCGGCGAGGCACGGCTCGATTTCTCCTTCTCCGGCCTGAAGACGGCGGTGCGGCAGGCGGCGCAGGATATCGCGCCGCTCAGCGATCAGGATGTGGCTGACATTTGCGCCTCGTTCCAGAAGGCGGTTTCGCGGACGCTGAAAGACCGCATCGGCCGTGGCCTGCAGCGGTTCAAGACCGAATTTCCTGCGACATTCCCAGCGCCTGGCCCAGCGACTGGCGAAAAGCCGGCGCTGGTCGTTGCCGGCGGTGTCGCCGCCAATCTCGAACTGCGCGGCACGCTGCAGGCGCTGTGCGACAAGAACGGTTTCCGCTTCATTGCGCCGCCGCTGCACCTCTGCACCGACAATGCCGTGATGATCGCCTGGGCGGGACTGGAGCGGATGGCGACCGGTGCCGCACCGGATACGCTCGACGTCCAGCCGCGCTCGCGCTGGCCGCTCGATTTCAATGCGGAAACGCTGATCGGTTTCGGAAAACGAGGGGCCAAGGCATGAGCGAAAACATCGCCGTCGTCGGATCGGGGGCTTTCGGCACGGCGCTTGCGGCCGTCATCGCCCTTGCCGGCCGCAGCGCCGTGACACTCGTCGGGCGCGATCCGTCACTGATTGCCGATCTGAAGGCCGAACGGCTGCATGATGCGGCGCTGCCCGGCATTCTCCTGCCCGATACGCTGGAATTTTCCGCCGAGGCGGATGCAATCACTGGTGCCTCCATCGTGCTTTTTGCGATGCCGTCGCAGGCGCAGGCCGATGCGGCACGGCAATACGGACCTTATCTTTCCAAGGACGCCGTGATTGTTACCTGCGCCAAGGGCATCGAGCGGGCGACGGGCAATCTTTTGACCGACATGCTGGAACGGGAACTGCCGGATCATTCCGTCGCGGTGCTCTCCGGTCCCGGTTTTGCCGCCGATATCGCGAAAGGCTTGCCGACGGCGATGGCGATTGCGGCAGCCGACATGGAGACCGCGGAGCGCCTCGCTCAGGCCATATCGGGCAGGACCTTCCGGCTCTACGCTTCCAACGACCGGATCGGCGTGCAGCTTGGCGGCGCGCTGAAGAATGTGCTGGCGATCGCCTGCGGCATTGTCGAAGGCCGCGGCATCGGCGATTCCGCCCGTGCGGCGCTGATTGCGCGCGGGCTTGCGGAAATGTCGCGTTTCGTCGTCGCCAAGGGCGGGCAGGCGGACACTGTGCGCGGGCTTTCCGGCCTCGGCGATCTGGTGCTGACGGCGACGAGCCATCAATCGCGAAACCTGCGCTTCGGCATCGCACTCGGGCGCGGCGAAAAGACCGATCCCCTGCATGGCGCGCTGGTGGAAGGCGCGTTTGCTGCCTCCGTTGCCTCGCGGCTTGCGGCGGAATTGAAGGTCAGCATGCCGATCACCGATGCCGTTTCCGCCATCATCGACGGCAAGCTCGATATATCAGAGGCGATAGAGCAGCTGATGACGCGTCCGATCACCACCGAATAGGAGACAGACATGCTTTTCGCCCTTCTCTGCAAGGACAAACCGGGACACCTGAACGTGCGCATGGATACGCGCCCGACGCATATCGAGCATCTGAACAAGCTGAATGCCGAGGGCACGCTGAAGATCGCCGGCCCGTTTCTCGATGACGACGGCAAACCCTGCGGCAGCCTGATCGTCGTCGAAGCGGAGTCGAAAGAGGCGGCGCTTGCGCTTGCCGATGCCGACCCTTACGCCAAAGCCGGACTATTCGAAAGCGTCGACGTCAAGGCCTACAACTGGGTGTTCAACAAACCGGAGGCGTGACATGGCGCACTGGCTCTATAAATCCGAACCCGCCTCCTGGTCCTGGGAGCAGCAGAAGGCTGCCGGCGAAAAGGGCACGGAATGGACCGGCGTCCGCAACTATCTGGCGCGCAACAATATGCGGGCGATGCAGATCGGCGACAAAGGCTTCTTCTATCATTCCAATGACGGGCTGGAGATCGTCGGCATCGTCGAAGTCTGCGCCCTGTCGCATCCCGATTCTTCCGCCAAGGGCGATCCGAAGTGGGATTGCGTCGATATCCGCGCCGTCATGGACGTGCCGAAGCCAGTGACGTTGAAGGACGTCAAGGCGAGCGAGAAGCTCGCCAAGATGGCGCTCGTCACCTCGATGCGGCTTTCGGTGCAGCCGGTCACCGAGGAAGAATATCTCGAAGTCTGCCGGATGGGCGGGCTGGACAATCCGCCGCGTTGAAGACCGATCCCGAAGCTTTCATCCGCGCCAATACCAGCCTGATGCCGCCGCCGCATGTGCCGGAGATTTCGCTCTATCTGGCGAGCGAGGCGCATGAGCTCTGGCTGAAGACGGAGGGGGAACTGGAGGCGATCGGCCTGCCGCCGCCCTTCTGGGCTTTTGCCTGGGCGGGCGGCCAGGGACTGGCGCGCTACATCCTCGATCATCCCGAGACCGTGCGCGGCAAGCGCGTGCTCGATTTCGCCAGCGGTTCCGGCCTTGTCGGCATCGCGGCTGTGATGGCCGGTGCCCGGGAGGTCATGGCTGGCGATATCGATCCCTGGGCGGAGGCGGCAGTCCGGTTGAATGCCGAGGCGAATCGCGTCTCGCTCGGATTTATCGGCGCCGATCTGATCGGGAAGGCGGTCGATGCGGATATCGTACTTGCCGGCGACGTCTTCTACGATCGCGCTTTCGCCGATGCGCTCGTTCCCTGGTTCGCCAAGCTGGCAGCCGACGGCAATCGGGTGCTGATCGGAGACCCCGGACGCAGTTACCTGCCGCGGGATCGGTTGCAATTCTGCGCGGTTTATGAGGTGCCGGTAACGCGGGCGCTGGAGGACAGCGAAATCAAGAAGACGACAGTGTGGCGGTTCGCTTCCTAAGTTCGATCGACATTCAGGATTCGATCATTCGCAATCGCCCGGACCAAAAGACGTCAGCCGGCGATCAAGGCGGCCTCATACACCATCGTTGCGGCGGCAAGATCAGCCAATGCCGTTCCGACGGCCTTGTAGAGCGTGATCTCATCGTTTGACGTCCGCGCTGGAACATTCCGGCGGCACAGTTCGTCAAGTGTCGCACGCACCGCATCTGCAGCAATGACGCCGGCCCTGATCGGCTGGACCAGATCGCCCGCTTCGTGAAGGGCTTCGTGCGTGTCGCTATAGACCGAGGAACGCCGAAGCGCCTCGTCATCGGCCTCGCGCATTGCCGGGGTGAAGCCGCCGATCAGGTCGACATGGGTGCCCGGCCGCAGCCATTCGCCGCGGATAAGCGGTGCTGTCGCCAGCGTCGCCGCGCTGACGATATCGGCTTGCCGCACTGCTGCTTCCAGATCCGTGACGGCAGCGGCCTGAAGCCCCTGTTGCCGGAGGTTCTGCGCCAGCCGTTCGGCGCTGGCGGGATCGATATCCCAGATATCGACATGCGCGATCGGCCGGACAGTGCGATAGGCATCAGGTATGAGGCTCGCGACGCGGCCTGCGCCGATTACCAGCAGACGGCTTGCGTCCTTTCGGGCAAGATAATCCGCGGCAAGGGCCGATGCCGCTACCGTGCGGCGCGTGGTGATGGTGTTTCCGTCAAGGAGCGCAAGCTGCATCCCGGTCCGGCCATCGTAGAGCATGTAAGTCGAGGTCAAACCGGGAATGCCGAGCAGCGTGTTGCCGGGAAAGACGGTGACGATCTTGATGCCAAGGTAGCGCTCTGACCGGTGCGTTTCATGCCAGGCCGGCATCAGAAGCAGCGTCGCATCCGGCTCACCGCTGTTCGCTATCGTGTGGTGATGCCGTACCGGCACGACACAGCCTTCGGCAAATGCTTGCCGCAAGGTCGCGACCAGCGCGCCGAAAGGCAGAAGCTCGCCCGTTGTGCGGGCATCGAGAATACGGATTTGTGTGTCGGTCATTGAAGCGATCTCTCAGGAAGTTCTAACGGCGGGATAAGGCGAGTTCTGTGTGATTGGACGAGAGCCGCGTCGCCGCTGCGCGGCGCACCGGCTTTTCAACCGGCATCGGCCTTTTGGGGAATGCAAAGCACTGAACACCACTCAGCCAAACGCCGCTTTCTTCTCCAGAATTCTGGCGTATTGCGTCAGCGGATAGCACAGGGCGAAGAAGATCACCGCGACGAGACCGTAGACCTTGAAAGGTTCGAAGGTCGCGTTGTTGATGGCGTTTGCGGTTTTCAGCAGCTCGTCGAAGCCGAGGATCGAGGCCAGTGCGGTGCTCTTGATCAACTGGACCAAGAACCCGACGGTCGGCGCGCGGGTGATGCGGAAAGCCTGTGGCAGGATGACGAGGCGAAGTTCGAGGAGACGATGCAAGCCCAGGCTGGCTGCGGCGTCCCATTGCCCGCGCGGCACCGCCTCGACGCCGCTCCGCCAGATTTCCGCAAGATAAGCGCTGGCATAGAACGTCAGGCCGCAGACGGCGGCGGTCCATGACTCGATCCGGAAACCGAGCATCGGCAGGCCGAAGAACATCAGAAAGAGCTGCATGAGGAGCGGCGTTCCCTGAAACAGGGCAATGTAGCCGGACGCGAAGCTGCGCGGCCAGCGTGTTTTCGATATCCGTGCAGACAGGATCGCCAGGCCAAAGATGGCGCCGCCGGCAAAGGCTGCGAGCGAAAGCATAAGGGTCCAGCGTGTCGCGAAGACAAGATTGCGCAGAATGTCCCAGAAGGTGAACTCAATCATGCCAGACCGGCTCCCAGAAAACGGCGTTTCCCTGCGACGAGGAGCCGGCGAAGTGCGGCGGACATCGAAAGGTAGATCAGCGTCTCCACCAGATAGGTCTCAAAGGAGCGGAAGGTGCGCGACTGAAGCAGATCGGCCTCCTGCGCCAGTTCGCGGACGGATATTTGCGAAACCACCGCCGATTCCAGCATCATGATGATGATCTGGCTCGTCAGCGCCGGAAAAATGATGGCGACCGCTTGCGGCAGGATGATCTTGAAAAACACCAGCCGGGGCCTTAGGCCGAGTGCCTGCGCCGCCTCCTTCTGGCCTCTCGGTATGGCATCGAGCCCGGCCCCGACCACCTCGATCGTGTAGGCCGCCATGTTGAGGGTCATGGCAAGGACTGCGGCGGTGATCGGATCGAGGCGAATGCCGAGGCTGGGCAAGCCAAAGAAGATGAAGAACAACTGCACCAGGAATGGCGTATTGCGCATGATTTCCACATAGAGGCCGACGACCTTGCGCAACCACGGATAAGGTCCCCGGCGCGCGGCCGCGCCGAGAATGCTGAGGACGATACCAAGGACCGATGTGGAGGCCGTCAGGGCAAGCGTCGTGCCTGCGCCATAAGCCAGAGCTGCCATCCCGTCCCAAAGCCAATTGAAATCGAGGCTGTATCTCATCGCATGTCCTTTGGAGCCGGATGATCTAGGCCGGGCCGCCCCGGAAATCTGGGTCCGCCTCTCAAGCAAAGAATTGGAGCATGATGCCACCGCAATCGCTTGCGGTTTTCGGCATCATGCTCTGGTGAGTGGGAGGCCGTGCCCGTCAGTCCTTCAGGTTCTCAGGGTTGAGCGGCGCTTTCAGCCAGCTCTTCGAGCCTGCGTCGAGCGAACCGTCGGCGATCATTGCGGCGACGCTGTCATTGACAGCCTTCTTCAGGCCTTCCTCGCCCTTGCGGAGCGCGATGTGCGAGGGGGAACTGAGGAGCTGGAACTTCTGCTCCGGCTTCAGGGCTTCCTGTCGTGCCAGAACCTGCGCGCCGACATCGTTGCCAACGACCATCAACTGGGTCTGGCCGGATATGAAGGCCTGGATGACCGAATTGTAGTTCTCGAAACGCTGGATCGCAGCCGAGCCGGGGGCGACAGCCGTCAGCGACGTGTCTTCGAGCGTCCCACGATTGACGGCAATTGACTTGTCGGCGAGGTCTTCCTTGCCGCTCACCTTCAGCGCAGCCGGACCGATGACGGCAATATAGTAAGGGGCGTACGGGGCGGCATAATCGATAACCTCGGCGCGCTCCTTCGAATAGCCGACGCTCATCAGCAGGTCGACGCGGTCGTCGTTCAGGTAGGCGATCCTGTTCTGGCCAGTAACGCTGACGAGATTGAGTTTCACGCCGAGCCCGTCGGCGATCTTCTGGGCGACCTCGACGTCATAGCCCTTGATGCTCATATCGGCGCTTGCCGAAGAGAAGGGCGGGAAATCGGAGAAGATGCCGATGTTGATCTCGCCTGCGGCTTTGATATCGGCAAGTTCGTCGGCCTGAGCGGCCCCCGCCAGGATGCCGAACACGGCAATTGCCGCAGTGGCGGTGTAGCGCAATTTCATAAGAGCAGTCATGTCGTTCCCCTTTTTGAGACGTGTTGTGCGACAGGTGATGGATGGCAGCGGGCATGAGGCGCGCTGCCGGTTGGAGCTGGTTCTCAGGTCACCTTGGTCCTGACCGCGGGACTGAACATCGCGAGGCACAGGAGTTCGAACAGGACCTGCGCGGCGATCTGCGCGGTATTGGTGGTGTTGTCGTATTGCGGTGCGATTTCGACGACGTCGCCGCCGACGAGGTTGATGCCCTTGATGCCGCGCAGCAGGGTCAGAGCCTCCCTCGGCTGAAGCCCGCCGACTTCTGGCGTGCCGGTTCCCGGAGCGAAGGCCGGATCGAGGCTGTCCACGTCGAAACTGAGATAGGTCGGACCGGCGCCGACAACCTCCAGAGCCTTTGCGATCACCCCCTTGAGGCCCATCTCCGCTACCTCTTCGGCGTGGATGACGGTCATGCCGGAGGCAAAGGAGAACTCCCAGAGATATTCGCCGCCGCCGCGGATGCCGATCTGGATCGTACGCTTCGGATCGAGAACGCCGGCCAAAACCGCCTCGCGGAAGGGCGCGCCGTGATGGAACTTGGAGCCCTCATAGGGACCGGCGGTGTCGCAATGAGCGTCGATGTGGATCATGCCGACCGGCTGGCTGGCCGCCAGGCCCTTGAGGATGGCACCGGAGATCGAATGGTCGCCGCCGACCGACAGCGGGATGACCCCGGTTGCCGCGATCATCCGGTAGCAGGCCTCGATGTCGGCATGGCATTCGGCCAGACCGAACCGGCTGCGCATCGGCACGTCGCCGACATCGGCGACCTTTAGCCCTCCCATCGGCGCGACACGCAGAACATGTTCGTAGGGACCGATACGCTCGATCGCCCGGACGGCCCGCGGCCCCAGCCGTGCGCCGGCGCGATTGGTGACGCCGAGGTCCATCGGCACTCCGATCAAAGCCACGTCAAGCGCCTCAAGCACCTCGGGCCGCAAGCCGTTCTCGATGAAACGGGCATCCAGAAAGGTGGCAGGATCGGCGAAGGGCCATTTGCGGCTGTCGCCGTCCTTGAATACGCTCGCCGCCACCGCGCGGAAGTGCGGATCTTCCATCTCTCCGCCTGCAGCGCTGCCGAAGCGCTTTCTCAAGTCTTCCAGAAAATCCCGGTCAATGGTCAAGGCAGGCTCCCACGGTATTGATGCTGCCGTCATCATCGGCGCCGCCCACTTCTCTTGGAACCGCGAAAATTCGAGAGGAGATATAACGATTCTTGATAGCTTGGATCCGCCGAGGCTCCGCGATGCGGGTAGCGCGACCATCGGTGCGTTCAGAAAACTTTATAACCCGGCGAGAATTTTCCCACTACCGCGGCTGGCAACCTCCAAGCAGTCTCCGATGCGAACGGTCCGGCAGAGGGCCGACAACAAAGGGAACCTACGATGTTGCACGATATGACACGCCGCCGCTTCCTCGGATCCGCCGCAGCCGCGGGGATTGCCGGCACGATGACCGGGTTTGCGAGATCCGCCGCAGCCGGCAACGGCAATCTCACTGCCGTCGAATGGGGCGGCGATGTCGTCGAAGCAATGAAGCAGATTGCCGCCGACCAGAATGCCGCGACATTCAACTGGGTTCTTCATCAGGGTGGCGCGGGCGCGATCCTGCCAAAGATCAAGGCCGTCTGGCCGAATGTCGACTACGACTACGTCGCCGGCTGGGAAGGCTCATTCAACAGCATGGTGAAGGAGGATTGGCTCGAGACCATCAATCCTGCCGATGTTCCCAACCTCGCGAATATTCCCGAGAAAATCATCATTCGTGACGCCAAGGACAATATCAAAGCGGTCCCGCGCGCAGTTGGCGGCATGTATTTCGGCGCCCGAACCGATACGGCTCCGATCGCCGTGAAGACCATCGATGATCTGCTGAGCCCCGATCTCAAGGGCGCGATCTGCTGGCCGGGCCCGACACAGAGCATGATGCTCCAGATTGTTGCGCTCGCCCTTCACGCCGGCGGCAGTGAAACGAATATGGAACCCGGGTGGAAGCTCATGAAGGAATTGGCGAAATCCGGCAATATCGGCCGCGTCGCCGTCACCGATATCGATTTCACCAATTCGCTGACGTCTGGCGAGACCTCCGTCGGCTTCTTCGCCGAGCCCGGCTGGGCGGCGGTGGCGAAAAACTTCCCGGTTACGCGTTTCACCAAGGACAGCAACTTCAAAGCCTTCCTCTACCAGAGCGGGTTCGGCGTCCTGAAGAACAGACCGAACACCAAGGCGACGCTCGATTTCGTCAACTTCGCGATCAGCCCGGACATGAACTCGCTCTACGCCAAGGTGGCTGGCGAGGCGCCGTTGAACAGCAAGGCAGTCACGCCCGACAACCTCAAGCATCTCGCCTTCACGTCGGACGAGTTTTCGAGCTTCGTCTATGTGCCGGACTACAATGTCGTCCTCGAACAGCAGGATGCCTGGTCCAAGCGCTGGGAGCAAGATATCGCCCCGTTGCTCTAAGACACCTCGCGGCAGGTTGTTGTAGGCGCGGGCTTCGACAACCTCCCTTTCTCATGGCCGCAAGGGCGAGGAAAAGGCTGTTTCATCATGACCAAGGTAAGGCGGCAACCCGTTGCCATTTCAATTCCGGATCGCGGCGATGCGGCCCTGACGCTCGGGCCAGCCCTGCTGGTGTTCGCATTCGGTTTTCTGTCACCGCTCATCAATCTGGCAATCGAAAGCTTGAAGGAGTTTACGCCGGGGCGCGTCGGCTCCGTGGAAAATGCCGCGGCAACGGTTCAGAACTATTACGAGCTTGCAAACCAGGCGTTTGCAAGCGTTCTGCTGACGACCTTCTGGATCGGTGGAGTTGCCGCGATCATCGGCCAGCTTGTGGCATTCCCGCTGGCCTATTTCATCGTGCGGCGCATTTCGCCGCGGATGCGCACGCTCACCCTCGGCTTTTTGATTACGCTCGTTCTTTCCAGCGTCCTGATCAAGACGTACGCGATCGAACTGACCTTCGGGTCGGTCGGCATCCTCCGACCCTTCCTCTTGACACTGGGCCTTTCGCCCAACAGCCGCGAATATATCAATATCGTCGTTATTGCGGGTCTGGTTCACTCGATCATACCGGTCGCAACGCTGACGTTGATCGGCGCGATGCAATCGATCGATCCGCGTCTGCTCGATGCAGCCCAGTCGCTCGGCGCACCGGGATGGAAAGCCCATCTGTCGATCACGCTTCCCCTGAGCGTCCCGGCGCTGGTCTCGAGCACGCTTGTCTCGCTGACTTTCGCGATCAGCGCCTTCGTCATTCCCATGGTGCTCGGGAGGGGCCGGGTGCTTTTCATGTCGAACGTCATCTACACCCGGTTCAGCGATATCGCCAACTATCCGAGCGGCGCGGCGATCTCGCTCGTCATGCTTGCCGTGGCGTTGGCGGTCGTCGCTGTCATCACGTTTGCGCAGGCGCGGAGGGTTTCCCGATGAGCATGCAGTCTCTTGCAGCGAGAACCGGAGACCGGATCGCCGGTTCCCTTGCCTACGGTGTCATCGGCCTTGGATTGGCGTTCCTCGCCATCCCGTTGGTGATAACATGCGTCATGGCTTTCGACGCCAGGACCTATCTTGGCCCGATGCCGCCACCTGCCTTGTCGTTTCATTGGTTCGAACGGCTCGTCTCCCAGGCGGATATCCTTGCCAGCCTGCGCACCAGCTTCATCTTGGCGGTACTCACGACGGTTCTGTCCGTCACGATCGGAACTGCGGCGGCTGTCGGTCTTGCCCGGGGTAATTTTCCGGGAAAGGCAGCGCTGACTTCGGCCTTCCTCTCGCCACTCATCGTCCCGCCCGTCGTGATTGGATTCGGCCTGCTGCTTTTCCTTTCCAAGGCCGGTATCACAAATGGTATGGCGCGCCTGCTCCTCGGCCACGTGATCGTGACGTTGCCCTATTGCATAAGGACCAGTCTCGCCAGCCTTCTCGGCAGCGACCAACGATTGACGGAAGCCGCAATGGTTCTCGGCGCCACCGAGCGCCAGGCCTTCTGGACCATTACCCTGCCGCTGATGCGGACGGGGGTCGTCACCGGCGCGATCTTCGCCTTCGCAATTTCGATGGATGACGTATCGATCAGTCTCTTCCTGAGCGATCCGTCCGCAACGACCTTGCCTGTTACGCTGGTCAGCAACATGCGCGCGGCTTTCGATCTGACGATCGCTGCGGCGGCCGTGGTCCTGATTGCCGTCACCGCGTTGCTGATCGTTGTGCTGGACCGCGTCGTCGGCTTCGACACCGTCGTCGGTCAGGGTTTGTTTCGTTCATGAGGACAATAGGATGAATTCTGCCGTGGAATTTCAAGGGGTCAGCAAGCGCTTCGGCGGAACTGTCGCCCTTGGCAATATCTCCTTTTCGGTGAACCCAGGTGAAACAATCGCGCTGCTTGGGCCGAGCGGCTGCGGCAAGACCACTATTCTTCGGCTCATTGCCGGATTCGAGCGGCCCGACAAAGGCTCGATCTTGATCGACGGCGAGCCGATGGCCGGATTGAAACCCTATGAGCGCAATGTCGGGCTGCTGTTCCAGCACTACGCTCTTTTCCCGCATATGACCGTCGAACAGAACATCGGCTACGGACTTCGCCATCGCAACCATCCGCCGGGGCAAATACCACGCCGCATTGCCGAGATGCTTGAACTCGTCCGGCTCGTCGGTTTCGGACAGCGGCGGCCGCACCAGTTGAGCGGCGGTCAGCAGCAGCGTGTTGCGCTTGCGCGGGCGCTCGCCACTCATCCAAGCCTCGTTCTTCTGGATGAGCCGCTGTCGGCCCTCGACGCCAAACTTCGCCATGAGCTGCGCACTGAATTGAAGGATGTGCTTGCCGCGGTCGGCTCGACCGCCATCGTGGTAACCCACTACCAGGAGGAGGCGATGAGCCTGGGAGAGCGGATATTCGTGATGAACCGTGGCACAATCATGCAATCCGGCAAGCCGGATGACGTGTATTGGCGTCCAGACTCGCGTTTCGTCGCGGATTTCATGGGTCGGACGAATTGGATTCATGGCTCGATCTCTGCCACGGGCGGAACGGCCGGCAAATTTCGCTCCGAATCCGGCTGGGAGTTCCCGGTCGCGTCCACGGGAAGTCTTTCAGGTGCCGCCGAGATTTGCGTGAGGCCGGAAAGCATCGAGATATCGTCCGGTGTTCCGGCTGCCGGAGCCATGCCCGGGCGCGTTGCCGACGTCGTGACACTCGGTGCCTTCAGGCATGTCGTTCTGGACCTCGCCACTGGCGACCGCATAGTCTCGGCTTGCCCGAACCGTCCAGACATAGCCTTCGCTCGCGGACAGGAGATCAGCGTTTCCTTTCCCCCCGAGGCATGCGTTCTTTTTGCGCGATAAGCTGGCATTGATGGAGCGCAGCTTCGCACTGCGCCCGGGCTAAGGGTCGGCAGTTGCCGGAAGGACATGGTTCGTCCAATATCCACTTACGGGCAGAGAGGCCCTCGGCTCTCGAGCGCCACAAAGTATGGAATGCGGCTTCTGATGCTTGATCTTGATTCCTATCTGCTTCGTGCATTTCTGACCGTCGCGGAAATCGGAACCGTCAATGGAGCAGCCGTCAAGCTGAACAGAACGCAGGCGGCCGTGAGCATGCAGATCCGCAAGCTGGAGGAGCTTGTCGGCGTTACGCTGTTTTCGCGTTCGTCAAAGGGCCTCGAACTCACGAGCCATGGGCAGATCATGCTGGCCTATGCCCGCGAAATGGTCGCCCTCAGCGACGAGGTCGGGAAAAGACTGACAGGCAAGATGATCGAGGACCGCATTCGCCTCGGCGTCGTCGAGGACTTCGCAGCCGGCCACCTGATCGACATTCTTAGTGCCTTCAGAGCCCAGAACCCGAAGGTCGAGATCGACATCATCGTCGAGCCGAATCGTCGCCTCGCCAGCCTGTTTGAAGACAGGAAGCTCGATCTCGTGGTTTGCGACATCACCTGCCTCGCGCGAAAACCGACCCTGATCTGGACCGAATATCTGATGTGGACGGTCAGATCCGACTTTGTGGCGGATACGGAAAAGCCGCTTCCCATCATCATGTTCGAGGAGGAGTGTCCCTGGACGCTTCCGACGATTGCGGCCCTGTCCCAGCGGAACATCAAGTGGAAGACGGCGTGCGTTGCATCGACGCTGGTGGCCATGGCGACCGCGGTTCGCGTCGGTATCGGCATCGCGCCAATGATGCTCAACACGAAACCGGAGGGCTGCCGGACGCTTGACCGATCGGCGGACCTGCCCGGTCCGGTGCGCATCGAGATCGGTCTGTATGCTCAGTCCGAGACGGCCGAAGGCGCGCGCTATCTTGTGGACTTCATTTCGCGGCATACGGCCATATTGTCCAGCTAGAGCATGATGCCGAAAAGTGTGATCGGTTTTCGGACGATATCCTGCTCCAACTCCTTCTGGGAGCGTTCAGCTTCCATTATATCGGGTCAATTTAATTCCTCCTACCGGAACGGCGAGCGAAGCCCCACAGTGATCCATGAAGGGTCGACGGCCCAATCTCAAGCATACATGGAAGCCTGCGAATGATGGGGCAAGCCAAAGTTGACGAAACTCTCCTCGCAGATGCCGCCTATCTGCCCGGCCAGGTCGCAAACCTGACGAGGGGAGCAAGCGTCACAGCGCAGACCAACGAAATACTGGAGCGCATCGATGACATGCTGCTGCGCGAAGGCACCGACAAGTCAGAGATCATTCTCGTCAACATCTGGCTCAGGGACCTTGCCTCATTCGAGGAAATGAACAGAGCTTGGGATGCTTGGATGCCGGATAGCGGAACGCCACGGCGGGCGACGTTCGAGGACAAGAATCTGCCGCCGATGTGCGCCATCCGTATTGACGTAGCCGCGTCGCGAAAGAGTAGGGCCGGGCAAATTTGAGCCACCTGCGCTCGTCATCTTCATACTCTTGTCAGCGAAGCCGAGCGGAATCCCGCACTTTTGGCATCATGCGCTAAGGTCGGATGACACAGACATTGGCCTCGTAGGCGCAGGGATCGTCCTGCACCGCGATATCGATGACTTTCGCCTTCGGTGCCAGTTGCTCAGGCCGTGCTGTGGGATAGAAGCCATAGCCGTCGCCGCCGACATAGGTTCCGCCATCAACCTGATAGACGTAAGAAGAGCCGGCATAGGTGCCGCCGCCGTCACCCTGCGCCTGCGGCACGACGACGATCAGATTGCTGCGGGCGAAGCGATTGGTCGCCGGCGATGAAAACTGTTTCAGGAACGGCATCCGTTCTTTGCGGTTCCGATATCGATAGGCGTTATCGAAACGGATGCCGCGATCGCGCCAGCCGATACGTTCGCCGAGGAGTAATCCACCGTGGAAATCGTGACGGTGGCCGCGAAAGCGATGATCGTCGCGGCGGTCACCGGCTTCGGCGGGAAGTGCAGCAAGCGCGGACAGGGCAAGCAGGGCGACTGCGGACAGACTGCGAAACATGGGTGGCCGGCCTCCGGAATTCCGATCCCTAACAAATCGTTAACGCCAGATTGCGCCAAAAGCCGGAGCTTGTCCATTCAGGTCGGACAACCGGCACAAAATTTGAGCGGAAAAGACCAGTTTCTTTAGCCTGCAAACTTCCCGGTAACGCGAATCGATTAAATTAAAAGCAGACAGCGATTGTGCTTGTCGTCGGCGTTCCCGGTGATTAAACGTCGCAATTGATGCAACGCACACAGAGAATTTTGTCATTCGTGTGGTTGACTGAGCATGCTCCGAAATCCGGGAGCGCAGAGAAGCCGCCGCGAGGTTCTGATGGCGAATGTGACAAATAACCGGCCCCTATCGCCGCATCTGCAGATTTACAAACCTATCCCCACCATGGTCATGTCCATCGTTCACCGTATCACCGGTAGCGCGCTCTACGTCGGCACGCTGCTCGTCGCCTGGTGGCTGATAGCGGCGGCAAGCGGCCAGGGCTCCTACGACTGGGCCAACTGGGTGCTCGGCAGCCTTCTCGGCAAGCTCGTGCTTCTCGGCTACACCTGGGCGCTGCTGCACCACATGCTCGGCGGCTTCCGCCATCTCATGTGGGATCTCGGCTACGGCCTCGAGAAAGAATTCTCGACCAAGCTCGCCATCGCCAACATCATCGGGTCGCTCTGTCTGACCGTGCTGGTCTGGGTGATCGGCTTCCTCATTCGCTTCTGAAGGTCCTCTCATGGATATGCGCACCCCCCTCGGCAAGGTTCGCGGGCTCGGCTCCGCCAAGGACGGCACGGGCCATTTCTGGCGTCAGCGGCTGACCGCAGTCTCCAATATTCCGTTGATCCTCTTCTTCGTCATCTTCATGATCGCCTATGCCGGCGCGCCCTATGCGGATGTGGTTCGCGCGCTGTCGAACCCGTTTGTCGCGGTCGTCATGGGCCTGATGGTAATATCTGGCGTCATCCATATGAAGCTCGGCATGCAGGTCATCATCGAGGACTACGTGCATGGCGAGTTCGGCAAGATCGCTCTGCTGATGCTGAACACGTTCTTTGCGATCGTGATCGCCGGCCTCTGTCTCTTCGCCATTCTGAAAATCGCATTCGTAGGATAAGCTGACATGGCACCGACTTCACCCGCCCAGAACGGCAAGGCCTACAAGTATGTCGATCACTCCTACGACGTGATCGTCGTCGGCGCCGGCGGCGCCGGGCTGCGTGCCACGCTCGGCATGGCAGAGCAGGGTTTCCGCACGGCCTGCATCACCAAGGTATTCCCGACCCGCTCGCATACGGTCGCGGCCCAGGGCGGCATCGCCGCTTCGCTGCGCAACATGACGCCGGATAGCTGGCAGTGGCACCTCTACGATACAGTCAAGGGTTCCGATTGGCTCGGCGACGTCGACGCCATGCAGTATCTCACCATGGAAGCGCCGAAGGCGGTCTATGAGCTCGAGCATTACGGCGTGCCGTTCTCGCGCAACGAGGAAGGCAAGATCTATCAGCGCCCGTTCGGCGGCCATATGCAGAATTACGGCGAAGGCCCGCCGGTCCAGCGCACCTGCGCCGTTGCCGACCGCACCGGCCACGCCATCCTGCATACGCTCTACGGCCAGTCGCTGCGCAACAATGCCGAATTCTTCATCGAGTATTTCGCGCTAGACCTGATCATGTCGGAAGACGGCAGCCGCTGCACCGGCGTCGTCGCCTGGTGCCTCGACGACGGCACGATCCATCGCTTCGCCGCCAAGATGGTGGTGCTGGCGACCGGCGGCTACGGCCGCGCCTATTTCTCGGCAACATCGGCCCATACCTGCACCGGCGACGGCGGCGGCATGGTGGCGCGTGCCGGCCTGCCGCTGCAGGACATGGAATTCGTTCAGTTCCACCCGACCGGCATCTACGGTTCGGGCTGTCTGATCACCGAAGGCGCGCGCGGCGAAGGCGGTTACCTCGTCAACTCCGAGGGCGAGCGCTTCATGGAGCGGTACGCGCCTTCGGCCAAGGACCTTGCCTCGCGCGACGTCGTTTCGCGCTGCATGACGCTTGAGATCCGCGAGGGCCGCGGTGTCGGCAAGGCGAAGGACCACATCTTCCTGCATCTCGACCATCTCGATCCGGCCGTTCTTCATGAACGCCTGCCGGGGATTTCCGAGAGCGCCAAGATCTTCGCCGGCGTCGACGTCACGCACGAGCCGATCCCGGTTCTGCCGACCGTTCACTACAATATGGGCGGCATTCCCACGAATTATTGGGGCGAAGTGCTGAACGCCGACGGCGCCAATCCTGAACGGATCATCCCCGGCCTGATGGCTGTGGGTGAAGCCGGCTGCGCCTCGGTGCACGGCGCCAACCGCCTCGGCTCCAACTCGCTGATCGACCTGGTGGTCTTCGGCCGCGCCGCGGCGATCCGCGCCGGCGAGGTGATCGACCGCGCGGCGCCGATCCCGCATCTCAATGTCGCCGCCTGCGACAAGATCATGGACCGTTTCGACGGTCTGCGCCACGCCAGCGGCGGCACGCCGACGGCAGAACTGCGCGAGAAGATGCAGCGTGCCATGCAGGAAGACGCCGCCGTCTTCCGCACGCAGGAATCGCTGGAATCCGGTTGCCGGCGTATCTCGGCAATCTGGGGCGAGATGAAGGACATCAAGGTCACGGACCGCTCGATGATCTGGAACTCCGACCTCGTGGAGACGCTTGAGCTGCAGAACCTGATGGCCAACGCCATCACGACGATCTACGGCGCTGAGGCCCGCAAGGAGAGCCGCGGTTCGCATGCCCGCGAGGACTATGCCGAGGGTGCATTCGCCGGCCGCGACGACGTCAACTGGCGCAAACACACGCTCGCCTGGGTGAACGAGGCAGGCGACGTCAAACTCGATTACCGGCCGGTCCACACCGAGCTGATCGCGGAAGGCATCGATCCGCATAAGATCGAGCCGAAGGCTCGCGTGTACTGATCTCAAGAGGAACCGGACATGGTTGAACTCGCTCTCCCCAAGAATTCTCAGATGCGCGAAGGCAAGGTCTGGCCGAAGCCGGCGGGTGCCAAGAACACCCGCGAATTCCGCGTCTACCGCTGGAGCCCGGACGATGGTCAGAACCCGTCGATCGATACCTTCTACATCGATGTCGACGATTGCGGGCCGATGGTGCTCGACGGTCTGCTCTACATCAAGAACAAGATCGACCCGACGCTGACGCTGCGCCGCTCCTGTCGCGAGGGCATTTGCGGCTCCTGCGCGATGAATATCGATGGCACGAACACGCTCGCCTGCACCAAGGGCCTCGACGATATCAAGGGTGCGGTGAAGATCTATCCGCTGCCGCATCTGCCCGTCGTCAAGGATCTGGTTCCGGACCTCACCAACTTCTATGCCCAGCATCGTTCGATCGAGCCATGGCTGAAGACGGTGTCGCCGGCGCCGGCCAAGGAGTGGAAGCAGAGCCACGAGGACCGGCAGAAGCTCGACGGCCTTTATGAATGCATCCTCTGCGCCTGCTGCTCGACCTCCTGTCCGAGCTACTGGTGGAACGGCGACCGCTATCTCGGTCCGGCCGTTCTGCTGCAGGCCTATCGCTGGCTGATCGATTCCAGAGACGAGGCGACCGGCGAGCGCCTCGACAATCTGGAGGATCCGTTCCGTCTCTATCGCTGCCACACGATCATGAACTGTGCGCAGACTTGTCCAAAGGGTCTTAACCCGGCCAAGGCAATCGCCGAAATCAAGAAGATGATGGTCGAGCGCCGGGTTTGATCAGCATGCATACCGATGGCGGAATCGACGGCTTCGATCCCGAAGCCGTCACAGAGATCAGGTCGCGGCTTGCCTCGGTGCGCGAACAGGGCATCCGCATCGGTTTTGCGATCGAAAGTGGCAGCCGCGCCTGGGGCTTTCCATCTCCCGACAGCGATTATGATTGTCGCTTTGTCTACATCCGTCCCGTCGAACATCATCTTGCTCTTGTTTCGGCGCGCGATGTCATCGAGTTCCCGATCATTGGCGATATCGATACAGGCGGCTGGGATCTCAGAAAGGCGTTGCGGCTCGCGCTCAAGGGAAACGCCGTGGTGGTTGAATGGCTGAAATCGCCGATCGCCTACGAAGAGGAAGCTGGTTTTCGCTCCCGTCTCGGCGCGTTTCTTGATCACGTCATGGTGCCGGAGAAGGTCGCTGCGCATTATGTCGGACTTATGCGGCGGCATTTTCAAAGCCATGGCGAAGACGTGATCAAGCTGAAGACGCTGCTCTATGCCCTGCGTCCGGCTATCGCGCTCGAATGGATGCGGCAGCGTTCATATCGCGTGCTGCCGCCGATGAATATGCTGGAATGCCTTGAGACGATCTCCATCGCGCCGGAACTTCGGGCGGCGATACTCGATCTCGTGCATGTCAAGAAGCAGACGCGCGAAATGGGTGTGGGCCTGCCACCGGCACTGGTGCAAGTGTTCCTGCAGGGTGCACTGGAGCGCTATTCCGAGACATTGCGCGAGTTCGACAGGGATCCTGACAGAGATGAACGCGGGCAACACCTTGCTGACAAATTCTATGTGCAGGAAGTTTTGCAGCGGGACAGTTGAACTGTATCGTTTTTCGGTTAGGTGTTGTCGCGGGCAATTTATGCCGCCCGACTTGATTAACCAAAGCGAATTACGATAATCGGACTTGTCTCACGCCCGTTTCTCTGCGGCGATGGCCGAATTCAGGAGTATGATGATGCAGTTGCGATATGCGATGACAGGTCTGGTGGTGGCTCTCGCGCTAGCCGGTTGTGATCGGACGGCATATAATTACAACTCCAGCTCAAACTCGGTGCCGACGCCGTTGACGGCGCAACCGGTGCCCTCCGTACAGGGCGGGCAGCTTCCGCCGCCGACCGGCAGCTCGCAGTTTCCGGCCGCACCAGCGTCGGCGTCGCCGATGCCGGGCGCTCAGCCTGGCGCAATGGCGGCGAATGCGCTCGATATCACCAAGGAATCGATGGTTGGAAGCTGGCGTGTCAACGGCAGCTGCGACATGTTCCTGACGCTCACCAATCTCGGCAGCGGTTCGCGCGGCGGCACGCGTGGCTGCGTCGGCGAGCTGACGGCGATGGGCTCCTGGGAGGTCGCCGGCAAGCAGGTGCTGCTCAAGGACCGCTCGGGCAACCAGCTCGGCAGCGTCTACAAGACGGCCGACAACCGCTTCCAGGGACAGACGAGCACGGGCCAGTCGATCAGCCTCAGTCGGTAAACTAACTGGCGTGGTAAACGAACCGGCGGGTCAGCGCCATTGACTGACAGGCGGATATGCGCTCATGCAACCAATGCCGGATTATGCGCTCAGCGTCTGCGAACAGCTTAAAGCGCTGACCGCATCGGGCGCCCTCCAGGTCGATTCTGCCCAATTGGACGTGGCAAAGAGCCTCGACCGGGTGCTCGCCGGGCTGAAGCAGCGGCTGCCGGCGGCAAAATCGAGCGCGCTCGGCTGGCTGTTTGCCGCCAAGAAGAAATCCACAGACGGCATCAAGGGGCTTTATATCCACGGCAGCGTCGGGCGCGGCAAGACCATGCTGATGGACATGTTCTTCGCGATGGCGCCGTGCAGGAAGAAGCGCCGGGCGCATTTCCACGAATTCATGGCGGATGTGCACAACCGCATCGCGGCGCACCGGCTGAAGCTCAAGAACGGCGAGACGAGACAGGCCGACCCGATGCCGCCGGTCGCCGCAGCGCTCTACGACGAGGCAGAACTGCTCTGCTTCGACGAGTTCACGGTCACCGACATCGCCGATGCGATGATCCTGTCGCGGCTGTTCTCCGAGCTTTTCGCGCGCGGATGCGTGTTGGTCGCGACCTCGAACGTCGAACCCGACAATCTCTACACGGATGGTCTCAATCGCAGCCTGTTCCTGCCCTTCGTCGCCCTGCTCAAGCAGCATGTCGATGTCGTCACCCTGGATTCGCCGACCGACTACCGGATGGAGAAGCTGAGCAGCCAGCCGGTCTATCTGGTGCCGATCAACGACCATAACGACATGGCGATGGATGCGTCCTGGACGCAGGCGCTGCATGGGCGCAAGGCGCAGCCGCTGGATATTCCGATGAAGGGGCGCCACATCCATGTGCCGCTCGCCGTCGACCGCATGGCGCGGTTCTCTTTCGCCGATCTCTGCGACAAGCCGCTCGGGGCAGTCGACTTCCTGGCGATCGCCGAGCGTTTCGATACGGTCTTCGTCGATCACATTCCCTTGCTCGGGCCGGAAAAGCGGAACCAGATCAAGCGGTTCATCATTATGGTCGATACGTTCTACGATCATGCCGTGCGGCTTTACATTTCCGCGGCGGCCATGCCGGAGGAACTGCTGCTGCAACGGCGGGGCATCGAGGGTTTCGAATTCGACCGCACGGCTTCGCGCCTGTTCGAGATGCGCAGCGCGGAATATCTTGCGCTGCACCATGAGAGACGCGCCGCAGAATAACGGTTCGGTGACAGAAGATCTTACGTTTACGTAAGGATTTTTGTATCTAAACGATTGAAAACGCTGCATCAAAAATAATGAATTGCCATTTTTAGGCTTTGGGTCTATGCGATTGCGTCATTGGGCGGTGCCTTGGCGTCCGTTCGACGAATTTGATCGCAAAGGAAACAGCGAAATGGCGCGTAACAAGATCGCACTCATTGGTTCTGGCATGATTGGTGGCACGCTGGCACACCTCGCCGGACTGAAGGAACTGGGCGACATCGTTCTCTTCGACATCGCAGACGGCATTCCCCAGGGCAAAGGTCTCGATATTTCCCAGTCGTCGCCGGTCGAAGGCTTCGACGTCAATCTGACGGGTGCCAGCGACTATTCCGCGATCGAGGGCGCTGACGTCTGCATCGTCACGGCAGGTGTGGCCCGCAAGCCCGGCATGAGCCGCGACGATCTTCTCGGCATCAACCTCAAGGTCATGGAGCAGGTCGGCGCCGGCATCAAGAAATATGCCCCGAACGCTTTCGTGATCTGCATCACCAATCCGCTCGACGCCATGGTCTGGGCGCTGCAGAAGTTTTCCGGCCTTCCCGCCAACAAGGTCGTCGGCATGGCCGGCGTTCTCGACTCCTCGCGCTTCCGCCTCTTCCTCGCCAAGGAATTCAACGTATCCGTCCAGGACGTCACGGCTTTCGTTCTCGGCGGCCACGGCGACACGATGGTGCCGCTCGCCCGCTACTCGACGGTTGGCGGCATTCCGCTCACCGACCTCGTCACCATGGGCTGGGTCACCAAGGAACGTCTCGAAGAGATCATCCAGCGCACCCGTGACGGCGGCGCCGAAATCGTCGGCCTGCTGAAGACCGGCTCGGCCTATTATGCGCCGGCCGCCTCGGCGATCGAGATGGCTGAATCCTACCTCAAGGACAAGAAGCGCGTGCTGCCCTGCGCTGCCCACCTCTCCGGTCAGTACGGCGTCAAGGACATGTATGTCGGCGTCCCCACCGTCATCGGCGCCGGCGGCGTCGAGCGCATCATCGAGATCGATCTCAACAAGACCGAGAAGGAAGCCTTCGACAAGTCCGTCGGCGCCGTCGCCGGTCTCTGCGAAGCCTGCATCAACATCGCGCCTGCCCTGAAGTGATTGGCGCTGAAGTAATCGAAATAGGGATACACCCATGAACATTCATGAATATCAGGCCAAGGCTCTGCTGAAGGGCTATGGCGCCCCGGTTGCCGAGGGTGTGGCTATTCTCAAGGTTGAAGAAGCCGAAGCTGCCGCCAAGTCGCTTCCCGGTCCGCTTTACGTGGTCAAGAGCCAGATCCATGCCGGCGGCCGCGGCAAGGGCAAGTTCAAGGAGCTGTCGCCGGAAGCCAAGGGCGGCGTGCGTCTCGCCAAGTCGATCGACGAAGTCGTCGCCCATGCCAAGGAAATGCTGGGCAACACGCTGGTGACTGCCCAGACCGGCGAAGCCGGCAAGCAGGTCAACCGCCTTTACATCGAAGACGGCGCCGACATCGCTCGCGAGCTTTATTGCTCGCTGCTGGTCGACCGCTCGGTCGGTCGCGTGGCTTTCGTGGTCTCCACCGAAGGCGGCATGGATATCGAAGCCGTCGCCCACGATACGCCCGAAAAGATCCAGACGATCGCCATCGATCCGGAAGCCGGCGTGACGGCGGCCGACGTTGCTGCAATCTCCAAGGCTCTCCAGCTCGACGGCGCTGCCGCCGAAGACGCCAAGGCGCTTTTCCCGGCGCTCTACAAGGCCTTTGGCGAGAAGGACATGGCTCTGCTGGAGGTCAATCCGCTGATCGTCATGAAGGATGGCCATCTGCGCGTCCTCGATGCCAAAATGTCTTTCGACGGCAATGCGCTCTTCCGTCACGACGACGTCAAGGCGCTGCGCGACGAGACCGAAGAAGACGCCAAGGAAATCGAGGCCTCGAAGTGGGACCTCGCCTATGTCGCGCTCGACGGCAATATCGGCTGCATGGTCAACGGCGCAGGCCTTGCCATGGCAACGATGGACATCATCAAGCTCTACGGCAAGGAGCCGGCTAACTTCTGCGACGTCGGCGGCGGTGCCGGCAAGGAGAAGGTTGCTGCTGCTTTCAAAATCATTACCGCAGACCCCAAGGTCGAAGGCATTCTCGTCAACATCTTCGGCGGCATCATGAAGTGCGATGTCATTGCCGAGGGCGTGATTGCCGCGGTCAAGGAAGTCGGCCTCAAGGTTCCACTCGTCGTGCGCCTTGAAGGCACCAATGTCGAACTCGGCAAGAAGATCCTGAACGAGTCGGGTCTGGCGATCACGGCGGCTGACGACTTGGACGATGCAGCCAAGAAGATCGTCGCGGCGATCAACGGCTGATCATGACCTTCCAGTCCACGCCCTCCGCTGCTCATTTCCGCCTCAACGCCTTCGCCGGCGTATGGGAAGGGGACGAGCGTGTCGCGGCGTCGGCGTGGACGAGTGAAGGCAAGGCCAGTGCTGACTTTTCCGGTGAGGCGTTGTTCGGAGGGTTCTTTCTCGAGCAGCGCTACCGCCAGACGCGCGATGGTACTGTTTCGTTCGAGGCGCGAAATGTTTTCGGCTTCGATGCTTCGGACCAGACCTATAAACTCTATCAGTTCGACACCGCAGGTTTTGCGCCGCCCGTGCCGGCGTCCGGCGAGTGGAACGGCAATGAGCTTGTGCTGATGAAGACTTCGCCGCGCGGCAGCCAGCGCACCGTATTCACATTTGAAAATGAAGACTGCTACCGGATGGGCGTCAGCTTTTCGCCTGCAGGCAGCGATACTTGGCAGGAGGTCGTCAGCGGCGTCTATCGTCGCGCGTCCTCCACGTCTTCCAACCTCTCCTAAACAAAGGCCTCGCATGTCCATTCTCGTCAACAAAGACACCAAGGTTCTCGTTCAGGGCCTAACCGGCAAGACCGGCACGTTCCACACCGAACAGGCGCTCGCTTATTACGGCACCCAGATGGTCGGCGGTATCCACCCGAAGAAGGGCGGCGAAACCTGGACCGGCGCAAAGGGCGAAAACCTGCCGATCTTCGCAACCGTTGCCGAAGGCAAGGAAAAGACCGGCGCCAACGCGACCGTCATCTATGTTCCGCCGGCAGGAGCCGCCGACGCGATTATCGAGGCGATCGACGCCGAGATCCCGTTCATCACCTGCATCACCGAAGGTATTCCGGTCATGGACATGGTGCGGGTCAAGGCTCGCCTCGACCGCTCCAAGTCGCGCCTGCTCGGCCCCAACTGCCCGGGCATCCTGACGCCGGAAGAATGCAAGATCGGCATCATGCCGGGCTCGATCTTCCGCAAGGGTTCGGTCGGTATCGTTTCCCGCTCGGGCACGCTGACCTATGAAGCCGTGTTCCAGACCTCCAATGAAGGTCTCGGCCAGACGACGGCCGTCGGCATCGGCGGCGACCCGGTCAAGGGCACCGAGTTCATCGACGTCCTGGAAATGTTCCTGGCCGACGAAGCCACCCACTCGATCATCATGATCGGCGAAATCGGCGGTGCGGCTGAAGAAGACGCAGCGCAGTTCCTCAAGGACGAAGCCAAGAAGGGCCGCAAGAAGCCGATGGCTGGCTTTATTGCCGGGCGTACGGCCCCGAAGGGCCGCACCATGGGCCATGCCGGCGCTGTGGTTTCCGGCGGCAAGGGCGATGCGGAATCGAAGATCGCAGCGATGGAATCGGCAGGCATCAAGGTGTCGCCATCCCCGGCCCGCCTAGGCAAGACGCTGGTTGAAGTCCTCAAGGGCTAAGCCACCTATAGACCGGGCGGAGGAACGGCATCTGCGCCTTCCGCCCGGCCTCGACAATACGAAACCAGCAGATGCGCCGCGGACAGGCGGCAATGGAATGCGGCAGCCGGCCATCAAGCCGGCAAATTCATCAAAGTCAGGAGGCGGACGGAAGCGTCCGCATATCACCATGGCACGGCAAGAAGCCAACGAGCAGTTTCAGATCACCTCGTTTCTGGATGGCGCCAACGCTGCCTATATCGAGCAGCTTTATGCGCGATATGAAGAGGACCCGGCATCGGTCGACGATCAGTGGCGGTCCTTCTTCAAGGCGCTGGAGGAGGATCCCAGCGATGTGAAGAGGGCGGCCAAGGGCGCTTCCTGGCGCAAGAAGAACTGGCCGATTCCGGCCGGCGGCGATCTGGTATCGGCTCTCGATGGCGACTGGGGCATCGTCGAGAAGGTGATCGAGACCAAGGTCAAGGCCAAGGCCGAAGCTCAGGGCAAGCCTGCCGATAGCACCGAGGTGCTGCAGGCGACGCGCGATTCCGTGCGCGCGATCATGATGATCCGCGCTTACCGCATGCGTGGCCACCTGCATGCCAAGCTCGACCCGCTCGGCATCGCCGCTCCCGTTGATGACTATCACGAACTTTCGCCGGAGAATTACGGTTTCACGGCCGCCGATTACGATCGCAAGATCTTCATCGACAACGTGCTCGGCTTGGAATACGCGACCATCCGCGAGATGATCGAAATCCTCGAGCGCACCTATTGCTCGACGCTCGGCGTCGAATTCATGCATATCTCCAACCCGGAAGAAAAGGCCTGGATCCAGGAGCGCATCGAAGGACCGGACAAGGGTGTGGCCTTCACGCCGGAAGGCAAAAAGGCGATCCTTGCCAAGCTCGTGGAAGCCGAAGGCTACGAACAGTTCCTCGACGTCAAGTTCAAGGGCACGAAGCGTTTCGGTCTCGACGGCGGCGAATCGCTGATCCCGGCGCTGGAACAGATCCTCAAGCGTGGCGGCCATCTCGGCCTCAAGGAAGCCGTGTTCGGCATGGCCCATCGCGGCCGCCTGAACGTGCTCTCCCAGGTCATGGGCAAGCCGCACCGGGCGATCTTCCACGAGTTCAAGGGCGGCTCGGCCGCTCCCGACGAGGTCGAGGGCTCAGGCGACGTCAAGTACCATCTCGGCGCCTCCTCCGACCGCGAATTCGATGGCAACAAGATCCACGTTTCGCTGACGGCGAACCCGTCGCATCTCGAAATCGTCGATCCCGTCGTCATGGGCAAGGCCCGCGCCAAGCAGGATATGAACGCCACCGTCTGGGACGGCGACATCATCCCGCTTTCCGAGCGCGCCAAGGTGCTGCCGCTGCTGATCCATGGCGACGCGGCCTTTGCCGGCCAGGGTGTCATTGCCGAAATCCTCGGCCTTTCCGGTCTGCGCGGTCACCGCGTCGCCGGCACCATGCATGTGATCATCAATAACCAGATCGGCTTCACCACCAACCCGGCCTTCTCGCGCTCGTCGCCTTATCCGTCCGACGTCGCCAAGATGATCGAGGCGCCGATCCTGCACGTCAACGGCGACGATCCGGAAGCGGTGGTCTATGGGGCCAAGATCGCCACCGAATTCCGCATGAAGTTCCACAAGCCCGTTGTGCTCGACCTGTTCTGCTACCGCCGCTACGGCCACAATGAAGGCGACGAACCGTCCTTCACGCAGCCGAAGATGTACAAGGTGATCCGCGCCCATAAGACCGTGCTGCAGCTCTATGCGGCCCGCCTCGTCGCCGAGGGCCTGCTCACGGACGGCGAAGTCGAGAAGATGAAGGCCGATTGGCGCCTCCATCTCGAACAGGAATTCGAGGCCGGCCAGCAGTACAAGCCGAACAAGGCCGACTGGCTTGATGGTGAGTGGTCGGGCCTGCGCACGGCCGACAATGCCGACGAGCAGCGCCGCGGCAAGACCGCCGTGCCGATGAAGACGCTGAAGGAGATCGGCCGCAAGCTCTCGGAGATCCCGGCGGGCTTCAATGCGCACCGGACGATCCAGCGCTTCATGGAAAACCGCGCCAATATGATCGCCACCGGCGAGGGTATCGACTGGGCGATGGCTGAAGCGCTGTCCTTCGGTGCGCTCTGCGTCGAAGGCAGCAAGATCCGCCTCTCGGGTCAGGATTGTGAGCGCGGCACCTTCTCGCAGCGCCACTCCGTTCTCTACGACCAGGAAACCGAAGAGCGCTACATCCCGCTCGCCAATCTTTCGCCTACGCAGGGGCGCTACGAAGTCATCAATTCGATGCTTTCGGAGGAGGCCGTGCTTGGTTTCGAATACGGCTATTCGCTTGCCCGCCCGAATGCGCTGACGCTCTGGGAAGCGCAGTTCGGGGATTTCGCCAACGGCGCGCAGGTGGTCTTCGACCAGTTCATCTCGTCGGGCGAACGCAAATGGTTGCGCATGTCGGGCCTCGTCTGCCTGCTGCCGCACGGCTATGAGGGCCAGGGTCCTGAACACTCCTCGGCCCGCCTCGAGCGTTTCCTGCAGCTTTGCGCGGAAGACAACATGCAGGTCGCCAACGTCACGACGCCGGCGAACTACTTCCACATTCTGCGCCGGCAGCTGAAGCGCGACTTCCGCAAGCCGCTGATCCTGATGACGCCGAAGTCGCTGCTGCGCCACAAGCGGGCGGTCTCGACGCTTGCCGAAATGGCCGGCGAATCTGCCTTCCATCGCCTGCTCTGGGACGATGCCGAAGTGATCAAGGACGGCCCGATCAAGCTGCAGAAGGACAACAAGATCCGCCGCGTCGTCATGTGCTCCGGCAAGGTCTATTACGATCTTCTCGAAGAGCGTGAAAAGCGCGGCATCGACGACGTCTATCTCTTACGCGTCGAGCAGCTCTATCCGTTCCCAGCAAAGGCGCTGATCAACGAGCTGTCGCGCTTCCGCAATGCCGAGATGGTCTGGTGCCAGGAAGAGCCGAAGAACATGGGCGCATGGTCGTTCATCGACCCCTTCCTCGAATGGGTGCTCGCCCATATCGACGCGAAGTACCAGCGCGTCCGCTATACCGGCCGTCCGGCCGCCGCCTCGCCGGCGACGGGCCTGATGTCCAAGCATCTGTCGCAGCTCGCCGCATTCCTCGAGGATGCATTGGGCGGTTAAAACAAGGGGGGGCGCAATGGCTTATTTCTTTCTGAGATTACAGCCGCCGCGCCCCACTTTCCCGCATGACGGGACCGGGGAGGAAATGGCGGCGATGAAACGCCATGCCGAATACTGGCATCGGAACGCCCTTGCGGGATCGGCAATCGTCGTCGGCCCGGTCTTCGAGGGTGAAGGCGCCTGGGGCATGGCGATCGTCGAAGTCGAGGATCAAGCAGCGGCACAGCTTCTTGCCGACGGCGATCCTATCATCGCTTCCGGTTTCGGTTTCCGCTTCGATATCCTGCCGATGCCCTCGATCATCTCGCGGCCGCCCGCCGTCTGAAACGCATAAACGAAAACACACGAAATCAGGATCTGAACAATGGCCACAGAAATCCGCGTTCCAACTCTCGGTGAATCCGTCAGCGAGGCAACCGTCGGCACCTGGTTCAAGAAGGTCGGCGACGCCATCAAGGTCGACGAGCCGATTCTCGAGCTTGAAACCGACAAGGTGACCATCGAAGTTCCGGCACCGGCCTCCGGCACGCTTTCGGAAATCGTCGTTGCTGCCGGCGAGACCGTCGGCCTCGGCGCGCTGCTCGGCCAGATCGCCGAAGGTGCTGCCGCTGTGGCCGCGCCGGCTGCTGCCGCACCGGCCGCCGCGCCTGCCCGGCCAGCCCCGGCGGCGGCTGCCCAGCCAGCGCCAGTTGCCGCCGCTGCTGCGTCGTCGTCGAGCGCCTCCGTCTCCACCATGCCGCCGGCCCCGGCGGCTTCGAAGATGCTTGCCGAAAACAATCTTTCCGCTGATCAGATCGACGGTAGCGGCAAGCGCGGCCAGGTGCTGAAGGGCGACGTCATCGCCGCCGTCGCCAAGGGCATTTCCGCTCCGGCGGCCGCACCCGCGGCAACGCCTGCCGCCGCGCGCGGCCCGTCGACGGTCGAGGATGCCTCGCGCGAAGAGCGCGTGAAGATGACGCGCCTGCGGCAGACGATCGCCAAGCGCCTCAAGGACGCGCAGAACACCGCCGCCATGCTGACCACCTACAACGAGGTGGACATGAAGGCAGTCATGGATCTGCGCAACAAGTACAAGGACATTTTCGAGAAGAAGCATGGCGTCAAGCTCGGCTTCATGGGCTTCTTCACCAAGGCGGTGACGCATGCATTGAAGGAATTGCCGGCTGTCAACGCCGAAATCGACGGCACCGACGTCATCTACAAGAACTACTGCCATGTCGGCATGGCCGTCGGCACGGACAAAGGTCTCGTCGTTCCTGTCATCCGTGACGCCGACCAGATGTCGATCGCCGAAATCGAGAAGGAGCTCGGCCGTCTTGCCAAGGCGGCCCGTGATGGCTCGCTGTCCATGGCCGACATGCAGGGCGGCACCTTCACCATCACCAATGGCGGCGTCTACGGTTCGCTGATGTCTTCGCCGATCCTCAACGCGCCGCAGTCCGGCATTCTCGGCATGCACAAGATCCAGGAGCGGCCGGTTGCGATCGGCGGCCAGGTGGTCATTCGCCCGATGATGTATCTGGCGCTGTCCTACGATCACCGCATCGTCGACGGCAAGGAAGCGGTCACCTTCCTCGTGCGCGTCAAGGAAAGCCTGGAAGATCCGGAACGTCTGGTTCTCGATCTCTAGAGTATTTCCGTTTTTCTTCCAATCACGGAAATACTCTAACTATTTGTTTTCACGCAATTCCGAACGCAAAACCGCTGCACACTTTTGCTGGAATTGCTCAAGGGGAGCGCTTTCGATGCGGAACCGGATCATGCGAGCGGCGCGCCTTCTTCTTTGCGCTGCCGCCGCGCATGTCCCAGTCTCCGCATCGGCTGCCTTATGCGCTGCATCGGCCGGTCGCGGGCAAGAAAGGCAATGTCACGGCGTTCTGGAGCGGCTGGGGCGACGGTTTTTATCCGGTCTTCTGGGGACTAGACAAGGATGGCCACACGCTGGTGTTGCTGACGGATTTCAGCGTCGGGAATGCCGACGGGCGGAAGGAGCCGAAGCTGTAATGAGCGGAAGGATCGTGATCTCGACGAGACGGAGAGGCGTGGTTGCAATCGCAGCCGTTGCATTTTTCGGCGTTCCGGCGTCCACGTTCGGTGCGGCATGCAAGCAGGAACGGGCGGTCTACCTCGATCGTGACGGTGCCTATGAATTGCGCTTTGCGCCGCTGAATTCTCCATCGGCCGCCGCCAGCAACCAGTTCAAGGTCAGCGCGCTCAAGACATCCGTCGTGATGGACGGTTATGTCATGCCCTCGGAAGATCCGGTGCGCGCCATCGGCATCCTGATGTTCAACTGCCCCGAGGGGGATGCGACCGGCGCCGATCTCGATGCCTGCACGGTGTGGCAGGGCGCCGTCTATGGCATGGATGCCGATGGCGAGATGGACAATCTGCAACCGGATGGTGCTGAGGCAGCCGAGAAGCTCGTGCTTCCCGGCCTTGGTCCCGCCATCCGCGAATCCAGCGCTTGG
Organism: Rhizobium sp. WSM1274; assembly: GCF_025200775.1. Taxonomy (NCBI): domain Bacteria; kingdom Pseudomonadati; phylum Pseudomonadota; class Alphaproteobacteria; order Hyphomicrobiales; family Rhizobiaceae; genus Rhizobium; species Rhizobium sp. WSM1274. The sequence continues at coordinate 4,247,415 of NZ_CP104138.1, read as the reverse complement.
GGCGAGGGCAAGGCCGTGGTGGCACCCTGGGACGTGCTGACATTTAAGGAGTGTGCGACATGAGCGATGCACCTGTGGTTCTGATTACCGGCGGAAGCCGGGGTATCGGCGCCGCGGCTTCACGGCTCGCCGCGCGCCAGGGCTGGCGTGTCGCGGTGAACTACGCCGCCAACCCTCAAGCCGCGGATGCCGTCGTGGCTGCGATTGTCGAGGATGGCGGCGAGGCCGTGGCGATCCAGGGCGATGTCGGCAAGGCTGCGGATATTGTCTCGATGTTTACGGCGGTCGACCAGCATTTCGGCCGGCTCGACGGGCTCGTCAACAATGCAGGCATCGTCGATTATCCCAAACGCGTCGACGAGATGTCGGTAGAGCGGATCGAGCGCATGCTGCGCGTCAATGTGACCGGGTCGATCCTCTGCGCCGCAGAGGCCATACGTCGCATGTCGAGCCGGCATGGCGGGAAGGGCGGGGCGATCGTCAACATCTCTTCGATGGCGGCGGTCCTCGGTTCGGCGACGCAGTATGTCGATTATGCCGCCTCGAAGGCGGCGATCGATACGTTCACCGTCGGGCTGGCCCGCGAGGTCGCAGCCGAGGGTATCCGGGTGAATGCGATAAGGCCCGGCGTCATCGAAACCGACCTTCATGCCTCCGGCGGCCTGCCGGATCGGCCGCGAGAGCTGGCGCCGTCAATCCCGATGCAGCGCGCGGGCACGCCCGAGGAGGTGGCCGATGCGATCCTCTATCTTCTGTCGCCTTCGGCCTCCTATATCACCGGCGCGATCCTCAATGTGAGCGGCGGCCGCTAGAACGACTGGGAAAACAGCTGCAATATATTCTCGAGTTCCTCGGCCTGATGTCGCACGCGGCCGATTAAACGAAATCCAAAGGGAAAGAAGCAATGTCCTACGATGTGATCATTATCGGAACCGGCCCGGGTGGCTATGTCTGTGCCGTCAAGGCGGCCCAGCTTGGCCTCAAGGTCGCCGTCGTTGAAAAGCGGGCGACCTATGGTGGCACCTGCCTGAACGTCGGCTGCATTCCGTCGAAGGCGCTGCTGCATGCCTCCGAAATGTTCCATCAGGCCGGCCACGGGATGAGCGCACTCGGTATCGACGTCCCGGCGCCGACGCTCAATCTCGGCAATATGATGGCCCACAAGGATGCGACGGTGAAGTCGAATGTCGACGGCGTCGCCTTCCTCTTCAAGAAGAACAAGATCGATGCCTTCCAAGGTGCCGGCAAGATCGTCTCGGCCGGCAAGGTCTCCGTCACCGCCGACGACGGCAAGGTGCAGGAGATCGAAAGCAAGAACATCGTCATCGCCACCGGCTCCGACGTCGCCGGCATTCCCGGCGTGCAGGTCGAGATCGACGAAAAGACCATCATCTCGTCCACCGGCGGCATCGCACTGGAGAAGGTGCCGGAAACGCTGATCGTCGTCGGCGGCGGCGTCATCGGCCTCGAGCTCGGTTCCGTCTGGTCGCGCCTCGGCGCCAAAGTCACCGTCGTCGAATATCTCGACACCATCCTTGGCGGCATGGACGGCGAGGTCTCCAAGCAATTCCAGCGCATGCTGGCCAAGCAGGGCATCGAATTCAATCTCAGCTCCAAGGTTACCGGCGTCGAAAAGGGCGACAAGGGCGCCAAGGTCACTTTCGAGCCCGTCAAGGGCGGCGACAAGGTGACGCTCGACGCCGAGGTCGTGCTGATCGCCACCGGCCGCAACCCCTATACGGCCGGTCTTGGCCTCGAAGAAGCCGGTGTGACGCTCGACAACCGCGGCCGTGTCGAGATCGACGGTCACTTCAAGACCAATGTCGCAGGCATCTATGCGATCGGCGATGTGGTCAAGGGTCCGATGCTGGCGCACAAGGCGGAAGACGAGGGCGTGGCGCTTGCCGAAATCCTCGCCGGACAGCATGGCCATGTGAACTACGAGGTCATTCCGAGCGTCGTCTACACCCAGCCGGAAATCGCTTCCGTCGGCAAGACCGAGGAAGAGCTGAAGGCGGCAGGCGTCGCCTACAAGGTCGGCAAGTTCCCTTTCACGGCGAACGGCCGGGCGCGCGCGATGCTGGCAACGGACGGCTTCGTCAAGATCCTTGCTGACAAGGAAACCGACCGGGTGCTCGGCGGCCATGTCGTCGGCTTCGGCGCCGGCGAGATGATCCACGAGATCGCCGTGCTGATGGAGTTCGGCGGTTCGTCGGAAGATCTGGGCCGTACCTGCCACGCGCATCCGACAATGTCGGAAGCGGTAAAAGAGGCTGCGCTCGCAACCTTCTTCAAGCCGATCCATATGTAATCTTACATATTCGTAACAAAGCATATGGCCGCTTGCCGGAAGGCAGGCGGCTGTTTTAGTTGTTGCGTATCGTTGAGTTCAGCATCCCTTGAAGGTCTAGAAATGCAGCAGCCGTCCATCATGAGTTACAGCCTGAGCCAGCGTTTTCTTCACTGGGCCATAGCGCTGCTGATCTTCTTCAACCTGCTGTTTCCCGATGGCATGAATATCTGGCATCGCCTCATGCGCAGGGGCCAGGTGCCGACGCCCGAGCAGATTTCATCGGCAAATATCCATGCCTATGTCGGCATCGCCGTTCTGGTGCTTGCTGCGCTCAGGCTCGGGTTGCGTTTTACCAAGGGCGTTCCGGATGAGATCGCGCAGGAGCCGGCGATCTTCCGTCTTGCAGCAAGGCTTGCCCATGCCGGCCTTTACATCCTGATCTTCGCGATGCCGCTTTCCGGCATCGCCGCCTACTATTTCGGTATCGATGCCGCCGGTTCGTTCCACGCGGATGTGCTGAAAATCATTCTCTGGGCGCTGATCGCGGCGCATGTCGCCGGCGCCCTCGTCCATCAGTTCTATTGGAAAAGCAATGTTCTGCGCCGCATGACGCTCGGCTGAGCGCCGACGGGCTCAGTTTACCGCGGTCACGGTGAAGCCCTGCTGGCGCAGCAGCTCGATAACGCCTTCCTTGCCGGGCAGGTGCAGGGCGCCGACGGCCATGAAGACGTTGCCGCCGTCGAGAATGGGCGCGGCGCGCTCGGCCATCACCTTGTTGCGGTCGAGGATGACGCGCTGTTCGAAGGCGGCATAATCGCTGTTTTCGCCTTCCTCCTCCGGTGTCACGGTTTTCAGCATCGGCATGGTCATGCCGATATCGCCGGAGAGGTAGAGGTCGGTCATCGTCTCGACGACATCGCTCATCTTGTCGCCGAGTTCCAGCGTCTCGATCAGCGATTTCAGATGGAATTCGACCGGCAGATCGGCCATGGCCTGGATCTGTTCGGCAAGCGTCTCCAGCCCCTTGACCTGCTTGCCCTGAGCAACGGCGTCGGTGGCGATCTTCTGGTCGAGGAACTGCCCGCCTTTCGCCTTACGGGCGATTTCGCAGGCCGGAAGCGCGACGGCGCTGGAAATCATCCAGGGCCGCATCCGGGAAACGGCGCTGATCGGGATGCCGCGCTGTTTGAGGCCGGTCTCGAGGCGCTTGTAGTCCTCGGGGGAGAGCAGCTTATCGATCGTCGTGCCGTCGATGAACATCGTCAGCTCTGGCTTTGCGAGCAGGGCGGCGGTCGCCTTCCGCTCATCGAGGATCTCGTCGGATTCGATGATGATGGTGTCGGCGGCGTCATGGGCTGCCTGGGCGCGCGGCGGCAGGGCAAGCACGCGCGGATCGGTGACATGCATGCTGCCGAGCAGCCACGAGGGTGCAAGTCCCGGCTTCTCGATCTTCCAGAAGATGCCCTTGCCGTTCGGCGTGGCTTCGGCTTCCTTCAGCGCCTCGGCATAGCGGGCAGGGTCGCTCTGCTGCAGTTCGACCATCAGGTTGCGGCCGGTGCAGGCGACATCTTCGGCCGCCGCCGGCCTTGCCGTCAGGAAGGCGGCAAACAGGGCGGCAAGAAGCAGCATGTGAAAGGCCGCAATCAGCCAGAGCAACAGATTGGCCGGCACTGCGAGGTAAGACGTCCGGCGGCCGATTGATGTCGTCATGATGGGTGTTCCGATCACATGCCTTGTGCGTTTCATGCTCTACGCCCGGCTTGCGCATATTCCTTTAAGAGAAGGCCTTAACGAAAGCTTAAAGCGCCTCACATTCAGTTGGATCGATGCCATGCGCTTTAACACTTTCAATCTACGCGTCCTGTTTCTCCGATGCGTTAGGCGCGCGGATGCGCCCGATCATACACCTCGAGCAGCCGCGATGCATCGACGCCGGTATAGACCTGTGTTGTGGAAAGGCTGGCATGGCCGAGCAATTCCTGGATGGTGCGCAGATCACCGCCGCCGGCCAGCAGATGGGTGGCGAAGGAGTGGCGCAATGCATGCGGTGTCGCCGTTTCCGGCAGGCCGAAGGCGCTGCGCATCTTCTGCATGGTCCGCTGGATGATTGCCGCTTGCAGCTTGCCGCCGCGAGCGCCGCGAAACAGCGGCTCGCCGCTTTCGAGATGATATGGGCAGAGCGTGCGGTATTTCTCGACGGCGTCGAAAACCACGGAGAGCAGCGGCACCAGCCGCGTCTTGTTGCCCTTGCCGGTGATGCGCAGGGTCGTCGCGCCCTTCTGCAGGTCGGCGGGCGTAAGATCCAGCGCCTCGGAGATGCGCAGGCCGCAGCCGTAGAGCAGCGTCATGACCGCCGCATCGCGGGCCGCAATCCAGGGTTCGTCATGGAGCTGGGCGTCGTCGCTGACGACGGTGATCGCCTGGGTGTCCGACAGCGGCTTGGGCAGCGATTTCGGTTGTTTCGGCGAGCGCACCGCGGCAGCACCGGCGGCGTTGACCAGGCCTCTCTTTTCGAGATGGCGCAGCAGTGAGCGAAGACCGGCGAGATTGCGGCCAAGCGATCGGGCGCCGGAGCCCTGCTTGCGCCGGGCCGCCAGGAAGGCGCGGAAATCGGCGGGGCGTAACTCCCTGATATCGCCGAGCGTCGCCGGGCCGGCGAGATGGCCGGTCAGAAAGGTCAGAAACTGGCGGGTATCGCGCTCGTAGGCGTCGAGAGTATGCTCGGAAAGACGGCGCTCCCTGGCGAGGTTTTCGAGCCACGCGGCCCGTTCCGCCATCAGGCGCTGATCGGCGATAACAAGCAGTTCGTTCACGTCGCGGGCCTTGATTTTGCCTTCAAGTCCGCCAATTTGGAGCAGGAACAGTTATGGAATTGCTAATGCCGGCCAAGCCTTTGTCATCCTTCGATCATATTGTACTGCGATAGCTTATACCCCATAAACAGGATCTTTCATGGCACGGCGCGATTCCATGACGGCTTTCGGACAGCTCGCGGAAGCGATCGCTCTCGTTTCACAGGGAAAGCCCGGTCATATCGTCGATACGCTGATTGCCGAACGCGGCCAGAGGATCGTGAAAAATCCGCTCTGGCCGGTCATGCGGCCGTTCCTCTACACGCTGCTGCGCTACAACAAGGCGCTCGAATTCGCCAATGCGGTCGCCAAAATGCCGGGCTTCCAGTCGTTTGAATATATGAGCGACATGCTGAAACTCGACATCGGCATCACCAACGGCGAACGCATTCCCGATACCGGCGGCTTCATCCTCGTCAGCAACCATCCGACCGGCATCGCCGACGGCGTTGCCGTGTTCGATCTGTTGAAAGCGCGCCGGCCGGACATGATGTTCTTTGCCAATCGCGATGCCATCCGCGTCAATCCGCGGTTTGCCGAGATGATCATTCCCGTCGAATGGCGGGAGGAGCATAAGAGCAAGCTGAAAGCGCGCGAAACGCTGCAGCTGACCAACCATGCGGTGAAGGAAGGCAAGGCGACAGTGCTCTTTCCCTCAGGACGCATCGCCTATTGGGCGAATGGCCGGCTGAATGAACGTCCGTGGAAGACCTCGGCCGTCGGGCTGGCGCGCAAATACAATCTGCCGATCCTTCCCGTCCATATGACGGCGCGCAATTCGGGGCTGTTCTACTGGCTGGCGAAGTGGTCGACGGAGCTTCGCGACATGACGGTCTTTCACGAACTGCTGAACAAATGCGGCGACCGCTTCGATTTCGTCATCGGCAATCTCATTCCGGCCGAACATCTGGACGGCGACCTCAACGAGGTGACGAAGGCGCTGGAGAAACATACGGTGCACGACATGGCTAGAGATGGTGACGCGAGTTTCGTGCCGGTCGGCCTGCCGGCTGCGGCGCCGCGCCACGAGATTCCGGTTCCTGCAATCTAACCACCGGCATTGCCATGACGATCGATATCCGCAGGCTCCGCGATCGGCTACCGCAGGAGATCGCAGATCTCGAAAGCGAGGCCCGGCGGGAAGGCTATCGCCATGTCGCCCGCCTTATCTACGAATGGTCGATCGGCGATATCAAGTTCGAACATCACGGCGAAAGGCTGCTTGGCGCTTATATCGATGAGGTGCTCGTCGGCATCGGCGGCATGACCGTCGAATCCGCCATGTCAGAGGCGCTGCGGATGCGGCGTTTCTACATTCGTCCTGCAATGCGCAGGCGCGGCATCGGCCGGATGCTTGCCCTAGCTCTGCTCGACCATGCGCGTTCCTGCTGCAGCATCGTCACCGTTCATGCGGGAAACGATGCTGCGGCGAGGTTCTGGGAGGCGCTCGGGTTTCAGCCCCACGGACGAGATGGACATAGCCATCTGCTCGCGCTGCAGCGCCATAGCGATGATCCAGCGGCTTCGAATTTGAGCCGGTGCTTCACGCCCCGATTTCCTTGAGGCGGATGGCCTGGCGCGCCAGCAAGCGCTCGACATCGGCAATATCGAGCGCCGAGAGCTTGGCGCCTGGCTTGCGCAGGGTGGCGGACTTGATCACGCCGCGCTTGGCAAGCACATATTTGCGCGAGGCGAGACCGATGCCCTGCTGCTGTTCGTAGCGGGCGAGCGGCAGATAGGCATCGAAGATCGCATGGGCGCGATCGGGATTTCCGGCGGCATAGGCCTCGACGACGCCAACCATCATCTCCGGATAACAAAAGCCGGTCATGGCGCCATCGGCGCCCCGGCCCATCTCTTCGGGCAGGAAAAGCCCGCCATTGCCGCAGAGGATCGAGATGCGTCGCATGGCGCCCCTGTCGCTGGCGGCGCGAAGTGCCGAGATCTTCGACAGACCCGGCCAATCCTCATGCTTAAGCATGACGCAATTGTGCACCTCGTTGACGATGCGCTCGATGACCTTGGGCGCGATCGTCACATTGGTGGTGAGCGGATAATCCTGCAGCACGAAGGGCGTATCGCCGAGGGCCTCGCCGACCGACTGGTAGAAGGCGAAAGCCTGATCGTCGGTCTTGACGGTCCAGGGCGGCGCGACCATAACGCCGGCCGCACCCTCACCCATGACGGCTTCGGCGAGTTCGCGCATCGGCGCAAGCCCTGGCGCCGAAACGCCGACGATGACGGGGAGGCGGCCGTCGAGTCGCTTCAGCACCCGTTCGACGACTATCCGCGATTCCTCGGCGGTCAGCTTCGGGGCTTCTCCGAGCTGGCCAAGCACCGTCAGGCCGGTGACGTCGGCGCCTTCGTAAAAATCGACCATGCTGTCGATACTGGCGAGATCGAGCGCGCCGTCATCGGTGAAGGGGGTTACGGCGATCACATAGACGCCCTTGGCATCTTCAGTCAGTCTGACCATTGGTGCTCTCCAATTCAGCGGCCGAAGAACAGCGCTTCGGCATTTCGAACAAAAATCTTTTCGGCGATCGTGCGATCGTCGATGGCGGCCAGCATGGTCTCGATCAACTCGGCGTCATCGGGCATGCCGTCCCCATGCGACCGCATAGTCCAATTGCAACCGCGGGGTGATCATGCACAAGGGCTTGACCTACAGAGCTGAGACAAATTCGCTGCATTATAGCCGGGCTCGGATCTTTAAATCGTCGCTATGACGCGGAACCCATCGCTTCGTCTTTACGGTTCCAATTCCATCGATTTGCGGGCATGGTCCCACGCGATGAGCACAGATTCGTCCGATCTCTTTGGCGCGCTTTTCGAGGCACCGCCCGCGAACCGAACGGTTCCGGTGCTGGTGCCGATGCCGGCGCCGAAACCCTATTCCTATTCGGTGCCGGATGGCATGGCGGTCGAGCCCGGCTCGGTCGTGCAGGTACCGCTCGGGCCGCGGCAGGTGATCGGCGTCGTCTGGGACGGCGGCGAGGACGGCGTCGATCCGAAGAAGCTTCGGCCGATCAGCCATGTCTTCGACTGCCCGCCGCTTGCCAGGGAGATGCGGGATTTCATCGATTGGGTGGCGACCTATACGCTCTCGCCGCCCGGCCTCGTCGCCCGCATGGCGCTGCGGGCACCGAACGCCTTCGAACCGGAACCGATGGTAGAAGGATTGAAGCTCGTCGGCGGCGAACCGGAGCGGATGACGCCGGCGCGGGCCCGGGTGCTCGATACGGCCTCCGACGGCTTTTCCTGGACACGCAGCGGCCTTGCCCATGCGGCGGGGGTCTCGACGAGCGTCGTCGACGGGCTGATCACGCTCGGCATCTTCGAGACGATCTTCCTGCCGCCGCCGCCGGTCGTTGCGATGCCGGATCCGGATTTTACCGCCGCACGTCTCGAAGGGCCGCAAAGGCAAGCGGCCGAGGAGATCGTCGCCGACGTCCAAAAGGGCGAATTTTCGGTGTCGCTGATCGACGGGGTGACCGGCTCCGGCAAGACCGAGGTTTATTTCGAGGCGATTGCCGAGACGCTGAAACGCGGCAAGCAGGTGCTGATCCTGCTGCCGGAGATCGCGCTGACGGCCAGTTTCATGGAGCGCTTCCAGAACCGCTTCGGGGCAAAGCCGGCCGAATGGCATTCCGATCTCGCGCCGCGCATGCGCGAGAAAGTCTGGCGCCAGGCGGTGACCGGCGAAGTGCGGGTGGTGGCGGGCGCGCGCTCGGCGCTCTTCCTGCCCTTCGAGGATCTCGGCCTGATCATCGTCGACGAGGAACACGATCCCGCTTACAAGCAGGAGGATCGCGTCTTCTACAATGCTCGCGATATGGCTGTCGTGCGCGGCCGCATCGGCGATTTTCCGGTCATTCTGGTGTCGGCGACGCCGTCGGTCGAAAGCCAGGTCAATGGCCAGAGCGGGCGCTACAGCACCGTCCACCTGCCGACGCGTTTCGGCGATGCGGCAATGCCGGACCTGCATCTCATCGATATGCGCAGACACACGCCGGAGCGGGGCGGCTTCCTGTCGCCAGTGCTGATCCGGGCGATCGGCAAGACGGTGGAAAAGCGCGAACAGGCGCTGCTCTTTCTCAACCGGCGCGGTTATGCGCCGCTGACGCTCTGCCGGGTCTGCGGCCATCGGTTCCAATGCCCGCAATGTTCGAGCTGGCTGGTGGAGCATCGTTTCCGCAAGCAGCTGCAATGCCATCAATGCGGCCATGCCGAGCGCACGCCGGAGGCCTGCCCGGAGTGCGGCACGCTCGACCATCTCGTCGCCTGCGGGCCAGGCGTCGAGCGCATCGCCGAGGAGGTGGAACGGCATTTCCCTGAGGCGCGGACGATCGTTCTCTCCTCCGATATCATGGGCGGGGTGAAGCGGCTGCGGCTGGAGCTGGAAGCGATCGCCAAGGGCGAAGCCGATATCGTCATCGGCACTCAGCTCGTGGCCAAGGGGCATAATTTTCCACTGATGACGCTGGTCGGCATCGTCGATGCCGATCTCGGCCTTGCCAATGGCGACCCGCGCGCGGCCGAACGCACCTTCCAGCTCTTGTCGCAGGTGACGGGCCGGGCCGGGCGCACCGGCCTCAAGAGCCATGGGCTGCTGCAGACCTACCAGCCGCAGCATCCTGTCATGCAGGCAATCGTCTCCGGCGATTCCGACGCCTTCTACGAGCGCGAGATCACCGAACGCGAACGTGCCCTGTTGCCGCCGTTCGGCAGGCTGGCGTCGATCATCGTTTCGGCCGAAACCCGCCACGACGCCGAAAACCATGCGCGTGGCATGCGCAACGCCGCCCCGCAGGTGTCGGGCATCTCGGTGCTCGGCCCGGCCGAAGCGCCGCTCGCGCTGGTGCGCGGCCGCCACCGTTTCCGCCTTCTGGTGCACGGCCGGCGAAACTCCGACATGCAGGGGTTCCTGCGGGCGATGCTGTCGCAATCGCCCAAGGAGCGCGGATCGGTGCAGGTGCAGCTGGATATCGATCCGCAGAGTTTTCTCTGAATCGAATCAGGCCGCCATTCCCTCCGTTTTCGGCGCATGTCATAAAACACCGATTCATCCGGGTGATTTGGGGCTGACGCATGGAGTTTTACTTTCCGACCGAGCTTGGCGAGCAGCTTGCCTTTTGCTCCGCCGCTTTCACGGCCCTCGCCGGCTTCATCATGATGTTCGCGCCGGGCCATACTTTCCGTCTTCTCGGTCTGCAGGCGCAGGAGGGGCGGCCGGAAGGCTTCGGCGAGGGGCGCTCGATGGGTGGTTTCTATCTCGGTTTCGGGCTGTCGGCGATCATGCTCGCCCAGGATTGGATCTACATGGCGCTCGGCGCCTCCTTCGCGATGGCGGCCTTTGCGCGTATCATCTCGATCCTGTCGGATAAGGGGAGTAATCTCGTCAACTATTTACTTCTGGTTGTACAGATCGCCTTGGCCGTGCTACCGCTGCTCTACGTCTTCGGCTTCACCCAGACATAAGTCTGGCTGCCGACAGACGGCTTCTTTTGCCTGCTTCCAGGCCATTGCGCAATTTTGCGGACAGAAATTCATATGAAAGGCGTATTCGGGCGTTACGCGTGTTGCGAGTCCGAACATCCTATGTTAGACGGACCCCGAATTTCGGAAGAAGCAAGAGGCTTCTCTTGTGATTTCTGGGGGAAATCAAAACGAATTCAAGATCATAGGTTCGGCGCCCGCCGAGAGCCGGATTTTGGGTTGAAATCAGGGAAATTTGTGCCAGTGGCAGACACGTCCCAGCTTACTTCTGGTGTTGCAGAACGCTATGCCTCTTCGCTTTTCGAACTGGCGCTCGAGCAGGGCGCCGTCGACAGCGTCACCGCCGATCTTGACCGTTTCCAGGCGATGCTGGATGAGAGCGCCGACCTGAAGCGCTTCGTCGCAAGCCCGGTTTTTTCAGCCGAAGATCAGCTGAAGGCGATCGTCGCCATCAGCGAGAAGGCCGGCATCAGCGGTTTCTTCGCCAATTTCCTGAAGGTCGTGGCGCGCAACCGCCGCCTGTTCGCCCTGCCGGGCATGATCAAGGCCTTCCGCATCATCGCCGCGAACCATCGCGGTGAAATCTCCGCCGAGGTCACCTCGGCACATGCGCTTTCGCAAGCGCAAGAAACCGAATTGAAGGTGGCACTCAAGAGCGTTACCGGCAAAGACGTGACGATTGCCGTCACGGTTGATCCGTCAATTCTTGGTGGTCTGATCGTGAAGGTCGGGTCCCGTCAGATTGATACGTCTCTTCGTACCAAACTCTCTACCCTTAAGCTCGCATTGAAAGAGGTTGGCTGATGGATATCCGCGCCGCGGAAATTTCCGCAATTCTCAAAGACCAGATTAAAAATTTCGGCAAAGAGGCAGAAGTCTCGGAAGTCGGCCAGGTTCTCTCCGTCGGTGACGGTATCGCTCGTGTCTATGGTCTGGACAATGTCCAGGCCGGTGAAATGGTCGAGTTCCCAGGCGGCATCCGCGGCATGGCGCTGAACCTTGAAGCCGACAATGTCGGCGTCGTCATCTTCGGTGCCGACCGCGACATCAAGGAAGGCGACACCGTCAAGCGGACCGGCGCCATCGTCGACGTTCCGGTCGGCCCAGAGCTGCTCGGCCGCGTCGTCGACGCGCTCGGCAATCCGATCGACGGCAAGGGCCCGATCAACGCGACGCGCCGTTCGCGCGTCGACATCAAGGCTCCCGGCATCATTCCGCGCAAATCGGTTCATGAGCCGATGTCGACCGGCCTCAAGGCCATCGATGCGCTGATTCCGATCGGCCGCGGCCAACGCGAGCTGGTTATCGGCGACCGCCAGACCGGCAAGACCGCGATCCTTCTCGATGCCTTCCTCAATCAGAAGGCCATTCACGACAACGGTCCGGAAGGTGAAAAGCTTTACTGCGTCTACGTCGCCGTCGGCCAGAAGCGCTCGACCGTCGCTCAGTTCGTCAAGGTGCTCGAAGAGCGCGGCGCACTGAAATATTCGATCATCGTCGCCGCCACTGCTTCCGATCCGGCGCCGTTGCAGTATCTGGCTCCGTTTGCCGGCTGCGCCATGGGCGAATATTTCCGCGATAACGGAATGCATGCGCTCATCGGTTACGACGACCTGTCCAAGCAGGCGGTGTCCTACCGCCAGATGTCGTTGTTGCTGCGCCGCCCGCCGGGCCGCGAAGCCTATCCGGGCGATGTTTTCTACCTGCACTCGCGCCTGCTCGAGCGTGCTGCGAAGATGAACGACGACCAGGGCGCCGGTTCGCTGACCGCTCTGCCGGTCATCGAAACGCAGGGCAACGACGTGTCGGCCTTCATTCCGACCAATGTGATCTCGATCACTGACGGCCAGATCTTCCTTGAAACCGACCTGTTCTACCAGGGTGTCCGTCCGGCCGTGAACGTCGGCCTGTCGGTTTCCCGCGTCGGCTCGGCGGCGCAGATCAAGGCGATGAAGCAGGTCGCCGGCTCGATCAAGGGCGAACTTGCCCAGTATCGCGAAATGGCCGCCTTCGCCCAGTTCGGTTCGGACCTCGACGCTGCGACGCAGCGCCTGCTGAACCGCGGCGCACGCCTGACCGAACTCCTGAAGCAGCCGCAGTTCTCGCCGCTGAAGACGGAAGAACAGGTCGCCGTGATCTTTGCAGGCGTCAACGGCTATCTCGACAAGCTGCCGGTCGCTTCGGTTGGCAAGTTCGAGCAGGGCTTCCTCTCGTACCTGCGTTCGGAAGGCTCTGCCATCCTCGACGCGATCCGCACGGAAAAGGTAGTCAGCGATGATACCAGGGGCAAGCTCACCGCTGCTCTCGATAGCTTCGCAAAGTCTTTCTCGTAATCGGGCCCTAAGTTAGGACAGATAACGGATGCCTTCACTTAAGGATCTGAAAAACCGGATTGCCTCCGTCAAGGCGACGCAGAAGATCACCAAGGCGATGAAAATGGTCGCCGCGGCGAAGCTTCGGCGTGCGCAGGAGGCGGCTGAGGCCGCCCGGCCCTATTCGGAGCGCATGGGTGCGGTTCTGGCGAACATTGCCAAGGCCGTCACCGATGCCGATGGCGCACCGGCGCTGATGACAGGCACCGGCCAGGACCAGGTTCATCTGCTGGTGGTGTGCACGGCAGAACGTGGTCTCTGCGGCGGCTTCAACTCGCAGATTGCGCGCTTCGCGCGCGAACATGTGCGCAGGCTGGTTGCCGAGGGCAAGACGGTGAAAATCTTCACTGTCGGCAAGAAGGGTTACGACATCCTTCGCCGCGAATACGCGTCGCTGATCATCGAGCGCAAGGAGTTGCGCGAGGTCAAGCGCATCGGCTTCGAGAATGCCGATCAGATCGGCAAACGCATCATCGAGATGTATGCTGCCGGCGAGTTCGACGTCTGCACGCTGTTTTATTCCGAGTTCAAGTCGGTGATCAGCCAGATTCCGACGACGCAGCAGCTCATCCCTGCTTCGACGGGGGCTGTGCAGACCGAGGATGCCGCCCATGCGGGCGCCGTCTATGAATATGAGCCGGATCCGGCTTCGATCCTCGAAGATCTGATCCCGCGCAACATCTCCGTCCAGGTCTTCCGCGCGCTCCTCGAGAACGTCGCAGGCGAGATGGGCGCCAAGATGAGCGCTATGGACAACGCAACGCGTAATGCCGGTGAGATGATCAACAAGTTGACGCTGAGCTACAACCGCCAGCGTCAGGCGCAGATCACCAAGGAACTCATTGAAATCATTTCGGGCGCGGAAGCGCTCTGAGGCTAGGAAAAGAGGGTCAGAAAATGGCTGAGGCAGCTACCCCCAAGATCGGCTCTGTCGGCAGAGTCACCCAGGTTATCGGCGCCGTCGTCGACGTTGCTTTCGAAGGCGAACTGCCGAAGATCCTGAACGCGCTGGAAACCACCAACAACGGCATCCGCCTGGTTCTCGAAGTTGCGCAGCACCTTGGCGAAAACATCGTCCGTACTATCGCGATGGACTCGACAGACGGTCTCGTGCGCGGCCAGGAAGTCGGCGACACCGGCGCTCCGATCATGGTTCCGGTCGGTAACGAGACGCTTGGCCGCATCATGAACGTCATCGGCGAGCCGGTCGACGAAGCAGGTCCGCTGGTCACTGCCCACAAGCGCGCCATCCACCAGGATGCGCCAACCTATGTCGAGCAGTCGACGGAGGGGCAGATCCTCGTCACCGGCATCAAGGTCGTCGATCTTCTCGCTCCTTATGCACGTGGTGGCAAGATCGGCCTCTTTGGCGGCGCCGGCGTCGGCAAGACCGTTCTGATCATGGAACTGATCAACAACGTCGCCAAGGCGCATGGTGGTTATTCGGTTTTTGCGGGCGTCGGTGAACGCACCCGCGAAGGCAACGACCTCTACTATGAAATGATCGAATCGAACGTCAACAAGCATGGCGGCGGCGAAGGCTCGAAGGCGGCACTTGTTTACGGTCAGATGAACGAACCGCCGGGCGCCCGCGCCCGCGTCGCCCTGACCGGCCTGACGGTCGCCGAGCACTTCCGCGACCAGGGCCAGGACGTTCTGTTCTTCGTCGACAACATCTTCCGCTTCACGCAGGCAGGTTCCGAAGTGTCGGCTTTGCTGGGCCGCATCCCGTCGGCCGTCGGTTATCAGCCGACGCTGGCAACTGACATGGGCCAGATGCAGGAGCGCATCACCACGACGACGACTGGCTCGATCACCTCGGTCCAGGCCATTTACGTTCCGGCCGACGACTTGACCGACCCGGCGCCGGCAACTTCGTTCGCCCACCTTGACGCAACGACGGTTCTGTCGCGCTCGATCGCTGAAAAGGGTATCTACCCGGCCGTCGATCCGCTCGACTCCACGTCGCGCATGCTCGATCCGCTGGTCGTCGGTGAAGAACATTACGACGTCGCCCGCAAGGTCCAGTCGACGCTGCAGCGCTACAAGGCCCTGCAGGACATCATCGCCATCCTTGGCATGGACGAACTGTCCGAAGAGGACAAGATTGCTGTCGCCCGCGCCCGCAAGATCGAGCGTTTCCTGTCGCAGCCGTTCTTCGTCGCCGAAGTCTTCACAGGTTCGCCGGGTAAGCTGGTTGCTCTGGAAGACACGATCAAGGGCTTCAAGGGCCTCGTCAACGGCGAATACGATCACCTGCCGGAAGCTGCCTTCTACATGGTCGGCTCGATGGAAGAAGCGGTCGAAAAGGCCAAGAAGCTCGCAGCTGCTTAATGAGCGACGCGCTGGGCGAGATATTCTGCTGCGACTCCCTGAAGGGGGTCGTGGCGGATCTTCCGGAACCAGCCGCGCCGACCGTCTATCGCGCCGATAACGGCGTGCTGATGATGGTGGTGGGTCTGGTTCGAAGCGAGGAAGGGCTCGGTTATCTCGACCAAGCGATAATGCACTGCCCGTTCTGCGGGACTAAATTGCAAGATGCGAAAGCCATAGCCGAGAAGGTAAGTCACTGATGGCTGACAATTTCAACTTTGAGCTCGTTTCGCCGGAGCGCCTGCTGCTGTCGGAGATGGTAACCGAGGTCGTTATCCCTGCGACTGAAGGCGAGATGACGGTCATGGCAAACCATGCACCGACGATGACGACGATCAAGCCGGGCGTCGTGAGCGTACGTTCGGCCTCCGGCAAGAAGCAGAATTACGTCGTGTTCGGCGGTTTTGCCGATATCCTGCCGACTGGCTGTACATTGCTTGCCGAATCCGCGGTTCCGGTCGAGGAACTCCAGAAGGACGAGCTGACGCGCCGCATCGAGGCTGCCCGCGAGGAACTCGAACATGCCGAACTGCATGAGCACAAGTCGAAGCTCGAGCACTTCATCATGGAAATGACGCATCTGCGCGGCGTCGTTGAACAGGATTGACTACAATCGGTAAGATCCATGAAAAGCGGCCGCGACGGCCGCTTTTTTGTTTCTGCCGTCATCTGTCGGTGTGCGGAAAAACCGGGCTGTCGGCCGAGCTGAAATGAAGACGCGCAGCGCTGTAGGACCGCCTACTGCTGGCGGTGATGCCGGAACATTCTCAGAAGCCCGTGCCGCCGCGCAGCTCGATGGCGACTGTCCGGAGCAGTATCTTCAGGTCGAGCAGCAGGCTGAAATTCCTGACATAATAGATATCGCAGGCAATGCGGGCGCGGGCTTCCAGCGGTCGCGTCGTCGGGCCCCGCCAACCGCGTGTCTGCGCAAGACCGGTGATGCCGGGGCGCATGATGTGGCGCTGATGGTAGTCCGGCACCAGTTCCTCGTAGAGCTTGCCGGCTGCCCGCATGTTGATGGCGTGGCAGCGCGGGCCGACCAGCGACATCTCACCCCTGAGGACGTTGAAAAGCTGCGGCAGCTCGTCGATATTGGTCTTGCGGAGCACCGCGCCGATGCCGGTCACCCGGCTGTCGCCCTTGACCGTCTGTTGAACCCCGCTCGGATCACAAGCTTCGGCGCGCATCGACCGGAACTTGAAGACCGTGATCTTGCGGCCGTTCATCCCCCAGCGGATCTGGCGAAAAAACACCGGACCGCCATCGTCGAATTTGATGAAAAGCGCGATTGCCAGAAAAAGCGGCGCCAGCACCATGAGGGCGCTGACGGAGGCGACGATGTCGATCAACCGCTTCACACCCAGCCGCACCGCCATTTTTCTTTCGACAGGGGAAAAGCTATCCGGCTGGCGAATGTTGGAGTTCGCTATAACCAGGATCTTGGTTTTGTCCTGACGCTGAGACGGATCGAAGCGTGAATTCGTCTTCGAAGTAAAAGCATTCATTACGCAAGGTCCAGAAGTTTAGATGCGGTACTGAACAACAGTGAGACAGATACAGGGTCACGTATCGTTTGTCATCGGTATAAATAAAAATTTGATAACCCTAAAGACGCCAAAAATGGGAGTATTTCGCGTTAACCTTAATGCCTGTAGTTGCGCTTGCGGGAAATTTATACTTTGAAAGGAGTAGCCCGAATGGGTTGATGCGACGTCAGCCGGTTTCCGAAATCGATCGCCGGCTTTTCCAGCAGGAAGTAGCTGAGGCTCGCGACCAGAAGGATGAGCGCCGCCGCCAGCCCGCAAGATTGCAGCCAGCCGATAACGACATTCTCCGAGGAGACGCCAAATGAGCCTGAGTCGAGCCTCTGAATCAATATCAGGATGATCTCCTGCCAGATATAGATGCCGAATGAGATCTTTGCGATGTAGCGGACTGGAGCGTTGTCGAGCAGCCTGCCCAGGTGTTGCGAATGGCTGAGCGAAACGAGCGCCGTTGCAACCGCCAGTGGAAAGACCGGAAAACCATAGGGGATTTCGAGCCAACCGTAAGCTTCGGCGGAGCCGCCGGGCGATATCACGAGGCGGTAGCCGGCAACGGCGAGGGCCAGGGCCGTTGCGGCATCGAACCAGGAGGAGCGTCTTGTTGGCAGCATGACCTCGACGCCCGCGGCAAGCGCACCGAGCGCGAAGACGGCAAAGAAGCCGATTGGATTATATCTCGGCATCCACTCCTTCGCCCCGCCCTGCAGGCCGTACTGCCAGCCGCGTCCGATGTCGTCGAGCGGAAGCAAGCTCAGGATCAGCACATGGGCGAGAAGTACGGTTGCGATGACGCAAAGCCAGGCGAAGCGGGCAAGCAACGGGCGCTGCCTCAGGACGGGCAGACGGAACAGCAGGAGAAAGCAGATCGGCAGGAGCACATAGCTGGTGACCTCGAAGGGGATAGACCAGAGCGGCCCGTCGGCTTCGACAGGAAACAAGGTGCGCCAATGCCACTGGCTCATGAACAGCAGCCCCGAGACGTAGCGAAGTGCAAGCTCCGGCGTCAGCGGCAGGGCAAGCAGCGTCAGGCTGAGGGCGAAGCCGATGGTGGCGGCGAACCAGAAGCCCGGAGAGATGCGCGCCGCCCTGCGGATCGCGTAATGCCGGAGGCTCGGCATGGCGCTGCCGGCGTCGAGCGCGCGCCAGAAGGGATGGGCAAGAAGAAAGCCGCTGAGCACGAAGAAGATGGCGACGCCGAAATTGCCGAAGCGGAGGATGTGTGCAGTCGGTCCGAGTTCATCGGGGATTCTGCGCATATCCAGCCGCAGCGCGAGGTGGTGGGCGAGCACCAGCAGACAGGCCGTCGCGCGCAGAAAGTCCGCTCCGGCGAGTCTCTCCTGTTGTCGCATTTTGTCCCCCGTCCTGCCAAGAGCATGATGCCGAAAAGTGTGAGCGGTTTTCGGACGACATCATGCTCCGGGTCTCGGACTTTGCAGCGGAAAGCCGCGACGGGCAAGGCAGGGGCGGGCTCAGGCGAGGAGTTCGTTGGTATAATAGGTGGAAAAATCCGGCTTCTCTTTGAGTGCGGCGCCATTGGCATCGACCAGAATGCCGTTTTCGACCAGGAAGCCGCCGATGGCGTCGGCCTTTGCCGGGTCGATCGTACCGATCACACCGGCCTCGGATTTTAGGAAGTGCCCCTCGATCAATGCCTTCTGAGAAGCCTTTACCAGTTCCGTATTCATCAGTGCGCCGTTGCTTCCAGCGATCAGCAGGTCGCAGGCTTCGTCGGGATGGTCGACGGAATAGGCATAACCCTTTCGTGTCGCCTGGATGAAGGCGCGGGCGTGCTCCCGACTTGCGGAGAGATAGGCGTCGCTGGAGACGATGACCGTCGTCTGCTCGTCGGGAATGCCATAATCGGAATAGTGGAAGCGGCCGATCTTCCGATTTTCCAGCTCGGCGGCGATGCCTTCCCAGGTGTAGATCTCCAGCGTGAAATCGATCGAGCCATTGTCCAGCGCCTCGTAAGCGGAGGTGCCGAGGGTGACGGTCTTGACGTCGCCTTTGCCGCCGTCATTGCGGATCATCGCGGAGATCAGCGCGCTCTCCCAGGTGCCGCCAAAGCCACCATAGGTCTTGCCGTCGAGGTCTTTGGGGCTCTTGATGTCGTCGCGTCCGCCCTTGAAGATCAGGCGTGCGGTTTCCGTCTGGACGACACCGTAGACCATCTTCACGTCACCGCCGCCAGCGCGTTGCGTGAGGGTTTCGATCTCGCTGCTGATGCCGAAATCGGCAACACCGTTGGACACCAGCGTCCCGGCGCTGGTATCGGTGAAGGGAAGAATTTCGACATCGAGGCCGGCATCGGCATAGAAGCCCTTCGCCTTGGCGACATAGATGCCGATATGGTTGGTGTTGGGTGTCCAGTCGAGCGCCATGCGGACCTTTGCGGGCGCCGATTGGGCGAAGGCGGTGCGGCCGGCGAGGCTTGCCGCGATGGCGGCGAAGATCGTCTGGCGACGGGTGAGAAGCAGCATGGTGACCTCCTCAGGTCTCTAAGCATGATGCCGAAAAGTGTGAGCGGTTTTCGGACGACATCATGCTCTAACTCTTTAAATTAGAACAGGATTCAGATTTTAGGCCGACCGGCCCAAAATCATCCTGTTCCAGCGGATGAAGCAGGGTTTGCAGGATTTCGGTTTCGATCGCCTGGGCCGCCGGAGAGCCGAGATCGGCAATGCTTCTCGGACGGGGCAGGGGAACGCGGAATTCGCGGATGATACGCGCCGGACGGGCCGAAAGTACGTAGATCCGGTCGGAGAGGAACACGGCCTCGCGAACGTCGTGGGTGATCAGCAGCGCCGTCCAGCGATGTTCGGTCCACATGCCCTGCAGCCATTCCTGCATCTGCATGCGTGTCAGCGCGTCCAGCGCGCCGAAAGGCTCGTCGAGCAGCAGCATGTCCTGGGTCTGGACGACGGTGCGCAGCAGCGCGGCGCGCTGGCGCATGCCGCCGGACAGTTCGGAGGGGTAGCGATGCTCGAAGCCGGCGAGGCCGAAGCGCTCGAACAGAGGTGCGATGGCGGTGCGGGCCGCGCGGCGGCTCATACCGTGCACCTCAAGGCCGAGTGCCGCATTGTCGATGATCCGGCGCCAAGGCATCAGCGCATCGCGCTGCGGCATGAAGGCAAAGGAATGCGGCGCCTGTTCCAGCGGCGTGCCGTTGAAAAGCATAGTGCCGGAATCGGGCCGAAGCGCCTGGGTCATCAATCGAAGTACGGTCGATTTTCCGGAGCCGGATGGGCCGACGATCGAAACGAACTCGCCGCTTTCGACAGCGAGCGAAATATCGTCCAGCACCTTCATGCCGTCGAAGGACTTCGAGATATTGCTGAGTTCAACCATTCTATCGCTCATCGCCGCCGCTCCCCGGATGGTTGCCAGGGCATGACGAGGCGCTGAATGATCAGCGTCGCTGCGAAGAGGCAGAGTGTCAGCACGGCGCTGACGATAACGGCGGCGAGCACGAGATCGGGACGAAAATTGTTCTTGGCATTGAGGATATAGATGCCGAGGCCGCGGGCGGCGCCGGCATATTCGGCAAAGATCGCGCCGACGACGGCATAAGTGATCGAGATCCGCAGACCGGCGAAGAAATAGGGCAGCGAGGAGGGGAGCCGTGCCAGGCAGAAAACGCGCCAGCGGCTCGCCTTCATCGAATTCAGCAATTCGGCGATGTCGCGGTCGGTCGATTCATAGCCCTGCAGCAAGGCGACGAGCAGTGGGAAGAAGGTGACGAGCGCCACCAGCAGGATCTTCGGCAACAGGCCGAAGCCGAACCAGAGGACGACGAGGGGCGCGATCGCCACCAGCGGCAGGGTCTGGCTGGTGATGAAGATCGGCAGCAATGCCCGGCGCATGAAGGGTACGAAATCCATGAGGATCGAGGCAGCGAAGGCGAAAGCAAGCGACAGGGCGAAACCTCCGAGTGTCGCGCCGAGCGTCGGCCAGGTATTGGCGATCAGTGCCTCGCGGTTCAGCCAGCCCTGGATGACGATGCGCGAAGGCGCCGGCAGGATGGATGGTTTGATGCCGGAAAGATCGACATAGAGTTCCCACGCCGCCAAAAAAACGCAACCGGCAAGCAAGGCGGGTATGCCCCGGTAGAGAGCGGCGCTGAGCGCGGCAAGGCGCGAATCCGATGGTTTTGACAGTGTCATCAGCGTTCGATTTCAAGCTTTCGTCGGGAGCAAATTTAAGGTGCTATAGCGTCCTTGGCGCGTCTGAAAAGACGCGCGGCGCTGTATTGGCCGACACCGTGACGTCGAGGGTCACATGCCCTTCGGGGTCGCCGAAGCGAAAGAAGGCCTCACGAATGGTGGCGAAGACCGCGCCGGCATCGCCAGAAAGCCTAGTGCAGAAATTCTTGGCGCGGTCGAAAGTGCCGGAGCGCTTCAGGAAGTCGATGCAGCCATAGATCTCGTCCATATGGGTACCGGTGCCCATGACGTAGAGCGAGAATTGCGCAGCGGTCGGCAGTCCGCTCTCGATGGTGATGTCAACGGCGGCATGTGCGGCTCTTATGCGCTCGGCAAGCGGCTCCGCCTGACCGAGGGAAGGGTTGACGCCGCAGATGGCGTCGTCGGGCTCGCCGGGGCAGCCGCGTGAAACGGCGGCGGACAGCACGCAATGTTCGCCGGTCCTTGCGGCGGCGACGAAAAGATCGTGCATGGCGGCGAAGAGGATGTCAGGCGGGCCGACCAGCAGTGTGGAGATGTCATCGGTCTCGATGCGCAGCCGGTCGCGATAGGGATCGAGCGCCTTGACGGCATCGAAAATGATGCCGACGAAATTGCCGGACATCGGATAGAGTGACACTTGTGCGCCTGAGAACATCTGAACCTCGCTCCGCTGGCATTACCCAGATCAGCTTTGAAGGGTCCAGAGGCTTGCGCCTCACATCTCAGCCCCGGCGATACGGAGCTCCCCTGTTATTTGCGCGGAAACTATCACCGGGGTTTTCTCCCCGCAACAGCAAAATTGCGAACCCGTCCGCGCGGTCGGAACGAAGCCGAGGTGACGGAAAACACCCGGACGGAGGTCCTGCCCGGGTGTTCCCAATGGTTCCGTACCTGCCGGGAACGGAACCGGAGCTTCCTGCCTCAGGCGGCTGGCGCATAACCCCGAAAATCGGAATCGATTTTCGGAAAGGATCATGCGCAGATTCAAAGTGATAGAGCGCCCTTAGCGTGTCTGAAAAGACACGCGGCGCTCTATTCCGGCATAAGGACGATCGCTACGGGCAGTGACGAGTGCCCGCGTCCACCATTCCAGCCTCGCCATCATCCGATCGAGCAAACGCAGTGCATCGGCGGGATTGTCGAGCCGCCCGTCCGTGTCGAAGCGGTTCCAAGGTGCGGCAAAGCTCACCGAATCGCGCATCGTGACGGCGTGGAGTTCGGCAAAGACGAGCCGCAGCTGTTCGACGGCGCGCAGGCCGCCGGATATGCCGCCATAGGAAACGAAGGCAACCGGCTTGCCCTGCCAGGGCTCGAAGAAGAAATCGATGATCGACTTCAACGAGGCGGTGAAGCTGTGGTTGTATTCCGGCGTGACGATGATGAAGGCGTCGGCCATGCCAAGTCGCCTGGCGAGCCTGTCGATTTCGGGGTGCGTCATGTCACGGTTGGCCGGCAGCGCGAAATCCAATGGGTCGATGATGTCGATATAAAATTGCGGGAAGCGGAGGAGTTCCTGCGTCAGCCATTTGACCACCCGGTCGCAGATGCGGCCCTCTCTCGTGCTCCCATAGATGACAGCCAGCCTGGTGGGTGTTTGCATGCGTTGCTCCTTGTTGCGATTGGACTTTACGATTGCGGGAGCAAGGGTTATAAAACCTCAACTAATATTGAGGTCAAGAGGCGATGGACACAATTCCTGCAGCGCCGCTCGGCAAGCTCCTGACGGTCGGCGAAGTGGCAGAGCGCAGCGGCCTGGCCGTCTCGGCGCTGCATTTTTACGAGACCAAGGGGCTGATCTCGAGCATCCGCTCCCGCGGCAATCAGCGGCGCTATGGGCGCGACGTGCTTCGCCGGCTCGGCATCATCAAGGTGGCGCAGCGTGTCGGCATTCCGCTTTCGGAAATCCAGGCGGCGTTCACGTCCCTGCCGCAGGGGCGCACGCCGACCGTCGCCGACTGGCAGACGCTGTCGGCGCGTTGGAAGGATGATCTCGACGCGCGAATCAGGCGGCTTAGTCTGCTGCGCGACCGTCTGACCGGCTGCATCGGCTGCGGCTGCCTGTCGATCGAAAGCTGTCCGTTGCGCAATCCCTGCGACCGGCTGGGCAAGGAAGGGCCAGGCGCGCGGCTTCTGGAGGCCGAAAGCTAATCTTCCGCCGGAAGCCTTGCCGGAAAGATGGATGCGCGCCTTTCTTTCGGTCGGCGCGCTCATATGTTAAGGGCGAATGACGCAACCGGCGGCACTGTCCGCGAGGAGGACGGCTTCGTGTTCCATCCCAGACTATTCGAAAATCGCAATGTGGTCGTTACCGGCGCCGGTCGCGGCATCGGCCTTGAGGTGGCCCGGCAGTTCCTGGACTGCGGTGCGAGGGTGATCGTCCATACCGGGCGAAAGCCGGGACGCGACCTGCCGGATTTCCTGCTGACGGCTGAATCGGAAAGACGGGCGCTGCTGCTGCACGCCGATTTCTCCGCGGCCGGCGGGGCAGCGCAATTTGCTGAAGATGCTCTCGCCTTCTTCGACAAGGTCGATGTGCTCGTCAACAATGCCGGCACCATGCTTGGCCGTTTTCCCGCTGCCACACTCACCGACGCAGAATATGAGGCGGTCGTGCGGCTCAACCAAACATCGGTGGTGGCGCTGACGCGGGCGCTGCTGCCGGCATTGAAGGCGGCTGAAGCCGCTGCCATCGTCAACACGGTTTCGATTTCGGCGCTGACCGGCGGCAGCCCCGGTTCTTCGATCTATTCGGCCTCGAAAGCCTTCGTTGCGACTTATTCCAAGGCGCTTGCCCGTGAGCTCGCACCGGACGGAATCCGCGTCAATTGCGTGTCGCCAGGAACGATCGAGACGGATTTCCATGAACGCTATTCCTCCCGCGAAAAGCTTGAGCAGACGAGAAATTCCATCCCCCTGCAGCGGCTCGGCACGCCGGAGGACTGCGCTCCCGCCTATCTGTTCCTCGCGGCTCCCTCGCTCTCGGGCTACATCACCGGACAGGTGATCGAAATCAACGGCGGTCAGCTTATCTGCTGATTTGCTTGGACCTTTTTTGGCATTTCATCACTTTTGACCAATTCGCATTTGCGAATATGCTATTTGTGCTGATCTACCTCATCGCCTCTCTTCCGAGATCCAGAATGCCGTTGCCCAAACCCGAGCCGGGGATCACCGGCCAGGAATTGCACAAACTCGCTGGAAAAGCCGACGAGGCGAGCGATCTGCTGAAAGCGCTAGCGCACCAGACGCGACTTCTGATCCTCTGCATACTGGCGAACGAGGAGCGGACGGTGAGTGAAATCGAAAATATCCTCGGCATACAGCAGGCAATGGTCTCGCAGCAACTGGCGCGGTTAAGGCTCGAAGGCCTGGTCCACACGCGCCGTCAGGGCCGGCTGGTCTATTACAGCATCGGCAATGTCAACGTGCTTGGCTTCCTCGAATCGCTGTTCGATCTTTTTCCGGCTGCAGAAACAGTTAGAGCCTGACGCCGAAAACTGTGCGCGGTTTTCGGACGACATCATGCTCTATTTGTTTGAATTAGATCAGGATTCAGATTTTTAAGCCGATCGGCCTAAAATCACCCTGATCTAGAGACCGGCCTTGCGGAGCACCGCTGCTGTGTCAAAGATGAACTGACCCGGATGATGTCATGCCGGATCGGGAGACCGGATGATCGACAAGCTGGAATTCTTCATCGCCCTTGCCAATGAAAAGCATTTTGGCCGCGCCGCGGAGGAGTGCGGGATCTCGCAGCCGACGCTTTCGGCTGCCATCCGGCAGCTCGAGGATCAGCTTGGCGTCATGCTGGTGCAGCGCGGTTCGCGGTTCCAGGGGCTGACGCCTGAGGGGCAGCGCGTGCTCGAATGGGCCCGACGCATCGTCGGCGATGCCCGCACCATGCGCGAGGAGATGCGCGCTGCGCGCCGCGGTCTTTCCGGCCACATCCGCCTCGCCGCCATTCCGACCGCGCTTGCCATGCTGTCGCGCATCACCACGCCATTTCAGGAGCGGCATCCCGGCGTGACCTTCTCGATCGTCTCGCGGAATTCGCTGCAGGTGCTGAGCATGCTCGAAAACCTCGAAATCGATGCCGGCATCACCTATCTCGAAAACGAGCCGCTCGGCCGCGTCACGACCGTTCCCCTCTATGCCGAGCGCTATAATCTGATCACGGCTGCAGGTAGCCCGCTGTCTGATCGCGACAGCGTGACCTGGCGGGAGATCGGCGATCTTCGGCTTTGCCTATTGACTGCCGACATGCAAAACCGCCGGATCATCAACCGCCACTTGACGGAAGCGGGCGCCACAGCGCATCCGACGCTCGAATCCAACTCGATGATCGTGTTGTTCTCGCATGTCAGGACTGGACGCTGGGCGAGCATCATGCCGCGCAATGTTGCAAAATCCTTCGGATTTCCAGTGGAAATCCGCATGATCCCGATTGTCGAGCCGGAAGCGCATCATCTGGTCGGCCTTGTTGCGCCTTATCGCGAGCCCTTCACGCCGCTTGTCTCGGCCTTGCTGTACGAGGCGAGGGTGCTCGTGCGAGATGAAGAACTTTGATAGAAAAAAACTATCAAGCAACGAGATAGCTTTATTGATCGCCGGCTGCTTCCCTGAGATGGTGGTTGCGGAATAGCACTCGGCCGGGGGAGGCCCGCTATTTCGCAACGAGCAAGCCGCTGGGAGGGCTGCCTTATGACCATTCATATCGCCGAGGGCGATATTGCAGCGCGCACCCGAGCCATTGTCGCCGATCTTCGCTTTCTCGAAGGGCCGCTGCTTCCCATTCTGCATGAGGTTCAGCAAGAATTCGGTTATGTGCCGCAGGAAGCCCTGCCCGTGATCGCGGAGGAACTGAACCTCTCGCGCGCCGAGGTGCATGGCGTGGTGACCTTCTATCACGATTATCGCGACCATCCCGCCGGCCGGCACGTGCTGAAGCTCTGTCGCGCCGAAGCCTGTCAGTCGATGGGCGGCGATGCGCTGGCCGAGCGCGTCAAGACACTGCTCGGCATCGATTTTCATCAGACGACGCTCGACGGCGCATTGACGCTGGAGCCGGTCTACTGTCTCGGGCTCTGCGCCTGCGGGCCGTCGGCGATGCTCGACGGCGAGGTTTATGGCCGGCTCGATGATCAGATGGCGGCGGAACTCGTTGCGGAGGCACGTCGATGACAGTCAGGATATATGTTCCGCGCGATGCCGCTGCGCTGGCGCTCGGGGCCGAAAAGGTGGCAAAGGCGATTGCCCAGGAGATCGCCGCCCGCGGCTTCGATGCCGAGATCGTGCGCAACGGCTCGCGCGGAATGTTCTGGCTGGAGCCGCTGGTCGAAGTCGAGGTTGCCGGCAAGCGCATCGGCTATGGACCGGTGAAGTCGAAGGATGTGCCCGATCTGTTCGATGCCGCGATGATTGATGGAGGCGAGCATCGGCTCTGTCTCGGGGAGGTTGAAGACCTCCCATTCCTCAAGGAACAAACCCGCCTGACCTTCGCCCGGTGTGGCGTCATCGATCCGCTTTCGCTTGGCGATTACGAGGCGCATGGCGGTCTTGCCGGCCTTCGCCGCGCCGTTTCGATGATACCAGTCGATATCGTCAAGGAGGTCACTGGTTCCGGCCTGCGCGGACGCGGCGGCGCCGGCTTTCCCACCGGCATCAAGTGGGAGACCGTTCTCGATGCCGCCGGCGAACGCAAATATATCGTCTGCAATGCCGATGAGGGCGACAGCGGCACGTTCGCCGACCGGATGATCATGGAGGGCGATCCCTTCGTGCTGATCGAAGGCATGGTGATCGCGGGGCTCGCCACCGGCGCCACGAAGGGCTTCATCTATACGCGTTCGGAATATCCTCACGCAATTGCGGCGATGAGCGAGGCCATCGGCATCGCGCGACAGGCAGGCATACTCGGCCTGTCGGTGCTCGGCTCGGGGCGCGCCTTCGATATCGAGGTGCGCACCGGCGCCGGCGCCTACGTTTGCGGCGAGGAGACCGCCTTGCTCAACAGCCTCGAAGGCAAGCGCGGCGTGGTGCGCGCCAAGCCGCCGCTGCCGGCGCATAAGGGACTGTTCGACTGTCCGACCGTCATCAACAACGTGATCTCGCTCGCCTCCGTGCCCGTGATCATGGATAAGGGCGCCGCCTTCTATCGGGATTTCGGCATGGGCCGCTCCCGCGGCACCATCCCGCTGCAGATCGCCGGCAATGTCCGATATGGCGGCCTCTTTGAGACCGCCTTCGGTCTCTCGCTCGGTGATATCGTCGACGGGATCGGCGGCGGCACAGCGACCGGGCGACCGGTCAAGGCGGTTCAGGTCGGCGGGCCACTCGGGGCCTATTTCCCGCGGGCGCTGTTCGACACGCCGTTCGATTACGAAGCCTTCGCCGCCAAGGACGGGCTGATCGGCCATGCCGGCATCGTCGTCTTCGACGACACGGCCGATATGCTGAAACAGGCGCGTTTCGCGATGGAATTCTGCGCCGTCGAAAGCTGCGGCAAGTGCACGCCCTGCCGCATCGGCTCGACGCGCGGCGTGGAGACGGCCGACAAGATCGCGCACGGCATCGAGCCGGAGAAGAACCGGGCGCTGCTTGCCGATCTCTGTAACACGATGAAGTTCGGCTCGCTCTGCGCGCTCGGTGGGTTCACGCCCTATCCCGTGATGAGCGCCATGACGCATTTCCCGGAGGATTTTTCGCCGGCATCTCTGGTGGAGGCGGCGGAATGACGGGGTTTTTTAAAACTTTGCCCCTCACCCTAACCCTCTCCCCGCTTGCGGGGAGAGGGGACGTGCCATACGAGACGTGGCGGGGAACGGAGAGGTTGCGGCGTGTTCCCTTCTCCCCGTTTGCGGGGAGAAGGTGCCGGCAGGCGGATGAGGGGCACGCCCCGAGGCGGCCGACAAGGAAATCTATCGGAGGAGCAATCCATGTCTCTCATCCATGAAATCGACTACGGCACTCCCGCTTCGAAATCCGAAACTATGGTGACGCTCACCATCGACGGACAGCAGATCAGCGTGCCGGAGGGCACCTCCATCATGCGCGCCTCGATGGAGGCCGGTATCGAGGTGCCGAAGCTCTGCGCCACCGACATGGTCGACGCTTTCGGCTCCTGCCGGCTCTGTCTCGTCGAAATCGAGGGCCGGGCCGGAACGCCTGCCTCGTGCACGACGCCGGTGGCGGCGAACATGGTGGTGCACACGCAGACGGGGCGGTTGAAGGATATCCGCCGCGGCGTGATGGAACTCTATATTTCCGACCATCCGCTCGACTGTCTCACCTGCGCTGCCAATGGCGATTGCCAATTGCAGGACATGGCGGGCGCCGTCGGCCTGCGCGACGTACGCTACGGCTATGAGGGCGACAATCACGTCAAGGCGCGCAGCAATGGCGATATCAATCTGAAATGGATGCCGAAGGACGAATCCAATCCCTATTTCACCTATGATCCCTCCAAGTGCATCGTCTGTTCGCTCTGCGTGCGCGCCTGCGAGGAAGTCCAGGGCACCTTTGCGCTGACGATAGAGGGACGCGGCTTCGGCTCGCGCGTCTCGCCCGGCGTGCACGAGCATTTCATCGATTCCGAATGCGTCTCCTGCGGCGCCTGCGTTCAGGCCTGCCCGACGGCGACGCTGACGGAGAAGTCGGTGATAGAGATCGGCCAGCCGGAGCATTCGGCCGTCACCACCTGCGCCTATTGCGGCGTCGGCTGCTCCTTCAAGGCGGAGATGCGCGGCGAGGAAGTGGTGCGCATGGTGCCGTGGAAGGAGGGCCAGGCCAATCGCGGCCATTCCTGCGTCAAGGGTCGCTTTGCCTACGGCTATTCCACCCACAAGGATCGCATCCTCAACCCGATGATCCGTGAAAAGGTCAGCGATCCCTGGCGGGAGGTGAGCTGGGACGAGGCCTTCGCGCATGTCGCGTCGGAGTTCCGCCGCATCCAGTATCAATATGGCCGCGACGCGATCGGCGGCATCACCTCCTCACGCTGTACCAATGAGGAAACCTACCTGGTGCAGAAGCTGGTCCGCGCCGGCTTCGGCAACAACAACGTCGACACATGCGCCCGCGTCTGCCATTCGCCGACCGGCTACGGTCTCGGCCAGACGTTCGGCACGTCGGCGGGCACGCAGAATTTCGACAGCATCGAACATTCGGATGTCGTCGTCATCATCGGCGCCAATCCGACGGATGGCCATCCGGTCTTCGCCTCGCGGCTGAAAAAGCGGCTGCGCCAAGGGGCCAAGCTCATCGTCATCGACCCGCGCCGCACCGACATCGTCCGGTCGCCGCATATCGAGGCTTCCTACCACCTGCCGCTGAAGCCGGGCACCAATGTCGCGGTCATGACGGCGCTGGCGCATGTGATCGTCACCGAAGGGCTCTATGACGAGAGGTTCATCCGCGAGCGCTGCGACTGGTCGGAATTCGAGGACTGGGCCGCCTTCGTCGCCGAACCGCAGCACAGTCCCGAAGAGACGGAAATCTTCACCGGCGTGCCGGCGGCGGATCTGCGCGGTGCGGCAAGGCTCTATGCCAAGGGCGGCAATGGCGCACTCTACTACGGCCTCGGCGTCACCGAACACAGCCAGGGCTCGACCACGGTCATGGCGATCGCCAACCTGGCGATGGCGACCGGCAATATCGGCCGTCCTGGCGTCGGCGTGAATCCGCTGCGTGGCCAGAACAACGTCCAGGGTTCTTGCGACATGGGTTCCTTCCCGCACGAACTGCCGGGCTACCGGCACATTTCCGACGATGCGACGCGCGATATCTTCGAAAAGCTCTGGGGCGTGAAGCTCAACAATGAACCGGGCTTGCGCATTCCGAACATGCTGGATGCGGCGGTCGACGGCTCGTTCAAGGGGCTTTACGTTCAGGGCGAGGACATTCTGCAGTCCGATCCCGATACCAAACATGTCGCGGCCGGGCTGGCGGCGATGGAATGCGTCGTCGTGCAGGACCTCTTCCTCAATGAGACCGCCAATTACGCCCATGTCTTCCTGCCGGGCTCGACCTTCCTCGAGAAGGACGGAACCTTCACCAATGCCGAGCGCCGCATCAATCGCGTGCGCAAGGTGATGTCGCCGCGCAACGGCTATGGCGACTGGGAAGTGACGCAGAAGCTTGCTCAGGCGATGGGGCTCGACTGGAATTACACCCATCCGTCGGAGATCATGGACGAGATCGCCGCGACGACGCCGAGTTTTGCGATGGTCTCCTACGACTATCTCGACAAAATGGGCTCGGTGCAGTGGCCCTGCAACGAGAAGAACCCGCTCGGCTCGCCGATCATGCATGTCAATGGCTTCGTGCGCGGCAAGGGCAAGTTCATCCGCACCGAATATGTGGCGACCGACGAGCGCACCGGTCCGCGCTTCCCGCTGCTGCTGACAACCGGCCGCATCCTCAGCCAGTACAATGTCGGGGCGCAGACGCGGCGGACCGAGAATGTCGTCTGGCATGCGGAAGACCGGCTGGAAATCCATCCGCACGATGCCGAGCAGCGCGGCGTTCGCGACGGCGACTGGGTGAAGCTCGGCAGCCGCTCCGGCGACACGACGCTCAGGGCGCTGATCACCGATCGCGTCGCGCCGGGTGTCGTCTATACGACCTTCCATCATCCCAATACGCAGGCGAACGTCATCACCACCGATTTCTCCGACTGGGCGACGAACTGCCCGGAATACAAGGTGACGGCGGTGCAGGTCTCGCCCTCCAACGGGCCGAGCGAATGGCAGCTGGAATATGACGAGCAGGCGCGGCAATCGCGCCGCATCGCCGGCAAGCTCGAGGCAGCGGAGTGACGATGCGGGGACGGGGCGGCATTGTCGGTGAGCCTCCCCCTTCTCCCCAGCGGGGAGAAGGTGCCCGAAGGGCGGATGAGGGGAGCGGCGCGGCAAATGGTGTTGCCCCTCGCTTGCGCTCGCTCCTGTCGTCGCTCGCCCCCCTCATCGCCTCGCTTTGCTCGGCACTTCTCCCCGCTGGGGAGAAGGGGGGGCAAGCGATTGACGTTGTCTTCCCAAGAGGCCGAGTTGTGGAGGAGGGTGTCTTTCATCCTGTCGCTGCATGGTAAAATTCACCGTCACTGCCCATGCCCCCGAAATCACCCGCCGCAACGGCATCCTGCAGACCGGTTCGCGAATCGTGCCGGAAGAGGTGCCGATCGCCTTTTCCTACGGCGGCAGTTCGCATGCGGTGATGATGGCAACGCCTGATGATCTCGAGGATTTTGCCGTCGGATTCAGCCTGACCGAAGGGATCATTGCCGGGCCGGCGGAGATATCGGGCATCGAGGTCGTCGAGGGTGAGCAGGGGATCGATGTTCAGGTGAGCCTGGTCGACGATGTCGCCGATCGGCTGCGGGCCCGGCGCCGCAGCATGGCGGGGCCGGTCGGCTGCGGGCTCTGCGGCATCGAATCGATCGAACAGGCGGTGCGGCCGGTGGCTGACGTTTCGACATCGCCGCTGGCGCTGTCGCATGCGGATATCGTCCGCGCCGTTTCGCTTCTGAACGAGGCACAGCCGCTGCATCGCGAGACGCGGGCGGTGCATGGCGCCGGGTTCTATCGTCCCGGCAGCGGGCTGATTGCCGTGCGTGAAGACGTCGGCCGGCACAATGCGCTGGACAAGCTCTGCGGCGCCATCATCCGCGCCAGTGAAAGAGGCGCGGACGGCGCCGTCGTCGTCACCAGCCGGCTTTCCGTCGAGATGGTGCAGAAGGCGGCGATCCTCGGCAGCCCGGTGCTCATCGCCATATCGGCGCCGACGGCTCTCGCAATCCGCACGGCCGAAGAAGCCGGCACGACGCTCGTCGCGCTGGTGCGCGGCGAGGATTTCGAGATCTTCACTCACCCGCACCGCATCTCGCCTGAAAGCATTGCCGATGTCGCATGATACCAAGACCAAGCTCGTCTATATGGCAAACCAGATCGCCACCTTCTTCAAGAGCCAGCCGCAAAGCGAGGCCGCGCAGGGGGTCGCCACCCATATCAACAAATTCTGGGACCCGCGCATGCGGCGGCAATTGTTCGAAATTCTGGAGAATGAGGAGAACGGGCTGGATGCGCTCGTGCTTCAGGCCGTTCCTCTGATTAGAAAACCGGAG
Source organism: Rhizobium sp. WSM1274 (assembly GCF_025200775.1). Classification (NCBI taxonomy): domain Bacteria; kingdom Pseudomonadati; phylum Pseudomonadota; class Alphaproteobacteria; order Hyphomicrobiales; family Rhizobiaceae; genus Rhizobium; species Rhizobium sp. WSM1274. The sequence goes on along the minus strand of NZ_CP104138.1, from coordinate 4,215,182 downwards.
CCGGTGACACACTAGAGCATTTCCGTTTTTCTCCGAATCACGGAAATGCTCTATCTCTTTGTTTCCACGCAATTCCGGAGAAGGCATCGCTAACCTTCGGCTATCAGAGCCCGGAAAATGATAGTCGCTGCTGAAGTCTGCCTGTGGTGCCGCAATAAAAAACCGCCTCAAGCGGGCGGTTTTCTAATATTCGATCGTATGGTCCGAATCAGGCCGCCAGTTCATCCGTCTCGTTTTCCTTGAACATCTTGGCGAGGTTCAGGAAGCAGATCATGCCATTTTCCGAGGCAATGATGCCTTCGCAATAAGCGCGGTCGAAGGAGGCGGTCACTTCAGGCACCGGCTGGACCTGGCTGGATGAGATGGTGAGAATATCCGAGACGCGGTCGACCAGCATGCCGATGACCATGCTGTGAACTTCGGCGACGACGATGGCGCTGCGCTCATTGGCGACCGTGCTCTTCATGCCGAGCTTGAAAGCAAGATCGATGATCGGGATCACCGAACCGCGCAAGTTCATGACACCGATGACATCGGCCGGTGCATGTGGGATCGGCGTCGACGGCGCCCAGCCGCGGATTTCGCGAATGGTCGTGGTCTTGACGCAGAATTCCTGATCATGCAGGCGGAAGGCAATAATTTCGAGCGTATCGCCGCTGAAGTTAGTCGAATTGATCGTGGCCATTAGAATTCTTCCCAACTGTCGTAAGCCAGGGCAGAAGCGGATGCGCCACCATTGGCGCGGACAAGCTTTGCCTTCATACCACGCGATGGCTTTGCGCTCGGCGAAGCATCGTTACGGCTATCGACGACATTAGCGAAAGAGTGTTGCCCAAATCTAAATTGGGCGACGAGATTGCGAAGGTTTTTATCTCGGATGAAAACCAGGTGGTTTTGCTGTCGATCTCTTCCAGCCGATCTTTGGCATTCAGGATCTTCCAGGGTTCTTCGGGATGGCAAGGAGAATTGCGCCGATTTACTCAGCCTATCGTCTTTTCAATCTGCGAGACGGCCCAATCCACCTGCTCTTTGGTGATGACCAGCGGCGGAGCGAGACGAATCGTATGGTCGTGGGTGTCCTTGGCGAGAAGGCCGCGCTCTTTCAGCGCATGGCAATATTGCCGTGCGCCGCCGGCTTCGGGTTCCAGCTCGATGGCCATCATGAGGCCGCGGCCGCGCACGTCCCTGACGATGTTCGAGCGGATCGACCTGAGGCCTTCGATAAAGTAGTCGCCCATGATAGCGGCGTTCTCGATCATGCCCTCTTCCGTCAGCACCTTGAGTGCGGTACGCGCCACCGCGCAGGCGAGCGGATTGCCGCCGAAGGTCGAGCCGTGCTGGCCGGGTTTTAGCACGCCCAAGACTTCGGAATTCGAAAGCACGGCCGACACGGGATAGAAGCCGCCGGACAGCGCCTTGCCGATCAGCGTCACGTCGGCCTCGATGCCTTCGTGCTCCTCGGCCAGCAGCTTGCCGGTACGGCCGAGGCCGGTCTGAATCTCGTCGAGGATGAGGGTGACGTTATTTGCCGTGCAGAGCTCGCGGATGCGGGTGAAATAACCCGCCGGCGGAATGATGACGCCAGCTTCGCCCTGGATCGGCTCGATCAGGGCGGCCACCGTATTTTCGTTGATCGCTGCCTCGAAAGCCTCGGCATCGCCGAAGGGAATGGTGCGGAAACCTGGCGTATAGGGGCCGAAGCCCGTGCGGGCCTCGGGATCTGTGGAGAAACTGATGATGCTCAGCGTCCGGCCATGGAAATTATCGGCGCAGACGATGATCTCCGCCTTGCCTTCCGGCACGCCCTTGACCTCGTATCCCCATTTGCGCACCGCCTTGATGGCGGTTTCCACCGCTTCGGCGCCGGAATTCATCGGCAGGATCTTGTGCGAGCCGGTGAGAGCTGCAAGTTCTTCGTAGAGATAGGCGAGCTGATCATTGCGGAAGGCGCGAGAGGTGAGCGTCAGCCTGCCCGCCTGCTCGACCATGGCGGCGAGGATCTTCGGGTGACAATGGCCTTGGTTGACGGCGGAATAGGCCGAGAGGCAATCGAGATAACGGTTGCCGTCGGTATCCCAGACATAAACACCTTCGCCGCGCGTCAGCACCACGTCCAGCGGCTTATAGTTATGGGCGCCGAGCCGTTGTTCCGTGGCGATCAGTTTTTCCGAAGTATTCATGGCCGTTCTCCCTCCAGAGCATGATGCCGAAAAGTGTAAGCGGTTTTCGGGCAACATCATGCTCCAACTATTTAATTTAGGCCGTCCCGGCCTAAAATCATCCTGTTTTATGCGGCGCCTGCCCTATGCGGCGCGTGTCGGACGATCGAAGATGCGGCGGCCAAACAGGCTTGCCGTCAGCTCGACCAGGATGCGGGCGCTCTTGCCGCGATCGTCGAGAAACGGATTGAGCTCGACGAGATCGAGCGACGAGACGAGGCCGCTGTCCGAAAGCATTTCCATCACCAGATGCGCCTCGCGAAAGGTCGCGCCGCCCGGCACCGTTGTGCCGACGCCGGGGGCAATCTCGGGATCGAGGAAATCGAGGTCGAGGCTGACATGCAGCAGGCCGTTCGCCTTGGTGACGACATCGAGGATCTCGCGCATGATGGCGCCGATGCCCTGCTCGTCGATTGCGCGCATGTCGAAGACATTGACGCCGTGTTCGTGGATTTCCTCGCGTTCGCGCGCATCAACCGAACGGATGCCGACCTGGAAGACGTTCTTTGGATCGACGAACGGACGGTCCTTCGGCAGGATCTCGGCGAACTCCGCCTCGCCGCAGAAGAAGGCGACGGGCATGCCGTGAATATTGCCGGAGGGCGACGTTGCCGGAGAATTGAAATCGGCATGGGCATCAAGCCAGAGCACGAAGAGCGGGCGGCCTTTGCTGGCGGCATAGCGGGCCATGCCGGAGACGGTGCCCATAGAAAGGCTGTGGTCGCCGCCGAGAATTAGCGGAAAACGGCCGGAGGCGGCCACGTCGTGGACGCTGCTTTCGAGCGCGCGGGTGAAGGCGCCGACAATCCTCAAATTGTGAGCCTTCGGGTGATTCGGCAGGTCCATCGCCGGCACGATCCTGAGATCACCGATATCGGCGACGTCATGGCCAAGCTCGATCAACGTCTGGTCGACGCCGGCAATGCGCAGGGCGGAAGGGCCCATGGCAGCCCCTCTGCGGCCGGAGCCTTCTTCCAGCGGCGCGCCGATGAGGGTGACAGATCGCGATTGGGCATCCATTTCGAGGGCTCCGTGGTTGTGGCCTGTTTCGACCGATATTGGGGTAAAGTGCTGGTAGCAAAAAGATGGAAAAACGTCAGAAATGGAATATGATTGCGCAGATTGATAAATCTATTTTGACAAAGTGGGCAGCGTGGACGATCTCGACACCGAACTTCTCAGTGCACTTCGCCATAACGCCCGGATTTCCGTCTCGTCGCTTGCCGCGATGACAGGTGCATCGCGGGCGACAGTTGCCGCCCGTATCGACCGGCTGGTCGCCAGCGGCACCATTGTCGGCTTCACCATTCGCACCGGCCATGAGACGCGGTCCGCCGGCGTGCGCGCCATCGTCATGATCGAGGTGCTGGGCAAGCTCGCCGACAGGGTGGCCGATCAGTTGAGGGGCCTGCCGCAGGTGCGCGCGCTTCACAGCACCAACGGCAAATGGGATTTCGTCGCCGAGCTCGAGGATCGCGATCTTGCCGCCTTCGACGAGACGCTGCGCCGCGTCCGGCTGATCAACGGCATCAATTCGACCGAGACCAACATCCTTCTCAAGACAAGCAAAACCGGTTTTTAAGCCGGCTTAAAGCTTGTGCATGCTGTCCGCAAACTGCTGCATAGCTTCGGGAGGATGCATCAGTATTCTCGTTCGTAGACAATCCCGGCTTCGCCCTCACCGTTGCCACCGGCCCCTCCGCGCAGCTTGACGCCGCGGCCGACATCGAGGTTGATCACCGCCTTGGCGCCGGCCGAACCGCCCTGCTGCAATTCGAAATAGGTGCGATCGTTGAGATAGCGGCCGACGCTGACGCTCGTCTGGCCCTTGGAATCGGTGCTGACGTCGAAATCGTCGACGCCGAGTTGATTGCGTAGGCCTTCGAAAAGCGAGGTGGAGCGGTTGCCGGCCAGCTGACTGACGGCATCGGCGAGCTGAGCGATCTGCACCGGCGAGAGCTTCGACATCGACTGGCCGAAGATCAGCTGTGCCAGCACCTCGTCCTGCGGCAGCTCGGGCGAGGAGGAGAAAGTGATTGCGGGATCGGTGGCAAGGCCCGCGACGTCGACGGTCAGCGTCGTCGTGCCGGAGGACGATGTCGCTTCCATATCGAGCGCCGGCGTCAAGTCGCCGGCAAAGGTGATCCTGCTCTTGTCAGAGAAGTCCAGGCGGCGGTTGAGAATGGTCAGGCGGCCGCGGCGCATGGTGAAACCGCCGGTCACGATGGGTGCAGCCGCCGTTCCGCGGATCGTCACCTGGCCGCCGAGTTCGGCGTCGATGCCGCGGCCGCGAACGAAGATATGCGAAGGCGCGTCGATTTCGAGATCCAGCGTGATCACGGAGGATTTCTCCCCAGGTTTGCGCTCGCCGTTATCGCGCATCTGCGCAAGCACGGCGCGCGGCGCATTCTTGTGCCGGATGTCGATTTCTCTCAGCGAGGTCGGCAGTTTTTCCGGGACCGTGATTGAGGTCTTATCCAGCAGCAGTTTGCCGCTCAGCGTCGCACTGGCGATCGGCCCGCGCAGGCCGACCGTGCCGTTGACGGTCGAGACGACAAGCGTTCCATCGACGTAGACCGCTTTGTCGAGCTTGATCGAAATGTCGGCGGGAAAGCCGCCAGCCGGCTGGATGCCGATCGTGCCGCTTGCAGAAATCGTGCCGCCGCCGCCAAGGTTGCCGCTGAGACGCGATATTACGGCCTGGCTGCCATTGAAGGTTACGGTTGCCGCGAGATTGTTGACCGCCAGATTGCGCCGGACGTCGACGAGCTTGGCGCCGTTGGTCGAGACCGTGCCATTGATGACGGGTGCTGCGGCCGTTCCGCCAATCTGGAGATTGACAGTGGCGACGCCGTCCGCGACGAGGCCCTGCTGCGCGAGCGGGGCGCCGAGCACGGCAAAGGGAAGATTGCCTGTGAAGTGCATGTCGATGGCGCGATTGCCTGTGATCACGACACTGCCGCCGCCCTTCAGCGACATGCCGGCGTCACCGGCAAGGCTGGTGTCGACCGTCAGCTTGTTTCCGGCAAGTTTGCCTGACGCACCGATGGTGAACGGCGAAAGGCCGGCGCCTTTTGTCTGGCTCGTCCCTGCGTTCTTCCAATCGACCTTGAAATCGACCGACGGCGCCGATAGCGCGCCGGTGGCCTTTACGGTCGCCGAGACCGCGCCTTCAGCGGCAAGGCCGGGAACGAAGCCGTTGGCGATGCCGGCCGGAACATTGGTGGCGTTCGCCGTGACGTCGACCGAGCGGATCGACGTGCCTGCGATCGAAAGATCGCCGGCTGCTTTCAGCGCAATGCCGCCGCCGCCAGTCAGGTTCGCGTCGAAATCCAGCCTGTCACCGGCATATTTTCCCGTTGCCGCCAGCGCGAGGCGGGACAGGCCGGCTGCCTTGGTGTGGCTGGTCGCGGCATCCTTCCAGTCGAGCTTGAAATCGACGATCGGATTGGCCGGCGTTCCCGACGTTATGGCGCTTGCCGAAAGCGTGCCTTCGGCACCGAGGCCGGGAACGAAGGCATTTGCGATATTTGCCGGCAGCGCCGGGATATCGGCATTGATCGAAAGGTCCCGGATGGCGGTTCCCGCGATCGTGACGCCGCCCTTTGCCTTGGCCAACACGCCGTCCTTGCCGGCGAGATTAGCGTCGAAATCGACCCGGTCATTGGCGAACTTGCCGGATGCCGCAGCGTTCAAGCCCGAAAGGCCGCTGCTCTTGGTCTGGGCGGTCGCGGCGTTCTTCCAGTCGAGCTTGAAATCGACCGCCGGCTTTGGAAGTGTGCCAGAAGCCGATGCCGTTCCCGAGACGGTGCCTTCTGCGGCAAGACCCGGGACGAAGCCGTCGGCGAGGCCTGCCGGAAGGTTGGCGAGATCGGCCTTGACGTCAAGGTTGCGAACCGACGTGCCTGAAATCGCAACGTTGCCGGCGGCCTTCAGCGAAAGGCCGCCCTGGCCGGCGAGATTGGTATCGAAATCGAGCCGGTTGTCGGCAAAGCGTCCCGATGCGGCAAGTGCCAGGCCGGAGAGGTGCGCGAGTCGGGTCTGGCTGGTCGCAGCGTCGGTCCAGTCGAGCTTGAAGTCGGCTTTCAGTGCGGCGAATGTTCCGGCGGCGGACATGGTGCCGGAAATCGTGCCGCCGGCCGCGAGATCGGGAACGAAGGCATTTGCGAGGCTGGCGGGAAGCTTGGCGATCTCGGCATCGACCTTGATGCTGTCGATCGCCGTACCAGCCAATGCGACATTGCACATGGCCTTTAGTGAAAGGTCTTTATCGCCGCTGACCGCCGCGTTGAAATCGAGCTTGTTTTCGGCAAATTTTCCCGATGCGGTCACGCCGAGCGCTGCAAGGCCGGCCCGTTTCGTATGGCTCGTCGCAGCATCTTTCCAATTGAGATCGAAATCGGCATTCGGGGCGGAGAGCGACCCCCTAGTCACAATCTTTCCCGAGATCGTACCTTCGGCGGCGAGATCGGCGACGAAGCCGTTTGCGATGTTTGCCGGAACATTGGCCAGCACGGCATCGACGTTCACGGTGTCGATTGTCGTGCCTTTTACGGCAACATTGCCGTTTGCTTTCAGGGAAAGGTTGTCGGCGCCCTCTATCGCTGTGTCGAAATTGAGCTTGTTTTCGGCGAATTTTCCCGAGGCGCTCACGTCGAGCGCTGCAAGGCCGGCGCGTTTCGTATGGCTGGTCGCGGCGTTTTTCCAATCAAGATCGAAGTTGGCGTTCGGGGCGGAAAGAGAGCCGATAGCCGCGATGCTTCCCGAGATCGTGCCTTCGGCGGCGAGATCGGCTGCGAAGCTGTTTGCTATGTTTGCCGGAACGTTGGCCAGTGCGGCATCGACCTTGACATTGTCGATCGTCGTGCCTTTTAGGGCAACATTGCCGTTTGCCTTCAGCGACAGGCTGTTGGCACCGCCGATCACTGTGTCGAAATCGAGCTTGCTGTCGGCGAATTTTCCGGATGCCTTGACGGCGAGGTCGGCAAGGCCCGCACGCTTCGTCTGGCTCGTCGCAGCGTCTTTCCAATTGAGATCGAAATCGGCACTCGGGGCGGAGAGCGACCCGCTGGCGGAGATCTTTCCAGAGATCGCGCCTTCGGCGGCGAGATCGGGGACGAAGCTGTTTGCGATATTTGCCGGAACATTCGCTAGTGCGGCGTCGACCGTGAGGTTGCCGATCGTCGTGCCCGTGGTGGCGATATTGCCGTTTGCCTTTAAGGAGAGGCTGTTGGCGCCGCCGATCACTGCGTCGAAATCGAGCTTGCTGTCGGCGAATTTTCCGGATGCCTTGACGGCGAGGTCGGCAAGGCCCGCACGCTTCGTCTGGCTGGTCGCAGCACTTTTCCAATCGAGATCGAAATTGGCGGTGGGAGCAGCGAGCGAGCCGGAGGCGGCCAGTTTTCCTGTAATCGTGCCTTCGGCGGCGAGATCGGGAACGAAGCCATTGGCAATGCGGGCAGGCAGGTTGAGGATATCGGCATTGACATCAAGCACCGGCGCCTTCGGGTCGGCGAGCGCGACATTGCCGGCGGCCTTCAGCGACAGGCCGTCATTGCTGCCAATCGTCGTGTCGAAATCGAGCTTGCTGTCGGCGAATTTGCCGCCGGCGGTGATGCCGAGCGGTGCCAGGCCCGCCCCCTTGGTCTGGCCCGTCGTCGCATCCTTCCAGTCGAGCTTGAAGTCGGCGACCGGTGCTGCCGCCGTTCCGGTTACGGCAATCGTTCCGGAGATCGTGCCGCCGGCTGAAAGGTTGGGCACGAAACCGTTGGCGAGCGCTGCTGGCAGCTCGTGGATGTCTGCATCGAGCTTCAGCGTTTCACCGGCGGAACCGGTGACGGTCACCGAACCGGTGCCGGTCTTCAGCGTCAGTCCGTTCAGACTGGCGGCACCGCCGCCGATGGCGACCTGCGTCGGTGCGGCAAGCTCGATCGGGATATTGCGGGGGCTTGCCGAAAAGCGATCGAGGTTCAGCTGCATCGTACCGGCCGCCGCCTCGATATTGCCGGCCGCCAGCACGGGATTGCCGTCATAGGCAGCATCGAGATCGAAGTCGGTATGGTCTTGCTGCTTGGCAAAATCGAGCGAAAACCCGGCCAGCCTGTTCGTTCCGACACTCACCTCCGCGGCCTTGACCGTACCTTTTGCGGCAAGGGCTTTGAGATCGCTGACCGTGACATCGATATCCGGCTTGGCGATCGCAAGCGTATCACGGCGGATCGATCCGCCTGTTGCAAGCAGCTTGAGCGCAATCCTGCCGCTATCGCTGCTCACGCCAAGCGACCCCTTGAGATCACCGTCGGCTTTCTGTCCGCCGAGTGCGGCAAGCAGGCCGACATTGGGGAAATCGAAGGTCAGTGCGCCTGTTGGCTCCAGGGAAGGCGAGAATTCCACATTGCCGGTCAGCCGGTTGCCGCCGATATCAGCGGTCAAAGCCGGAATACTCGTCTTGCCGTCCCGCGAACTGATGTCACCGTTGATGCCGATCGGCTGGCCGTCGATCGTGCCGGTGGCGGCGATCCTGCCCTGCGGCGCCTTGGGATCGGCGAGCCCTGACAGGTCGATATTCAGATTGCCGAGCACGCGGTCGGCCATTTCAAGGCTGGCGGCCTTCAGATTGGCCGTCACCGAGATTGCCGGGAGCTCACCGCCAACTCTCAATGCATAACCCGCGCCACCACTGGCGCCGGGGATGAGCTTGCCGATGTCAGGCAACCGGCCGGAGAGATCGGCATTCAACATCCCGTCGTCGAGCGCGACGTTGCCGGCGGCTTCGAGCGTGCCGGATTTCAGGACGATGTTGGACAGCGCGAATTTTGACGGGATGGTGCCGACCATCTGGCTTTCGAGCGAGATCGGTCCGTCGAACCTGCTTGTCACCGCAGCCGGCAGGGCTGCCGGGTCGATGGTGAGCTTGAGGTTGCCGGTCAGCGCCTTGTCTGCCAGCCGATAGGATCCGTTGAGGCCGCCGTTGATATTGGCGCTTTCGACGGTGGTGGCGTTGAAGCCCATGCCACTGGGCGAGATCTGCAGCGGCGAGGCGATCGTGACCGGGCCCTGGACGGCGCGATTGAGGTTCGGGTCGGAGAAGGTTACGTCGCCGGCAACGAGGCGCAGCTGGACGCTGCCGGAACGCGCGGCGAGATTGAAGGCGTCGCTCTTTGCGGTCAGCTTGATGTTGCCGATATTGGCCTGCGGAAGGGTTGCGGTGTCGAGTGAGCCGCTGACGTTCAGCCGGGCGGCCTGCGCATCGCCTGTGAGCGCCAGGTTGAGGCCTGATATAAGAAAGCGCGCTTCGCCTTCGGCGAGCGGCCAGCGGAAATCGACAGGCCCCGACGTGCCGAGCAGATTGGCGTTCAGGCTGTTATTGCCGGCCGGATCGAGGGTGCCCGAGGCGGCGATCACCACGCTGCCGGTGGCGATATTGCCGGTCTGGATATCGATCTTGCCGTGATTGTCGAAGGTCGTGGCAAGATCGATATTGGTCTGGCCGGCAAAAAGCGGCCGGAATGCCGATGGAAGCAGCGAGCTCAAGTCACCGCCACCCTTGAGGTCGAGATGGTGCAGCCCGTCTGCCGTGATCTGATGCCGGGCCTCGATTGCGGCGCGCTGCTGCCCGTCGAGGGCGGCCTGCACTTTGCCTTTCCAATCGGATATCGGCCCCTGGCCGTCGAGATCAATGTTGACCGCCGGGCTGTCCGGCAAGCCGAGAAAGCCCGCCAGCAGCCCGCCCTTCGGCTCGGACAGCTGCGCCTTCAACCGCAGCCGGTTTTCGGCCGGCGCAAAGGCGATGTCGGCGGCAAGCCGCGCATCCGGGACCGCGTGACGGCTGACATTGACGACGGCCTCGCCGCCATCGCCATTTGCCGCAAGGCTGCCTTCGGCGGCGAGCGCAAAGGCGCGGCCGGCAACAGGTGCGGCAAGTTTGATATCGGGCAGCGCGACACGGTCTATATCGACCTTGATCGGAAGATTAAATCCGCCTGAATTTTCAGCTCCGGGCCGCGAGGGCAGGGTGCGCACCGGCTTGCGCAGCACGTTGATCGCTTCGATCTCGAAGCGTTTGGCATGGAAAGTTCCCGTCAGCAGCGCAAGCGGATTCCAGTCGATCGCGACGCCATGAATTTCCGCAAAGACGCCCCTGGTGTCGGAGATGGAAATCTCGGCGGCCCGCAGACCGCCGGTCAAAAGGCCTTGCGGTTCGCGAACCTCGATCGTCATGTCGCGGTTGGAAAGCGTGGAGGCTACCTTTTCGGTGACGATGCGAGCGCCAAAACTGGTGAAGCCGAAGATCGCCAGTGCCACGACCGCGAGAATCAAAGTGGCACCGACGGCATAGCCGGTGAGCCGTACGATCCAGTTAACGATTTTTGCCAGCGTTTGCATCGGCGCGGACACTACCCCGTTTTCATGACGGCTCACAGATCGGTAAACACAGCGGAAACGGCAACCCTAGAAGGATTGGCCAATGCCGGCGTAGATTCCGTAATCTGTGCCATCTTCGTACTTGTTTAGCGGCACGGCAAAATCAAGCCGCAGCGGGCCGAAAGGCGTTGCATATCGTATTCCGGCGCCGGCGCCGGCGCGGATATCGGAAAAACCCGGAAAGGTGCTGTCCGATACCGTGCCGACATCGACGAAGGGCACGATGCCGATCGTATCGGTGATCTTGATGCGGGCCTCCAACGAACCGGTCACATAAGAGCGGCCGCCGGTGGCATCGCCATTGTCGTTATAAGGCGAGATTTCCTGATAGCTGTATCCGCGCACAGAACCGCCGCCGCCGGCAAAGAAGCGTTGGGTGGCGGGAATGTCCCCAATGCTATCGCCGCCGATCAGGACGCCGGCGGCAACCTTGCCGGCAAGCACCAGGCCGTCTTCCTGGCCGAACGGCAAATAGCCGGAAATCGAGCCCTCGAATGCCGCATAGGGCGTGGCGTTGAAGATTTCGTAGCCAGGCTTTGCCGAGAGCGTCGCGCGATAGCCTTCCGTTGGGTTGAACTTGTCGTCGCGTGCATCGCGATCATATTTGATCGGCAGGGTGAAGGTCAGATAGTCGTTCGTGCCAAAGGCGTCGTCGTCGCGCTCCCAGCTGACCTCGCCGCTCGCCGAGACGGTGTCCCGGTCGGTCAGCTCGTAGGAAAGGCCGAGCGAGGCGGTGACCAGCGTCGCGTTGTAAGCATCCGGATTTTCGGTCTTGGCGACGATGCCGGCCTTCAAGGTGGCGGCGGGGAAGAAGGCGCCGGGCTTGGTGAAGAGGATGCCGGCGGAATAGTCGAGGCTGCCGACATCCGTCGTTTCGCCAAGCCTGGAGACCGATCCCTCGATCCTCAGCGTTTCGGCTTCGCCGAACAGGTTGCGGTGGCCCCAATAACCCTGAACACCGAAGCCGTCGGTGGTGGAATATTGCGCGCCGACGCCGAAGTAGCGCCTCTTGCCTTCGGAAACCTCGATCGTCATCGGCAGCGTGCCATCGGATGCCAGCGCATCGCCTTGGTGGATGGTGACGCTCGAAAAGACACCGAGGGCGCGCAACCGCTCGCCGGCTTTCTTCAGTGCTTCCGGGGAATAGGCTTCGCCCTTGTTCAGCCGGGAATAACGCTGGATGAAAGCCGGCTTGACGGTCTTTTCGCCGGTGACGCCGACATCGCCGATCGGGGCGACGGGACCGCCCTCGGCAGCAAGGACGATATCGACGGTATCGCTGTTGTGATCGGCGACGACCTTGCGTTCGGTTAACTTGGCAAACGGCCGGCCTTCGCTCTTCAATTGTTCGACGATCTTGTCGCCGGCCTTGATGATGGCGAGCGAGCCGGCCTCAGCGCCCGGGGCGAGATCGTAATCGGCGGGATTATGGTTCGCAGCATCGCCGCCGAACTGTACTTCCCTGACCTTGAAAACGGGGCCGGGAGCAATGTCGACGGTGACGGGGATCGGGCCTGACCGGTCGAATGTCGGATTGGGTGGCAGGTCGTCGATATTCTTGCCGTCGATGGTGATCGTCACCAGGCCGCCATAACGGGCCTTTTCATAGAGAGTGGCGATCAGGCGCTCTCGGTCGTCGCGCGCCTTGACGACGATGCCGAGATCGCCGGACACCGGCTGCTTCTGGTCGCTGACGAGACGGGAACTGTTTTCCAGCGCTTCTTTCAGGTCGGGATCGGCGGTATCGGCTTTAAGGTCGACGTGGTAGCGCACCGGATCGGGCACCTGTTCGCCTTCGTCTTCTTCTTTGCCGAAAATGGTGATGCCGAAAAGCTTGAAGGCGTAAGCGTCGCCGATCAGGACCGGTGAGAACGCAGCTGCCGCTGCGACCACCATCATGGTGCCTGTTCGCCGATACGCAGTACTTGTTTTCGGACCTGTCCCTCTAATCCGCATCCGCCGCTTTTGGTTACGCCTATGATGAAGCTTCGTTGCCCAGCCGTGAACAGCTTAGCGATAAAATCGCGCGGGGTGTACCATTTTAAATTGCCAACGCACTAATTTAGCACAAAAAATCCCGGACCTGTGTCCGGGATTTCCTGGATTTAGCGATTTCAGGGTGCTCTCACCGAGGGCAACTATCGATGTAGCGGCGACCGTAGCGGTCGCGATAGTAGCATTGGCCGGGCTGTTCGGCGACGCTGCCGATAAGGGCGCCGGACACGCCGCCGATCGCGGCGCCGACTGCCGCGCCACGAACATTGCCGGTGACTGCGCCGCCGATGACGGCGCCTGATGCAGCGCCGATGCCGGCGCCCTGCTGCGTCGGCGTGCAGCTTGCAATCGACAGGCCGACCAATGCGAGTATGACAGCTTTCTTCATCTTTTCTCTCCGAGGTTGTTGCCCAGCGGGCAAAGGCCGTCCCTTCTATTTTTTTGTCAGGCTAGACCGAAAACTATGTCGGAAGAAAGGGTTGTCCATCCGGTGTGCTGATTTTTTTGCGATCGGGCCGGGTCGCCTTTTGCACGGTGCGCAAGCTCCCCCTGCCTTCTGCGGCATCAATTTCGTTGATCGCGGCGCGCATATTTTTTATCTGGAATCATTCAAAAATCTGGGCCTTTTGCCGCAGTTGATGTTAAAGCAAAGGGTAAGCATTGACGCGCGGACGTCCAGTCATCAAGAACATCTGCGCGATACTGGAGCACATGATGGATTTCGAAGCGTTTTTCAAAGACGAGCTGGACGGGCTTCATAGCGAAGGCCGTTACCGCGTTTTTGCCGATCTCGAGCGTCACCGCGGCAATTTCCCCCGCGCGACGCGTCACACCGCGGATGGCCAAAAGGAAGTCACGGTCTGGTGCTCCAACGACTATCTCGGCATGGGCCAGCATCCGAAGGTGATCGAGGCGATGAAGAACGCCATCGACCACTGTGGCGCGGGTGCGGGAGGCACCCGCAATATTTCTGGCACCAACCATCATCACGTCATGCTCGAGCGTGAGCTTGCCGATCTGCACGGCAAGGAAGCAGCGCTGATCTTCACCTCGGGCTATGTCTCCAACTGGGCAGCGCTCGGCACGCTCGGCGCCAAGATCCCCGGCCTGATCATCTTCTCCGACGCGTTGAACCATGCCTCGATGATCGAGGGCATCCGCTACGCCAAGTGCGACAAGGTGATCTGGAAGCACAATGACGTGGCCGATCTCGAAGCCAAGCTCAAGGCCGCCGATCCGAAGGCGCCGAAGCTGATCGCCTTCGAGAGCGTCTATTCGATGGATGGCGATATCGCCCCGATCAAGGAAATCTGCGACCTCGCCGACAAATACGGGGCGATGACCTATCTCGACGAAGTGCATGGCGTCGGCATGTATGGCCCGCGCGGCGGCGGCATTGCCGAGCGCGAAGGGCTGATGGACCGGCTGACCGTGATCGAGGGCACGCTCGGCAAGGCGTTCGGGGTGATGGGCGGCTATATCGCCGCGTCGACGGCGCTTTGCGATTTCATCCGCTCGTTTGCGTCCGGCTTCATCTTCACCACGGCGCTGCCGCCGGCGCTGGCAGCCGGCGCCGTCGCCTCGATCCAGCACCTGAAGGTCAGCCAGTTCGAGCGCGCCCGCCATCAGGACCGTGTCCGCAAGCTGAGGGCGCTGCTCGACCAGCGCGGCATTCCGCATATGCCCAATCCGAGCCATATCGTGCCGGTGCTGGTCGGCGATGCGGCCAAGTGCAAGTGGATCTCCGACCTGCTGCTCGACAATTGCGGCGTTTACGTTCAGCCGATCAACTATCCCACCGTGCCGAAGAAGACCGAGCGCCTGCGCATCACGCCGACGCCGCTGCATTCCGACGCCGATATCGCCCATCTGGTCGAGGCGCTGCATTCGCTCTGGTCGCGCTGCGCGCTCGCAAGGCACGTCGCCTGACTTTTTCGATGATCGCTTGGTTCGAACCGTAATTCAGGGCCTCCGCCGGAGGCTCTGACAGCGATCGATCTTGCTCTCGCAAGACGCCGCAACAGGCCCCTTTGCCCGCCCAATCTCATCCGCTCTGCACTTGGTCTGAACGCCGATAACACGTCGCAATCGGCCTGACCGATACGCATGGATCTTTTCCCTGTGCTTGCCCTTCCCGCAAACTGCATTGCCGATCCGGCCTTTGTGCCGCATGAGAAAACCTTTTCTCACTTGACATAAGGTTTGGTAAAAGCTTTTCTCAGATCACTTCAGAAGGAGGACGTTCTGAACATATCGGGAGGAAAAAGAGGCAGGATCACCATCCACGAGGTGGCGGCGGCTGCCGCGGTGAGCATCTCCACGGCGTCGAAAGCTCTCAACGATACCGGCCGGATGGGCTCGGAAACGCGCGAACGGGTGAAACGGATTGCCGCGGAAATTGGATACCGGCCGAATGCGCTGGCCAGAGGTCTTCTCAGCAAGCGCAGCTTCACCATCGGGCTGCTGACGAACGACACTTACGGCCGGTTCACGCTGCCTGTTATGGCGGGGATCTCCGACGCTCTCGTCGATCACGGTGTTTCGGTCTTCCTGTGCGCGATCGAAGACGATCCGGCGCTCGCCCAGATCCATGTCGACGCGATGCTGGACAAACAGGTCGATGGCATCATCGCAACCGGCAAGCGGCTGGACAGGCGCCTGCCTGTCGACCTGTCGAATTTGCATGTGCCTGTCGTCTACGCGTTCACGGAGGGGACGCAGAACAGCGTTACTTTTCGTTCGGACGATGAACAGGGTGCGAGGCTCGCCGTCGAGTGGCTCGCGAACATCGGGCGGCGGCGGATTGCCCATATCACCGGGCCGGAAGAGTTCTTCTCGGTGCGGGAGCGTGCCGGCGCCTATCACGAGGTGGCCGGTCACCGCGAGCCAGTGCTCTACGGCGTCTGGTCGGAAAGCTGGGGCCATGACGCAGTCGAGCAGCTTTGGAAGAGACCCGGAGAAAAACCGGATGCGCTCTTCTGCGGCAATGATCAGATCGCCCGAGGTGCTGTGGATGCGTTGCGCGAGCGCGGCGTCAAGGTGCCGCAGGACGTCTCGGTCATCGGCTTCGACAATTGGGAGATTGTCGCGGCCCAGACGCGGCCGCCGCTGACGACGGTGGATATGGAATTGAAGGAGCTCGGGCGGCAAGCCGGATTGACGGTGCTTGCGCTTGCTGAAGGACGGCCTGTCGAGCCGGGCGTGAGGAAATTGCCGTGCCGGCTGATCGTCCGGCAATCATGCGGGGGGTAAAGCCCTCGGGGATGAGAACACGTGAATGAGCAAAGGCGCGAGGAGATGCGCCATATCGGGAGGAGTGTCATGATCAAGCGTCTATTGGCGGCGACCAGCATCGCTACCTTATGTCTGGTGTCGGCCGCGTCGGCCGCCGAAAATGTCGAAATGTGGGTTCGCTCGGGGATCGGCGACGCCTTCAAGAAGGTCGTCGAAGCCTATAATTCGGGTCACGAGAACAAGGTCGTGATGACCGAAGTGCCGTTTTCCGAGCTCGTGCAGAAATATGCGACGGCAATCGCCGGCGGACAGGCGCCGGACGCGCTGTCGATGGATCTCATCTATAACCCGGCCTTTGCTGCGGCCGGCCAGCTGGAAGACCTGACGGACTGGGCGAAATCGCTGCCCTATTTCAACTCGCTGTCGCCCTCGCATGTGCGCCTCGGCACCTATCAGGGCCGGATCTACGGCCTGCCGCTGTCGGTCGAGACATCGGTCTTTGCCTGGAACAAGGATCTCTACAAGAAGGCGGGTCTCGACCCGGAAAAGGCGCCGGCCAACTGGGATGAAATCACCGCCAATGCCGAGAAGATCCGGGCCTTGGGTGACGATACCTACGGCTTTTATTTCTCCGGCGGCGGCTGCGGCGGCTGCATGATCTTCACCTTCACGCCGCTCACCTGGGGTGCCGGCGCCGATATCCTGTCGGCCGACAGCAAGACGGCAACGCTCGATACCCCTCAGATGCGCAAGGCCGTCGATATCTACCGCAACATGGTCAAGAAGGACTTGGTGCCGGCGGGTGCGGCCAGCGACACCGGCGCCAACTTCCTGACCTTTACCAACGGCAAGATCGGCCAGCAAAGCCTCGGCGCCTTTGCCATCGGCACGCTGGTGACCGAGCATCCCGATATCAACTTCGGCGTGACGCTCATCCCCGGCGTTGACGGCAAGCCTTCGTCCTTTGCCGGCGGCGACAACTTCGTCATCACCAAGGGCACGAAGAAGATCGACGCGGTGAAGGGCTTCCTCGAATATGTCTATTCGATGGACGGCCAGAAGATCATGGCGAAATACGGCAGCCTGCCGACGCGCGGCGATATCGCCGACAAGGTGCTTGAGGGCCTCGATCCGCGCATGCAGGTTGGCCTGAAGGCGATCAGCGTCGCTAAGACACCCTATACGCTGCAATTCAACGACCTGATCAACAGCGCCAACGGGCCATGGGCAAGCTTCACCAATGCCGCGATCTTCGGCGACGATGTCGACGGCGCGTTTTCGAGCGCCCAGTCGGAAATGCAATCGATCATCGATAGCGGCCAGTAATCTCTCCCCGGCCGCGGCCGGGGAGCGGTGGCAGCTTCCCGGCCAATCCCACTCGACAGACGCGGAGCGTTTTGATGACCGGTTCCGGTTCAGAGACTCTATTGCCTCAGCGCAGGCGACGGCGCAGATCGAACTGGCGGGGTCTTGCCTATATCGCGCCGGCCATGGCGCTCGTCATGGTCTTCTTCATCATGCCGGTTCTCTTCACCGGATGGATGAGCCTTCACAACTGGCCGCTGATGGGGGCGTCGCGCTGGATCGGCTTCAACAATTATTTTCGCATGGCCAACGACACCCGCTTCATGGCGGCGCTGAATTTCACGGCCTACTATACCGTGATCGTCACCATCGCGATCTTCGCGATCGCCTTTCCGCTCGCCATCTTCGTCGAAAAGGAACGGCAGTTCGTCAGCGCCTATCGCACGATCATCTTCCTGCCCGTCGTGGTCGGTCTTGCCACCGCCTCCCTGCTCTGGGTCTGGCTCGCCAATGTCGATAGCGGCTTCATCGGGCCGGCCTTGAAGGCGCTCGGTCTTCTGGAAAAGAGCCCCAATCTGCTGGCGACTTTCGACACCGCCTTTCTGACGATCGTGGTGATGGTCGTCTGGAAGATCGCCGGCTTCACCATGATCATTCTTTTGACTGGGCTTCAGGCCATTCCGTCCGAGCTGACGGAGGCCGCCCGCATCGACGGCGCCGGGCGCTGGCAGCGTTTCCGGCATCTGACGCTGCCGCTGATGCGCAAGACGATCGCGCTGGCGCTGATCGTCTCCGTCACCGGTTCGATCCTCGCTTTCGACCAGTTCTACATCATGACGTCAGGCGGACCGCAGAACAAAATGATCTCGGTGGTCTATTACATCTTCAATCAGTCCTTCGTGTCGTTCAATCTCGGCTATGGAGCAGCACTGTCGATCGTACTTCTCGCCATCCTGGTGGCGATCAGCATCGTGCAGCTCTGGCTGCTTCGCGTCGGGGAGGAGCGTCCATGACCACCTCAAGGGAACGCCGCGCGCGCAAGGCCATCCGTGCGAAATCGGCCTATCATCTGACCGGTATCGTCATATCGATCTTCTTTCTCGCCCCTTTCGTGATCACGCTATTGTCATCCTTCCGGCATGGCACGGAGGCCAGCCTGCCGCCCTTGCCGCCATGGCCGACCTCCGGCGTCAGCATCGATTCCTATGCGCTGCTCGATACGTTCGGCGCCGGCATCTGGCGGCACATGATCAATTCGCTGTTCGTTTCGGTCGCCACCGTGGTGCTCACCGTCGCCGTCAGCCTGCTCGCCGGCTACGGTTTCTCGCGGTATCGGTTCCCGCTGAAGAATGCGCTCTTCGTGCTGATCATCGCGACGCTGATGATCCCGTTCCAGTCGATCCTGACGCCGCTCTTCATCATCCTGGCAAAGCTCGGCCTCAACAATTCGCTGATTGGGCTGACGCTCGTTTATGTGACGCTGCAACTGCCCTTCTCGGTCTTCATGATGCGCAACGCCTTCGACGCCGTGCCGAAGGAGATCGAAGAGGCCGCGCGCATCGACGGCGCGCGCGACCTCAGGCTTCTGGTGCGGGTTCTCCTGCCGCTGGTGCTTCCCGGCGTCGCGACGGTGGCGATCTTTGCCTTTCTCAATGCCTGGAACGAGTTTCTCGCAGCACTCGTGCTGCTCTCCAGCAATGAGAAATACACCCTGCCGGTGCTGATGACGGCGGTTCGCGCCGGACGGCTCGGCGCCATCAACTGGGGAGCGGTCCAGGCCGGTGTCGTCGTCATGACGATTCCTTGCCTGATCGTCTTCCTGCTCCTGCAACGCTATTACATGCGCGGGCTGATGGCCGGCGCGGTGAAATGATCTTAGAGAAAGTGGAGCCCATGACCAAACCAAGCAACGACCGCCAGTTTCGTCCCGTCGCCGTTCCCGATGTGGAACTCGGCGGCTTCTGGGGCAAATGGCAGGACGCCGTCTGCAATTCCACCGCCGAGACCTTGCTCGACCGCTGTGTCGAGGCCGGCATGCTCAAGGCGATCGACGTCGATCAGCCGAGCCCCGGGGTCGTCATTCCCATTCAGCCATGGGGCGGGACGACCCAGATGTTCTGGGATTCCGACCTCGGCAAGTCGATCGAGACGATTGCCTATTCGCTCTATCGCCGGCCGAACCCAAAGCTGGAAGCGCGTGCCGACGAGATCATCGACATGTATGAGAAGCTGCAGGACGAAGACGGCTATCTGAACGCCTGGTTCCAGCGCGTGCAACCGAACCGCCGCTGGACCAACCTGCGCGACCATCATGAGCTCTATTGCGCCGGCCATCTGATCGAAGCCGCGGTCGCCTATTACCAGGCGACCGGCAAACGCAAGCTGCTCGATATCATGAGCCGCTATGCCGATTATATGATCAAGATTTTCGGGCACGGCGAAGGCCAGATCCCCGGCTATTGCGGCCATGAGGAAGTCGAGCTCGCGCTGGTCAAGCTCGCCCGCGTGACGGGAGAAAAGAAATATCTCGAGCTATCGAAATACTTCATCGACGAACGCGGCACCGAACCGCATTTCTTCACCGCCGAGGCAAGCCGCGACGGCCGCGATGTCTCCGAATACCACCAGAAGACCTATGAATATGCGCAGGCGCACCAGCCGGTGCGCGCGCAGACAAAGGTCGTCGGCCACGCCGTGCGCGCCATGTATCTTTATTCGGGCATGGCCGATATCGCCACCGAATACCAGGACGACAGCCTGACGGCGGCGCTGGAAACGCTCTGGGACGATCTGACGACCAAGCAGATGTACATCACCGGCGGCATTGGGCCGGCGGCCTCCAACGAAGGCTTTACCGATTATTTCGATCTGCCGAACGATACCGCCTATGCGGAGACCTGCGCCTCGGTCGGCCTGGTGTTCTGGGCAAGCCGCATGCTCGGCCGCGGGCCAGATCGGCGCTATGCCGACATCATGGAGCAGGCGCTTTACAACGGCGCGCTACCGGGGCTTTCCACGGACGGCAAGACGTTCTTCTATGACAATCCGCTCGAAAGTGCTGGTAAGCACCATCGGTGGAAGTGGCACCATTGCCCCTGCTGCCCGCCGAACGTCGCCCGGCTGGTGACCTCGATCGGCTCCTACATGTACGCCGTTTCGGATAACGAGATCGCCGTGCACCTCTATGGCGAAAGCACCGCGCGGCTGAAGCTTGCTAACGGTGCCGAGGTCGAAGTCGAGCAGACCACCAACTATCCGTGGGACGGTGCGGTCGCCTTTACCACCAGGTTGGAGAAGCCGGCGCGGTTTGCGCTGTCGCTGCGCATTCCGGACTGGGCCGAAGGCGCAACCCTCAGCGTCAACGGAGAGATGCTCGATCTCAATGCCAATATGCGGGACGGATATGCCAGGATCGATCGTGACTGGGCCGCGGGCGATCGTGTCGCCCTCTACCTGCCGCTGGCGCTTCGGCCGCAATATGCCAATCCGAAGGTGCGCCAGGATGCCGGCCGGGTCGCATTGATGCGCGGGCCGCTGGTCTATTGTCTGGAAACAACGGACAATGGCGAAGACCTCAATGCCATCGTCCTGCCGCGTGAGCTCTCCACAGCCGAAACCGTCGTGCTGAAGGATCTCAATGATGCCGTCGCCCTCGATCTCAAGGTCGAGCGCGAGGAAACATCGAACTGGGGAACAGCGCTCTACCGCAAGGCGCCGGCCGAAAGGCAGGTCGCCACCGCGCGTTTCGTGCCCTATCATCTCTGGGACAACCGCGCGCCCGGAGAGATGCTCGTCTGGGTCCAGTCGGACAGATAGGTCTTTTGGGGATGTCGAACGGTATGGCTAACAAGAGCGTCGTGCTCCAGGACGTGCGAAAAAGCTATGGCAATCTGCAGGTGGTCCACGGCATCGACCTGACGATCGCGGAGGGCGAATTCGTCGTCTTCGTCGGCCCTTCCGGCTGCGGAAAATCGACGCTTCTGCGCATGATCGCCGGCCTGGAAGACGTGACCGACGGGGAGGTCGAGATCAAGGGACGTGTTGTCACCGATCTCGATCCATCCGAGCGCGGTATCGCCATGGTCTTCCAGTCCTACGCGCTCTATCCGCATATGAGCGTGCGCGACAACCTGGCCTTCGGCTTGAAGATGGCGCGCACCAGTGCCGCCGAGATAGAGACGCGCGTCAAGGCCGCTTCCGCCATCCTGAAGATCGACCATCTTCTCGACCGGCGGCCGGGACAGCTTTCCGGCGGCCAGCGGCAGCGTGTAGCGATCGGCCGGGCGATCGTGCGCAAGCCCGATGTCTTCCTGTTCGACGAACCGCTGTCCAATCTCGATGCGGAACTGCGCGTTTCGATGCGCATCGAGATCGCCCGGCTCCATCGCGAACTCGGCAATACGATGATCTATGTCACGCACGATCAGACGGAGGCGATGACGCTCGCCGACAAGATCGTCGTGCTGCGCGACGGCCGAGTCGAACAGGCCGGAACGCCGCGGGAAATCTACGAGAATCCCTCGAATACCTTCGTGGCGGGCTTCATCGGCTCGCCGAGGATGAATCTGCTGAATGCCCGTTGGGGTGAGGGAGGCATGGTCGAAGTCGCCGGCCGGCAGATCGAAAGCGGCCTGCCGCCGGCAGACAGGCCGGTTGGTGGCGCGGTGACGCTCGGCCTGCGGCCGGAGCATCTGAGGGTGGCCTCCGATCTATCGGGCAGCCTGACGGCCAGGGTCGATTTTTCGGAATATCTCGGCGGGACGCAATATCTCTATTGCCAGCTTGCCGATGGCCAGTCGCTCACCGTCGAGCATCGCTCGCCGATCAGCATCGCGGCAGGCGAGCAGGTGAGCCTGCTGTTTGAGCCGTCGGATTGCCGGTTGTTCGACGAGGGCGGGAGCCGGTTGCGGTAATGGCGGCGCTCACGGTAACAAGCAGGCGACCACTCGGCGATCGGTCGGTCTGAACTTTACTCGGCGATCGCTAGTGTCATCAGCTCCGCCGCCCTTTGCCGGGCTTCCCTGTCGGCGGCGAAGACATCGTCCATCCCGGAAGCGGGCGGCAGGCCGGCCAGATCGTCCATCACCCTCTCGGTGACCTCGGCCATGGCGAGGAAGGACAGCCGCCCTTCGATGAAGGCTTCGAGCGCCACTTCCTTGGCGCCGTTCAGCACCGCGCCCTGAACGCCGCCGCGCGTCATCGCCAGGCGTGCAAGCCGCAGCGCCGGAAACCGCGTCTCATCCGGCGCCTCGAAATCCAGCCTGGCGAGCTTGGCGAAATCCAGCCGCTCGACGGGTAGGTTCGGCCGGCGCGGAAAGGATAGGGCATAACCGATGGCAGTGCGCATATCCGGCGCGCCAAGCTGCGCCAGAACCGACCCATCGGTATAGCCGACCATGGAGTGGATGATCGATTGCGGATGGAAGATGACCTCGATCTGTTCGGGTCTGAGACCGAAAAGGTGCCGGGCTTCGATCATCTCCAGCGCCTTGTTGAACATCGAGGCGCTGTCGATCGAGATCTTCAATCCCATCGACCAGTTCGGGTGGGCACGTGCGGTTTCCACCGTCACGTCCGCCATGTCACGCAGCGAGGCGGTGCGGAAGGGGCCACCCGACGCCGTCAGGATGACCCGCTCGACGGCGTGGCGCTGGTTCTCTTCCAGCACCTGGAAAATCGCGTTGTGTTCGCTGTCGACCGGAAGCAGCCTGCCGCCGCCCGCCCGGATCGCTGCGATGAAGAGATCGCCGGCCGATACCAGGCATTCCTTGTTGGCAAGGGCGATATCGGCGCCGCGGCGGGCGGCCGCAAGGGTCGGCGCCAAGCCCGCGGTGCCGACGATTGCCGCCATCACCCAGTCGGCTTCGCGGTCGGCGGCTTCCATCAGCCCGGATTTTCCCGAAGCGACCGCGATGCCGCTGCCGGAAAGTTCGCTCTTCAGTGATTCGTAATGGCGGTCGTTTGCCGTCACCGCCAGCCGCGCGCCGGATGATTTCGCCTGCCGAGCCAGCAATTCGACATTGCCGTTGCCGGTCAGCACGGAGATTTCGAAGTTCTCCCGTCCGCCCAGGTGATCGACGACATTGAGTGTATTCTGGCCGATCGAACCCGTCGAACCGAAGATGCTGAGGCGCCGCGGCGCGCTTTTGCCGGTTATCATGTGGTATTTCGCGAAAATTTCTCTCGTAGGCTCAGGCTCTACTAGGCTTTGGAGGGGGCGGCAAGTGTGCGGTGCAGCAGATTTCAACCCGCGAGGGGTTTACAGAGCGGCGGTTGGATGTGATCCTTACAACAATCCTCATGGGGATTGGGAGGTTCCGCCGCGGCCGTTCACGGTCGCATGCGCAATCGGGACGCTGCGGCGTCCATTGAAGAACAGGCACGCGGTGCCACAGGCCTTCCGGCCAAAATCAAATCGAGGTTGAAACCGGGATTGGCGGCTTGGCCGCAATCCCCCATCGCGTTCGCTGCGAGCGCCTTCATATGTGCCGTCGCGTCGGTTCGGCGCTAGAGCCCTGTGTCAGGTCAAAACGATCGGATTTCATGAAGATACTTAAAACAGCATGCATTCTTTTCGCTGTCCTGCCCTCGGTCACCGCCACAGCCAGGGCGGACGACCTGGTGATCTGGTCGCCGGCCAAGCTTTCGGACCGGTCCTACAAGGCGACAATGGGTTTTCGCTTGCCGGCGGAATGGGAAACGAGCGCTGGCGCCGACATCGCACTGGCCTCGACCAAAAGCGGGGCGCTGCTGCCCGATTCCGAACAGGCAATGCTTTGGGGTAGGATCAGCAGGACCAGCGTCACCCCGGCAGGCCAGTCACAGCAGGGTGCCAGCGTCAGCGTCGATACGCTGCGCGGCAGCGGCGCGCTGACGCTTAGCCGCTCGCGCAGCTGGATACTCTCCGATTCGCTCGACATGCAATCGAGCCGGTCCATCAGCGTGCAATATGACGCGGTCGAAGCCCGGCAGGCCTCGGTGACGGCATCGCAGGCGCTGAAGCTGATCCATCCCTGGACGGGAACCTCGCTTTCGGCAGGGACGGGCGTCAGCAATGCCAGCGGCGACTTCTCGAGCACGGTGGGGGTCAGCCAGACCATCCTGCCGAACCTCAATCTCGATGCCTCGGTGAGCAATCCATTTTCGGGGGGTGAGGCAGGCAGCGTCAATCTCCGCTATCGCGTGCAGTGGTAGCGGCGCTGAACCAAACTCCGCCGATCAGCGTTTCCTCCGCAGGTTTTCACGGAGGAACGGATCATGGTTTTCAAGGAGCAGACATTTCACGGGCTCGAACCCGAAATGGAAGCGGAAATCGCCAATCGCGCATCGGTCGAGGCGGCCGTTGCCAATGCGCTGGCGATCGCCGGCGGCATCGATGCCTCTGATGTCGAGGTGACGATGGAGAACGACCAGATCGTGCTGAGCGGCACCGTCGGCACGGTCGGCGAAATCGAACGGGCAACCGCGGTCGCCAAGGCCGTCGAGGGTGTGCATGCGGTGCAGAACCGGATATTGCTCGGCGGATCCTCGATCGATGGCACGCATTAACGAGATGGCGGGCCGCTCCCAGACCCTGCCAGACGAGGACTATTTCCACGTCGTCGCCTATCAGCCGGCACTGAGCTAATCAACCGGCGAAGCGTTCAACGAGGAAGGACGAGCCGGCCAGACGATCCGTCTTCTGCATGGCGCCCGACCCTTGTGGGTGATAGGCAGTGGCAAGCAACACGGCGCTGACGGCGACATAGGCGATGGCCAAAAGAATCATCTTGATACGCATGATGAGTACTCCTGTTTTCGCAATAAACGCGGCTGATATGGTGAAGTTCCTCATCGGCGCGATCAGGGCGCGATCAGATGAAAAGCCCGGCTGGGGAGGATCAGCCGGGCTTTTCCTGCATGGATTGCCTTATCGGCAGATTCGGGTTTCCTTGACGATCGTGTGACCGTGGCGGCGGATTTTTTCCACCCTGGTGAAGCACTCCTCGGAGATGTGGCGCGGCCTCATGTGATGGCGGTAATAGGGCCGGTCCGAATGGCGATA
Organism: Rhizobium sp. WSM1274; assembly: GCF_025200775.1. Classification (NCBI taxonomy): domain Bacteria; kingdom Pseudomonadati; phylum Pseudomonadota; class Alphaproteobacteria; order Hyphomicrobiales; family Rhizobiaceae; genus Rhizobium; species Rhizobium sp. WSM1274. The sequence continues at coordinate 4,189,961 of NZ_CP104138.1, read as the reverse complement.
ATAGGGACGCGCATCATCCGTGGTGATGGTCACACTTGCCGCCTGGGACGGCATTGCGGAAAAGATGGACGCAGCAGCGAGCGTGCAGGCAAGAATAATCCGTTTCATGACGAGCCTCTCTTTCTGAGTTTGTCACGAGATCAACTCGCCGGAAGTGCTGTCGGTTCAATCACATAGAGTTACCGATTGTGTCGACGGCAGAAACCTTTAGGGCCGCGGATCGTTAGCGCTGGGTTAGCCGGAGGCGCCAATGGGACTGATGAGATCATGGGACTGATTGCAAGGATCATCGCCATTGTGGCCGGGCTTGCCGGCGGTACGATTTTTTCGCAGGCGCCGGAATTTGCGCAGCAATACCGCCAGCGGATCGGCGGGGCGATCGACGAATTGCGCGTCATCGTCGAGGATTTCAACCGCCAAGCCGCCGAGCACCATCTCGATCGCCAGCAGGCGCTGAGCGCCTATGCCCAATCATCCGACGATTTCCTGCGCGACCGCGGCGTCTCGATGCAGAGCACGATCTCGCGCTACGAAACGCTGCAGTCGCAGCAACTCCACCTCGGCACCGCCGCACCCGTCGCTAAGCCCTTTGTTCTGCTAGGGAATGCGGATGACGTCGTTTTCGCCAATACCTGGCGCGACTTCGTGCCCGGCGTGCCGGTCAGCTTTGCCGGCCTTGTCTGGGGTGCGATTGGTTTTATCGGTGGGTGGATTGTAGCGGCGCTGCTCGGGTTGGGCGCGCGGCGGGTCGTGAGGAGACCGCGAGTCCATCGTCAGGTGCGGTGAACCAATCGGCGGCGAACGCGGCCCTGGCCCCGGAACGGGATGATATCGGTCAAGCTTTGCGCTGAAATGACCCCCCGCCAAACTTCGGCGGGGGCGTCGATGTTGATCGGAACCGGTTCGTGCAGTCGCCTTTCCGGGTGATCGGGTCAGAGAGCCTTGTTACGTCGACGCTGCCGCTTCCTTGATGATGCCACCTGAAAGCAAACGCCAAATGCCGAATGCCACCACGCCCATCGCGAGGAAGATCACAAAGATCAGGAAGTTGTAGTAGATCATCGCCGCTAGCGCGACGAGGGCGAGCCCGAGGGCAATGGCTGGCACCACGGGATAACCCCAAGCCCTGAAGGGGCGGGCGAGTTCAGGTTCGGCCTGGCGCAGCTTGAACAGCGATGCCATCGAGACGATGTACATGATGATCGCGCCGAACACCGACATGGTGACAATATTGGCGGTCAGCGGCAAACCGCCGATCTGGATCAGGCTGTCGGAAAAGATGGCTGCGATGCCGACGGCGCCACCTGCAAGGACTGCGAGATAAGGCGTGCGGAATTTCGGATGGATTTTTGCAAGAACTTCCGGGAGGTAGCCGGCGCGGCCCAGCGCAAAAATCTGCCTGGAATAGCCCATGATGATGCCGTGAAAGGAAGCAATCAGACCGAACAGGCCGATCCAGACCAGCATATGCAGCCAACCGGAGGATTCGCCCACCACTGCCTTCATCGCCTGCGGTAGCGGATCGTTGATGTTGGACAGCGTGCGCCAGTCGCCGACGCCACCGGCGAAGATCATGGTGCCGAAGGCGAGGAAGACGAGTGTCAGAATACCCGCAATATAGGCAATGGGAACGGTGCGGGCGGGGTTCTTGGTCTCCTCAGCCGCCATCGCCGCGCCTTCGATCGCCAGGAAAAACCAGATGGCAAATGGAATGGCGGCAAAGATGCCTCCAATGGCACCGACTGAGAATTCAGGGGCGCCAGCCCAGCCATTGGCCGCGAAATTGGCAAAAGAGAAGCCCGGCGCGACGACACCCATAAAGATCAGCAGTTCGGCAATCGCCAAAATGGTGATGAAGAGTTCGAAGGTTGCCGCGATGGTAACTCCGACGATATTGAGCGCCATGAAAATGATATAGGCGCCGACAGCTGCCACTTTCGGATCGAGCCCCGGGAACTGCACATTGAGATAGGCGCCGATGGCCAGCGCGATGGCCGGAGGGGCGAAGACGAATTCAACCAATGTCGCAAAGCCCGCAACGAAACCGCCGAGCGGGCCGAAAGCCCTGAGCGCATAGGCAAAAGGGCCGCCGGCATGCGGAATGGCCGTCGTCAATTCCGTGAAGGAAAAGATAAAGGTGGTGTACATCACGGCGATCAGGATCGTGGTGATCAAGAAGCCGAGTGTGCCGGCAGCCGCCCAGCCATAGCTCCAGCCGAAATATTCGCCCGAGATGACGAGGCCGACGGCAAGTCCCCATAAATGCAGCCCGGTCAGGCTTTTGGCGAGCGTCGGTTGAGGATTTGACATGATTGTTCCCCTTTTTTGTAGATTGAACTTCATGGTTCTTGGTGTGGCAGCGCTTCTATGGCGCCTTCGGCATTTTCCTTGAGATCGACACCGGTCAGCTGCAAGCGAAGCGCCTCCCGAACGATCCAAACGATCTTGTCCGCTGCGACCTCGTAGCTGAGCCCGTCGGCATGAATATTCGAAATGCAGTTGCGCTCACTGTCGCGCCGTCCCGATTGCGGGCGGAACGTGATGTAGGCACCGAGACTGTCAGGCACGCTGAGTCCCGGCCTCTCGCCGATCAGCACGATGGCAACTTCCGCACCAAACGCTGCGGCTGCCTCATCGCCAAATGCCACCCGCGCCTGCTCGCCCAATATCACCGGGGCGACGCTGAAGTCGCCGAGACGCTTCATGCATGCCTTAAACAGCGGCACCGCGTGGTGCTCGACCGCCGAGGCCGAAAGTCCGTCTGCGATGATGAAGGCGATATCATAACGATCGCCTGGGCTCGGCAGATCGGCTGCATTGGTCTGACGGCCGAGATCCGGGCGCGCCAGATAGATCGTGCGGTCTTTGGCGCGAGAGCGAATGCGGACCGTAGCCACCGGCGCAAGCTGCTTGGCAAGGGCGACAAAATCCACCTGCCCATGCACGGCGTCCCGCGCCCGGGCATGGGCGAGCTGGAAGTCGAGGATTGCCGATGTCGGCAAGGCGTCGCCCGCCCTGCCAAGCCCGATCCGGGCGCGTGTGGCATTGCGGAATCGCGCAAACGGATCTCGTTCGAAGGGAGTCATGCCGATGCCCTGTAGCTCAAGAGATTGCGGGAGAAGGCGCCCGACGCGCTGGCCGGCGCAAGACGACCCGTGTGATCAAGCATGCCCATGCGATGGAGCCAGGCTTCAAATTCCGGAGCGGGCGGACGATTGAACTGGTGCCTGAGGCCGACAATATCGTGGTAGGAAAGGCTCTGATAATTGAGCATGACGTCATCGGCGCCGGGCACGGCGATCAGAAAGCTGACGCCCGCGACAGTCAGCAACACCATCAGATTGTCCATATCGTCCTGGTCGGCTTCGGCATGGTTGGTGTAGCAGACGTCGACCCCCATCGGCACACCAAGCAGTTTGCCGCAGAAATGATCTTCGAGCCCGGCGCGGATAATTTGCTTGGCGTCGAACAGATATTCGGGGCCAATGAAGCCGACCACGGTATTGACGAGCAACGGATTGAGTTCACGTGCAACGGCATAGGCCCGCGCCTCGACCGTCTGTTCGTCGACACCATGATGGGCGTCGGCCGAGAGCGCGCTGCCCTGGCCGGTCTCCAGATACATCACATTGTTTCCGACCGTTCCGCGCTTCATGGAAAGGGCTGCCTGCTCGCCTTCCCGGAGGACGGCCAGATCGACGCCGAAACCCTTGTTGGCGGCCTCCGAGCCGGCGATTGACTGGAACACCAGATCGAGCGGCGCGCCGGCCTCGATTGCCTTGATCGAGGTGGTGACATGGGTCAACACGCAGGATTGGGTGGGGATCTCGAACCGCTCGCGTAGCCGGTCGAAAAGAACCATCAATCTTGTGCAGGCCTCGAGATTGTCGGTCGCCGGGTTGATGCCGATCACCGCATCGCCGATCCCATAGAGAAGTCCGTCGAGCGTCGAGCCGGCGACGCCTTCGGGATCGTCGGTGGGATGATTGGGCTGAAGACGGCTCGACAGTCGGCCGGGCAGACCGATCGTGGAACGAAAGCCAGTGACCACCCTGCATTTGCCGGCGACGGTGATCAGATCATGGTTGCGCATGATCTTGGAGACCGCCGCAACCATTTCGGGGGTGAGGCCTGGTGCAATGGCCAGCAGTTTTTCGGAGGTCGCGTCATAAGAGAGAAGCCAATCGCGAAACTCACCGACCGTCATGTGAGATACCGACGCGAATGCCATCCAATCATGGCGGTCGACGATCAGCCGACTGACCTCGTCGACCTCGTATGGGATGACGAGGTCTTCCAGGAAAGTCTTGAGAGGCATATCCGCGAGCAGGTAGCGGGCGGCCACCCGCCGCTCGTTGCTCGACGCTGCGATCCCGGCCAGCACGTCACCTGACTTCAGCGGCGAAGCGCAAGCCAATACCGATTTCAGATCCTGAAAGACATGGCGTTCGCGTCCTAGAACGATCGAATATGTTGTCATCTGCTCCTGGCCGTCGACCGGCCTTTTCTCGATGCCCGAGAACTCGTCCGATTTTTGTGGGCATTCGCGGGCTTCCGCCGAGCATGTTGCCCGGCCCCACGCCAAGCAACGCAAGAAGCGTGCCATTCTTGCTGGCTAAGATGCCGAGGCGGCCACGCCGGAGGCTTCGCATGGCTGGACCATGACCGCTTACGGGACGCGGCTACCGCAGAGACTGCTTTCAATTTGGGGTTGTTAATTCGCTATGGTGGTTGTATCCACTTTACGAAAACGTGCTCCGATGTGCGCAGATTGGCGCCCGGCTCGACACTGATTGCGCAAATATTCGTTGATCGTCCTCATCCAGTGGTTCTGGCCCGAGTGCTTTTTCGGTGGGGTGATATGCGCTGAGACGCGATCGTCCATTTTGAGCAAACTGACCGTGGATCGGCGCCGATGTTGAAAAACTAGCCAGTTGAACGAAACCAATTGATCGCCAATTTCTTGCGCTAAGAGTTCAGACGTTTCGCGACCGGCTGAGATCTTCAACCATTACCGCCAGGAGGATGCGCGCGATCGTCTGCGTTTGCCGATAATCCGGCGCCAAAAATGCGAGGAGAATATAACCGAATCTCATGAATACCCCCAATTGAGGGGCGTCATGTTGGGAGGTCCGGGTTGAATATCTGAATCAACCGGCACAACATACAACATGGAATCCACGGCGAAAGAGGCCGGTTTGGCTGTAAAGGCGTGGATGGATCATCCTCGGTCGGTGCTTGCGTCGAAACAGACTCTGGCCCCCCACACCAAGCTCTCGCGATAAACGCTGTTTTCCGCTCCGTTATGGCGTCACCTTTCATCTCATCTTAAGATTGCATATTCTAATGGTCCCTGCGCGACTGCGAAGTTCACAGTTAGGGAGAAATAACGATGAACGAGACCGAGGACCAAAAGCTCAACAGGGCTTATCGTGAAGGCAAGGATGCTTTCCTCAACGATTCGCAGAACGGATTCAAATCTAACCCTTACGAAGATACAGGGGATGGTGATCTTGAAGAGAAGATGCACGATGAGTTTGCACGCGGCTTCAACGAAGCGCAGCGCAGTGATCAGAAGTGAACCCTAGCAGGCGAGGTGTGGCTGCGATGGCCACATCTTCCCTCCACTCGCACAGGAGATGTCATTCACCTTACTGCGCTCTGGATGCCGCGCAAGCGCTCGTGTCTTCACCCCTTCGTCAACATCTCGATGGCAGAGTAATATTTCCGCGTTAGCCGGGCACGCTGATCGTCTTGCAACATCGAGAGCCTGGCAGGGTCCGAGTTGTCTCGCAGATCGGCAAGCTTGACGTGCCGGGCAATCTCATCACGACCGGCGCGCGCCACGAAAGCCTCGTAGCTCTCACCGTCGCGCTTGGTCATCGCGTCGATGCTGACGCACACTCGATCGCTAAAGCCTCGCTCCTTTAGGCGCTGGAGCGACCAGCCGGGGCAATCCCCGACCAGATCGTGGAGGACGCCGACGGTTTTGATTTCAGGGTCCATCGGACAGTTCTGCATGACGCGAATGACGTGCTCGATATATGGCCGGCCGGCCTTGTCGGTTTGTCTCGAATGCTCTTCCGCAGTGATCGAAATCGCTACGCCAAGCATCCCCCATGGCTCCGCAGATCCCTGCGGTGGGTTGTTCAGATTTTCAGTTGTGGGCAAGTTTGTCTACCGTTCAAGCCGGAAGCCATCGTTTCCGACTTCCAGTTCAATTTAGTCCGCCGCTTAGGATTATTCAACGGCCATCAATCGGCGTAACCCGCAACATTCGCACGCCATGCTGCCAATCATCTATCGCCGAAGAACCTCGCCAAAGGCTGATGCACGCGGCGGCTTCCTCGCCAATGAGATTTTATCGCCTCTAGCAAAAAGACTAGTCCCTGTTCCAGCTTCTGATGTGACATGCAAGTTCAGACACTCGCCTTTCCAAGTCAGCGACCGCACGCAAATCGTCAAGCTTGAAGTTCGCAGCAACTGCATGGGCAAGCTCAACCTTGTTTTTATTGAATTGTTTTAGATAGTCATGCTCCGGCAGCTCGTCATAGATGCCGACGTTGAATTTCCCATTCCCCACTATGCGCTCGTAGACTGCGTTTGGAACATAGTTTTCTATCTCCCTACCTTCGGTCACCCAGACGAAGCCGTTCATTCTTTCGACTTCCTCTTTGATCCTCGTCTTCGTGGCGTTGATGTTCATACGTGGCCTGCGAGCTTTCTTCTCGTCATTCGCTACTCGCCCTTGATGCCGATCGCTGTCTATGACCATTGCCGCGTTTCTGTTCAGTGACAAGATTGAGATCAACTCCCCTTCCTGCTGTAGTCCTGCACTTTCCAGATGAGATAGAAGCCGGCCACCATAGAACATCATCGAGTAGTGCACTCCTTCCTTGATTTCTCCATCGGTGAAAAGATCAAGCCATGCTCGGATGTAGATTCGATCAGATGGCCCTTCGATCCAAATGATGCCGTTAGCCTGGAGCATATCGGACGCGCGAATATCAAGGTCATCTAGGATTGCTCGATTGCTAAGGTACTCTGTAGAGGTCACAGCCGTCGCCACACCCTCGACGTTTTGAACATGGATGATCTGACTGTCGGTTCGTCGGGATGCCCAATCGATGCCCACTGGCGAGTGAGTTGTCAGCACCAGTACGAAACCTTCTTCATCGCGTCTGCGGGACAGAAAGTTGAGCAGCCGCCTCAATAGAGCCGGATGGAGATTGTTTTCGGGCTCTTCGACCGCGAACACGATCTTGGTCCAGTTCAGGGCTTTCAATCGCGGCTGTAGACGCAAAAAAGCGAGAATAATAAATACACTTTTGAGACTGCTGCCGGACTGCGATAGCCTTATTTCGCCTTTCGCTTCTTCCTCAAGGAAAATTTCCCACAGACCGTTATTGTCTTCGCGAGTGGAAATACGCAGGAATGCGCTGTCACCTGCGTATATCTCGTTCAACTCACGAAGCAGTTCAACTTCCACTTCATGCCGCGGGTAGTCATCCTGATTGATAAACGCCCGAACCAAGTTGGTGGTGCCAGAACCATCTGATGAAATCGAGGGCTCAGCATTGCGCCCTTCCGGTTTTACGTCTCTTTCCGCAGCAATTCTTACAAACGCAAAATCATCCAGTGGCCACTTTGCGTTTGACGCTATGCCATCGCCCCATTGTTTTCGACTGCCTATCTCTATCTCATCAAGTTTTATACCGCCCGCCAGTGTGGTCTTCCAATCGGCCCCGAGGTCGATATCGATTTTCGCACCAACGAAGCGTTTGCCGTATATCCAGTGACTACCGAATGCTGGGATGGCACCACCGGCAGTGTTCTCCGGGAAAACTTTCCTCAATTCCGTTTCAGTCAGCACCGCGGTAGTGCGAAACCGGAAATCTGACTGCGCTCTTCTGTGAAGCTTAGGCTTGTAGTCCCGCCCTCGACTGAGTGCCAAAGCAAGCGCATCTACCAAAGCCGATTTGCCAGAGTTGTTGCGCCCTATAATCAGGTTGATCGGCGAAATACGCTCGAAGCCCGTGGCCTCTGCGCCAAAGCACTTGAAATTACTGATTTTGAGGGAGAACCCGGGAAACATGTCGTTCATGATTTTAGCTCTGATGATTGGTAGCCAGTCACTTAAATCGTGAATCTTGACATTGAGCAATCTGCTGTCAGATGCCGACACGCCGACCTTGCTGCGTTAAGGAGCCTACCAGCCGCGCGGGCGTGAATCGGCACTTCGATGACCGCAACGGGCGGCGTCGCACTGCTAGTCATATCGGCAATTGCCATTGTATCGCCTGTAGGATGTGAATCCGCGCAATTTGTTCGACGTGGAACTGGGCTATCGATTCGCTATCCGTTTAATTTTCCGGACATTACGCGGACACGAGCCGAACGCGATACTGAAGTTTCTCGGATCGCCAAGTTAAGTCTTTGATTTTTATCATTGTTTTGGTGATCCCGGCGCGATTCGAACGCGCGACCCCCAGATTAGGAATCTGGTGCTCTATCCTGCTGAGCTACGGGACCACTTGAGTGCCATGCATACAAAAGGCTTAGCGGGAAGCCAAGCCTTAATTGTTGCTAGAGGCCGAGGCGCTGTTCGGCGAGGCGGACCCAGTAGGAGATGCCGTGGGCGATGGCTTCGTCGTTGAAGTCGTAGGCCGGGTTGTGGAGGCCGGCGCTGTCGCCGTTGCCGATGAAAATGAAGGCGCCGGGGCGGGCGTTCAGCATATAGGAGAAATCCTCGCCGCCCATCATCGGATCGATCTCGGCGTTGACGTTCGCCTCGCCGGCGATGGCGCTGGCGGTGGCCACAGCATGCCCGGTCTCATCGGGGTGGTTGACGGTGACGGGATAGTTGCGGTGGAAGCTGATTTCGGCCTCGGCCCCGTGGGCTGCGACCAGGCCCTCAATGATCTGCCGGAACCGGGTTTCGGCGAGCGTGCGCACTTCGGGGTCGAGGGTGCGGACCGTACCGGCGAAGGTCGCATCGTTCGGAATGACGTTATGGGCGAAACCGGCATTGAACTTGGTCACCGAGACGACGACCGAGCGCAGCGGATCGGCGGTGCGCGAGGCGATCATCTGCAGATTGGCGATGATCTGGGCGCCGATGGCGATCGGGTCGATCGTCCGGTGCGGCTGGGCGGCGTGGCCGCCGCGGCCCTTGACGGTGACGATGAATTCGTCGGTCGCCGCCATGATCGCGCCCTTGCGGGTGGCGAACTGGCCGACCGGCAGGCCCGGCAGATTGTGCATGCCGTAGACCTCTTCGATGTCGAAGCGCTCCATCATGCCGTCCTTGACCATCAGATTGCCGCCGCCGCCGCCTTCTTCGGCGGGCTGGAAGATGACGGCGACATTGCCGTTGAAGTTGCGGGTTTCGGCCAGGTATTTCGCGGCGCCGAGCAGCATGGCGGTGTGGCCGTCATGGCCGCAGGCATGCATCTTGCCCGGCGTCTTCGAAGCCCAGGGCTTGCCTGATATTTCGGTGAGCGGCAGGGCGTCCATGTCGGCGCGCAGGCCGACCGTACGGGAGCCTTCGCCCTTGCCCTTGATCAGGCCGACGACGCCGGTGCGGCCGATACCGGTGACGATCTCGTCGACGCCGAATTCCTTGAGTTTTTCGGCGACGAAGGCGGCTGTATTTTCCACCGCGAAGAGGAGCTCGGGCCGGGCGTGGATGTGGCGACGCCATTCGGCGACTTCGTCCTGCAGTTCCGCGGCTCTGTTCAAAATCGGCATATCGGCGTTCCTGTTATGAAATCTCGACAATCTTTCATCGCATCACAAGGGTGTGAGGCTGTGGAAATTACTTAGTCAATGACCTTTGCCATGTCATAGCCATATAGGCTAAATAGGGAAGATTTCGAGATTTTCCTGATATCTGAAGGACGAACCGTGTCGACGCGCCACTTCCGTTTGTTTGCTGCCTTGCGGCCGCTTTCTTTCGTATCCGCGGCGACTGCCGTTTTTCTGGGCTCCGTTTCGCTTGCCCAGGCCAATCCGCATATTCTCGTCGATGTGCAGACCGGCCGCGTGCTCGAGCATGAGGAAGCCTTCCGCAAATGGTATCCGGCCTCGCTCACCAAGCTGATGACCGTCTATACCGTGTTCGACGCGATCCGCGCCGGCCAGATCAGCCTCGATACGCCCATTGTCATGAGCAAGCGCGCCGCCGCGCAGCCGGCAGCCAAGATGTATTTCAAGCCAGGCCAGAAGCTGACGCTCGACAGCGCGCTGAAGATCCTGATGGTCAAATCGGCCAACGACATCGCGGTTGCGGTTGCCGAAGCCATCGGCGGCACGCAGGAAGGCTTCGTGACGCGGATGAACGGCGAGGCGCTGAAGCTCGGCATGACGGATTCGCATTTCGTCAATCCGAACGGGCTGCCCGGCAAAGGGCAATATACGACGGCGCGTGACCTTGCAGTGCTGACGGTGGCGCTGCGCCGCGATTTTCCGCAATATGCCGGCTATTTCGCGCTGGAGGGCTTCACCACCGGCCAGCAGAACGTGCCGAGCCTCAACATGCTGATTGGCCGCTTCGCCGGCGCCGATGGCATGAAGACCGGCTTCATCTGCGCCTCGGGCTTCAACCAGATCGGTTCGGCGACGCGCAACGGCCGCACGCTGATCTCCGTCGTGCTCGGCACCGACAGCCTTGCAGCGCGCGCCGATGCGACGGCGAACCTCTTGCAGAAGGGCTTCACCACCCAGCCTGCCAGCAACGACACGCTGGGTTCGCTGAGACCCTATGGCCCAGGACAAGACCAGGTTGCCGACATCACCGCCGATATCTGCAGCGCCAAGGGCGCCAAGGTGCGCAGCGAAACGCGCGACGAGGTCGGCCGCATGCGAGTGCAGTCACCCTATATCCAGCCAATGGACCACGATCCGCAATTCGTCTTTGCCGGCCTCATTCCGGGCCAAGACCCGCAGCCGGCAGCGCAGCCGGAAAAAATGGCGCGCGGCGATATGGCGGGAGCAATCGCCAACGTGCCGGTGCCGATGCCGCGCCCGACATCCTTCTAAGCTTTAAGGTAAAATGACATGAGCGCGCTCAACGACAGGATTCCGGTCACCATCCTGACCGGCTTTCTCGGAGCCGGCAAATCGACGCTGCTCAACCGCATCCTCAAAGATCCGGTCATGAAAGATGCGGCGGTCATCATCAATGAATTCGGCGATGTCGGCATCGACCATCTGCTGGTCGAAAGTTCCGGCGATTCGATCATCGAGCTTTCCGATGGATGCCTCTGCTGCACGGTGCGCGGCGAACTTGTGGATACGCTGGCGAACCTCATGGACGCGGTGCAGACGGGCCGCGTCAAGCCGGTCAAGCGCGTCGTCATCGAGACGACGGGCCTTGCCGATCCTTCACCGGTCATGCAGGCGATCATGGGCAATCCCGTCATCGCCACGAATTTCGAGCTCGACGGCGTCGTCACCGTCGTCGACGCCGTGAATGGGCTGCAGACGCTCGACAATCACGAGGAAGCGCGCAAGCAAGCGGCGGTCGCCGATCGGCTGATCGTCTCGAAAAAGGCGATGATCGAGGCAACGGACGGGCTGGAAAAGCGCCTGCGGGCGCTCAATCCGCGCGCCGTGATGATGGATGCCGACAGCGCCGAGGCGGGCAGTGCCGCGGTGCTGGTCAACGGGCTCTACGATCCGGCGACGAAGATTGCCGATGTCGGCCGCTGGCTGCAGGACGAGGATGCGCACGAGGCGCATCACGATCACGATCATGATCATGATCGTGATGGCGATGGCGATCACCACGGTCACCACCATGATGGTCATCACCATCTTGGTGATCAGGGACATGCGCACCAGGACCCGCACGACGTCAATCGTCACGATGCCTCGATCCGCTCTTTCTCGATCATCGAGGAGAAGCCGATCGATCCGATGGCGATCGAGATGTTCATCGATCTCCTGCGCTCTGCCCATGGCGAGAAGCTGTTGAGGATGAAGGCAATCGTCTCCGTCTCCGACCGGCCGGATCGGCCGCTGGTGCTGCATGGGGTGCAGAGCATCTTCCATCCGCCGGTTCGGCTTCCCGCCTGGCCGGGGGAAGACCGGCGCACACGCATGGTGCTGATTACCCGGGATCTGCCGGAAGTCTTCGTGAAGGATCTCTTCGACGCCTTCCTCGGCAAGCCTCGCATCGACATGCCGGATCGTGCGGCGCTGTCGGACAATCCGCTGGCCATTCCCGGCCTCAGAATTTAAAGCATGTCGCGCAAAAGAGTGCAGCGGTTTTGCGCCAAGGACATGCGGAAAACAAAGGCCTAAAGTGCGGCAGCGAATCTGAAAGATCGCGACGCCCTTTAGCGCTTTCGAATCAGGAAGCGGTGGCCGTTTTCGGTCGTCTCCGTCTCGACCAGTTCGTGGCCATCCTCATTGCAGAAATGCGGCATGTCGATCACAGCAAGCGGATCGGTGGTGTCGACGCGAATGAGCGTGCCGCTCGCCATGGCGGCAAGCTTCTTGCGCGTCTTGATCACGGGGAATGGGCATTTCAGGCCGCGAAGATCGTAGAGAACGGGGTTCAAGCCGTTCAATTCCTCGCCCAGAATTTCCAGAACGGCTTCTTTGCCGTGGCTTCCGCCGTTTCCTGCGGTTCGGGCGCCGCAAAGGCCAGCGGGTTCTGCATCGGCACCGGCACGACTGCAGGTGCCGCGGCAGCGACGGCTTGCGGCTGGGCAGGTGCGACAGGCGTGGCGCCCGGTGCCGTCTTGGCGGCGAGGCCCTGCTCGGTGCGCTTGGCCATCAGGTCTTCGAGTTCGGCGACCTTGACCATGCGGCCGGCTTCCAGCGACGTGCCGGTCGGGGCGTAAGCGAGTTCACGGCCCTTGCGCGTCTTGGCGACCACCGCCTTGCGCTCGGCTTCCGTGGGATCGTACCAGGCCATGCCGTCAAATTTGCTCATCGCCTTGGCATAATCGGCATCGTAGGTCTTGCCGTAGGAGGCAAGTGCCGCCGTCAGTGCCGGCGGCGTCGACATGGCAGGGCACTTGCCGGAGGCGTTAAAGGCGCTGCCGTCGGTTGCCTGCTGGTTGAAGACGTATTTCTTCTCGCAGACGTTCACCTCAGGCGGGCGCTTCGTCACTTCGAAATTGTCGTAGCCGACCTTCAGCATCTTCCAGAAGTCGTAACTGCTGTCGAGGCGATGTTTGACCATATTTTCCGCCGTCATGCGGAAGGGGAAGGCCTGCAGCTGCACGGTCGACTGGCCGCCCTTGAAGGCGTCGCGGGCGAAGGCGTAGATCTCCAGCACCTGCTGGTCGGTCATCGAGTAGCAGCCGGAGGACGAGCAGGCGCCGTGGATCATCAGATCGGAGCCGGTGCGGCCGTTCGCCGCGTCGTAGCGGTTCGGGAAGCCGGTGTTGATCGCCAGATAATATTTCGAATTGGGATTCAGGTTGGCGCGCGTCAGGTCGTAGAAACCTTCCGGCGCCTGCCGGTCGCCGGTCTTTACCTTCGGGCCGAGACGGCCGGACCAGGCGCAGATCTTGTAATCGGCGATCTTGTCGAAACGGTTGTCGGTCTTCGCCTTCCAGATCTCCATGGCACCTTCTTCCTTGAAGATGCGGATCATGATCGGCGAATTGCGGTCCATGCCCTTGGCGGACATCTCAGCGAGGATATGGCTGGGAAGCGGCTGCTCGACCTTGTTCTTGACCTTGGAAAGATCGACCTGCGCGGTTTCCAACGCGTCATTGCAGCCGGACAGAACCAGCGCCATAAGGGAAATATAGGCAAAATGACGTATGCGCATCCCAACTAGCCCATAAAGATAATGCGACCCGGTCCGCCCATGGAGTCCGGGCATCAAACGGAATCATAGACGGCTTATACTTTATAAGTCCTTACCAGCCTATGACGTGCCTGGAACATCCCCGCAAGCGCGAATGCTACAGATAACATCAATGTGGCCAAGATTTGGCCGCAATCGATGAGAAACCGAATTGTCTGTTAGAGATTGCGGCCCATGGCGAGGAATTTCTGGCGGCGGTCGTTGCGCAGCTGCTCGCCGGAGCGGGGTGCCATTTCGGCCAGAGCATTGGCGATCACGTCGCCGGTTGCGGCGATTACACTGTCCGGATCGCGATGCGCGCCGCCGAGCGGCTCGGAAATGATGCCGTCGATGACGCCGAGCGATTTCAGGTCTTCGGCGGTGATCTTCATGTTGGTCGCCGCTTCCCGGGCGCGGGTGGAATCGCGCCAGAGGATGGAGGCTGCCCCTTCCGGCGAGATGACGCTGTAGATCGAATGCTCGAGCATATAGACCCTGTTGCCGGTGGCGATGGCGATCGCGCCGCCCGAGCCGCCTTCGCCGATGACGACGGAGACGAGGGGAACCTTGACGCCCAGGCACATTTCCGTGGAGCGGGCGATCGCCTCGGCCTGGCCGCGCTCTTCGGCGCCGACGCCGGGATAGGCGCCTGCCGTATCCACCAGCGAAATCACCGGCAGACCGAAACGGTCGGCCATCTCAAGGATGCGGATCGCCTTGCGATAGCCTTCCGGCCGGGGGCTGCCGAAATTGTGCTTCAGGCGGCTCTTGGTGTCATTGCCCTTCTCCTGGCCGATGACGGCGACGGGCTGGCCGCGGAAACGGGCAAGCCCCGCCTGGATCGCGGCATCCTCGGAAAATTTGCGGTCGCCGGCAAGCGGCGTGAATTCCTGGAACAGCGTCTTGGCGTAATCGACGAAATGCGGGCGCTGCGGATGGCGGGCGACCTGCGTCTTCTGCCAGGGATTGAGCCTGGAATAGATTTCAACGATGGCCTCACGGACGCGAACCTCAAGCCTGCCGATCTCATCGGTGGTGTCGATGCTCTCGTCTTCCGTTGCGAGCTTCTTCAGCTCGATGATCTTGCCTTCGAGGTCGGAGATCGGCTTTTCGAAGTCGAGATAATTGTGCATGAGGTGCGTTTCCGTTCCTTGTGCCCGGGGCGTTTTCCTGGCTCCGCCCCTTGTCGCCGGTCCTATTCGTGCTTTTTCGCCTGTTTGGCAAGGGGGTGATGCGTCTGGACAAGCTGCTGCAGCCTCTCTTCGAGGACATGGGTGTAAATCTGTGTGGTCGAAATGTCCGAATGGCCGAGGAGTTCCTGTACGACGCGCAGATCGGCGCCGTTGGCAAGCAGGTGGCTGGCAAAGGCGTGGCGCATGACATGCGGCGAGATCAGCGACGGCGTCAGGCCGGCGCGTATGGCCAGGTTCTTGAGGTCGCGGGCGAAAACCTGGCGCGGCAGGTATCCCTCCTTCGAGGCGGAGGGAAACAGCCAGGGGCTTTCCTGCGGCTCCTTCGCTGCTGCATTTTCGGCCGCCAGCAGGCGCCCATAGGATTTCAGCGCTGATATCGCCGATTGCGACAGCGGCACCAGCCGCTCCTTGTTGCCCTTGCCGCGGATCATCAGGAAACGACCTTCCTGATCGAGCACGCGGGCAGGAAGCGAGACAAGTTCGCTGACCCGCATTCCGGTGGCATAGAGCAGCTCCAGCAGTGCCAGCATGCGCAGGCGCTGCAGCTGGCCCGGAGCCGCATCATCGGCTTCGGCCTCGGCCTGCGAAAGCAACCTGCCGACCTCCTCGACGCCCATCGTCTTCGGCAGCGGACGGCCCTTTTTCGGCGCGTCGAGAATGCCAGTGGGGTCGTCAGTCCTCAGGCCTTCGGCGTAGAGAAACTTGTAGAACTGCCGCATGGCCGCAAGCCGGCGCGCCTGGGAGGAGGGTTTGAAGCCCTTTCGGGCGAGCGAGGAGAGATAGGCGGCGAGATCGGCGGAGGCGGCTTCGGTGAGCCGTATGCTGCGCTCCTTCAGGAAGGATCTGATATCGTCGAGATCGCGTTCATAGGATTGCAGCGTGTTGACGGCAGCACCCCGCTCGGCGCTCATCATCTCCAGGAAGGATTCCACATGAACGCGGCCAAGATCCACCATGCCGGTCACTTCCTGGTCGTGTTGATCGCGCCCGTTGCGGGCGGATTGACGCGCTCGGACGGAATGCGGATCGTCACGTCGCGCGGCTCGGGCTCGACGAAGGTCACAAGCGCCAGCATCGCTCCGTAGACCGTCCCGGCGAGGATCGCGCAGACGAACAGGAAACGGAACAGGGTTGGCATTCAGTAACTCCTTCATGCTCTGCTTCTGTTATAAGAAGCCTATCTGCAAGTGCAAGAAGCGGTATTCAAGCCATGATTCCCTTGTCCGCGACTTGACGCTCCACCTGCATTTGTCGATACCGTTTGCAAACAAAGTGTGAATGGACCGATGAGTGAACAACTGCTGACCGTTGCTGACAGCTTGAAAGACAGAGCTCGCGCCGCGCTCGGTTCACGCAATCTCATCCTTGTCGGCCTGATGGGTGCCGGAAAATCCTCCGTCGGGCGCATCATCGCCAACCAGCTCGCCATTCCCTTCATAGACAGCGATCTCGAGATCGAGCGGGTTTCGCGCATGACGATCGCCGAGCTTTTTGCCGCCTATGGCGAGCAGGAGTTCCGGGCGCTGGAGGCGCGGGTGATGAAGCGGTTGCTGAAGAGCGGGCCGCGGGTCGTCTCCACCGGAGGCGGCGCCTTCATCAACGATCGCACACGCAAACATATCAAGAGGGGCGGCCTTTCCGTCTGGTTGAAGGCCGATCTCGACGTGCTCTGGGACCGGGTCGCCAAGCGCGACACGCGGCCGCTGCTCAAGACCGAAAATCCGAAGCAGACGCTCGAGGGCCTGATGAATGCGCGTTACCCGATCTATGCGCAGGCTGATCTGACCGTGCTTTCGCGCGATGTGCGCAAGGAAATCATGGCCGACGAGGTGTTGAAGGCCTTGATCGAAGCTCAGAAGGAAAGTGCAGCGTCATGAATGCGATAACCTCCGCCTCCGCCATCCGAACGGTGCATGTGCCGCTCGGCGAGCGCGCCTACGACATACTGATCGGGCCGGGGCTGATTGCGCGAGCCGGCGCCGAGATAGCCTCCCGGCTCAAGGGCCGCAAGGCGGCTGTTATCACCGACGAAAATGTCGCGCCGCTCTATCTCAAGGCCCTCGTCGCAAGTCTGGATGAAGCGGGTATCGCCTCGGCTGAGGTCGTCCTGCCGGCCGGCGAGAAGACCAAGAGCTTCGAGCATCTGATCACGGTCTGCGACCAGGTGCTCGAAGCCCGCGTCGAGCGCAACGATTACGTCATCGCGCTCGGTGGCGGCGTCATCGGCGATCTTTCCGGATTTGCGGCCGGCATCGTCCGCCGCGGCGTGCGTTTCGTCCAGGTGCCGACCTCGCTTTTGTCGCAGGTCGATTCCTCCGTCGGCGGCAAGACCGGCATCAATTCCCGCCACGGCAAGAACCTGATCGGCGTGTTCCACCAGCCGGACCTGGTTCTGGCCGATACGGATGTGCTGAATTCGCTGAGCGCGCGCGAATTCCGCGCAGGCTACGCCGAGGTCGCGAAATACGGGCTGATCGACAAGCCGGATTTCTTTGCCTGGCTGGAAGCGAACTGGAAGGCGGTTTTTACAGGCGGTTCCGCGCGCATCGAGGCGATTGCCGCGAGCTGCCAGGCTAAGGCCGACGTCGTCGTTGCCGACGAGCGCGAGAACGGGCCGCGGGCGCTGCTCAATCTCGGCCATACCTTCGGCCATGCGCTGGAAGCGGCGACTGCTTATGACAGCTCCCGCCTCGTGCATGGCGAGGGCGTTTCGATCGGCATGGTGCTGGCGCACGAATTCTCCGCACGAATGAACCTTGCAAGCCCTGACGATGCGCGCCGCGTCGAGCGGCATCTGAAGGAGGTCGGCCTGCCGACCCGCATCTCCGACATTCCGGGCGACCTGCCGCCGGCCGAAAAGTTAATGGACGCGATCGCCCAGGACAAGAAGGTCAAGGGCGGCAAGCTCACCTTCATCCTGACGCGCGGCATCGGCCAGTCCTTCGTCGCCGACGACGTTCCGGCGTCCGAAGTGATCAGCTTTCTCCAGGAAAAACACGCCTGATGACGGTCGAAGGCGCTCTGGCATTTCTCGCGACATACTGGCCGGAGATCCTTTCGATCACGGCGCTCGTGCTGATGTCCGCCTTCTTTTCCGGCTCGGAGACGGCGCTGACCGCCGTTTCGCGCAGCCGTATCCATACGCTCGAGGCCAACGGCGACGACCGCGCCGGCCTCGTCCGGCAGTTGATCGAGCGGCGCGACCGGCTGATCGGCGCGCTGCTCATCGGCAATAATCTCGCCAATATCCTGTCCTCCTCGATCGCCACCAGCCTCTTCCTCGGACTGTTCGGCAGTTCCGGGGTGGCACTGGCGACGCTCGCGATGACCGTCATCCTGGTCATCTTCGCCGAAGTGCTGCCGAAGAGCTGGGCGATTTCAGCGCCCGAGCGTTTCGCACTCGCTATCGCGCTGCCGGCCAGGCTGTTCGTTGCCGTCGTCGGCCCGGTTTCCTCCTTTGTCAATGCGATCGTGCGGCAGATTCTTTCGCTGTTCGGCATCAATCTCTCACGCGAGATATCGATGCTGACGGCGCATGAAGAGCTGCGCGGCGCCGTCGATCTGCTCCACCGCGAGGGATCGGTGGTCAAGGCCGACCGCGACCGTCTCGGCGGCGTGCTCGATCTAGGCGAGCTCGAACTCTCGGACATCATGGTCCATCGCACCGCGATGCGGGCGATCAACGCCGACGATCCGCCGGAAGCGGTGGTGCGCGTCATCCTCGAAAGCCCCTATACGCGCATGCCGTTGTGGCGCGGCACGATCGACAACATCATCGGCGTCGTCCATGCCAAGGACCTGCTGCGGGCGCTTGCCGAGCCGAACATGGAGCCGCAGAACCTCGATATCGTGAAGATCGCGCAGAAGCCGTGGTTCGTGCCCGACAGCACCAACCTCGAGGACCAGCTCAACGCCTTCCTGCGGCGCAAGCAGCATTTCGCCGTCGTCGTCGACGAATATGGCGAGGTGCAGGGCATCGTCACGCTGGAGGATATTCTCGAGGAAATCGTCGGCGATATTTCCGACGAGCACGATATCGAGATACAGGGCGTGCGTCAGGAGGCTGACGGTTCCGTCGTCGTCGATGGCGGCGTGCCGATCCGCGACCTGAACCGGGCACTCGACTGGAATCTGCCCGACGAGGAGGCGACGACGATCGCCGGCCTCGTCATCCACGAATCGATGACCATCCCGGAAGAGCGCCAAGCCTTCACCTTCTACGGCAAGCGTTTCGTCGTCATGAAGCGCGAAAAGAATCGCATCACCAAGCTGCGCATCCGCCCGGCCGGAGAAGACGGCGCAAAGCCAGGCTGATTCCACTTGGATCTTGGACGGCCAACGCCTATATGGGCTTGCGTGCCGCTACCAGCGGGTCGGTTCATCAGGTGCAGCCGGTTCGACGGCCAGCGCATGCAGGCCGGCATCGAGCTCCGGTTTCAACAGGTTGGTGATTGCCCGATGGCGCGCCAGTCGCGACATGCCGGCGAATTTTCCGGAAACGATCCTCACCCGCATATGGGTTTCGCCGGTGCCCGTGATATCAGGCTGGTGGCCGGCATGCAGATGGCTTTCGTCGATGACGCTCAGGCGTTCGGGCGCGAAGGCTTTGATAAGTTTTTCTTCGATGCGGGTTCGCAGGGTCATCATCCGGTCTTGCTGGTTCGCGAAAAGGGTTCCTACCAAGCCTGCAACATTCCCGTTTGTCAATTCTTGTTGTCGCTTCGCGACAGCCCCATAATTAGCGCCGTCATGAGACTTGATTCCAAATATTTCGATCGCATCCGAACACGCCGCAAACGCGAGCCGGAGACAGAGCAGGCACCGCCTACCTGTCAATGGGACGGGTGCGACAAGAAGGGGGCGCATCGCGCTCCGGTCGGCCGCAATGCCGAAGGCCAGTTCTTCTTGTTCTGCTTCGAGCACGTCAAGGAATACAACAAGGGCTACAATTATTTCTCCGGTCTTTCGGACGGCGAGATCGCGCGATACCAGAAAGAGGCGATCACCGGCCACCGGCCGACATGGACGGTCGGCGTCAACAAGGCGGCGAAGGACAGTCCGCTGCATTCGGAGATCCGCTCCGGTGCCTATACCCGCGTTCGCGATCCCTTCGGCTTCGTCAAGGAAGGCGGCAAGGGCAGCGGACCGCGTTTCCCCCAGGCGCGCAAGCTAAAATCGCTGGAGACCAAGGCCTTCGAAACGATGGCCCTCGACGCCAATGCGACATCGGCGGAGATCAAGAGCCGCTACAAGGAACTGGTGAAGAAGCACCATCCGGATGCGAATGGCGGCGACCGTGGCTCGGAGGAGCGTTTCCGCGCGGTCATCCAGGCCTATCAATTGTTGAAGCAGAACGGTTTTTGTTAATTCCCGTCCTTGCTCTTGGGCTTCAATCGGGTATGGTCCAAATCGGCTGAGGCCGCAGGCAAACGCGGCTCATATTTGTGCGTTTTCCCGACATCGCCTCCGCCGACCTTCCGGACGCGGCGTTTCTTGTCTGGGACTCTTTCAAGAATGCTCGCACGCGGTCATTTTCCCGCCGAGGTTTCGTTTCAGTCCCGGAGAAGCATCGCCGACGTTCCGACCCGGACGGGCGCGGAATAAAAAACGCGGCGTCTGGGTTGCGACATGGCCTGAGACAGTATGGCCGGGTGGCAGCACCCGCCTTGGAGACATGATGAGCAAGATCGACCTGGATATATCAGAACTGCCCGATACCACCGTTTCGGTCCGAGAGGTCTTCGGTATCGATTCCGACATCCGCGTTCCCGCCTACAGCAAGGGCGACGCCTATGTGCCGGACCTCGATAACGACTACCTTTTCGACCGCGACACGACGCTCGCCATTCTCGCAGGCTTCGCCCATAACCGCCGCGTGATGATCTCCGGCTATCACGGCACGGGCAAGTCTTCGCATATCGAGCAGGTGGCGGCGCGGCTCAACTGGCCTTGCGTGCGCATCAACCTCGACAGCCATGTCAGCCGTATCGATCTCGTCGGCAAGGATGCGATCGTCGTCAAGGACGGGCTGCAGGTCACCGAATTCAAGGACGGCATCCTGCCCTGGGCCTATCAGCACAATGTCGCGCTCGTCTTCGACGAATATGATGCCGGCCGTCCCGATGTGATGTTCGTCATCCAGCGCGTGCTCGAATCCTCCGGCCGCTTGACACTGCTCGATCAGAGCCGCGTCATCCGGCCGCACCCGGCCTTTCGCCTGTTTGCGACCGCCAATACGATCGGCCTCGGCGACACGACCGGCCTCTATCACGGCACGCAGCAGATCAACCAGGCGCAGATGGACCGCTGGTCGATCGTCACGACGCTGAACTACCTGCCGCATGATCACGAAGTGAATATCGTCGCCGCCAAGGTGAAGAGCTTCGGCAAGGACAAGGGCGGCCGTGAGACCGTTTCGAAGATGGTTCGTGTCGCCGACCTGACGCGCGCCGCCTTCATGAACGGTGATCTGTCCACAGTCATGAGCCCACGCACCGTCATCACCTGGGCCGAAAACGCCGACATTTTCGGCGATCTGGCCTTCGCCTTCCGCGTCACCTTCCTCAACAAGTGCGACGAGCTGGAGCGTCCGCTGGTCGCCGAGCACTATCAGCGCGCCTTCGGCGTCGAGCTGAAGGAAAGTGCCGCCAATATCGTTCTCGGAGCTTGAGACCGACCGATCATGGCAGCTCGTGGTGACAATTCGAAAGCAAAACCCGGCGCGCCTGTCGACGTCGAGCCACTGCGCCGGGCGATAACCGGCTGCGTGCGCTCGATCGCCGGCGACGGCGATGTCGAGGTGACCTTCGCCAATGAACGGCCGGGGATGACCGGTGAGCGCATCCGGCTGCCGGAACTTTCCAAGCGGCCGACGGCGCATGAGCTGGCGGTCACCCGCGGGCTCGGCGATTCGATGGCGTTGCGCCTTGCCTGCCATGACGAGAAAGTGCACACAACGATGGCGCCGCAGGGCTCGGATGCCCGGGCGATCTTCGATGTGGTCGAGCAGGCGCGCGTCGAATCGATCGGCGCGCTGCGCATGGAGGGCATGGCGTCGAACCTGCGCTCCATGACGGAAGAGAAATATTCCAAGGCGAATTTCACCGGCATCGAGCGCCAGGAAGACGCACCGGTCGGCGAAGCCGTTGCGATGATGGTGCGCGAGAAGCTGACCGGCCAGCGCCCGCCTGAAACCGCCGGCAAGGTGCTCGACCTCTGGCGGGGCTTCATCGAAGACAAGGCAGGGTCCGAACTCGATAATCTGTCGAGCGCGATCAACGACCAGCAGGCCTTCGCCAAGGTTATCCGCAACATGCTGTCGGCCATGGAAATGGCCGAGGAATACGGCGACGACGACAGCGATGCCGACAATGACGACCAGTCGGAGCAGGAAGACCAGTCGAGCGGCGACGAGCAGGATCAGGACGAGGTCGACGAGGATGCCGGCACGGATGCCGCCCCTGTCGAGGACAGCGAGGTCGCCGACGAGCAGATGGAGGACGGCGAGACCGAAGGCGCCGAAATCTCCGACGACGACATGATGGAAGAGGGCGAGGACGATTCGGAAACGCCGGGCGAGACCCGCCGTCCAAATACGCCCTTCGCCGATTTCAACGAGAAGGTCGATTATCACGTCTTTACCGAAGAGTTCGACGAGATCATCACCGCCGAGGAACTTTGCGACGCTGCCGAGCTGGAGCGCCTGCGCGCCTTCCTCGACAAGCAGCTGGCGCATCTGCAAGGTGCCGTCGGCCGTCTCGCCAACCGGCTGCAGCGCCGCCTGATGGCGCAGCAGAACCGCTCCTGGGATTTCGATTTGGAAGAGGGCTATCTCGATCCGGCCCGGCTGCAGCGCATCATCATCGATCCGATGCAGGCTCTTTCCTTCAAGATGGAGCGCGACACCCAGTTCCGCGACACCGTCGTCACCCTGCTCATCGACAATTCCGGCTCGATGCGCGGCCGGCCGATCACGGTGGCCGCCACCTGCGCCGACATTCTCGCGCGCACGCTGGAGCGCTGCGGCGTCAAGGTCGAGATCCTCGGCTTTACGACGAAGGCCTGGAAGGGCGGGCAGGCGCGTGAAAACTGGCTTGCCGGCGGCAAGCCGCAAACGCCGGGCCGCCTCAACGACCTGCGCCATATCATCTACAAATCGGCCGACGCGCCGTGGCGGCGGGCACGCGCTAATCTCGGGCTGATGATGCGCGAGGGTCTGCTCAAGGAAAATATCGACGGCGAGGCGCTGATCTGGGCGCATAATCGTCTGCTTGCACGCCGCGAGCAGCGCCGCATCCTGATGATGATCTCGGACGGCGCGCCGGTCGACGATTCGACGCTGTCGGTCAATCCGGGCAATTATCTGGAGCGGCACCTGCGCGCCGTTATCGAGCAGATCGAGACGCGTTCGCCTGTCGAACTGCTGGCGATCGGCATCGGTCACGACGTGACGCGCTACTATCGCCGCGCCGTGACGATCGTCGATGCGGACGAACTTGCCGGTGCGATGACCGAGCAGCTTGCCTCGCTGTTCGAGGACCAATCCGTCCAGCCGCGCGGCGGCCGGATACGCCGTGCCGGCTGACGCCGCTGGAAGAATGACGGTCAAGCGCCTCTGCCGTGCGGCGTCGATCGCTCTTTGCCTCGCAGCCGGCGCTTCCTCGTCATGGGCCGGCGACGACGTGCCGGTCATTAGCCGGCAAATCTCCGATTTCAGGATCGGCTCTTCGGAGACGACATTCGGCTCGCTGGAATTTCTCGGTGGGCTGGAGATGGTCTCCAGCAGAGCGCTGTTCGGCTCGCTCTCCTCCATCCGTTTCCGGCAGGACCAGAAACATTTCGTCGTTGCGCTCGATACCGGCCAGTGGCTGACCGGCGGCATCGAGCGTGACGTCAAGGGTAGGCTTTCGGGTCTCTCGGATGTCGAGATCACGCCGATGAAGAACAGCGCCGGGCGCAGCTTCGAGGGCAAGGGACATATGGATGCCGAGGGCCTGGCACTCGACGGCGACCGGATTCTGGTCTCCTTCGAGCAGGATCATCGCGTCGATATCTATCCCGATCCTGGCTTTACCGGCTCGGGAGCGATCGCCACTCTGCCGATTATTATCCCGCGGAAGATGCTGAACGACAACCGCGGCATCGAGACTATCGCCGTGGCGCCGGCATCCAGCCCGCTGCGGGGCGGTGTGGTCATCGTCACCGAACGCGGTCTCGACAGCGACGGCAACCGGTTGGCGGCCATTCTCAGCGGGCCGCTGAAAGGGCGTTTCTCGGTCGAGCGGGACGGCAGCTTCGACATCACCGATGGTGCTTTCCTGCCGAACGGCGACCTGCTGCTGCTGGAGCGCCGCTTCAACATAGCCGAAGGCATCGGCATGCGTCTTCGGCGCATCAAGGGTGCCGATATCAGGCCCGGCGCCATTGTTGACGGCGAATTGCTGCTGGAAGGCAATTTCAACTCGCAGATCGACAATATGGAAGGGCTCGATGCCTTTCAGGCCGCAGACGGCACCACCCATATCATCCTGGTGTCGGACGACAATCATTCGATCCTGCAGCGCAATCTGATGCTGGAGTTCCGGCTTTCCGAACAGGCCGAACACAAAGCGTCAAACTGATGTCATAGGTCGCGGCTATCCCGCCCGCGGCATCGGTGGCTGGCCTGCGGAGGAAATCATGGTGCATATTCACGTTATGGGCGCGTCCGGTTCCGGCACCACATCGCTCGGCCTTGTGCTCGCCCAGAAGCTCGATATTGCCCATCTCGACACCGACGATTTCTTCTGGCTGCCGACCGATCCGCCGTTCACGACGCCGAGGGATGCCGACGACCGCATCAGGCTGCTGCTCGATGAGGTGGCGCGGCATGAAGGCTGGGTTCTCTCCGGATCGGCGCTGAAATGGGGAGGGCCGATTGAGCCACTCTACGATCTGATCGTGTTCCTCAGGATCGATCCGGAGCTTAGAATGACGCGCATCCTCACGCGGGAGATTGCCCGATACGGAAACAGAATCAGGCCCGGCGGCGACATGGCCGTCAAGAGCGGGGAGTTTCTGGAATGGGCGGCGAGCTACGATACGGCCGGCCCCGAACGCCGCAGCCTTGCGGCACATGAGCAATGGCTGGAAACGCAGACAGTGCCGGTGCTGCGGCTCGATTCATCGCTAGGTATCGACGATCTGGCGGCAGAGGTGCTGCTGCACCCGGCCATCGCCGCCGGTGCGATCCGGCGGCGTCGGTAACTTCAATTAGCTGGCGCGAGCGGCCTGCATCGGCCGCAGCACGTTCATCAGCGCGCCATAGGGCAGCAGCATGACGAGGCCGACGATCATCTTCACGGCGAAATCGCCGATCGCCCAGGAAATCCAGCGCGGAGCCTCCGTGGCGAAGACGCCGAGGACGGGGGCTGCTTCGAGCGCAAAGGGATCGTTGGGGCCGAGGAGGACGAAAAACGCGGCGAAGGAAAGCGAAAAGAACATCACCGTATCGAGCGCCGAGCCGATCAGCGAGCCGACCAGTGGGGCGCGCCACCAGGCCTGACGGCGAAGGCGGTTGAAGACGGCGATATCGAGCAGCTGGCCGGCGAGATAGGCCGAGCCGGAGGCTATGTCGATGCGCGGCACCGAAGTGAAGAAGGAGAGCGTCACGCCGACGACGAAGCCGGCAAAGACGACCTTGCGGGCTGCCTGCGGGCCGAACTGACGATTGGTCAGATCGGTGATCAGGAAGGCGATCGGATAGGAGAAGGCGCCCCAGGTCAGGATGTCGGCGAGGTTGATGCCGGCGACTTCGGCGTTCAGCGGAAACTGGACGAGAAAGTTGGAGGCGACGACGACGAGCGTCATCAGCGCGACATAGGCAATGGTAGAGCGGGTCTTCAGCATTTTTTTATCCTGGGTGATGCCACCAGTTGGAGAGACGGACCGGTAAAGCAAAAGGCTTGTCCGGTTTTATCCGTTCAAGCCTTTTGAAGCCGTATGAAAGAAGGGCAGAAGCTTACGCAGCAGCGGCTTCGGCGGTCTTCTTGGCGATCTGACGGCGCAGCAGACGGGCGCGCATCGACAGTTCGTTTTCGCTGGCCTTCAGCAGGAAGGCATCGAGGCCGCCACGATGCTCGACGGTGCGAAGAGCGGCAGCCGAAACGCGAAGACGGTAACGCTGGTTGAGAGCGTCGGAAATCAGCGTGACCTGGCACAGGTTCGGCAGGAACCGGCGCTTGGTCTTGTTGTTGGCATGGCTGACATTGTTACCAGTCAGGACGGCCTTGCCGGTCAATTCGCACACGCGGGACATGGAACACCTATTCTTGTTTTTTCTCGGGCCATCGAATTGCCATTCCCGGCAAAGCCAGGCGCGCAATCCAACGGGCATGATTGGAAAGTTGCGGTTCTATAGTCAGACAGGCTGCTCGCGTCAAGCCAAACCTTGGCCTTTCCCGCAATTCTGTCAAAAAGCTGCTGTTTTCTTCCCTTCGCGGCAGGAGTATAGAGCGCTTAACAAGAGCTGCCGGCGCGCGGCAAGACAAGGCTTGATTCATGGCTCATTCGGGCAGACGGATTTTCATTTCGGCCATTGCCGCGCTCCTTGCCATACCGGCATCGGCGGCCGAAATCCAGCATCGGACGGAATACCGGGTGGCGCTCGCCGGCCTGCCGATCGCGCGCGCAGCGTTCCTGACGCAGATCGAGGACGATCACAGTTACAAGATCGCCGGCGACATCAATTCCGCCGGTCTTGCCGATCTCGTCACGACGATTTCGGCAAAGACCAGCGTCACCGGTGTCGTGCGCAATGACAGACTGCAGGCGCAGAAATATTCGCTCTACTACAAGAGCGGCAAGAAGAAGGCCCGCGTCTACGAGGTCAGCTACCGCAACGGCAATATCATCTCGGCGACGACGACACCGGCGCCGAAGCGTCCGAAGAACTGGATCGACGTCACACCGCGCGACATGCGCTCGGTGCTCGACCCGATCTCCGGCCTGGTCTTCACCGGCGATACCAAGGTCTGCTCGCAGACGCTGCCGATCTTCGACGGCGAGACGCGCATGGATCTGGTGCTGTCGCCGAAGGGCGATGAGGATTTTTCCACCAATGGCTTCAAGGGCAAGGCAACCGTCTGCAGCGTGCGCTTCGTGCCGCGCTCGGGCTACAAGAAGGGCCGCAAGGACATCGACTATCTCAGCAAGAGCAACCGGATGGAAATCTGGTTTGCCAAGTCGGACGCGGCAAATGTATACGCTCCTGTCTATGTGCGCATTCCAACAGAATATGGAATGGTGACGATCACTGCCGTCAAATACGGCAGCAACAGCTGACGGGGCTTCTGCCTCCGTGAAGGGGGACAGGTGAAGCTTCGCGCGACGTTGATCGGTTTTACGGCCATTCTGATGTGGTCGTTTCTGGCGTTGTTCACAGCCGCCTCCGGCAAGATGCCGCCATTCCAGCTTTCGGCCATCTGCTTTGCGATCGGTAGCATTCCCGGCCTTGTGGTGCTTATCCTCAATCCTTCGCGGCTAGCGCTGCTGAAGCAGCCGGCCAAGGTTTGGATAACAGGCATTGCGGGGCTGTTCGGCTATCATTTCCTCTACTTCACCGCGCTCCGGAACGCACCGGCGGTGGAGGCGGGGCTGATTGCCTATCTCTGGCCGCTGCTGATCGTCGTCGGTTCGGCGCTGCTGCCGGGCGAACGGCTGCGTTGGTATCATGTGGCGGGTGCGCTTGCCGGACTTTGCGGCACCTTCCTGATCGTTAGCCGCAACGGCATCGATTTCGACGGCGCCTATGCCATCGGTTACGGGGCTGCCGTTCTCTGCGCCTTCACATGGTCCGGCTATTCGCTGCTGACGCGGCGCTTCGACGCCGTCTCCACGGATGTCGTCACCGGCTTCTGCCTTGCGACCTCCATCCTGTCGTTCTTCTGCCATCTCGGACTGGAGACGACCGTCTGGCCGGCAACGGGTTTCGAGTGGGTCGCCGTCGCCGGGCTCGGGCTCTTTCCGGTCGGGGCTGCCTTCTACGCCTGGGATTACGGCGTCAAGAACGGCGATATCCAGATCCTCGGCGCGGCCAGTTACGCAGCACCACTGCTATCGACACTGATTCTGGTGCTGTTCGGATATGCCGAGCCGAACTGGCGCATCGCCCTTGCCTGTCTGCTCGTCACCGGCGGGGCGGTGCTCGCCGCCCAAGAGATGTTGCGCCGCAAAATTCCGGCGCAGTCCGCGGCAGCAGAGTAGGCCTTAGGACAGGATGTTCGAAATTAGATAGTTTGAGCATGATGTTGCCCGAAAACCGCTCACACTTTTCGACATCATGCTCTAGCCGCCGGGCTTCCAATCGGGCGGCGCCATCTCGAAGCTCGAAAATTCGAAGCCGGGAGAGACGGTGCAGCCGACCAGGGTGAAATCGCCGAGGGTTTCGGCCGATTGCCACCAATTGGCGGGAATGATCGCCTGCGGCCGCTCGCCGGCAGGAAGATTCGTTCCAAGCGTCAGGGTCTCGCTTGCCGTTCCGTCTTCCGAGCGGTGCAGCGAGAGCGGCGCGCCGGCGTAATAATGCCAGACCTCCGCCGCGTCATGAACGCGATGCCAATGCGAACGCTGTCCCCTGGTCAGCAGATAATAGATCGCCGTCGAATGGCCGCGTTCCCCGCCCGCCGTATCGCGGAATGTCTGCACGTACCAACCACCTTCAGGATGCGGCTGCATGCCGAGTTCGCGGATGATGTCCTCGGGCGACATCAGAAATGGTCCTTGCGCTTGCGGATCTCGGCAAAGACTTCCTCGTTCGTCTTGCCTTCCATCAGCAGATTGCGGCGGATCGCCGGATCGGCGGCGCGCAGGAACGGGTTGGTTTCCTTTTCCAGCCCCAATGTCGTCGGGATGGTGAATTTGCCGTCGGCGCGCAAGGCTTCGATCTCGGCGGCGCGACTCTTGAGGCGCTCATTGTCCGGATCGACGGTCAGTGCGAAACGGGCATTGGACAATGTGTATTCATGGCCGAAATAGACGGCGGTTTCATCGGGCAGCACGGCGAGTTTCTGCAGGGAATGCCACATATCGGCGGCAGGGCGTTCGAACAGCCGGCCGCAGCCGAGCGCAAACAGCGTGTCGGCGGCAAACAGCAGCTTATCGTCGACGAAGTGATAGCAGATGTGGCCGGCGGTGTGGCCGGGCGTCTCGATGACGTTGACCGTGTGATCGCCGAAAAGGAAGCTGTCGCCATCGGCCATCGCCCGATCGAGGCCGGGAATGGCGATGGCCTCGTTGATCGGGCCGATGATCTCGCAGCCGAACTGCTCCTTCAGCGCCAGGTTGGCAGTGACATGGTCGGTGTGATGATGAGTGGTGAAGATATGGGTGATCTTCCAGCCGCGACGTGTCGCCGCTTCCAGGATCGGCGCCTCTTCCGGTGCATCGATCGCCGCGGTAAAGCCTGTCTCCGGATCGTGCACGAGAACGCCGAAATTGTCGGTGCGGCAGAGAAAAACGTCTAATTCCAAAGGTTTCATCGTTCAATAATCCCTTATCCCAGGAGTCTCGCGGAAATGTAGAGGTTCCGGCCTTGAAGTCCAACCGCCCGCTGATAACATTTGTCGCAATGCACGCCGATATCGTCGACCTACGCCAGTTCTATCACTCCGAGCTCGGACGTCTTGCCGAGCAGTCGATCGCCATGGCGCTGTCATCGCTCTGGGTGCGGCTGCCGCAAGAGCGTCTGGTCGGCCTCGGTTATGCCGTGCCCTTCCTCGACCGCTTCCAGGCCGATACCGAACGCACCTTCGCCTTCATGCCGGCCGGGCAGGGCGCGGTGAACTGGCCGATGGGCTCGCTCTCGACGACGGCGCTGATTTTCGACGAGGAACTGCCGCTGCCGGATTCCTCGATCGACCGGGTGCTGATGGTGCATTCGCTGGAATTCGCCGAAAGCCCGCGCGAGACGCTGAAGGAGCTCTGGCGGGTGCTGGCACCGGGCGGGCGGCTGGTCATCGTCGTGCCGAACCGGCGCGGCGTCTGGGCACGGATGGAACATACGCCCTTCGGTTCGGGCCGGCCCTATTCCCGCGGTCAGCTGACAAGTCTGCTGCGCGAGACGAATTTCACCCCGGGCGCGACGGCTGAAGCGCTGTTCTTCCCGCCCTCGAAGCTCAGGGCCATATTGCGCCTTCGCCGCGCCTTCGAGCGGATCGGCCGAACGCTATGGCCGGCCTTCTCAGGCGTCATTATCGTCGAGGCGCAGAAGCGGCTTTATCAGGGGCTGCCGGTTGCGGCGCGGGCCTCGCGCCGCGTTTTCGTGCCGGTTCTCGCACCGCATGGCGTGCCGACCACACGCACGACAGCGCCGCGCGTCTTTTGAGACGCGCAAAGAACGTTGTAGCACTTTGAATGCTGCATAATTTTATCCTTAAATCGATTCCGATTTAAGGAATTATGCAGGAGGTGACGCCGCTCTCGGCGTTCCCCAACTGCTTGTGACACGCCCGTAGCTCTCGACAACAATCGCATTCCGCTTTAATGCCACTTGGTGTTTTTCAGCCCGGATTTCCGGCAATTCCAAGGTCGAACCCATGAGCGTTGAGATGAGCAAGCCCGTTCCGCGTCCCGGTATTCTCGATATCGCAGCCTATGTGCCGGGCAAGGAACATGCGCCGGGCGTCGCCCACGTCTACAAGCTTTCGTCCAACGAAACGCCGCTCGGCCCCAGCCCAAAGGCGATCGAAGCCTTCAAGGCGGTTGCCGACAATCTAGGGCGTTATCCTGACGGGCAGGCGATCGAACTGCGCGAGGCAATCGCCGCCGTGCACGGTCTCAATCCGGCAAACATCCTCTGCGGCAACGGTTCCGACGAGCTGCTCGGCCTGCTTTGCCATGTCTATCTCGGCGCCGGCGACGAGGGCATCATCACCGAGCACGGCTTCCTCGTCTACAAGATCCAGATCCTGGGTGCGGGTGCTACGCCTGTCGTCGCCAAGGAGAGGGACTATACCGTCGACGTCGATGCCATTCTTGCCGCGGTGACGGAGAGGACGAAGATCGTCTTCATCGCCAATCCCGGCAACCCCACAGGCACCTATGTTTCCGTTAGCGAGATCCGCCGCCTGCAGGCCGGACTGCCGAAACATGTCGTCCTCGTGCTCGATGCCGCCTATGCCGAATATGTGCGCCGCAACGATTATGAAGCCGGCATCGAGGTCGTATCCTCCAATGCCAACGTGGTGATGACCCGCACCTTCTCGAAGGCCTATGGTCTTGCGGCGTTGCGCGTCGGCTGGATGTATGCGCCGGCCGAGATCGTCGACGCGCTGAACCGGGTGCGCGCACCATTCAACTTAAACGCGCCGGCAATCGCTGCCGGTGCCGCTGCCATCCGCGACCAGGCCTTCATCCAGCAGGCGGTTTCCTTCAACCAGCTGTGGGTCGAGACGCTCACCCAGGCGCTCGAGGCGATCGGGCTGAAAGTGACGCCGTCCGTCGCCAATTTCATCCTCATTCATTTCCCCGAGATCGACGGCAAGCGCGCCGCGGATGCCGACGATTTCCTGACGGGCCGCGGCTACATCCTGCGCGCCGTGCGCGGCTATGGTTTCGCCAATGCGCTGCGCATGAGCATCGGCCCCGAAGAGGCCAACCGCGGCGTGATTGCCGCGCTCACCGAATTCATGGGACATCAGGCATGAGCGTGCAGTTCGATCGGATTGCGCTGATCGGCATCGGCCTGATCGGCTCTTCGCTTGCCTACGACATCAGACGGCTTGGTCTTGCAAGGGAGATCGTCGTCGCCACGCGCAGCCCCGATACGCTGAAGCGTGCGGAAGAGCTCGGCCTCGGCGACCGCTACACGACGTCCTCGCAGGATGCCGTCAAGGATGCCGATCTGGTGATCGTCTCGGTGCCAGTCGGCGCTTCGGAAAGTGTGGCGAAGGAGATTTCTGGAAGCCTGAAGCCCGGGGCTGTTGTCACCGATGTCGGTTCGACAAAGGCTTCTGTCATCGCACAGATGCTACCGCATATGCCGGATAATGTGCATTTCATTCCCGGCCATCCGCTGGCAGGTACCGAGAAATCCGGCCCGGATGCCGGCTTCCCCGGCCTCTTCGAAGGCCGCTGGTGCATCTTCACGCCGGTCGCGGATACCGATGAGACTGCGCTGAAGCGGCTGCGCAGCTTCTGGGAGGCGCTCGGCTCGAAGGTCGACGAAATGGATGCCGAGCATCACGACAAGGTGCTCGCCATCGTCTCGCACCTGCCGCATATCATCGCTTACAATATCGTCGGCACGGCCGACGATCTGGAGACGGTGACGGAGTCTGAGGTCATCAAATATTCCGCCTCTGGCTTTCGTGATTTCACCCGCCTCGCCGCCTCCGACCCGACCATGTGGCGTGATGTTTGCCTGCACAACCGCGATGCGATCCTCGAAATGCTGGCGCGCTTCTCGGAGGACCTCGCCTATCTGCAGCGCGCCATCCGCTGGGGCGAGGGCGACAAGATTTTCGAACTCTTCACCCGCACCCGCGCCATCCGCCGTTCGATCGTCCAGGCCGGCCAGGATGTCGACGCGCCTGATTTCGGCCGGCACGCGCTGGACAAGAAGTAGCCACCGCGATGGTTGAGGTGGCACGCGCCGGCTCGGCGGATATCGACTGGCTGGTGCGCGAGGATGCCAGCGCCAGTAAGGCGTGGATATCGCGTTGCGTGGCGCTCGGCGAATATCTGGTTGCCAGGGAGGCCGATGAGATTGTCGGCTTCCTGCGCTTCTCCCGCTTCTGGGGCAGGGTTCCCTATATGGAAATGATCCGCGTTCTGCCCGGCCATCGCCGGTCGGGCGTTGGAACGGCGCTGTTTCTCGCCTGGGAAGAGGCCATGCGCGGCGACGGCTTCCGCCTGCTGATGACGTCGAGCGAATGCGACGAAAGCCGGCCTCAGGACTGGCACCGCCGCAACGGATTTTGCGAAACCGGCGCGATCGAGCTGCCCGGCCTGCAATCGGTGCCGGAAGTCTTCTTCATCAAGCGAATCGGCTAGATCGGCGGAATCCGGCCGAGCGGAATGAAACCGCTGACGGTGGCATTGCCACGATCGACGACGAGATCGACAGAGACCTTGTCGCCGCCACCGGCGAGCGACTTCAGCAGTTTTGTCGCCGTGTTGACGGTCGAGGCGATATCCGGAAAGGCCTGTTTCAGGCTGTCGCCCCAGGGGCCGAGCTGTTCGATCTCCAGCTTGAATTTTCCCGAGAGCAGACCCCGTTCGTCAAAGGAGAAGGGGCCAGTCAGCGTCATCACCTTGCCGTCGCCGATGTCGGCGACGATGCGGCGCAGGTTGCCGGTGGCGCCATTGAGCCCGTTCGGATCACTGCCGTCGATCAGGCCGGCCTTGCCGGCGATGGTCAGATCGATGCTGGCAGACATTTTTGGAAAGATCTGCGGCCAGTCCTTGATCGCCGTATTCGCATCCTGCACGGAGATCGCGCCATCGAGATCGGCGCCGTTCTGGCGCAGATGGATTTCGGTGCGGACGGCATCGAAGCTGATGGTCTGGCCGGTGTAGGAGGAGACGGCTATCGCCTTCAGACCCTCGATGACGGTCGAGCTGTGGTCGATGCCCTGCAGTCGGGTTGCAAGACTCGCCTGCAAGTTCGTCCATTGGGCCGAGATCGAAAGGCCGTTGCTGGTGCGGATTTCGGCCGGCGAATCGAGTTCCCAGACAATCTTGCCGGGTGCATAGACCTGTGCTGCCGAGCGCAACGCGCCGAAGGTGGCGGAGACGCCGTTGACATTGTCGTCGACGTCGATCTTCGAGCAGAACAGGCCGATACGGAAGGGATAGCCGCGGAATTCGATATCGGAGCATTCGCCGCTGACGCCTGCCTGGTCGCGTGGCGCGATCGCCTTCAGCACCGTGGTCTTCAATGCCGACGCCGCATAGAACCAGCCGCCGGTATAAAGCGCGATCACCAGGAGGATACCTCCACCCAGCAACCAGAATTTCTTACCGCTGCCGGATTGGCTGCTGCCGGATCGGCTTGACGCTGCCATGATGTTCTCCAATGGTGAATCGCAAATGTGATTCCCGGTCTGGCGTGCGATATGGACGAATTTTGGGTATTTGGCTACGGTTCGCTGATGTGGAATCCGGGCTTCGAGTTCATGGAGCGGGCAGAGGCTCTGGTTTACGGCTACAGGCGTTCGCTTTGTGTCCGCTCCTTTGTCCATCGTGGCACACGCGACAATCCGGGCCTGGTTCTCGGACTCGACAGGGGTGGCGCCTGCCGCGGCATGGCTTTCCGCATTTCGCCTGAAAAATGGGAAGATGTGATCGACTATCTCCGCGCCCGCGAGCTGGTCACCAATGTCTATCTGGAGCGCCGGGTGCGGCTGCAGCTTGCCGGCCGGCGCCGGGTGGAAGCGGTCGCCTACATCATCGATCGCGAGCATGAACAATATGCCGGCGCGCTCGATGCGCTTGCGGCGGCACGGGTGGTGAACGAAGCAAAAGGCCAGTCAGGCCCGAATGATGCCTATGTCTTCAACACGCTGGCGCATCTGAAGCAGATGGGCATTCGCGACCATTGGCTGGAACAGGTCGTCAACGAAGTGGAGCGGCTGCGCGCCGCCTGATCTCAGCCAGTTATCGCGTTCAGCTTGCGCAGCTCGACCAGTCTTTCAACCGCCGTTGGCGGGAGCGGCAGATGCGGATTTTGCGCGACGGTTTCGAGCAGAAGCTCGTCGCTTGCCCGCTCCAATACCTCGATCAGATGGGCGAAAAAGGCGTCTGGATCCATTCCGGGCATGATTGGGGGCAGGATCTTCACCTTGAAATGGCCGGGATAACGACGGATGCTCCGCCGCGGCCAGAAGAGACCGGGATGCATGGCGACCGGAACGACGGGGAGATTAAGATCGCGGTACATGCGGGCTATGCCGTATTTATAGACCGGCTCCGCACCCGGCGGACGGCGGGTGCCCTCGGGATAGATGATGAGCTGGCGGCCCGTCGAAAGCTCTTCCTTCGTGCGTTTCAGCACTTCCACCATCACCTTGCCACGGGCGCCGCGATCGACCGGGATCATGCGCTGCTTCTTCGCATACCAGCCGAAGAGCGGAATCCACATCAGTTCGCGCTTCAGGATGTAGACCGGGTCCTTCAGCCAGGGCAGCAGTGCGTAGGTATCCCAAAAAGACTGGTGCTTCGGCGCCAGGATGTAACTGCCGTCAGGCAGGTTCTCCAGGCCCTCGATCTCGAAGGTGGTGCCGACGATCACCCGCATCAGCCAGTGGTTGGACCGCGCCCAGTTCTTCGGGATCGCATAGGCGATTTTGCGCGGTACCACGAAATAATAGGGCGAGAGCACGATCATCCGGATGATGAGATTGGCGTAGAAGATCGTGTTGAAGAGAACGGAACGCAGGGCGATCATGAAACTTTCCCGAGGCATGCTCACGCGACCGGCCTACACGATATTCCCCGTCATAAAAAGCGTTTGATGCTGCCCTGATGTAAAAGGCTGGAGCATTCCAGCAAAAGTGCGCAGCAGCAGATAGCGCATGCCCCGAAAATCGGAATCGATTTTCCGAAAGGATTATGCGCACGTCTAAAGCGATGGAGCTTCCTATCCGAAGCGCGGCTTTATTGCTGGCCGGACGCATTTGCCGAGCGCAGCCCGGTATGGCGGCCGAAGCCGGTGATGTTGCGGGTGCCTGCCAGCAGCACTTTCGCATATTCGGCAAGCATGACGCGCATCGCATTCGGATCGGTGAACCAGTTGCTGCTCTTCAAATCCGAATTGACCACGGGATAAGCGATAAATTCGATGTCGGGATCGACATAGGAGAGTTCGGCGAGGCTTCGCGGCATGTGGTAATTGTTGGTGACGATCAGAACGCTCCGGTATCCCTTGGCGTGGATCCAGTTCGAAGCCTCCTCAGCATTGCCGATCGTGTCGATCGCATCGTAGCCGATATCGACACAGCAGGAGAAGAGATCGGCCGAGCCCTGCGTCATCTTGCGGATCTGTGCCGGTGTCGTCGTCGGGTGGACGCCGGAAATCAGCAGGCGCTTGCCGGCACCCTTCTGCAGCAGCTCCACAGCCTGGTCGATGCGCTGGTAGCCACCCGTCAGCACTACGATCGCATCCGCCTTCGGCTCGGCCGGCGGCCTGAGTGTCGTCACCGAATCAGCGAAACGCAGAAAGCCGCCGAACACCAGGGCGATTACCAGCAGGCAGCCAAAGCCGCCCCAGCGCAGCAGGCGGCGGATCGGCCCGCGCCGCGGCAGCAAACCCGCCGAGCGATCAAGCTCCGGGTCCTGATGAATCGGGTTGGGTGTCGTATGTCCCATGGTCATGAATCGTGATTATACGCTGATTGCGGCACGGAACAGACGCTTTCATGGCAAAACGGCACGGTCACGATCAACTTCCGATGCCGTCGGTGCGTGTCGGGTCCGAGCGTAGTGTATCGATTTCGTAGATTGTCCGCATGACGGTCAGCC
Organism: Rhizobium sp. WSM1274; assembly: GCF_025200775.1. Lineage (NCBI taxonomy): Bacteria > Pseudomonadati > Pseudomonadota > Alphaproteobacteria > Hyphomicrobiales > Rhizobiaceae > Rhizobium > Rhizobium sp. WSM1274. Next base: position 4,153,460 of record NZ_CP104138.1, on the reverse strand, counting down.
GCGCGGTGAAGGTGGTGAGGAGCGCGATGACGATCATCGTCGCGAAGATGCCGGCATAACCAAGCACGCCGACGGAGAAGGTGCCGAAGAGCGCGGTCGCCTGGTCCGTTTCCGGGGTGGCGAGGGTGCGGCTTTGCCAGAAACCGGCGGTGGCGAAGAAGAGAGCGGCAAGCGCGCTGCCGATCGCCGAACCCTTGAGGCTGATCTTCAGGAAATGCTTCTGGAATTCGGTGGCGACGAAGGAGCTTTCGGCGCCGACGAAATGCAGCACTTCGACGACGTGACGATTGCCCGACAGCGCGCCGCGCGTGGCGAAGACGACGGTGAGCACCATCGCCGTGAAAACCAGGAGCAGGATGCCGGTGCCAATCATGACCGTCGTGTGCGCCATAGACACCAGCCGGTCGACCCAGGTGCGGTGATCATCGAGGGTGGCCTGCGGGATACTGTCCTTCAGCAGCGACCGCATCGAATCGAAATCCGGCGGATTGCTCTCGTCGATGGTGATGATGACGAGGCGGGGAACGGGCAGATCCTTGAGATCGAGGCCGGGGCCGAGCCAGGGTTCGAGCAGGCGAGCGGTCGCCGCCTCGTCAACGATCTGGCCGCTCTTGGTGCCGACGAAGGTCAGCGCCAGGTCGCGCGCCTGGGTCAGCGCCTTTTCCATGTCGAGATTGTCGTCCGGCTTGATCTGAATGGTGATCTCGCGGGAGATCTGGCTCTCCCAGCTTGCCGCCGTCGAGCGCACCATGCTGACGCCGCCGAGCGTCAGGCAGGCGAGAAAGGCCATGATTGATATCACCACCATCAACGCACTGCCCTGGATGTTGGAAGGCGGCAGGATCGGCGCGGTCGGACGCACGCGCAATTCCGGCCGCTTCTGCTGGATCTTGGCAGCCGTCTTTTCGGGTTTTCTGGACGGGGGCTCAGTCATAAATATCGAGATGCCCCTCTGAGAGGATCATGCGGCGCGCTTCCACCTGTTCCATCAGCGCCAGGTCATGCGTGGCGATCACGACCGCCGTGCCGAGGCGGTTCAGCTCGAGGAAAAGATTGAGCAGGCGTTTGGCCATAGGCGGGTCGACATTGCCTGTGGGTTCGTCGGCCAGCAGCACTTCCGGCCGGTCCATCAGCGCCCGGGCGATTGCGGCGCGCTGCTTCTCGCCGCCGGAGAGCACGGGCGGCAGCACATTGATGCGTTCGCCAAGGCCGACCCATTTCAACAGCTCCAGCACGTCGGTCTTGTAGGAGCTCTCATCCTTGCCGCGTACCCGTAAGGGCAAAGCGACATTCTCATAGGTGGTGAGATGGTCGAGGAGGCGGAAATCCTGGAAGACGATGCCGACGCGGCGGCGCAGAAGCGGCAGTTCGGGGCGAGGGATTTCGGAAATGTCGCGCCCGAACATGCGGATCAGGCCGCGTGTCGGCTGCAGAGACATGAAAAGCATCCGCAGCAGCGACGTCTTGCCGGCACCCGATGGGCCTGTCAGGAACTGAAAGGATTTCTTCGGGATGTCGAAGGTCAGGTCCCGGAGGATTTCCGGGCCCATGCCATAGCGCAAACCGACATTCTCAAAGTGGATCAACGGGCAGCTCAGTCTGTTGTGGGTTTCACCGCACGACTTGTTAACCAACACCGTTAACAGCCGGTAAATTTTGCTGGAAAGACGCCCGTTTGATGGCAATCTTTGCGAAGCATTAACCATTAAAATTTACGACTGAGCGGGATTCGTTTCAATGCCAGATTTCTCCTGGCAACGAAACCATGTGGACATCTGCGAGGCAGCCACCATGGAAGCATCCTCCTTCAGTCGCCGGACGCCGGGCCAGGCCTATGATTTCCTGCCGCCGGAACCCGCCAATCGTCAGTACCGCTCGGCGCGACCTGCCGATATCTCCGACGCTGAATTCGTTACCCTCGGCAACGTGCGGACCAGGGAATTCAGTGCAAGGACCCATAACGACAACCGCAAGCGCATGGCTGCCGCACGCGCCGCCCCGCCGCCCATGCCGGCAATGGCTGCTTCCGTTCTGCAGACCATGGAATCCTGGCTGCAGCGCGCGTCGACGCGGAGCTTCGCAGCGCTGGTGCTGGCGCTCGTCGTGCTCGTCTTCGGGCTTGCGGGTGGTTTTTCCGGCCTTTCCGGCGCGCGCGCCACTTCCGGAGCGCCGCTGCATTTCACCCACGTCACGGTGACGCCGCGTGATGCAAACGGCATGCGCGTGCTCGTCATCAACGGCATCATCGAAAACGAGGGCGGCACGACGCAGACGGTGCATCCGATCCGTGCCGATCTGGTGACCGACGAGCGGCTGACGGCAAGCATCGTCATCGACCCGCCGGCCGATGTGGTCTATGGCGGCCAAAGCCGAGGCTTCTCGGCTCGCGTCCAGCATGCCGGCGGAAAGACGCCGGAGGTCCGGCTCTCCTTCCTGCCATAGATGTAACAGGACATGAAATGGCCGACTTTCTCGCCACAGGCCGGGCCAATCCCGTTAATTTCATTGCCAGCGAGGCTGTTTCAGGCTCGCATATGTGCTAACGGCTTACCCTTCTTTTCATGGAGCAAGCCCTTATGCCTGTCGTGCGCGGAAAAAACATAGAGCCGCTTTTCACCGCCGAGCAGATCGCCGAGCGCAATCATTCGATGGCGCGGGAGATCGCCAGTGGCCCGACCAAGGACCTGCTCGTCATCGCCGTGCTCAAGGGCTCCTTCATTTTCGCCGCCGACCTGATCCGCGCCCTGCATGATAGCGGGCTTGCCCCGGAGGTTGAGTTCATCACACTGTCGAGCTATGGCATCGGCACGGTTTCTCAGGGCGTGCGTATCGTCAAGGATATCGACAGCGACGTGCATGGCCGCGACGTCCTGTTGATCGACGATATCCTCGAATCCGGCCGGACGCTGCTCTTTGCCAAGGAACTGCTCTTCGAGCGTGGCGCGCGCAACGTCACGATCGCCGTGCTGCTCGACAAGCGCGTCAAGCGTAAGGAAAAGCTGGAGGCCGACTATGTCGGCTTCGAATGCCCTGACTATTTTGTCGTCGGCTACGGCATGGATGTCGCCTATGCCTTTCGCGAACTGCCCTTCGTCGGCGTGGTGACCGGGGATGCCTGAGCTGCTGCATAATTCCTCAAATCGCAATCGATTTAACGATAAAGTTATGCAGCAATTAAAAGTGTTACAGCGTCCTTTGCGCGTTTTAAAGGCGCGCGGCGCTGCAATGCTTTCAAGACGAGTTGTTAACCATCTCGCCCATCGCTTCGTCATCTTTACCGATCGAAAAGGAAAGTCTGGTGATTTCCGTCGCGGGGCTGACGACGGAGCGATGCACATATGGCAAGAATTCTGATTACGGAAGACGAGGACTCCCTGCGGTCGTTCGTAGCCCGAGCCCTGCGGCTCGATGGCCACGAGACCGACGAAGCGGCCGATGGAGCCGAGGGCTTGGAGAAGCTCAAGGACGGGGTCTACGATCTGCTGCTTTCAGACATCCGCATGCCTGTGATGGACGGCATTGAACTCGCCCATCAGGCAAAAGACGCTTTTCCTGGCTTGAAAATCCTGCTGATGACTGGCTATGCCGAACAACGCGAACGGGCCGACGATCTTGCCGAGAAGATCATCGATGTCGTCGCCAAACCATTCGCGCTTCCCGATATTCGCAAGGCGGTCGCCCGAGCGCTTGTCGCTTAGAGCCAGGATGCCGAAAAGTGTCAGCGCTTTTCCGTCGGTATGCGTTCTATTTCTCTGGTTTAGATCCAGGTTCAGATTCTAAAGCGCGTCGCAATCTTTGAGATTCGCTCCTTGCGCTTTAGGTCTTTATTCCCAACGCATGTTGTTCGCGCAAAACCGCTGCACAGTTTTGCGCGACATGCTTTAGGCCGATCCGGTCTAGAATCATCCTTTCCAGTGCGCGTCCTATTTTTGCGCGGAGGCGTAAGGCCTACTGGATGTCCAACAACCGTTCGAGATATCGCCGTTCCATTTCCTGCGGTGGATTGTTGCCGAGCTTTTCGCGGATCGCGTCAAGGATTTCTCGCGCCCGCTGAACGTCGATTTCGTCAGGCACCTTCACGCTGTTGTCGCCGAAATCCGGCCCTTGGGTCCGGCGCGGCCGGCCGAGCGGGTCGCGGCCGTTCTGGTCGCCTTGGCCTACCTGGCCGTTCGGACCTTGACCCTGCTGGCCCTGCTGCGCCTGCATCATCTGGTTCATCATGTCGCGGGCGCCCTGGCGAAGCGCTTCCAATGCGCGGCCCTGGCCTTCGACGGCCGGTTGGCCGCGGCCCTGGCCGAGTTCACGGCCGGCGCCTTCCATTTCGCGTTGCGCCTGGCCAAAACCCGGGCCGGGCTTCATTCCCATCTCGCCGAGGCTCTTCTGCAATTCGCCGAGTTGCTTGCCCAACCCATCCTGCTGCGCGCGCAGCTGTTTCAGCGCCTCACGCAGCTGCTCGGCCGTCATCTGGTCAGAGGGCTGCTGTCCATCCTTGCCTTGCTGGCCCTGCTGCTGATCCTGCGGCTCGCCGTTTTCTCCGGGGTTCATCTCGTCGAGCAGCGGATCGTTCTCGCCCATGTCAGGCTCGCCGCGCTGCATGCGGTCCCTGAGCTGCTGGTCGAGCCGGAAGGTCTGCTCCATCAGCTTTTGCTGGTCGCGCAGGATCTCGCCGAGCTTGTCGATCTGCTTGCGGGCCTCGCTGTTTTCCTGGCTCTGCTGGCTGCGCTGCGGCCGGCCGGCCTGCAGGTTGTTCATCATCCGCTGCAATTCCGACAGCATCTGCTGGGCCGCGTCACGATTGCCCGAGCGGGCGAGATTCTCGATCTGATCCATCATTCGTTCCAGATCCTGCTGGCGCAGAATGTTCTGCGCGTTCTGGTTCGGCTGCATCGGCGCGTTCTGCATGCGTTGGGCAAGCTCGGTCATATAGTCCTGCATCGCCTTGCGCAGCTCGTCCATCAGCTTCTTGATCTCCGCGTCCGGGGCGTTGCGGTCCAACGCGTCGGCGAGGTTCTGCTGGGCCTCGCGCAGCTTGCGCTCGGCCAGCGAAAGATCGCCGTCCTCCATGCCGAGGGCGATCTCCCACAGATATTGGGCCGTATCCTTCAGCGCATCCTCGCCCTTTGCGAGCTTCATACGCGTCAAGGCGGATTCCAAGAGCAGGTAGTTGGTGAGCTTCGGGATCGTCTCCTCGGGGCGGATGGTCAGCGCCTCGTTCAGGGCGATCGCCTGCGGCATCTTGCGCGTATCGAGCGCGAAAACCTGCCGTTCCTCGGCGACGGCGGCGGCAAGCGGTTCGTTGAAGGGGCGTGACGGCAGCGTCATCTCATGCGGCGGGCTGCGGCCGGTCTGGCCGGCGGCATCCTTGGCGACGAGCGTGATGCGCACACGTTTGCCGGCAAGCGGATGTTCGGTCAGGTTCCGGCTGGTCACAGCCTTGGCGTCGCGGGCGTTGCGGCGCGGAATATCCAGCCGGTATTCCGGCAGTGGATAGAGCGGCGTTGCCGTCGGATCGGGGTCGACAGGAACGATTTCCGCATGCGCTTCCTGGACCCCGTAATCGTCTTTGACGGTGAAGCCGATTTCAAGCGCGCCGTTGACGCTGCGCTTCGGCAGCCCGTCAAAGGCAATTTCCGGCGCCTTGTCGGGCAGCACGTTGAAGCTCCAGCGGCGGCCGTTGACCTCGAGTGCGCCGTTCTCCTGCAGCTTCATCATATGCGTCTGCGCGACGAGAGCCTGGCTGGCCGGTGCCGCCGTCTGCTGCTCGCTGCCTGATACCGCTGTCTGCTGCGGCTTGGTATCGGCCTGCACGGCGATATCCTGCGCCTCGCCGTTCGCCTTGCGGAACACGACTTTTTCGGCCGTCCTTCCGCCGCTGACCCGGACAGTGAGGCCTGAAAACTGGGGAATGCCGATCGGCGCCTGCTCGCTGCCGTCAGCCGTCAGATAGACAGGGGCGCGGCCGGTATAGGAAGGCGGCGTTACCCAGGCGTCGATGCGCACCGCCGGATCGCTGACCACCTGCGCGGGCGCCGCCTGCAGTGCGTCGCGGATCGAGCCGCCGTTGATCGACAGCGAATAACCGAAGGCCGTGACGAGCAGCAGCGCCGGGACGGCGCGCAGCGCGAAACGATCATGCGCGGCGATATCAGGCCGTGGCAGTCCGGCATCGAGCGCTGCGATCTTTTCAGCCATCCGTGTCTGGTGCTCGCGCCAGAGCGCCCGGCCGAAGGGCGTATCGAAGGCCGGCTCGTCTTCCTGTACGGTGACCGGCTGGTGCGGCAGGCCGTTGCGCTCTTCCAGCATGCGGTCGGCTTCAGCGATCCTCGGCCAGCGCAAGGTGCGGAAGGGGAGGAGCGAGACGAGAAAAGCGGCAGCAAAGGCGATGAGCAGCAGAATGCGCAGCCAGTCCGGCACGCTGCGGAAGAGGCCGAACCAGGAGGCGGAGAGATAAAAGGCGATGACGGACAGTACCGGCATCAGAGGCGGCAGCAACTGCTCGAAAAAGAGCACGATGCGCGCCAGCAGGCGTTTCGTCGTCACCAGCCGGGCAAGCGAGGGACGGAAGGCAAATGCACCTTTCTTCTGCCTCGAGGGGCTTGTCATCGGTCCGGTCTCCGCGATCTGGCGTTCTGGAACAGAGGGCGCTTCCGGCGATTGCGGGGCAATACGCTCATGAACGAAAGGATAACACTCTTTGTGGCGAAGGCGAGGGCGAGCGGCCGGTAATACCGGCTTTTCACGTTTATTCGCCAAAAAGTGATGGCTTGTTCAGTCGAGCCAGGCCGGAACGGAATCGAGGCTGATCAGCTCGGCATAGGTTCGGCGCGGTCGAATCGTATGGAAATCGCTGCCCCTGACCAGAACTTCGGGCACCAGCAGGCGGCTGTTATAAGTGCCGGCCTGGACCGCGCCATAGGCGCCGGCAGTGCTGACGGCCATCAGGTCGCCGGGTTTCGGCATCGCCATCTCGCGGTCGAGCGCCAGATAATCGCCGGTCTCGCAGACGGGGCCCACGACATCGGCGCGGATGCGCGGCGCGTTGGCCGCCGAAATCGTTACAGGGCGAATCTCGTGATAGGCCTCGTATAGCGTCGGGCGGATGAGATCGTTCATCGCGCCGTCGACGATGACGAAGGTCTTTTCGCCGCCATCCTTCACATAGAGGACTTCTGTCACGAGAATGCCGGCATTGCCGACGATCAGGCGGCCGGGTTCGGTGATGATCTTACAGTCCAGGCCGCGCAGCTGGTTCTTGACGATTGCCGCGTAGGCGTCCGGCAGCGGCGGCGGATTGTTATCGTCCTTGTAGGGAATGCCGAGGCCGCCGCCGATATCGACGTGGTGGATGGTGTGGCCGTCGGCACGGAGCGTCGCGACAAGGTCGTGCAGCAGCTTGAAGGCGTCGTCGAAGGGCTGGAGTTCGGTGATCTGGCTGCCGATATGCATGTCGATGCCGGTGACCTCGATGCCGGGCAGCTTCGCGGCATGGGCATAGATGGCCCGGACGCGCTCCCAGGAGATGCCGAACTTGTTTTCCTTCTTGCCCGTCGAGATCTTGGAATGCGTCTTCGCATCGACATCAGGGTTGATGCGGAAGGAGACCGGCGCTTTCTTGCCCGCGCTCACGGCGCGCTGGTTGAGGATTTCAAGTTCGGGCTCGGATTCGACATTGAAGCAGTAGATGCCGGCCTCAAGGGCGAAATCCATCTCGGACGGCGTCTTGCCGACACCTGAGAACATGATGCGGTCCGCCGGAATGCCGGCGGCAAGCGCGCGGCGCAGTTCGCCTTCAGAGACCACGTCGATGCCGGCGCCGAGACGGCCCAGCGTCTTCAGCACTGCCTGGTTCGAATTCGCCTTCATCGCATAGCAGACCATGGAGTCCATGTCGGCGAAGGCTTCCGAAAAGACGCGGTAATGACGCTCCAGCGTTGCAGTGGAATAGACGTAGAAAGGCGTGCCGACCGCCTTGGCGATCTCGGGAACGGGAACGTTCTCGGCATGAAGGACGCCGTCGCGGTACTCGAAATGGTTCACGGGCTTGTGCCTTAAAGAAGGGGGTCGAGAAGGAAGGGCTTGTCGACGGTTCCCGGCTGTTTCGTCGGCTTGGAAACGTCGCCTTCCTTGGTTGCCGCAGCGCTCGGCGGATCGAGGTCGCCCTTGCGCCCGCATCCGGCAACGGCAAGGCCGATGACGGCGAGAACCGCCGTCAGGCGGACGAGGTGGGGCAGGCTCTTCATGGATATCCTCTTCTGCGGCATGTGACGGCATCATTCATATCGAATGACGGACATCTTCATAGCGAAGTTATCCGCCTTGTGCACCCTGATTGTTGGCGGTCTTTCCGCGCCTGCAGGAAGGGCGCGGCGGCTCCCGGCATCTCTTAGTTGCGGGCGCGCCAGAAGCCGATCTGCCTGCGTACTTCGGACGGCGCCGTGCCGCCGAAGCTCTTGCGGCTGGCGACCGAGGCCTCGACGGTCAGCACATCATAGACCTTGTCGGTGATGTCGGGATGGATCGCCTGCAGATCGGAGAGCGACAGCTCGGCAAGGTCGCAGCCCTTGCTTTCGGCGAGTGCAACGGCGCGGCCGGTGACGTGATGGGCGTCGCGGAAGGGGAGGCCTGCTTCGCGCACCAGCCAGTCGGCAAGATCGGTCGCCGTCGAATAGCCGGAGCCGGCCGCCGCCTTCATGCGTGCGGTGTTGACAGTCATGTCGCGCATCATGCCGGTCATGGCGGCGATTGCCAGTTCCAGGCTCTCGGCTGCGTCGAAGACCTGTTCCTTGTCTTCCTGCATGTCCTTGGAATAGGCGAGCGGCAACCCCTTCATGATCGTCAGCAGCGCCACCAGCGAGCCGTTGATGCGGCCGGTCTTGGCGCGCACCAGTTCGGCAGCGTCCGGGTTCTTCTTTTGCGGCATGATCGACGAGCCGGTCGAGAAGGCGTCGGACAGGCGCACGAAACCGAATTGCGGGGTCGACCAGATGACGATCTCTTCCGCCAGACGCGACAGGTGCATGCCCGCAATCGCTGCGATCGACAGGAATTCGATGGCGAAATCGCGATCGGAGACCGTATCGATGGAGTTGCGGGTCGGCTCGCGGAAACCGAGCGCCTTGGCCGTCATATGGCGGTCTATCGGATAGCCGGTGCCGGCGAGGGCGGCGGCACCGATCGGGCTTTCATCCAGATGCTCGATGGCGTGGCGCACGCGCGAGCGGTCGCGGCCGAACATTTCGACATAGGCCATGCAGTGGTGGCCGAAGGTAACGGGCTGGGCGGTCTGCAGATGGGTGAAGCCCGGCATGACGCTTTCGGCATGTTCTTCGGCGCGGTCGAGGAAGGCCGCGATCAGGCCGGTCAGCATCTGCTCGGTTTTCTCAAGCTCTTCCTTCACCCAGAGACGGAAGTCGAGCGCCACCTGATCATTGCGCGAGCGGGCGGTGTGCAGCCGGCCGGCGGCCGGTCCGATCAGCGTCGCCAGGCGTGCCTCGACATTCATATGGATGTCTTCGAGCTGACGCGAGAATTCGAAATTGCCGCTTTCGATTTCTGACAGGATCGTGTTTAGCCCGTGAACGATCTTGTCCTTATCGTCAGCGGAAATAATCCCTTGATGGGCAAGCATCGTCGCATGGGCAATGGAACCGCGGATATCCTGCGCGAATAGCTTCTTGTCGAAACCGATCGAGGCATTTATCTCCTCCATGATCGCGTCCGGGCCGGAGGCGAAGCGACCGCCCCACATCTGGTTGGAGGATTTGGTGTCCGTGTTGTCGTCGGCCATGAAGGTGCCCGCCTTGAGGATGCATGTCCAGGAGAATGAAATGACGACAAGAAAACCCCTCGGGCTGCCATCCCTGAAATGGATCGCGATAGCCGCCGTTGCGGGTGTCGTTGCCGGTGCGGCAGCGGTATACGTGAAGGAGACGGGGATTGGCAATGGCGGCGGCGAAACGGCGTCGGCCGAATGCAAGCTCGCCAAAGACCGCATCGCCGGCATTACACCGCTGATGAGGGGACAGGTGGCCGCCATGGTCGCCGCCAATGAGCCGCGCAAGCTGACCGCCATTTCCTTCAACGGGCCGGACGGCAAATTGCTGACGCTCGATCATTTCGCCGGCAAGATCGTGCTTCTCAATCTCTGGGCGACATGGTGCGTCCCCTGCCGCGAGGAGATGCCGGCGCTGAATGCGCTCGAGAAGGAGATGGGCAGCGACCGGTTCCAGGTGGTGCCGGTCAATATCGATACCGGCGACGACGAGAAGCCGAGGACCTTCCTCGGGGACACCGGCGTCGATGCGCTGCAGCTCTATCGCGACAATACGATTTCGGTATTCAACAGCCTGAAGAAGGAAGGCCTCGCTTTCGGGCTGCCGGTGACGCTGCTGATCGATGACAAGGGATGCCTGATCTCCGCCATGAACGGCCCTGCCGCCTGGGACAGCGAGGATGCCAGGGCGCTGATCAAGGGTGCGATCGGATCGTAAGAACGCCGGTCAGGAGTCTCCGTCGCCTTTTATGAGGAACACACCCGCAAGTCCGATGAGTACGAAGCATTGCAGCAGGAACATCGGAGTTTCGGTCGACATTGCGTTTCCTCGCGTTCACGGCAAGGAAAGCATTTCGCGGGCGCTCGGTCCATTCAGCCTTTCTGATGATGTCAGCTTAGCGCGTCGGGACCGGCACTTCGCCGCGATAGTCATAGAAGCCGCGGCCGGACTTGCGTCCGAGCCAGCCTGCCTCGACATATTTCACCAGCAGCGGACAAGGACGATATTTCGAGTCCGCCAGGCCGTCATGCAGCACCTGCATGATCGAAAGGCAGGTGTCGAGGCCGATGAAATCGGCAAGCTGCAGCGGCCCCATCGGATGGTTGGCGCCGAGCTTCATCGCCGTATCGATGGCGTCGACGGTGCCGACGCCTTCATAGAGCGTGTAGATCGCTTCGTTGATCATCGGCAGCAGGATGCGGTTGACGATGAAGGCCGGGAAATCTTCGGCGACGGTTGTGGTCTTTTCCAGGGTGCCGACGAATTCCTTGGCGGCGGAGAAGGTCTTTTCGTCGGTGGCGATGCCGCGCACCAGTTCGACCAGCTTCATCACCGGCACCGGGTTCATGAAATGTATGCCCATGAAGTGTTCGGGGCGGTCCGTGGCGGCAGCAAGCCGCGTGATGGAAAGCGAAGAGGTATTGGTGGCAAGCAGCGCTTCCGGCTTCAGGACCGGACAGACCTGCGCGTAAATCTTGCGCTTGACCGTTTCATCCTCGGTGGCGGCCTCGATCACGAGATCGGAGGGGGCGAGATCGTTGACATCGGACGAGCCTGATATGAGCGACAAGGTCGACTTGCGTTCCGCTTCGGTCATCTTGCCGTTCGTCACCAGGCGGGCAAGATTGCCGTTGATGGTGGCAAGGCCGGATTCGATGCGGTCCTGGGAGAGATCGTAGATGTGGACCCTGTAACCTGCGGCGGCCGAAACATGCGCGATGCCGCAGCCCATCTGGCCGGCACCGATAATACCAATATTCTTCAACACCGCATTCATCTCCAAACCCCCGCACGGCATTCGCCCCCGCGCCGCCGTATTTTTCTAGCAATACTGCCGGACGAAGGATCGCCCGGCAGCAGTAGTAGTAGCCCGATAAAAGATAATTTTCCAGTCATTCGCAAGTGCGAAAGAAAAGCATTTGACGCAGCTAGAGCGCCTTTTGCAATTCCGGCAAGACATCGAAGAGATCGGCGACCAATCCGTAATCGGCGACCTGGAAGATCGGCGCCTCCTCGTCCTTGTTGATGGCGACGATCACCTTCGAATCCTTCATGCCGGCCAAATGCTGGATGGCGCCTGAAATGCCGCAGGCGATGTAGAGATCAGGCGCCACCACCTTGCCGGTCTGGCCGACCTGCCAGTCGTTCGGCGCATAACCGGCATCGACGGCGGCTCTGGATGCGCCGAGGGCGGCACCGAGCTTGTCGGCCAGCGGCAGGATGACTTCCCTGAATTTTTCCGCCGAACCGAGTGCCCGGCCGCCGGAGATGATGATCTTGGCCGAGGTCAGTTCCGGCCGGTCGGAGGCCGACAGCGCATCGGCGACGAAGGTGGAAAGACCCGGATCGGATATCGCCGGGATTGCCTCGACGGTGGCCGAGCCACCCTCCGGCGCGGAGGCAAAGGATGCGGTGCGCACGGTGATGACCTTCTTGGCATCGCTCGCCTGCACCGTCTGGATGGCGTTGCCGGCATAGATCGGCCGCTTGAAGGTGTCGGACGAGATCACCTCGATGATCTCGGAGACCTGGGCGACATCGAGGAGGGCTGCCACCCGCGGCAGAACGTTCTTGCCGACGGAGGTCGCGGCAGACAGGATCGTGTCGTAGGCGCCAGCCAGCGAAACGATCAGGTCGCCGAGCGGTTCGGCCAGATTGTTGGCGAGTTCGTCGCTTTCGGCGAGCAGCACTTTCGAGACGCCGGCAAGCTTGGCGGCTTGTTCGGCAGCAGGCTTGGCAGCCTTGCCGGCAACGAGAATATGAATATCGCTTGCCTGGTCCTTGGCGATCTTGGTTGCCGCCGTCAGCGCCTTGGCGGTCTGATCGGACAGGCTGGCATTGTCGTGGTCAGCCAGAAGAAGAATGGTCATGATATTGGCTCCTGTTCCCAGCTGATTACAGCACGCCGGCTTCGTTTTTGAGCTTGTCGATCAGTTCGGCGACCGACTTGACCTTGACGCCGGCCTTGCGGCCCGACGGCTCCTCGGTCTTCAAGACCCTGAGGCGCGGTGTGGTGTCGACGCCGAAGTCAGCGGGGCTCTTCTTGTCGAGCGGCTTCTTCTTCGCCTTCATGATGTTCGGCAGCGAGGCATAACGCGGTTCGTTCAAACGCAGGTCTGATGTGACGACCGCCGGCAGTTTGATCTCGATCGTCTGCAGGCCGCCATCGACTTCGCGGGTGACGGTTGCTTTGCCATCACTGATCTCGATCTTCGAGGCGAAGGTCGCTTGGGCAATTCCCATCAGTGCTGCCAGCATCTGGCCGGTCTGGTTGCTGTCGTCATCGATCGCCTGCTTGCCTGATATGATCAGCCCCGGCTGTTCGGCATCGGCCACAGCCTTGAGGATCTTGGCAACCGTGAGCGGTTCTACAGCATCGTCGGTCTCGACCAGGATCGCCCGGTCGGCGCCCATGGCAAGGGCGGTCCGCAGCGTCTCCTCGGCCTTGGCAGGACCGATCGACACCACCACCACTTCCTCGCACTTGCCGGCTTCCCTCAGCCGCAGCGCCTCTTCCACCGAGATCTCGTCGAACGGGTTCATCGACATCTTCACATTGGTTAGCTCGACACCCGTGCCATCCGGCTTCACCCGGATCTTCACGTTGTAGTCGACAACCCGTTTGACTGGGACGAGTATCTTCATGGGGTCCTTCCTTCAGGAGAAACTGGCTTCGGAGCCTTTTTTAGAAAATGCGCGCTTAGGCGCCGCTCCGATTGTCGAATGGCGACATGGATACGCGTTTTTCCTCCAAATTCAACGCATGCATGACGCCGGCAAGCGATTTGCCTCGGCAATATGTGGACGTTTACGTTCACGTCAATATCGTCAGTGTCGGCCCCAGGGAAAGCGCTGCGCCGTCCGCCCGTCCGTGCCGGCCGCGATGGCCGGGCCGGTGCCCGGGTCGTTTCTGACGGCGCGAGGCGTGACGATCTGCCGGTCGAAGAGCGGCACACCAGGCCGGCGGAACACCAGGATCAGGAAAGCGCCGGCAAGGATGCCGCCGACATGCGCGCCCCAGGAAACGTCGCCGTCAGACGCGATCGCCAGCATGAAGAACTGCTGCCCGATCCATAAAAGCAGCGGCACGAAGGCCGGCAGGGGCAACGGAACACGGAAAAACACCAGCACCCAGACCCGGACGCGCGGATGCAGCATGACATAGGCGGCAATGACGCCGGAGACCGCCCCCGATGCGCCGACCAGCGGCGCTTCCGAGGTCATGGTCAGCAGGCCGTGACAGAGCGCGCCGGCGGCGGCACAGATGAGATAGAAGATCAGGAAGCGCAGATGCCCCATCGCATCCTCGACATTGTCGCCGAAGACCCAAAGGAAGATCATGTTGCCGGCCAGATGCCAGAAGCCGGTATGAACGAAGGCGTAGGTGAGGTAGGTGAGGGGTTCCGGCACGATCTCCAGCCCTTGCGCCAGCACCGCGTGGCCGAAGGCGATTGCCGGGATATAGCCGAGCCCGACGGTCGTCGCCTGGGCTGCCTGCTCGTTCTCAAAACTGGTCAAAAGCCAGACCGCGATATTCAACGCCATCAATGCGAGCGTCACCCACTGAACCTTGATATGTTTCAAGGTATTGGCATCGTGAAGTGGTATGAACATAAAGGCCCCCGGCGATCGTGATCGCGACAAGCCTATCTGTTTTTTCCCGGAACCCAAAGCACATCCGCATGGCCCCCGTCATTTGCATGACGTGCGGCGACGAAGAGGAAATCGGACAGGCGGTTGACATATTTCATCGCCGGCTCGCCGAGGATTTCGCCGTCGGTGCGGGCAAGCGCCACCATCAGACGTTCGGCACGGCGCGCAATCGTGCGGGCGAGATGCAGATGCGCGGCGGCCGGGCTGCCGCCTGGGAGGATGAAGGATTTCAGCGGCTGCAGATCGGCGTTCAGCTGGTCGATATCGCGCTCGACGCGGTCGACCTGCGTCTCCGAGATCCGCAACGGTTCATAGGCCGGCAGTTCGCCGGTGTCAGGGGTGGCGAGATCGGCGCCGAGATCGAAGAGGTCGTTCTGGATCGACATCAGCATGGCGTCGAGTTCAGGCAAGCCGGCCGTGTACAGCCGAGCCAGGCCGATCGCGGAATTGGCCTCGTCGATCGTGCCGTAGGCCTCGACACGCAGATCGTCTTTGAGCCGGCGTGGGCCGGAAACCAGCCCGGTCGTGCCGTCATCGCCCGTTTTCGTGTAGATCTTGTTGAGCTTGACCACGGTTTCCTCCTTGAATGACGATCAGGTTGGGCGGCCACCGCCGGTCAGCCAGAGCGTCAGCATGATCAGGATGACGGCGACCGCCTGCAACAGCACACGAAGCTGCATCAACTTGTTGGAACGGTTGGCATCGCCGCCCTTCATCATGTTGAAGAGACCGCGGATCAGGACGAGGGCGACGACGCCCATGACGATGATCGCGAGGATATAGGTGACTGTGGACATGGCATTCAGCTTTCTCAGTCCATCCAGCGCATCAGGCGGTAGAAGAGGTCTGCCGGAAGCAGCCGCTTCAGGAACATGCCCTGCTTGGCCGGAGTCGTTACGGGATAATGTGGCCTCGGATTTTTCGAGTTCAATGCGTGTTTCAACACGGAATAGACCGCTTCCGGGCCGAGCTTGTGGCGGTTGACCGGCCCCGATCCGTCGAGCCTCGCCAATTGCCTGACGTAATCGACCGCGTGCGGCGAATTCTTGAGATCGATATGCTCCTTGATCTTTGCGAGCGCGTTGGCGGTGAACCGCGTGGCGATCGGTCCCGGCTCGATCAGGCTCACATGGATGCCGCTGCCCTGCAGCTCCATGCGCAGGGTGATGCTGAGGCCTTCGAGCGCGAATTTGGAAGCGGTGTAGGCGCCGCGATAGCGATAGGGGACGACGCCGAGGATCGACGAGCATTGCACGATCCGCCCTTGGCCGCGTTTGCGCATCGGCGGAATGACCTGCCGCGTCAGCTCATGCCAGCCGAAGAAATTCGCCTCGAACTGCGCGCGCAGCGTTGCCGTCGATAGATCCTCGACGGCGCCCGGCTGGCCGTAGGCGCCGTTATTGAAGAGCGCGTCGATGCGGCCGCCGCTGCGTTCCAGAACCGCGCCGACCAGATCGGAAATCGTCTCGGTCCTGGTATAATCCATCAGGAAGGCTTCGATGCCTTCCGCTTCCAGCCCCTTGAGATCGTCCGGTTTGCGCACCGTCGCGAAGACACGCCAGCCATCGGCTTTCAGCGCCCGCGCGCAATGAGCGCCGATACCGGACGAACACCCGGTCACGACGATGGTGCGTTCTCCCGCCATGGAATGATTCCTGTACAAAATGGGACTCGTTTCCCATATTCGGCCAGAGGATACAATCTGGAAAGCCGGAGACGGAATGCCGAAGGTGCTGCGCACGATCTACGACGTGGTCTATGACGCGATCTGTCACATGGTCGAGGACGACGGCTTCGCCATGGCAAGCCATGTGGCGCTGTCGAGCCTGCTTGCGGTTTTCCCTTTCCTGATCTTCGGCACCGCGCTTGCAAGCTTCCTCGGCGCCGATCAGTTCTCCTCGACCGCCATCCACCTGATCTTCGACACCTGGCCCGAGGCGATCGCCAAGCCGCTCGCCGACCAGGTGCTGCAGGTGCTGACCATTCCGCGCGGCGGGCTGCTGACGATCTCGGTGCTGGCCGCCGCCTATTTCGCCTCGAACGGCGTCGAGGCGCTGCGCATCTCGCTCAACCGCGCCTACCGGGTACAGGAAACGCGGCCCTGGTATTTCACGCGTCTCGCCAGCCTCGGCTATGTGCTGATCGCGGTCATCATCTTTGCGGCGATCAGCATCCTGCTGGTCGCCCTGCCGCTGGCGCTCGATTATGCGCGCGGCTGGTTTCCGCTGTTTGCCGATACGCTCGACATCGTGTTCAGCTGGCGCATCTACGGCACGCTGGTGGTTCTGACGGTCGGACTGCTGGTCATGCATCTCTGGCTGCCGGCCGGCAAGCGACGGGTCTTCGACGTCATTCCCGGCGTACTGTTGACGCTACTTCTCTGGCTCGCCGGCGCGCTGATTTTTGCCTATTATCTCGCGACCTTCGCCAATTATACGGCAACCTATGCCGGTCTCGCCTCTGTCATGATCGTGCTGATCTTCCTCTACATGGTCGGCGTCATCTTCATCATCGGGGCGGAGATCAACGCGGCGCTGATCAAGTTCCGCGTCTTCCGGATGTTTTCGCACACGCTTTCGATCGTCGGCAGAGAGCGTGTCGAAAGCCAGTCAGAGCCCGACAAGGCGGCGAATATCCGCAACTGACATGCCCTGGGCGCGCAATTCGCCAAGTGCGGTGTCGCCCTCGCTTTTCGAAAGTTTGCGGCCGTCGGCGCCGAGAATGAGACGATGATGGTGATAGACCGGCTGCGGCAGGCCGAGCAGCACCTGCAATAGCCGATGCACCGATGTCGCGTGGAAGAGGTCGAGCCCACGCACGACATGGGTGACACCCTGCAGCGCATCGTCGACGACCACGGAAAGATGATAGCTCGATGGCGCATCCGAGCGTGACAGGATGACGTCGCCCCAGACGTTGGGCTCGGCGGCGATCTCACCTGTCCTGCCGTCGCCGGTTTCCGTCCAGAACAGCAGTTCGCCGATCAGGTCGAGCGCCTTGCGCATATCGAGCCGCCAAGCATGTTTCATTCCCGAGGTCAGCATGTCCCGCCATTCGTCTGCCGAACGCTCGCGATCATTTGCGGGATAATGCGGGGTGCCGTCGGGATCGCGCGGCCAGGATTCACCCGCCGCCTCGTAGGCGGCGACGCGCGCTTTCACCTCGCCACGCGTCAGAAAGGCCGGATAGACCAGTCCGCGCTCGATCAGTGTGTGCAGCGCCGCCTGATATTCGGGGAAATGTTCCGACTGGCGCCGCACCGGGCTTTCCCACTTGATATCAAGCCATTCGAGATCGCTGAGGATGCCGGCCTCGAACTCTGGCGTGCAGCGCGTCTGATCGATATCCTCGATACGCAGCAGCAAGCGGCCTTGTTCGGCATCCGCCATGTCGCGGTTCAGCAGGGCCGACAGGGCATGGCCGAGATGCAACGGTCCGTTGGGGCTCGGCGCAAAACGAAAGACAGGTTTTTGACGCTCACTCGTGGTCATGCTTTCTTCTGCCATGGATCCGAATTTTGAACCACTGCGAGGCAAAGTGCAGATCATCCGCAACGAAGACGATGTCAGGCAGGGGCTCGAAGCGCTGCTTCGCCTCGATCCGCGTCTTGCACCGATCGTCGCGGAGGCCGGGCCCATTCCGCTGCGGCTGCGCGAACCCGGCTTTGCCGGCCTTGCCCATATCATCGTCTCGCAGATGGTATCGCGCGCCAGCGCCGACGCGATCTGGCGGCGCATGCTGCCGTCGGATGGTCTTTTGACTGCCGAAGGCTACGTGCTGCTTCACGCCGACGCATGGCGCGAATTCGGCTTGTCGCGCGCCAAGGCCGAGACGCTGTCGCGGATTGCCGAAGCGGTCGCCTCCGGCCGCCTCGATCTCTCCGGGCTCTGCCTGAAGCCGCCGGGCGACGCACTTGGCGAACTGACCGCGCTGAAAGGCGTCGGACCGTGGACGGCGGAGGTCTATCTGATGTTTTGCGGTGGCCATGCCGATGTTTTCCCAGCCGGCGATGTCGCACTGCAGAATGCCGTCGGGGCGGCTTTCGGTCTTGCAGCACGGCCGCCGGCAAAGGCGCTGACCCAGCTTGCGGAAGTCTGGTCGCCGTGGCGTTCGGTGGCGGCACGGCTTTTCTGGGTCTATTACGCCACGAAAATGCGCCGTGACATGGTGCCGACCGGCTGATCGGCAACACTCTTCAAATTGCCTTTATCCTCTGAATTTATTGGACTTCACAATCCTGTAACAACCGGCCTAATATACAGGTGCAGATGCCGAATCGATCAGGAGAGTCCCTTGACGATTGCAGTCTCCCCGCAGGCCCTGCCAGCGCTCGTCCTGAACGCTGACTACCGGCCACTGAGTTATTACCCCTTGTCGTTGTGGTCCTGGCAGGACGCGATCAAGGCGGTATTTCTCGACCGTGTGAACATCATTGCAGAATATGAACATTCGGTTTCCTCGCCGAGTTTTTCGATGCGGCTTCCGAGTGTCGTGTGCCTGAAGACTTACGTTCAGCCGTCCCGCAATCCCGCCTTCACCCGGTTCAACGTCTTCCTGCGCGACCGGTTCGAGTGCCAGTATTGCGGCGCTGATGACGACCTGACCTTCGACCACGTCATTCCGCGCGCCCATGGCGGCGAGACCACCTGGGAGAATGTCGTGGCAGCCTGCTCGCCCTGCAATCTGCGCAAGGGTAGCAAGCTTCCGAAGCAGGCAGGCATGTTCCCGGCGCAGAAGCCCTACCAGCCGACGGTACAGGATCTGCACAATAACGGCCGGCTGTTCCCGCCAAACTATCTGCATCAAAGCTGGCTCGACTATCTCTACTGGGATACCGAACTACAGCCCTGATCGAACGGCCTACAGCGTCGCGCGTCTTTTCGGACGCGCAAAAGACGCTGTACATTTCGGTTTCTGCATAATTTATGCAGTGGCGGCCTTGCGAACGCCGACAAAGGCGAAGGCCGCAAGCAGGATTCCGGCAATCACATTCCAGCCGGCAAAAGACAGGCCGAGCACGCGAAGCGCCGCATCGGTGCAGGACGGGCCTTTGATGGTGTTGAGCTCACCGAGCAGATCGCCGGCATTGGTCGTCATGCTGCTTGCCGTCGTCGAGCAAGTGGGCGGGCCGGGCCAGAAATGCCATTCGACGCCGGCGTGATAGACACCCATGCCTGCCGTCACCAGCATCAGGATGCCGGCCGCGAGAATGAGCGCCCGGGTGATCCAGTTCGGCAGCCCGATGAGTTCGGAGATTGCGGCCAGGATCGCGATCGGGATGGCGTAATAATAGGGCTGACGCTGCAACAGGCAGAGCGCGCAAGGAATATAGCCGCCGATATACTGGAAGCCGAGCGCCGTGCCGACCGCCGCCGCCATGCCGATGGCGAGCAACAGGGAATAAATAAAGCCGGGGCGAGCGAGTGGCGAGGAAGTGGCAGTCATGGCGGAGCTCCGCGAAGTTGGTAGAGCATGAGAGGCGAATTCAGATTTTAGCTCGACCCGGCCTAAAATCATCCTGTTTTAGTGAGCGAGATAGCGGTAGGCGACGTATAACACGATGACGGCGCCGGCGCCGATGCCGACGATCTGGCCGAGCCGCTTCTCGATGAAATGCCGGATCGGCTCGCCGTAGCGGCGCAGCAGCCAGGCGAGGAAGAGGAAACGCGCGCCGCGCGCGACGATCGCCGAGACGATGAAAAGCCCCAGATTGACGTGGATGACGCCGGACAGGATGGTGACGATCTTGATCGGCGGCAAATGTGCAAGACCCGAAGTGACGAGCAGCAGCAGGATCGTCTCGTAGGTGACATAGGCCTTCATCTGCTCGAAGGCTTCGAGCTTGCCGTAGAATTCCAGGATCGGCCGCGCCACCGTCTCATAGGCGTAGTAGCCGAGCGCCCAGCCGGCGATGCCGCCGAGTACGGAGGCGACAGTTGCAATCAGCGCATAGCGATAGGAGCGTTCCGGCTTGGCAAGCGCCATCGGCAGGAAGAGCACATCGGCGGGGACGAGAAAGACGGAGCTTTCGACAAAGGCGATGACGGCGAGCCAGACTTCGGCCGATTTGCGCGAGGCCAAAGACATGGTCCAGTCGTAAAGTCTGCGGAGCATTCCGTTTCCTTCCTGTTGCGGTGCAAAAAAGCTTTAGGGACCATGCGCGGCGCTGTAAATGCTCGCCCGTGTCCTTCCTGCCACCGCCGCCCAAAAATTTTCGTGATGCAGGCCATCGGCGCCTCTCCCAAGATTTCACGGGATTGCGAATCGGCCATTCTGCGGCAAGCTGATTTGGGGTCGACGTGCAGGGTGGCATGAGAATGTTCAAAGTGATCGAAGGCGGCCGTGGGCAGGCCGTGCACATGGATAACCGGTCCGCAGAGGGGCGTGGACCAAGCAAAGACGACGTGCGCCGGGAGGCTGCGCGACGGATCAGCGAGAGCGGTTATCATCTGTCCCGCGTCCGGGAATTCGCGACCGGTGTGCCAATGCTGGCGTCTCTCAAACACTTGTCGCTGCAGATCGATTTCGCAGCCGAGGCATTGTCACGGCTCGATCCAATCCCGGAGGATTTCTGCGCCGACGGTTATTGGCCGGCGGGCTGAGGCAATCCGCTACGGTGCCGCGCGTCTGGGGATTTAATCCCTATGCCTGTCGGAACAACGGCTTTGGCGCATGGTTTCCTTCTCAGGATCAACAAAATCCCGAGGAGGATATTCCCATGCGGATGAAACTTGCTGCAGTCTCGCTGCTCGCTCTTGGCATGGCGGCGTCGGCTTTCGCACAGAGCAACCCGCCGCAGGCTCCGACCAACAGCGGCGCCAATACGCCGAGCAGCTCGGAATATAACAGCACCGGCAACAGCGGCAGCGGCACGACGGTACCACTGGATCCGAATGCAACGAACAGCACGACGAACAATGGCTCCGGCAGTTCGATGAACATGCCGATGAACAAGGCGAATTGCCCGGACCAGCCGAGCGGCAATTCGCTTCAGACGCAAGGCGGCAACAGCGGCGCGACGACCAACGAAGCTTGCCCCGACAAGTAGTCTATCATTTGCGAAACGCCGCAGCTCTATCCGAGAGGTGCGGTTCCCGTCTCAGGATAGGTCCATCGACTTTTCCCATTGCTGACGCAGGACGTTCATTTCCGTCCGCTTCTGAGCCATTTCGCTAACGGCGGCTCGCAGATGTGGGTGGTGCGACATGAACATGTTGAAGTCGCGCCGCTCGAGGACCTCGAACTGGCAGAAGTCGACGGCGATGACGTCGGCGGTGCGCCGTCCGCCAGTCAGCAGCGCCATTTCGCCGAAGAAGGCGCCCGGCTCCAGGCGGATCGCGCCGCTGGCGAGCCGCACTTCCACCGCGCCCGAGGAGATGAAATACATGCTGTCGCCCCGGTCGCCGCGGCGGATGACGCGTTCGCCGGGCGGCGCGGATTTAGCCTTGAAGAGCAGCAGCAGCTCCTCCTGCGCGTCCTCGTCGACCTCGGAGAACAGCGGGAAAGTCTCGATCAGCTGCTGCATCTTCAGTTGATGCTGGCGCTCGCGCTCCTCGCCGAGCTCCCTGATCTTTTCCAGCTCTCTGCCGAGCGCCTTCTGTCTGCTCCTGCCGTAACTTTCCCAGAGGGAGGGCCATTTCGAATGGATGTATTTCTTCAGGCCGTCGGTCGCAAAGATCACGATCGGATTGAGGGTGATCGACAGGATTGCGGCGGCCAAGATCAGATCCTGGCCCTCATGCGGCAGGAGCCCGAGTGAGACGCCGAGTCCGGCGAGGATGAAGGAAAACTCGCCGATCTGGGCAAGGCCGCCGGCCAACGTCAACCCCATGCTGATCGGGTATCGCAGCAGCATGACGATCAGGAAGGTGATGATGCCCTTGCCGAGGACGACGAGCGCCAGCGCGCCGATCACCGCCAGCGGCTGGCGCACCAGGATCGAGGGATCGAAGAGCATGCCGACGGAGACGAAGAACAGCACGGAGAAGGCATTCTGCAGCGGCAGCGAGTCGGCCGCCGCCCTGTGACTGAGCTGGGATTCGCTCATGACGACGCCAGCGAAAAAAGCGCCGAGCGCAAAGGAGACGCCGAAGATCGCCGCCGAACCGAAGGCGATGCCGAGCGCGATCGCCAACACCGTCAGCGTAAAGAGTTCGCGCGAGCCGGTGCGGGCGATCAGCGTCAGCAGCCAGGGCACGATGCGAGGGCCGAGGAAGATCGCCATGGCGGCGAAGGCCGCCACCTTCAGCAGCGTCAGGCCGATCGTCAGCACCAGCGGCAGGTCGCCGAGGCCATGATTGGTCGTATTGCTGGCGTTGCCACCCAGAAGCTCTGCGAGCGCCGGCAGCAGCACGAGCGCCAGCACCATCACCAGATCCTCGACGATCAGCCAGCCGACGGCGACGCGTCCGCTTGCCGCGTTGACGAGATTGCGCTCCTCCAGCGCCTTCAAGAGCACGACCGTGCTCGCCACCGACAGGCTGAGGCCAAGCACGATGCCGGCGCCGAGGCTCCAGCCCCAGAGTTTGCAAAGGCCGATGCCTAACAGGGTGGCGAGGATAATTCGTCCGATCGCGCCAGGCACGGCGATGCCGCGCACGGCGAGCAGGTCGGAGGCGGAAAAATGCAGGCCGACGCCGAACATCAGAAGAATGACGCCCATTTCGGCGAGCTGGCCGGCAAGGGCGGTATCGGCGACGAAGCCCGGCGTGAACGGGCCCATCAGGATGCCCGCCATCAGGTAACCGACGAGCGGCGGCAGCCGAAGCCGGTCGGCGCCATAGCCCAGGATCGCTGCGAAAACGAAACTGACGGCGACCGTCGCGATAAGTCCTACTTCCTGATGCACGTCCGCCCTCTCTTGTGATAGCGGCGGCCACTTTGGACGAAGCGCAAACAAAATTAAACAGTTGATTTGGGGGATGGGCTCCTGTTTGAAGTCTTCGTTCTCAGTCGCTGGCCAGTGCGGCGCAGACGTCGCCACGGCACGGTCGGGCCGTCACCGATGTTGGAACCACTTGCGTCTTGTCTCGTTGGCCTTTCATCAAGAAAGGAGAACGATATGCGGAAGATCATCCTAAACTGTACTGTGGCGGCTCTTGCCGCCTGCTCGTTTGCAGCGCCTGTTCTTGCCGACAGCGTCTATGTCAGGGAGCGTTCTTATGACGACGGCTATCGCCATGAGCGGGTACGACCCGGCATCACGATCAGCGAAGGTGGCGTCACCTTCGGTGCTGTGCGCGAGCGTGAGCACCGCCGCTATCGCGATAATGGCTGCGAAACCAGGAGCGTCACCCGACAGACCGACGAAGGCGAGGTCACCAGGACGGTCCGGCGCTGCAATTAACGAAAAAATATGCGATAAGCACGAAACCCGGTTCCGACGAGCCGGGCTTTCGCCTTTCGTGGCGCGAATAACTCAATGCGGTGGTGAAAGTCGTCTGTCGGTGTTATGAGCACGCCTTTGGTAAAAGCGCGTTCCCAGCGCAAACACCGCCCGCACAGGATTTTTCAGAATGATTGAGCTTACGCCGTCCCAGATCGCCGCACTTAAACTCGCCAGGGATGGAGACCTTTATCCTCAGCCGGCCAATAAATGGACGCACGAGAACGCGACGGTGACTTATGCAAAAACTGACCGGTGGAAAGAGCGGCCGCAGAAAATAAAATCGGTCACTGCCAAGACGCTGGGCGAGCTGAAGGAGCCGGGTTTTCTGGAGAGGCGGCATCTGGATGACGACGCATCAAAAGACGTCTACGGCATCACCATGGCCGGCAAGATGTGGCTGCTGAAGAATAAGTAAGCTTCGCTAAGATACGAATTATGTTGCGTGGTCCCGTGTCGGGTTTTGGAGGCGGGGGCGCTACGCGACAACAATTTGAGATGATGGTGCCCCATGCCGGAGTCGAACCAGCACTTCTTTCGAAACTCGATTTTGAGTCGAGCGCGTCTACCAATTCCGCCAATGGGGCAACGGATACGAACGGGCGGCTGTCTAACATGCGAGCGCCCGGGCGCGCAAGACGGGCAAGCGAGTTATCGGACTGATCCGGTAGAGAGATCCGGCCTCGCTTCGAGGCCGGATCCTGTTTGATATCAATGGGCGGCGGCCGGTGCCGGGTTGCTCAGGCCAGACTTCTTCAGCGTAATCGCCAGGATCGAGGCCAGCAGGCAGAAGGCGCCGGCGACGAAGAAGGCGGGCAGGTAGCTCGAAAGCTCCGTGCGCGAGAGGCCGGCGCCATAAGCGGCTGTGGCGGCTCCCAGTTGATGTCCGGCAAAGACCCAGCCGAAGACGAGGCCGGTCTTTTCGCGGCCGAAGCGGTCGGCGGCGATCTTGACGGTCGGCGGCACGGTGGCAATCCAGTCGAGACCGTAGAAGATGGCAAAGATGGAGAGGCCGTAAAAGCTGAAATTGCTGAAGGGCAAGTAGAGCAGCGACAGGCCGCGCAGGCCGTAATACCAGAAGAGCAGCCAGCGATTGTCGAAACGGTCGGACAGCCAGCCGGAACCAATGGTGCCGAAGAAATCGAAGATGCCCATGACAGCCAGCACACTGGCCGCGGCCACCGGTACAATGCCGAAATCGCCGCACAGGGTGACGAAATGGGTCTGGATCAGGCCGTTGGTGCTGAGACCGCAGATGAAGAAGGTGGCAAAGAGGATCCAGAAGGTCGAGGTCTTTGAGATTTCCTTGAGGACGGTGATCGGCGTCATCAGCGCGGCGCCGAGAGAGGTGCTTGCCGGTGGCGGCGTCACCTGCGTTTCGCCGAAGGAGGGCAGGTCGAGATCGGCCGGCCGGTCGCGCATGAAGGCAAGCACGGCAAGGGCTGCAACCATGATCATGGCGCAGACGAAAAACACCGTCGAGCGCCAGCCGTAACGTTGCGTCAGTTCCGCCATCAACGGCAGAAAGACGAGCTGGCCGGTGGCCGAGCTTGCCGAGAGCATGCCGACGACGAGGCCGCGATGCTTGGTGAACCAGCGGCTGGAGACCGTTGCGGCGAGCACCATGGCCGTCAGACCCGTGCCGAAGCCGACGACGATACCCCAGAGCAGCAGCAACTGCCACAGCGTCGTCATGAACAGCGAACCGACGAAGCCTGCGCTGATCAGCGCAAGCGCGAAGACGATGACCTTGCGCACGCCGAAATAATTCATGAAGGCGGCGGCGAACGGACCCATGAAGCCGAAAAGGATCAGACGGATCGCAAGGGCCGAGGAAATCTGCGATGTCTCCCAGCCGAATTCGTCCTGCAGTGGCTTGATGAGAACGCCGGGTGCCCCCATGGCGCCGGCGGTGACCAGCATGGTGAGGAAGGTCGCGGCGACGACGACCCAACCGTAATGGATGTTGCGCCGGGCAAGGGAGGAGGCAAGGGCTGTGGAAACCATGGGCAAGATTCCGGTTGAATTCAGGTCTTAGGAGATACTGGACCGATTTACATGATGGGCATAATATTTCTTGCGTATTGATGATGGACGTCATATATTTTGTCAAGCGACTATTTCTGGAGACGACAATGCGGGTCAGCCGCGAAAAATTTGCCGAGAACCGCGAAAAGATCCTGAGCGTTGCCGGCGTGCTTTTCCGCGAAAACGGTTTCGACGGGGTGGGCGTCGCCGACATCATGAAGGCGGCGGGACTGACGCATGGCGGCTTCTACGGTCATTTCGGTTCGAAGGACGACCTGGCGCTGGAGGTCAGCCGCAAGCTGATCGACAAGGTCGAAACGCGCTGGAAGGAACATATCGCCGAATCGCCAGACCGGCCGTTGGCCGCTCTTCTCGACCATTATATCCACTGGCGCACGGTTGACGATCCCGGTGGCAGCTGTGTCTTCGCAACGCTGATCCAGGAGGTCAGCCGCAGCCGCGGCGCGGTCCGCGCGGTCTTCAGCGATGGGCTGTCCGTGCTGGTCGACACGCTTGCCGATATCGTTCCCGGCGAAACGGAAGAGGAGCGTCGTGCCAATGCGACGACGACACTGTCATCGATGATGGGTGCTGTCATTCTTGCCCGAGCGGTCGAGGACAGGGCGCTTGCCGAGCAGTTTTTGGTGACGATGCGCCGGCAGCTCGATCCTGAAAGCCAAACATAATCTCAGTCGCGAAAGGCGATGGTTTCGATCTCCCTCTCCGCGCGGAGAGGGATCTACTTTGCATGTGCTGAGGACCGAGAAGCCAGCGGCTACTTGAAACCGGCGATGGCGTGCGGGACGTAGGGTGCTTCCAGTGCCGCGATTTCCTCGGCGGTAAGCTTGACCGAGAGCGAGGCAACGGCGTCTCTGAGGTGGTTGGGTTTGGACGCGCCGATAATCGGGGCGGTCACCGCACTCTTCTGCAGGATCCAGGCGGTTGCGACCTGGGCGCGGGAGATGTTGCGGGCAGTGGCGACTTCGGCCACGGCCCCGACGATCTTGCGGTCGGCATCGATGGACTGGGTGTAGAGCGTCTTGCCGAATTCGTCGGTTTCGCTGCGTGCCGTCGTCTCGTCCCAGTCACGGGTCAGGCGGCCGCGGGCAAGCGGGCTCCAGGGGATGACGGCGATCTTCTGATCTTCGCAGAGTGGCAGCATTTCGCGCTCTTCCTCACGGTAGAGCAGGTTCAGGTGGTCCTGCATGCTGACGAATTCGGTCCAGCCGTTCAGTCTGGAGACATAGAGCGCCTTGGCGAATTGCCAGGCATACATGGAGGAGGCGCCGATATAGCGGGCCTTGCCTGATTTGACGATGTCGTGCAGCGCTTCCAGCGTTTCCTCGATCGGCGTCGTGTAGTCGAAGCGGTGGATCTGGTAGAGATCGACATAGTCGGTGCCGAGACGACGCAGACTGTTGTCGATCTCGTCGAAGATCGCCTTGCGCGACAGGCCGGCGCCGTTCGGGCCCGGCCGCATGCGGTTGAACACCTTGGTCGCCAGCACGATGTCCTCGCGCTTGGCGAAGTCTTTGATGGCGCGGCCGACGATCTCCTCTGACGAACCGTTGGAATAGGTGTTGGCGGTGTCGAGGAAATTGATGCCGAGGTCGATCGCCTGCTTGATCATCACCCGGCTTTCTTCTTCCCGCAGGCTCCAGGCATGATTGCCGCGGCCGGGATCGCCGAAGGTCATGCAGCCCAGGCAGATTTTCGATACTTCGAGACCGGTCTTTCCGAATTTTACATATTCCATGAAACGACTCCGTGATGAATTGGATGACCCCAGGCGGCTCTCCATGATTTAGCGCGAGATGGCCAAAGTCGCAGGGCGGCAAATGAAGAATCTATGCTGCATGCGCACAATGATCCGTGATCGACTTCTGAAGCTCATCGCTGTCGATTCCGGCTGCAGCTTGCACATCCGCGCCGCAAGATGTTAGCTGACGCAGCATTTTATCGGAATCCGACCATGCAGCTGCCGTCACACGATCGCTACGACGATCTCTATCGCGATTTCTCCTGGCGGATTCCGGAGGATTTCAATATCGGCCGCGCCGTCAGCGACGACTGGGCCGCAAGAGATCCGGAGCGTGTCTGCCTTGAGCATTTCAGCCTTGACGGCGATCATCGCGCAATGACCTATCGCGCGCTCGCCGACCTTTCCTCGGCTTTTGCAAATGCGCTCGTTTCACTTGATATCAAACGCGGCGATCGCGTCGCGCTGCTATTGCCGCAATCCTTCGAAACGGTGATCGCGCATGTGGCGATCTATAAGACCGGCGCGATCGCGCTGCCACTGGCGCTGCTCTTCGGCGTCGAGGCGCTGGAATACCGGTTGAAGGCGGCAGGTGCCGCGGCCGTCGTCACCAACGGCTTCGGTCTCGAACGCATCCGGCAGATCCGCGGACGCCTGCCGGCGTTGAAGCATATCGTCAGCATCGACGGGGCGAGTGCCGATGCGACTGCTTTCGCCGAACTGGCGGATGGCCATCCCCCTGTCTTCGACATCGCCAAGACCGGTCCGGATGATCCGGCGCTGATGATCTTTACCTCCGGCACGACGGGGCCGCCCAAGGGTGCGTTGCATGGTCATCGCGTTCTGCCCGGCCATATTCCCGGTATGCAGTTTGCCCATGAGGGTTTTCCGCAACCGGGCGACAAGGTCTGGACGCCGTCCGACTGGGCTTGGGCGGGCGGTCTGCTCAATGCGCTGCTGCCGAGCCTTCTGCTCGGCGTTCCCGTCGTCTCGTCGCCGGCGCAGAAATTCGATGCCGGCATGGCTTATCGCATCATGGCTGAGATGAAGGTGCGCAATGCCTTCATTCCGCCGACGGCGCTGAGATTGATGCGGTCCGTGTCCGATCCGCGCTCGAAATATGATCTGGTGCTGCGCACCATCGGCTCGGCCGGGGAGGCGCTCGGCCGCGAGACCTATGAATGGGCGCGGCATACGCTCGGCATCACCGTCAACGAATTCTACGGCCAGACGGAGTGCAATTTCGTGCTCGCTTCCAGCGCTGCTTATGGCGTCACCAAGGCCGGTGCCATCGGACGGGCAGTGCCCGGGCATCGCGTCGCGATCGTCAGCGAGACGGGCGACGAGTTGCCCGTCGGCGAACCGGGCCAGATCGCCATCGCCGGTCCCGATCCTGTCATGTTCCTCGGCTATTGGGACGATGCGACGGCGACCGAACGAAAATTCGCCAAGGGCTGGCTGCTCACCGGCGATATCGGCCGGCAGGACGCTGAGGGCTACGTCACCTTCGAAGGCCGCGATGACGACGTCATCACCTCGTCGGGATATCGCATCGGCCCGGCCGAGATCGAAGACTGCCTGATCGGCCATCCCGCCGTGCAGCTTGCCGCCGCCGTCGGCAAGCCCGATGCCGTGCGCACCGAAATCGTCAAGGCCTATATCGTGCTTTCACCTGGCCATCATCCAAGCGAGGCGCTGGCCGCCGACATCAGGGAATGGGTGAAGACGCGGCTTTCGATGCACGAATATCCCCGTGAGGTGGAATTCATCGATGCCTTGCCGCTGACGACCACCGGCAAGGTGATCCGCCGACTGCTGCGGGAGAGGGCGGCGGCTGAAGGTTAGCCTCGCCCGGCAAGCGACATGATCTTTTCGCGCAGCATCTTTGCCATGTTGCGGGTGCTGCGGTACATGTGGAGCTGGGCGGTGACCTGGCGCATGTCGCGGTCGCCGTTCTGCATCAGGCCGATCACCAGCGTTCCCATCTCCTCGCGCTCCTGCCAGAAGCGGCTCATGATCGGATGATCCGAGACGGCGCAGGAATCGGAGCGCACGATATTGGCATCGTCGAGATGCCATTCGGTGAGTTCGCTCATCAAAAGCTTGCCAGGCGAATAGCGGGCATAGTTTTCATCGTAGGCGGTCTTCCAGGTATAGGCCTCGCCGCCCATCATCAGCACGACGATGGCGGCGATCGCCTTGCCGTTGAGATCGATCGTGTGAATGCGCACGGCATCGACGGCGGCAAGGTTCGACACCGCCTCGCGGGCGAAGGCCGTATGATAACGATCGGTGACGAGAGCGCTTCGCCGCTTGCCCTTCCAGCCCCCGGCTTCCATTGCCAGGAATTCCTCGAAGCGGACATGAATTTCGCGCGGCTGGCGGGCGACGGCATAGACCGTTGTTCCCTGTTCCTCCAGCAGGCGCCACTGCCGGCGCATCTCGCGCATATGCGAGGAGGAGATGGTTTTGCTGAGATAGGCCGGCGCCTCTTCCTCGCTCTGCAGCATCGGGCGCAGGTAGGGATTGGTGACGGTGACGGGAAGATTGCGGCTGAGCGCCACGGCCTTGAGCATCCGCACGAAGATGCCGTTCAGCCTGAGATCCGGCAGAACCAATATGCCGGGCAGATTGAGATCGCGGGCGGTCAGTCCCTCGAAGAGATTGTCGAGGGTCTCGGCGGCATCCTCGCCATCGACGAGCGGCGTGCCGAGTGGACCGAAGCTGTTCGACCAGCCGCGGATGATCGACGGGCCGACGGCGAAGCCCGGCTTGTCGACCGAAAACGGCAAGAGGAACCGCATGCGGCTGCGGTCGGCATTGTGATCGCGGATCAGGGCGAAGTTCACCTGCCGATCTTCGAGCCGCGGCATGGCGGGGGCGAGGAAGCGGCCGGAGAAAAAGACGTTCGGCTCCATCGCCCGGTTGGAGAGGAAATCGAGCTCATCCTGAAGGTCATAACCCAGCTTGCCGGGATAAAGGCAGAGCTCGCGCCCCGGTCGGCCGATCTCGGCGCGAGCCTCGGCCCGCGGTGCTTCGAAATTCAACGCGGCGAGATCATGCACCATGCGGTTTGCGGCGCTGTCGGTGCTTTCGGTAACGGGGGGTACACGCACCATCTATCGAACTCTCATTTCAGGCGTTGCGGTGGAGGGGCTGGCGAAGGCGAAAAGGACGATGCCGAGCGTGCGGCGCACGGCCATATGCAGCAGGATCGCCTCGACAGCCATGGCGGAGGCGGTGGCGATCGCCGTGCCCTCGATGCCGTAATGTGGGATCAATGCGAGGTTGAGGCTGACATTGGCCGTCAATGCACCGGCATAGAGTGCGACGCAGAAATTCTGCTTGCCTGCCATCATCAGCAGCGTTTCGGCCGGGCCGACCAGCGATTTGGTAAGGATGCCGGCGAGCAGGATCGCCATCACCAGATAGCCTGATGTAAAGGCGCCGCCGAAGAGCGACAGCAGCAGATGGCCGGCCGCAAGCACGACAAGGCCGACCCCGAGTGCCGGCCAGAAGGTCCAGCGGGCGGCGTCGATGGCAGCGGTTGCCAGTTGGGCGTGGTCGCCTTCGGCGATGATCGAGGCAAAGCGCGGGCCGGAGGCCGCCTTGACCGAGAAATTGATGAAATGCACCAGCGCCATCGTCTTGGCGGAGGCGAAATAGATGGCGACGTCGTGCGGCTCGAGGAAGATGCCGACGACGACGACATCGGAATTGGTGAGCAGGAAGCTCACGCCCTCGATCAGGAAAATCGGAAAGGCGACGCTGAACCAGGCGAGGAAATCGACCTTGCGCGGGCCGTTGTCATAATGCCGGCGAAGGCGGTAGAGCGTTGCGGCATACTGGCCGACGGCGGTGACGTAGCTGGCGGCGAGTGCTGCCTGCATTGCGGTGACGGCCGTGTGCTCGGCGCCGATGGCAATCGCGATCAGCATGAAGAGGATGATGAGGATCGGGCGGACGATATAGACCGGGCTCAACGCCATCACCGGCCAATGGTTCGCCCGTGACGTGCCTTCCAGAATATCGCCGAGCGCGATCATCGGCATGGCGAGCAGGCCGATGAAGATCGGGACGAGATAATAGACCTGGATCATATCGCCGAAGAGATGCAGCCCGAGCATGCCGGCGGCGAGCACCACCGTGCCGGAAAGCAGCGCAAAAATCCGCGCCGTGCCGGTCAGGCCGCGGATTTCTTCGAAAGCGCCCGCTGCCCTGTATTGCGGCAAGAAGCGGACGATCGCGGTGTGGAAACCAAGGCATGAGAGATCGCCGAAGACGACGACCAGCACCCAGACGAAAACGAAGATGCCATATTCATATTCGCCCATCAGCCGGGCAAGCACGATCTGGGAGACGAAGGCAAGTGCTGCGCTGAGGATGCGGATCGAAAACGCCGTCAGCGCCATGCGCTGGGCGGTCGCCTTTTCACCGCGTTCGGTGAGCACGGCCGCAAGCATGCGCAGCGTACGGCCGCCGACTGGGCGCAGGCCCGCGGGCAGCATCTTCTCCGCTGTTTCTATGACCGCCATGATGAACACGCAAAACTCTGAGGTCAGGCAAATCGCCCCCGAAGTCTTGACAGGACAGGGTTAAGAAACGGTTCCGGATTGGGCTGCCGTCCAATGCTGAATTCCGGTTTTCCGGCGTTGCCGCAGAAAAGAAAATGCCGCCCGAAGGCGGCATTTTCGCGGATCTTTGCGGACTTGCCTCAGACCTGCTCGAAGGCGCCGTGGCAATGCTTGTATTTCTTGCCGGAGCCGCAGGGGCAGGTCTCGTTGCGGCCGACCTTGCCCCAGGTGGCGGGATCATCCGGGTTGCGGTTTTCAGGAGAAACAATGACTTCCGATGCCTGGTAGATCGCCGGGGCGAAATCGTCCTCGCCGGTCGTCGGATCCAGATGATGGGCCTGCATCAGCGGCGGTTCAGGCTCGGCAGGCGCCTGCTGCACCAGTTCGACGCGCATCAACTGGGCAGTGACGGCCTCGCGCAGATTGTTGAGCAGCGCGGTGAACAGCTCGAAGGCCTCCGACTTGTATTCCTGTAGCGGATCGCGCTGAGCATAGCCGCGGAAGCCGATAACGGAGCGCAGATGGTCGAGGTTGACGATGTGCTCGCGCCAAAGATGATCAAGCGTCTGCATGACGATCGAGCGTTCGACATAATGCATGATGTCGTCGCCGAAACGCTCGGCCTTTTCCGTGAAGGCCGCGTTGGCGGCTTCCGTCAGGCGCTCGCGGATATCGTCCTCGCCGATGCCTTCTTCCTTCACCCAGTCCTCGACCGGCAGGTCGAGATTGAGGATGTTCAAAGCGCCGGTCTTCAGGCCGACAGCATCCCATTGTTCGGCATAGGCGCGCTCGGGGATATGCTTGTCGACCATGTCCTCTATCACCTCGCGGCGCATGTCGGAAACGGTCTCGGATATGTTGGTCGATTCCATCAGTTCGAGGCGCTGCTCGAAGATCACCTTGCGCTGATCGTTGAGAACGTCATCATACTTCAACAGGTTCTTGCGGATATCGAAGTTGCGAGCTTCGACCTTCTTCTGGGCGCGCTCCAGGGCCTTGTTGATCCAGGGATGGACGATCGCCTCGCCCTCCTTGAGGCCGAGCTTGGTCAGCATGCTGTCCATGCGGTCGGAGCCGAAGATGCGCATCAGGTCGTCCTGAAGCGAGAGGTAGAACTTCGAGCGGCCGGGGTCGCCCTGACGGCCGGAGCGGCCGCGGAGCTGGTTGTCGATGCGGCGGCTTTCATGGCGTTCGGTAGCGATGACGTAGAGACCGCCGGCTTCGAGCGCCTTCTGCTTAAGCTCTTTGATCTCCTCGATGATCGCCTGGATCCGGGCGTCACGCTCCGGACCGGCTTCGACTTCGCCAAGTTCGCGCTCGATGCGCATGTCGAGGTTGCCGCCGAGCTGGATGTCGGTGCCGCGGCCGGCCATGTTGGTGGCGATGGTGATGGCACCCGGCACGCCGGCCTGGGCGACGATATAGGCTTCCTGCTCGTGGTAGCGGGCGTTCAGCACCTTGAAGTCGTCGAAGCCCTGCTTGCGCAGGCGTTCGGCGAGCAGTTCCGATTTCTCGATCGAGGTGGTGCCGACCAGCACCGGTTGGCCACGCTTGTGGGCGTCGAGGATCTCCTCGATGATTGCCTTGAACTTCTCGTCGAAGGTCCGGTAGACCTCGTCGTCCTCGTCGAGGCGCTTGATCGGCAGGTTGGTCGGGACCTCGATGACATCGAGATTGTAGATGTTGGCGAATTCTTCCGCTTCCGTCTGCGCCGTGCCGGTCATGCCGGCGAGCTTGTCGTACATGCGGAAGTAATTCTGGAAGGTGATCGAGGCCAGCGTCTGGTTTTCCGGCTGGATCTGTACCTTCTCCTTGGCTTCGAGCGCCTGGTGCTGGCCTTCCGAATAGCGGCGGCCCGGCATCATACGGCCGGTGAACTCGTCGATGATGACCACTTCGTCGTTGCGGACGATATAGTCCTTGTCGCGCTGGAAGAGCTTGTGTGCTTTCAGCGCATTGTTGATGTGGTGGACGATGGCAACGTTCTCAATGTCGTAGAGCGCGTTGCCCTTCAAGAGGCCGGCCTGGCGGAGCAGGTTTTCCAGCTTCTCGGTGCCCTCTTCGGAGAAGTTGGCCGAGCGCTGCTTTTCGTCGATCTCGTAATCGCTCGGCGCCAGCATCGGAATGAAGGCGTCGATCGTATTATAGAGTTCGGAGCGGTCGTCGAGCGGACCGGAGATGATCAGCGGCGTGCGCGCCTCGTCGACGAGGATCGAGTCCACTTCGTCGACGATCGCGAAGTTGTGGCCGCGCTGGACCATCTGGTTCTTCTCGTACTTCATGTTATCGCGCAGATAATCGAAGCCGAGTTCGTTGTTGGTGGCGTAGGTGATGTCGCAGGCATAAGCCGCGTGGCGTTCCTCGTCGGAAAGGCCGTGGACGATGACGCCGGTGGTCATGCCGAGGAAGCCGTAGACGCGGCCCATGTTGGCGGCATCGCGCTGGGCGAGGTAATCGTTGACGGTGACGACGTGCACGCCCTTGCCGGAAAGCGCGTTCAGATAGACCGGCAGGGTGGCGACGAGGGTCTTGCCTTCGCCGGTCTTCATCTCGGCGATCGCATTCGAATGCAGGATCATGCCGCCGACCAGCTGTACGTCAAAAGGTCGCAGGCCGAGGACGCGGCGCGAGGCTTCGCGCACGACAGCAAAGGCCGGGATCAGAATGTCGTCGAGCGTCTTGCCCTCGGCGAGCAACGCGCGAAACTCCACGGTCTTTGCCGCGAGCTGCTCGTCCGTCAGGGCCTTCGTCTTCTCTTCGATAGAGTTGATGGCAATGACGTTCGGCTGGAAGGACCGCACGCGGCGGTCGTTGGAAGACCCAAATAACTTGCGGGCTATACCGCCAAAGCTGACCATATGACTGGCCCTTTCTCAATATTCATCCCCGGCGTTTCTTGTTCGCGGCCCAGCCGAAAATCAGGCGCGCGCCTTAAAACGCCCGGAAACTGTTCTGGACGCGAGGTTGCGTGACAGATAAGAGGGGGGTCGAATGATGTCAACGGATTTGGCGGATACAGAAAGGCCACAATCCGGTGTTGATGGCTATTTTGGGCTGGATTCAGGGGATGCTGAAACCGGCAATGTAACTGTGAAGGGTATTTCATGTTGAGCACCAACAAACTTGCCGTTCTGGCGTTTGCAACTTTCGTTGCGCTCCAGGCCCCGGCCTATGCCGATGACGCCGTCATCGCCACGGTCGGCGCCCTGGAGATCCACCAGTCGGAACTCGACCTCGCCGTCGCCAATCTCGACCCGCAGCTGGCGCAGCTTCCCGATGACCAGAAGAAGGTCGCAGCCCTTTCCGCCGCCATCGACGTGAAGCTGCTCGCCGCTGACGCTGCGGCCGAGAAGCTCGATCAGACCGACGAATTCAAGAAGCGCATGCAGTATCTCACCGATCGCGAGCTTCACAATGCCTATTTCAAGAAGCATGTTGTCGACATCGTAACGCCTGACGAAGTCAAGGCCCGTTACGACAAGGAAGTCGCCGCCTTGCCGAAGCAGGAGGAAGTCCACGCCCGTCATATCCTCGTCAAGACCGAGGACGAAGCCAAGGACATCATCAAGCAGCTCGACGCCGGCAAGGATTTCGCCGAACTCGCCAAGGAAAAGTCCACCGATCCGAACAAGTCGGAAGGCGGCGACCTCGGTTATTTCTCGCGCGGCCGCATGGTCAAGGAATTCGAAGACGCAGCCTTCGTGCTTGAGAAAGGCACCTATTCAAAGACGCCTGTTAAGACCGATTTCGGCTTTCACGTCATCAAGGTCGAAGATAAGCGCGATGCGCCGCCGCCGCCCTTCGATCAGGTGCAGGATCAGGTTCGTCAGCTCGTCATGCGCGACAAGTATCTTGCGCTTCTGAACCAGGCGAAGGCCTCGTCCAAGATCGAGATCACGGACGAGACGCTGCGCAAGGGTTACGACCAAGCCAACAAGCAGCCGGAGCCGGGCAGCGAGCCCGTCGCGCCGGCGCCGCAGCAGCAATAATAATCGCCTAGGGCCCGGTTCTTCCGGGCCCTTCATTATCGTGGTTGTCGCATTTCCGGACGGCGAACCGGTTTTCCATTTCGCCTGGAAATGCTCATTGGCAGGTCTCATCATGTCCGGTTCCGTCTCTCCGCTCGCTCCGAAATCCTTCGTCTCGATGCCACCGCTGCGCGGCGTGCGCATGGCGACGGCTTCCGCCGGCATCAAGTACAAGAACCGTACCGACGTGCTGATGATGGTCTTCGACAAGCCGGCGACCGTCGCGGGCGTTTTTACCCGCTCCAAGTGCCCGTCGGCGCCGGTCGATTTCTGCCGCGCCAACCTCCCCCATGGCAGCGCCCGGGTCGTCGTCGTCAACTCAGGCAATGCCAATGCTTTCACCGGCCTGAAGGGTCGCCAGGCGACCGCGCTGACGGCGAAGTCGGCTGCCGCTGCCGTCGGCTGTGCCGAGAACGAGGTCTATCTGGCCTCGACCGGCGTCATTGGCGAACCGCTCGATGCCACCAAATTTTCAGGCGTTCTGGAACGGATGCAGGTCGAAGCGACCGGCGATTTCTGGTTAGAGGCCGCCAAGGCGATCATGACGACCGACACCTATCCGAAGGTTTCGACCCGCAGCGCCGAGATCGGCGGCGTGGCCGTGACGATCAATGGCATCGCCAAGGGCGCCGGCATGATCGCGCCTGATATGGCGACCATGCTCTCCTTCGTCGTCACCGATGCCGACATCGCGCCTGCCGCGCTGCAGGCGCTGCTGTCCGACGGCGTCGGCCCGACCTTCAATTCCATGACCGTCGACAGCGACACCTCCACCTCCGACACACTGATGCTGTTTGCAACGGGTGCCGCAGCCGAGGACGGCCAGGTCCGCATCGACCGCGCCGACGACCCGCGCCTTGCCGCCTTCCGAGCCGCACTCAACGAAGTGCTGAAGGATCTGTCGCTGCAGGTGGTGCGGGACGGCGAGGGCGCCACCAAGATGCTCGAAATCACCGTGACGGGCGCAGAGAGCGATGCCGCCGCCAAGCGTATCGCGCTGTCGATCGCCAATTCGCCGCTGGTGAAGACGGCGGCCGCCGGCGAGGACGCCAATTGGGGCCGTATCGTCATGGCCGTCGGCAAGTCCGGCGAGATGGCAGACCGCGACCGGCTTGCCATCTGGTTCGGCGACATCAGAGTCGCCGTCAATGGCGAGCGTGACCCCGATTATTCCGAGGAGGCGGCCTCGGACGTCATGAAGGCGCAGGATATCCCCGTCAAAGTCGATATCGGACTCGGCGCCGGCACTGCAACGGTCTGGACCTGCGACCTCACCAAGGAATATGTTGCGATCAATGGCGACTATCGGAGCTGATCGTTCATTGGCGCAGGCATCCATTTCCCTACACAATCTGCCGCTGGTCCGCAGGCTGGAGGCCGTCGGCTTCCGCGCCTGGCCGGCGGCATCCGTGCAATATGACGGCAGCTGGCAGGTGCGGCTGACGGCCGGTCACCCGTCCAACCGGCTGAATTCGATCGTGCCGCTCGATCCTTCGGATCATCGCGACGTCGAAATCCGCCTCGAAAAAGCGCGCCGGAAGTTCGAGGCCTATGGACGCGCTGCCGTGGTCCGCCAGACGCCGCTTGCCTCGCCAGTGCTGATCGAACTTCTGCGCACGCAGAACTGGACGCGCTTCGATGAGACGGTGGTGATGACCTGCGACCTTGCCGAGGCGGAGCTGCCGGATACGCTCGATCACCTGCCGACCCATGACGTCGGCCGGTTCGTCGACGCCAATCTTGCCGTCGACCAGGCGCCACTGAGGCTGAAGCCGGCGCTTGCCGAGATCATTTCGGCGATCAAGCCGCCATCCGGCCTGTTCATGATCGAGAATGCGACGGACGGTCCGCTTGCGACCGTTCTCTGCGTCCAGGACAATGACCTTGCCGGCATCATGTCGCTTTCGGTCTCCGAGACGCGGCGGCGCGAGGGGCTTGGCACCGAAATCCTGACCTCGGCGCTACGCTGGGCGCGCATGCGCAGCGCCCGTTCGGCCTGGCTGCAGGTGAAGCTGTCCAACCGCCCGGCTATGGCACTCTATGAGCGCCTCGGTTTTCGCGACGCCTATCATTATTGCTATTGGCAAAAGGAGCCGCGATGAGCGAGGCAGGCCGGAAGATATTGCTGGTCGCCGCCTGTGCGCTGATCGATGCCGATGGGCGTATCCTGTTGGCGCAGCGTCCCGAGGGAAAGTCGCTTGCCGGGCTCTGGGAGTTTCCCGGCGGCAAGGTCGAGCCCGGCGAGACGCCGGAGGAAACGCTCGTGCGCGAGCTCGAGGAAGAGCTCGGCATCATCACCAAGATCGCCTGCCTTGCGCCGCTTACCTTTGCCAGCGATTCTTACGAGACCTTCCATCTTTTGATGCCGCTTTATATCTGCCGGCGCTATGAGGGCATTCCCCGGGGCCGGGAGGGCCAGGCGCTGAAATGGGTGCGTCCGCAGGCGCTGCGCGATTACCCGATGCCGCCGGCCGACGAGCCGCTCATCCCGATGTTGCAGGATTTACTTTAGCGTTATCTGATTATTATTGTGCCACACCGTTTTCGGCTGTGGATATTAATGGATCGTTTAACACCTTCTGCCAAAGATCGGCCTCAATCAAGCATCTGGCGTGCGTGTATAAAAAGGCTTGACGTCATGGACGATGATTTCTGGAAAGCTGTCCGGGAAAAGGAACGGGCTTCGTCTGTCTCGCGCAGGACGGGTGCGCTGAATATCGCCCTTCTGTTCGGCACGGCGGTGGTCGCGCTGACGCTCATTCTGACGCCGATGCTTGCGGATTCCTCGAAGAAAAGCGTCTTTGCCAGCGCGCCGGCCGATTTCGATACGATCACGACGGGATCAATCCCGAAGAGTGAAAGCGGCAAGCGTTACACGATCCGCCGCAGCGTTCTTCAGGAGACGCCCGGGTCGGTCTGCGTCGTCCAGGGCTATGGTGTCGGCGGTTGCTGAAGAATGCCGGCCGTCGCCCGATAGTCGTGGAATTGGTCGTTTGCAGTCGATTTCGCTCAGAGGGTCGCGTAATAATGCGTATTTTGAAAGCATTTCTTGCTGATAACAGAGGTGCGACGGCAATCGAGTATGGCTTGATCGCCGCCCTCATTTGTGGCGCGCTCATCTCCGGTCTCGGAGCCTTCACCGGCGCCTTGCAAGGCGTGTTTAACGTGATCGGCAACAATCTGCCCGCGAATTGAAGACGCTGCCGCCCGCTACTGCTTGAGCTTGTGCTCGTCTACCTTCAGTGCATCGGCAAGGCGCGCCTTGGCCGAACCTGGCCTGAGCGGCTTTTGCTGGCTCTCGTGGGCAGACCATCCCGAGACATAGATGATCGAAAAGGTGGCGCGGATACGTCCATCGGGATCGGAATAACGTTCGGCGTAGATCTCCGCTGCGCGCAGGAAGAAGGCGCGCGTCAGGGGCATCCGGGCGCGGGCTGCAAGTGGATTGCTCATGCCCATCGCTCTCAGATCCCGCATCAGCGCAAAGAGCGAATCATATCGCACCGTATAGTTCTCAGCGTCGATCACCGGCAACGTGAAGCCGGCGCGCTGCATGAGGCTGCCGACGTCGCGCACATCGGCGAAGGGAATGACACGCGGGCTTGCACCGCCTGTCATCTCGACCTCGGCGGCCAGCAGCACGTCGCGCAGTTCCTGCAGCGTGCCGGCGCCGGGGATCGCGGCCATGAACAGGCCGTCCGGCTTCAGGGCGCGGCGGATCTGGATGAAGACACCCGGCGTATCGTTGGTCAGATGCAGGCTGAGCGGCGCAAGGATAAGATTGGCCGATTGCGGTTCGAGCGGCACCGCCTCCAGCGGCGCCTCGATCAAGGTTTCGCCCCGTCCGGCATAGGCCTTCTCGCTTTCGATGCGGATCATCGTGCCGATTTTGCCCGTCGCTAGCGCGGCACGGGCGGCAGCACCGGTTGCGCCATGCAGTTCGACGGCGGTCTCGAAAGTCCGCTCGACCACCGTAAGCCTCTCGGCCATTTCCTCAGCGGCAATGTCGAGCAGGAAGGCGGCTTTCGGGTCGTTGTTTACAAGCGCGCGATGGCGATGTGCGGCGATCAGGGCTCTGTCGAAGATCGTTTCCATGGCGATGTCCTTAGTCCCGCGCCGCCTTTGCGGCAAGACGATTTTCCTTTCGTGGAGAACGCGCTAGTCTCTCGGGCATGGAGCCAATCGAATTGAAAAGACCGGCAGAATTCTTGCGGACGCATCTCTTGCGGCCGTTTTCGGCGCTTGCCGATTTCTTTTATCCGCCCGCCTGTTCCGTCTGCGGTATTTCGACCGGCGGCCATCGCGGCCTCTGTGCGAGATGTTGGTCCGGTATCCGCTTCATCGAACGGCCCTATTGCGAGGTGCTCGGCATTCCCTTCTCGCACGATCTCGGCGCCGGGATCCTCAGCGCCGAGGCGATCGCCAACCCGCCGCCCTTCGACCGGCTACGGTCGGCTGCGACCCACGATCATGCGGTCCGTGATCTCGTCCATGGGCTGAAATATCGTGATCGCACCGATCTGGCGCCGATGATGGCCGCCTGGATGCTGCGCGCCTCCGATGGGAGGGTCGAAAGCTGCGATGCGCTGATCCCAGTGCCGCTGCATCGCACCCGTATGCTGGCGCGCAAGTTCAACCAGGCAGCAGAGCTTGCCCGCCACATGTCAAAGCTCTCGGGCAAGCCGCTGCTTGCAGCCACGCTTATTCGCGTCAAGCGCACCAGCCAGCAGGTCGGCCTTGGCGCCAAGGCGCGCGAAGACAATGTCAGGGGCGCTTTTGCGATCGCCAAGGGTTGCGAAAACGACATTTTCGGCAAACGCATCGTCCTTGTCGACGACGTCTATACAACAGGGGCGACGGTCGCTGCGGCAAGCCGGACACTGCGCAAGGCGGGTGCCGCTGAGATCACGGTTTTGACCTTTGCAAGGGCTCTCTCCGAGCCTATATGACAGAAATACCCGACGTCGGTCTGGAGAGATTATGGTACCCGTCACCATCTATACACGGCAGTTTTGCGGCTATTGCAGCCGCGCCAAGTCCCTTCTCGAAGAAAAGGGCGTCGAATATGTCGAGCACGATGCGACCTTTTCGCCGGATCTTCGCCAGGAGATGATCGGCAAGTCGAACGGGCGTACGACCTTTCCGCAGATATTCATCGGCGTCGACCATGTCGGCGGTTGCGACGATCTCTTTGCACTCGATCGGGCCGGCAGGCTCGATCCGATGCTGGCAGCTTGAGGAAGAGCCGATGAGCTTCAAGGCCGCCGCCGTCCAGATGTGCTCCGGGGTCGATCCGGTGAGGAATGCGGCGGCCATGGCGCAGCTGGTGCGCGAGGCCGCTGGCCAGGGCGCGACTTATGTACAGACGCCCGAGATGACCGGAATGCTGCAGCGCGATCGTACGGCGGCACGCGCCGTGCTTGCCGACGAGGCGCATGACATCATCGTCAAGACCGGCTCTGAGCTCGCTGCGGAATTCGGCA
The DNA here is from genome assembly GCF_025200775.1 of Rhizobium sp. WSM1274. Lineage (NCBI taxonomy): Bacteria > Pseudomonadati > Pseudomonadota > Alphaproteobacteria > Hyphomicrobiales > Rhizobiaceae > Rhizobium > Rhizobium sp. WSM1274. The sequence continues at coordinate 4,111,777 of NZ_CP104138.1, read as the reverse complement.
TCCACATGCATGTCGGTTCGACGGCGATCGCCCTTGCCGACGGCAAGATCGCCAATCGCGGTTTCCTGTTCGGTCCCGACGGCAGGATTCTCAATCGCTACGACAAGATCCATATGTTCGACGTCGACCTCGACAATGGCGAGAGCTGGCGTGAAAGTGCTGCTTATACAGCCGGCTCGGAGGCCCGCGTCCTGTCGCTGCCCTTTGCGGAAATGGGCTTCGCGATCTGCTACGACGTGCGTTTCCCTGCACTCTTCCGCGCCCAGGCCATGGCCGGCGCTGAAGTGATGACGGTTCCCGCCGCCTTCACCAAGCAGACCGGCGAGGCGCATTGGGAGATCCTGCTCAGGGCACGCGCGATCGAGAACGGGGTCTTCGTCATCGCCGCTGCGCAGGCCGGCCGGCACGAGGACGGGCGCGAGACTTTCGGCCATTCGATGATCATCGATCCCTGGGGCACGGTGCTGGCGTCGGCCGGCGCCGCCGGCGAGGCGGTCATCGTCGCCGAGATCGATCCCGGCGCGGTCAAGGCTGCGCATGACAAGATCCCGAACCTGAAGAATGGGCGGGAATTCTCGGTCGAGAGGATTGCGGGGGCAATCGCCGGAGGCGTCGCCGCTTGATCCGCTATTCCCTCACTTGTGACAATGCCCATGAATTCGAAGGCTGGTTTTCGGAAAGCGCCGATTTCGACCGTCAGGTCAAAACCGGTTTCCTGACCTGCCCGGTCTGTCATTCCGCCGCCATTTCCAAGCTGTTGATGGCGCCTTCGGTGTCGACTGCGCGCGGGAAGGACGAGAGGCAGACGCTGGCGATGGATGCCATGCGCCGCGAGGCCCTGCAAAAACTCAAGGAGGCCGTTGCGGCGGTCAAGGCCAATTCAGAGGACGTCGGCACGCAGTTTCCCGAGGAAGCCCGCAAGATCCATTATGGCGAGGCGGATGCCCGCGGCATCATCGGCCAGGCGACGGTCGACGAGGCGCAGGCGCTCCTGGAAGAGGGCATCGAGATCGCGGCCATTCCGGTATTGCCGGAGGACGTGAACTGACATCCAGTCCGGGCGTCTGGCCGCCTACAATTTCGGCCTGCATCTCGTTCTGCTGAAAGTGCAGCCGGCTTATTGACGGCGGGAATTATGCCGGCCGCTTCGCCAGCAGCATATAATTGACGTCCATATCCTTGGACAGGTTCCACTGGTTCGACAGCGGATTGAAGAAGACGCCGGTCCGGTCGGTGATCTCAAGGCCGCTTGCCGCCAGCGGCTTTTCCAGTTCTTCCGGGCGCACCAGCTTTTCATACTGATGGGTGCCGCGCGGCAGCCAGCGCAGAATATTCTCGGCGGCGAAGATGGCAAGCGCTGCCGCCTTCATCGTGCGGTTGATGGTGGCAACGAAGATCAGGCCGCCGGGGCGGACCATTTTCGCGCAGGTGGTCATGAAGAATTCGACATCGGCGACGTGCTCGACAACTTCCATGTTCAAGACGATATCGAAGGTCTCGCCAGCATCCGCAAGCTCCTCGGCGGTGACGGCGCGATAGTCGACCGAAACGCCGGAGGCTGCGGCATGGGTGGAGGCGATGCCGATATTCTTCTCGGACGGATCGGCGCCGACGACGGAGGCGCCCATGCGAGCGACAGGTTCGGACAACAGGCCGCCGCCGCATCCGATATCGAGCACGCGCAGACCCTCGAGCGGGCGCGGGCTTTTCGGATCATGGCCGAAATTCTCGCAGACCTTGTCTCTTATATAGGCGAGCCGGACGGGATTGAATTTGTGCAGTGGTTTGAACTTGCCGGTCGGGCTCCACCATTCCGCCGCCATCGCCGAAAAGCGGTCCACCTCGCCCTGGTCAATCGTGCTTCTGGCGGTTTCCGTCATCGTCCACTCCTTCATTCGTGACATGTGAAGTCGGACGATCGGTGGCATAAGTCAAGGGCGCGGATCAGGGGATTGGCGAGCGCGGATCCGCTCGCCAATCGCTTTTATCGCGTGCGCTTGCCTCCCCCCGCCAAACTCGCTATGAGACGCCGCAACTTGGGGCCTTTGGGGACCTGGGCTTTAGAGCGGTTCCGGAAGTTGGGAATCCGGCTCTTGGGCCAAGCGGTCTGCCCCAGAGCTTTCGTGATGCCGGGTCCGGTTTTCCGCTTTCCCGGCGCCAGTCGTGGTAGAGGCATATGGCACGCATCGTAATGAAATTCGGCGGCACGTCCGTCGCTGACCTGGACCGCATCAAGAACGTTGCCCGCCACGTAAAACGCGAAGTCGATGCCGGGCACGAGGTGGCGGTGGTCGTCTCGGCCATGTCCGGCAAGACCAATGAACTGGTCGGCTGGGTCCAGGGCACGCCGAAGGTGATCGGCGCCAGTTCCCCGTTTTACGATGCGCGGGAATATGATGCGGTGGTCGCATCCGGCGAGCAGGTGACCTCCGGGCTGCTGGCCATTGCATTGCAGGCGATGGATATCAATGCCCGTTCCTGGCAGGGATGGCAGATCCCGATCCGCACCGACAACGCGCATGGCGCGGCACGGATCATGGAGATCGACGGCTCCGACATCGTCAAGCGGATGGGCGAGGGGCAGGTCGCCGTCATCTCCGGCTTCCAGGGGTTGGGACCCGACAACCGTATCGCGACGCTGGGGCGCGGCGGATCGGACACCTCGGCCGTCGCCATCGCGGCAGCTGTCAAGGCGGACCGCTGCGATATCTATACTGATGTCGACGGCGTCTACACGACCGACCCGCGCATCGTGCCGAAGGCGCGCAGGCTGAAGAAGATCGCCTTCGAGGAAATGCTGGAAATGGCCTCGCTCGGCGCCAAGGTACTGCAGGTGCGCTCGGTCGAGCTTGCCATGGTACACAAGGTGCGCACCTTCGTGCGCTCGTCATTCGAAGATCCCGATGCTCCGGGCATGGGCGATCTGTTGAACCCGCCCGGAACGCTGATTTGTGACGAGGATGAAATCGTGGAACAGGAAGTAGTCACCGGCATCGCCTATGCCAAGGATGAGGCTCAGATCTCGCTACGCCGTCTTGCCGACCGGCCGGGCGTTTCCGCGGCGATCTTCGGGCCGCTCGCCGAATCCCATATCAATGTCGACATGATCGTCCAGAATATTTCCGAGGACGGATCGAAGACCGACATGACCTTCACCGTACCATCAGGCGACGTCGAGAAGGCGATCAAGGTGCTCGGCGACCATAAGGAGAAGATCGGCTACGATGTCGTGCAAAACGAATCGGGGCTGGTGAAAGTATCGGTCATCGGCATCGGCATGCGCAGCCATGCGGGCGTTGCTGCTACCGCATTTCGTGCACTTGCCGAAAAAGGCATCAACATCAAGGCGATCACCACCTCCGAGATCAAGATTTCCATCCTGATCGACGGTCCCTATGCAGAACTCGCTGTCAGGACTTTGCATTCCTGCTACGGTCTGGATAAGAATTGATTCCCAGCGGGCGCCCTGCCCCTTCAGGTTGAGGAGACGAGGGCCGGCCCGCCGGGACTGAGTGCGTTGTTTCGGGAGCTTGAGACGCCATGAGAGACCTTTCCGGCGGTCCGCGCGTGCTGCTCAGGCGGTTGCGCGAGTTAATGGCGGAGCCGCTGGAGCCGCAGGAGCGGCTTGACCGGATCGTCCGCCAGATCGCCGGCAACATGGTGGCGGAGGTTTGCTCCGTCTATGTGCTGCGCGCCGACGGCGTCCTCGAACTCTATGCGACAGAAGGCCTCAACCGTGAGGCCGTGCACTTGGCGCAACTGAAGATGGGGCAAGGCCTTGTCGGCACCATCGCGGCCTCAGCCCAGCCGCTCAACCTTTCCGACGCGCAGTCGCACCCTGCCTTCCGCTACCTGCCGGAAACGGGCGAAGAAATCTACCATTCCTTCCTCGGCGTGCCGATCCTCAGGACGGGGCGCTCGCTCGGCGTTCTCGTCGTGCAGAACAAGGCGAGCCGCAACTATCGCGAGGAAGAGGTTGAAGCGCTCGAGACGACGGCGATGGTGCTTGCAGAGATGATCGCCACCGGCGAGCTCAAGAAGATCACCAAGCCGGGCCTCGAACTCGACCTGACGCGTTCGGTGACGGTGGATGGCGACACTTACAATGACGGCATCGGCCTCGGTTACGTCGTGCTGCACGAGCCGCGCATCGTTGTCACCAACCTGCTGAACGAGGATGCCGAGAAGGAAATCCGGCGGCTGGCCGAAGCCATGGGCTCGCTCAGGATTTCGATCGACGACATGCTGTCGCGTCGCGATGTCTCGATGGAGGGCGAACACCGCGAGGTGCTCGAAACCTATCGCATGTTCGCCCATGACCAGGGCTGGGTGCGCAAGCTCGAGGAGGCGATCCGCAACGGCCTGACGGCGGAAGCGGCGGTCGAGAAGGTGCAGAGCGACACCAAGGCGCGAATGATGCGGTTGACCGACCCATATCTGCGCGAACGCATGCATGATTTCGAGGATCTGGCGAACCGTCTGCTCAGACAGTTGACCGGTTATACCGGCCGGACGACCGCCGAAGGTTTCCCCAGCGACGCAATCATCCTGGCGCGCGCGATGGGAGCAGCCGAACTGCTCGATTATCCGCGTTCCAATGTCCGTGGGCTGGTGCTGGAAGAAGGAGCAGTGACGAGCCACGTGGTGATCGTCGCGCGCGCCATGGGTATTCCGGTCATCGGCCAGGCAGCGGGCGTGGTGGCGCTCGCCGAGAACGGCGATGCCGTGATCATCGACGCCGACGAGGGACATGTGCATCTGCGGCCGATGGCCGATCACCGGCGCTCCTACGAGGAAAAGGTCCGCTTCCGCGCCAGGCGGCAGGAGCAGTTCCGGGCGCTGCGCGCCGTCGAGCCGGTGACCAAGGATGGGCAGCGGATCGCGCTGATGATGAATGCCGGCCTGCTGGTCGACCTGCCGCAGCTTTCGGAATCAGGCGCCGAGGGCATCGGCCTGTTCCGGACCGAACTGCAGTTCATGATCGCCTCCACCATGCCGAAGGCGGAGGAGCAGGAGCAATTCTATCGTAATGTGATAAAGCAGGCGGCGGGCCGTACCGTAACCTTCCGTACGCTCGACATCGGCGGCGACAAAGTGGTGCCGTATTTCCGCGGCCATGAGGAAGAAAATCCGGCACTCGGCTGGCGCGCCATCCGGTTGTCGCTCGACCGGCCGGGACTGTTGCGCACCCAGTTGCGCGCCCTGCTGAAGGCATCGGCCGACACCGAGTTGAAGCTGATGGTGCCAATGGTCACCGAGGTTTCCGAGCTGAAGATGGTGCGCGAGCTCTTGCAGAAGGAAGTGCAGCATCTGTCGCGTTTTGGCCACGGGCTGCCGCGCAAGCTGCAATTCGGAGCAATGCTGGAGGTCCCTGCACTGCTTTGGCAGCTCGACGAACTGATGGAGGCGGTCGATTTCGTCTCGGTCGGTTCGAACGATCTCTTCCAGTTCTCGATGGCGGTCGATCGCGGCAATGCGCGGGTCTCGGACCGCTTTGATCCGCTCGGCAAGCCGTTCTTGCGCATCCTGCGCGATATCGTGCGCGGGGCGGACCGGAACAAGACACCGGTGACGCTCTGCGGCGAGCTCGCCAGCAAACCGATCTCGGCGATGGCGCTGCTCGGCATTGGTTTCCGCTCGATCTCGATGTCGCCGGCCTCGATCGGACCGGTGAAGGCGATGCTGCTCGGGCTCGATGTCGGGGCGCTGACGAAGGCGATGGATGAGGTGCTGGACGATCACCACGCCTTGATGCCGATGCGCGAGGTGCTTGCCCGCTTCGCCGAGAGCCACAATATTCCCCTTTAGACAGAGATTAAGAAGAATCGGAGTGAAGGGTGGCGAAGCTTCCCGTTGAAAAGATGCGCGAGCTGGAACGCCGTTTCGGCGAAATCGAAGCGCGCATGTCCGCTGGCCCGGCTGCCGATGTCTATGTGAAGCTCGCATCCGAATATTCGGAGCTGCAGCCAGTCGTGACGAAAATCCGCGCCTATGAGAAGGCCGTCGCCGAGCTCGCCGACCTCGAAACGCTGCTCGAGGACAGGTCGGTGGACCGCGAGATGCGCGAACTGGCCGAACTCGAGCTGCCCGAGGTGAAGGAGCAGATCGAGTCGCTCGGGCAGGAGATGCAGATCCTGCTTCTGCCGAAGGACGCAGCCGACGAAAAGAGCGCGATCCTCGAAATCCGCGCCGGCACGGGCGGTTCGGAAGCCGCCCTTTTCGCCGGCGATCTCTTTCGCATGTACGAGCGCTTTGCGGCGGAAAAGGGCTGGAAGGTGGAGGTGCTCTCGGCGAGCGAGGGCGAAGCCGGAGGCTATAAGGAAATCATCGCGACGATCACCGGCAGGGGCGTCTTCGCCAAGCTGAAATTCGAATCCGGCGTGCACCGCGTGCAGCGTGTGCCGGAAACCGAGGCGGGCGGGCGCATCCATACGTCGGCCGCAACGGTTGCTGTGCTGCCGGAGGCCGAGGAAATCGACATCGAGATCCGGGCTGAGGATATCCGCATCGACACGATGCGCTCTTCGGGTGCGGGCGGCCAGCACGTCAATACGACGGACTCGGCGGTGCGCATTACCCACCTGCCGAGCGGCATCGTCGTCACCAGCTCGGAAAAATCGCAACACCAAAATCGCGCCAAGGCGATGCAGGTACTGCGCTCCAGGCTTTACGATGCCGAGCGGCAGAGGGCCGACAGCGAGCGTTCTGCCGATCGCAAGAGCCAGGTCGGCTCGGGCGACCGCTCGGAACGTATCCGCACCTATAATTTCCCGCAGGGACGGGTAACGGACCATCGCATCAACCTAACGCTCTATAAGCTCGACCGGATGATGGAAGGCGAGATCGAGGAGGTCGTCGACGCGCTGATGGCCGATTACCAGGCCAGCCAGCTGGCGCAGCTCGGCGAGCAACAGTGAGCTCAACGGTCGCCGATATGCTTGCCGATGCGCGCCGCCGCTTCACCGAAGCAGGTATCGTCGATGCGGCGACCGATGCGCGGCTGCTTGTCGCGGGCCTTCTGAAACTGTCGCCGACCGAGCTGTTGACGCGATCGGCCGAGAGGCTTTCTGCCGAGCAGGCAGAAGTGATTTTCAGAGCGCTGGAGCGGCGGCTTGGTCATGAGCCGGTGCATCGCATTCTCGGCGAACGGGAATTCTATGGCCTGCCGCTTCGGCTCTCGGCCGAAACGTTGGAACCGCGGCCGGATACGGAAATTCTGGTCGATACGGTTCTCGTCTACCTCAAAGACCTTGCAAAGGCGCAACGCCGTCTCCATATCCTTGACATGGGAACCGGGACCGGGGCGATATGCCTTGCGCTTTTGAGCGAATGTCCTGATGCGTCAGGTGTCGGCAGCGACATATCGGCGGATGCACTTTTAACGGCAAGATCGAATGCAGAAAGAAACGGGTTGCAGGATCGTTTTGAGGCCGTACAGTCGAATTGGTTCGAGGACATCCAGGGATCCTTTCACGCGATTGTCTCAAATCCGCCCTATATTGCTTCCAATGTCATTCACGATCTCGCTCCCGAAGTGACCAAATTTGATCCGGCTACGGCTCTGGATGGCGGCCCGGATGGGCTTGACGCTTACAAAGCCATAGCTAAGGATGCGGCAAGGTTCATCAGGCCCGATGGGGTCGTCGGACTGGAGATCGGCTACGATCAGCGAAACGACGTGACGGCGATCTTTGAAGCGAAAGGCTTCAGGTGCCTCAAATCCGTGAAAGATTATGGTCAGAACGACAGGGTGCTCGTGTTCGCGCTCGCGTGAAAGACGATAATGCGGCATTGGACGAGACATTATTGTTATTGCGAAGAAAAGGCTTGGATTTCCCGGTGAAGCAATATAGGTTGCGGTCACGTGTTGGGCAGATGGGAATGAACGAGATTCGTTCGGTACTTGGTTTGCCTCGGGGGTCCGCTCTTTTAAACGAGAGTTTCAACGGTTGAACACGACCCAATGCGTGAATCAGTCAAACTGACTTGAGAACCAAGCGGCAGGTCGGCGCAAAGGCGCAGTATGCTCGCGGCACAAAGGTCCTGACCCGGTTTTCCGGTCATGGCGGTTGGTGCCATGTATCCATCACAAACAGAGAATTCAGGTGAACGATCGATGAGGCCAGGACAGCAGAACAAGCGCGGTCGAGGGCGTGGTAACAATAATAACGGCGGCGGTGGCGGCGGTGGAAATAACAATAACAACAATTTCAACCGCAAGGGCGGCAACCCGCTAACCCGGACCTATGACAGTTCCGGCCCCGATGTGAAGATTCGCGGTACTGCGCAGCATATCGCCGAAAAATACGCACAGCTCGCCCGCGATGCCCAAAGCTCCGGCGACCGCGTGATTGCCGAGAACTATCTCCAGCACGCCGAACATTATAATCGCATCATTGCCAGCGCCCAGGCGCAGATGCAGGAACGCTTCCAGCGCGACGACCGCGGCGAGTACAATGATCGCGACGGTGCGGACCGCGACGGCGACGATATGGACAACAATGAGAATGACAATGACGGCGACGATGTCGTTATTGCCCAGCCGCCGCAGAGCAGGCCACACCAGCCGCAGCAGAGCAGACAACACCAGCCGCAGGCACAGCCGAAGCCGGTAGCCGCTCAGGCGCCTGCACCCCAATCTGAGATCAACGATGGAACCGGCCCGCAGCCGGAGATCGAAGGCATTCCGGCCGAAGTCGCGATGGACGAGGAAGGCGCCGGCGGCCAGCCGCGCGAACGCCAGCCCCGCCGCCGCAGCACCGGCAGCCGTCCCCGTCGCCCGCGTCGCGGCGCTGAGGGCGAAGAAGCAGCCGCTGAAGGCGAGGGTGCCTCTGCCGAGGCGCCAGTGCTGGCTGACGTCGCATCGGAATGAGGATTTCGCTTTCCCTTCAGGGGAGAACGTGACGCTCATGCCATCAGCTCGAATTGCCTTGAAAATCCCCGGCCTTGTGCCGGGGATTTTCATTTTACGGGCTCTTTAAACTTGCAGAACAGGCTACCATATTCTCCTCGAACTGCTTCGCCCGAATCCATTACGGGTCACGCGCGGCCTGCCTTTTCAGGGGGTCGATCTCAATCATCGGTCTGCGCCTCGTCAGGGCAGGGCGATCCATGGAGGTAGAATATGAATATCGAGAAATATTCGGAGCGGGTGCGTGGTTTCATCCAGTCCGCCCAGACCTATGCGCTGGCGCAAGGTCACCAGCAATTCACACCCGAACATGTGCTGAAGGTCCTGCTCGACGATGATCAGGGCATGGCGGCGTCGCTGATCGAACGCGCCGGCGGCGATGCCAAGGCCGCCCGCCTAGCCAATGACGCGGCTCTCGCCAAGTTGCCGAAGATCTCCGGCGGCAACGGCAACATCTATCTGGCACAGCCGCTCGCCAAGGTGCTTTCGACCGCCGAAGAAGCGGCGAAGAAGGCCGGCGACAGCTTCGTTACCGTCGAGCGCCTGCTGCAGGCGCTGGCGATCGAATCCTCTGCCTCGACCTTTTCGACGCTGAAGAATGCCGGCGTGACGGCCCAGGGCCTCAACCAGGTCATCAACGATATCCGCAAAGGCCGGACGGCCGATTCCTCCAATGCCGAGCAGGGTTTTGACTCGCTGAAGAAGTTCGCACGCGATCTCACCGCCGAGGCCCGCGAGGGCAAGCTCGACCCGGTGATCGGCCGCGACGACGAAATCCGCCGCACCATCCAGGTGCTTTCGCGCCGCACCAAGAACAATCCTGTCCTGATCGGCGAACCCGGCGTCGGTAAGACGGCGATCGTCGAGGGCCTGGCGCTACGCATCGTCAACGGTGACGTGCCGGAATCGCTCAAGGATAAGAAGCTGATGGCGCTCGACATGGGCGCGCTGATCGCCGGTGCGAAATACCGCGGCGAATTCGAGGAACGGCTGAAGGCCGTGCTCAATGAAGTCCAGGCGGAAAGCGGCGAGATCATCCTGTTCATCGATGAGATGCATACCCTGGTCGGGGCCGGCAAGGCGGATGGGGCGATGGATGCCTCCAACCTCCTGAAGCCCGCTCTTGCCCGCGGTGAGCTGCATTGCGTCGGCGCCACCACGCTCGACGAGTATCGCAAACATGTCGAGAAGGATCCGGCCCTGGCCCGCCGTTTCCAGCCCGTCGTCGTCGATGAACCGACGGTCGAAGACACGATCTCGATCTTGCGCGGCCTGAAGGAAAAATACGAGCAGCATCACAAAGTGCGCATCGCCGATGCGGCGCTGGTGGCCGCGGCGACACTTTCCAACCGCTATATCACCGACCGTTTCCTGCCCGACAAGGCCATCGACCTGATGGACGAGGCGGCGGCGCGGTTGCGCATGCAGGTGGATTCCAAACCGGAAGAACTCGACGAACTCGATCGCCGGATCATGCAGCTGAAGATCGAGCGCGAAGCGCTGAAAAAGGAAACGGACGTCGCGTCCGCCGACCGTCTGAAGCGGCTGGAAACCGAAGTGACCGATCTTGAGGAACAGGCCGATGCGCTAACGGCTCGCTGGCAGGCGGAAAAGCAGAAACTCGGCCTAGCCGCCGATCTCAAGAGGCAGCTCGACGATGCCCGCAACGAACTGGCGATCGCCCAGCGCAAAGGTGAATTCCAGCGTGCCGGCGAGCTGACCTACGGCGTCATTCCGGATCTCGAAAAGCAGCTCGTCGATGCCGAGAAGCAGGATGGCGACCGAGGCGCGATGGTGCAGGAGGTGGTGAGCCCGGACAATATCGCCCATGTCGTTTCGCGCTGGACCGGTATTCCGGTCGACAGGATGCTGGAGGGCGAGCGCGACAAGCTGCTTCGGATGGAAGATGAGCTGGCGAAATCGGTGATCGGTCAAGGCGATGCGGTTCAGGCCGTGTCACGCGCCGTCCGCCGCGCCCGTGCCGGCCTGCAGGATCCGAACCGGCCGATCGGCTCGTTCATTTTCCTCGGCCCGACCGGGGTTGGCAAGACGGAGCTCACCAAGGCACTCGCCCGCTTCCTCTTCGACGACGAAACGGCGATGGTGCGCATGGACATGTCGGAATATATGGAGAAGCACTCCGTTGCCCGGCTGATCGGTGCGCCTCCGGGTTATGTCGGTTATGACGAAGGCGGAGCGCTGACGGAAGCCGTGCGCCGCAGGCCCTATCAGGTCGTGCTGTTCGACGAGATCGAAAAGGCGCATCCCGACGTCTTCAACATCCTGCTGCAGGTGCTGGACGACGGACGCCTGACGGACGGCCAAGGCCGGACGGTCGATTTCCGCAACACGATGATCATCATGACCTCGAACCTCGGCGCCGAATATCTGACGCAGCTGAGGGACGGCGACGACAGTGACACGGTTCGCGAGCAGGTGATGGAGGTCGTGCGCGGGCATTTCCGGCCGGAATTCCTGAACCGCATCGACGAGATCATTCTGTTCCATCGCCTGAAGCGCGAGGAGATGGGCGCGATCGTCGATATCCAGCTGAAGCGGCTGGTGGCTCTGCTGTCCGAGCGCAAGATCGTCATCGATCTCGACGAGGAAGCCCGCCACTGGCTGGCAAACAAGGGTTACGATCCGGTCTACGGCGCAAGGCCGCTGAAGCGGGTGATCCAGAAGTTCGTGCAGGATCCGCTGGCCGAGCAGATTCTGTCCGGCCAGGTGCCGGATGGATCGACGGTCACGGTGACGAGCGGTTCGGACCGGCTGCAGTTCAGGACGAGACAGACGGTGAGCGAAGCGGCGTAAGCCGGTTTGCCGGATGAATGAGAAATGGCGGCTTCGGCCGCCATTTTCGTTG
>NZ_CP104138.1:3582500-4095000 GCF_025200775.1 Rhizobium sp. WSM1274 | reverse complement strand
TCCAGGTGTTTTGGGTTTTACCCAAGGCGTCCGAGCCCAGTTCTGATGATCCCATGAATGGCCTAGCCGGCCGGATATGGGTGAAGGACTGGAGGTAGGAGGAAGCTTGTCACTCTGGATCGTTTGTTGTTCGTTGCCTTTGGGCTTCGTCTGATGAACGATCGGATTACCGTTGCCTGACCGCGCGGTATCGGATCATATCTCGAGAAGCTGGTCTTAAGACAGGCTGCAAGCGAGCTGCTCGGCGTAGCTCCAATAAAGCAGACCTGTCGAACACGTTAATGGCATTGTTGGATTGACTGGGTTGTAAAAGGTAACCCGGTCTGTTGCCGTTCCTTTGGAACGGGCAACGAGACGATGAGCATTGGCAATGAGAACGATTAAGTGTCGTAAGGGCATTTGGTGGATGCCTTGGCATGCACAGGCGATGAAGGACGTGATACGCTGCGAAAAGCCGTGGGGAGCTGCGAATGAGCTTTGATCCATGGATCTCCGAATGGGGCAACCCACCTTAAATGCTTGGGAATCTGGCGCCGCAGGCGCCGCGAATAGTGAGTAGCGAATAGTTTTTAAATTCTATTCGCTATTCGCTAACAACTATTCGCTGCGTCGCAAGGCGACGCCAGGTTCCAAGCATTGTGATAAGGTATCTGCACCTGAATACATAGGGTGTAAGAAGCGAACGCAGGGAACTGAAACATCTAAGTACCTGCAGGAAAGGACATCAACCGAGACTCCGCAAGTAGTGGCGAGCGAACGCGGACCAGGCCAGTGGCAATTGTGATTAAAGTGGAACGCTCTGGAAAGTGCGGCCGTAGTGGGTGACAGCCCCGTACGCGTAGATATCATGATTGTCCTAGAGTAGGGCGGGACACGAGAAATCCTGTCTGAACATGGGGAGACCACTCTCCAAGCCTAAGTACTCGTGCATGACCGATAGCGAACAAGTACCGTGAGGGAAAGGTGAAAAGCACCCCGACAAGGGGAGTGAAATAGAACCTGAAACCGGATGCCTACAAACAGTCGGAGCCCGAAAGGGTGACGGCGTACCTTTTGTATAATGGGTCAACGACTTAGTGTAACAAGCAAGCTTAAGCCGGTAGGTGTAGGCGAAGCGAAAGCGAGTCTGAATAGGGCGATTTAGTTTGTTGCATTAGACCCGAAACCGAGTGATCTAGCCATGAGCAGGTTGAAGGTTGGGTAACACCAACTGGAGGACCGAACCCGCATCTGTTGCAATAGATTGGGATGACTTGTGGCTAGGGGTGAAAGGCCAATCAAACTCGGAAATAGCTGGTTCTCCGCGAAATCTATTTAGGTAGAGCGTCGAGCGAATACCCCCGGGGGTAGAGCACTGGATGGGCTATGGGGACTCACCGTCTTACTGATCCTAACCAAACTCCGAATACCGGGGAGTACTACTCGGCAGACACACGGCGGGTGCTAACGTCCGTCGTGAAAAGGGCAACAACCCTAACCTCCAGCTAAGGTCCCCAAGTCATGGCTAAGTGGGAAAGGATGTGAGGATCCCAAAACAACCAGGATGTTGGCTTAGAAGCAGCCATCATTTAAAGAAAGCGTAACAGCTCACTGGTCTAAATAAGGGTCTTTGCGCCGAAAATGTAACGGGGCTGAAGCCATGCACCGAAGCTGAGGATGTGTAGCAATACACGTGGTAGCGGAGCGTTCCGTAAGCTGATGAAGGGAGACCCGTGAGGGCTCCTGGAGGTATCGGAAGTGCGAATGTTGACATGAGTAACGATAAAGAGGGTGAGAGACCCTCTCGCCGAAAGACCAAGGGTTCCTGCTTAAAGTTAATCTGAGCAGGGTTAGCCGGCCCCTAAGGCGAGGCAGAAATGCGTAGTCGATGGGAACCACGTTAATATTCGTGGGCCTGGTGGTAGTGACGGATTGCACAAGTTGTTCTGGTTTATTGGATTATCAGGGCAGCGGAGCGGTTCCAGGAAATAGCTCCACCGTATAGACCGTACCCGAAACCGACACAGGTGGTCAGGTAGAGTATACCAAGGCGCTTGAGAGAACTATGTTGAAGGAACTCGGCAAATTGCACGCGTAACTTCGGAAGAAGCGTGACCCCATGGTAGGCAACTATTATGGGGTGGCACAGACCAGGGGGTAGCGACTGTTTATCAAAAACACAGGGCTCTGCGAAGTCGCAAGACGACGTATAGGGTCTGACGCCTGCCCGGTGCTGGAAGGTTAAGAGGAGAGGTGCAAGCTTTGAATCGAAGCCCCAGTAAACGGCGGCCGTAACTATAACGGTCCTAAGGTAGCGAAATTCCTTGTCGGGTAAGTTCCGACCTGCACGAATGGCGTAACGACTTCCCCGCTGTCTCCAACATAGACTCAGTGAAATTGAATTCCCCGTGAAGATGCGGGGTTCCTGCGGTCAGACGGAAAGACCCCGTGCACCTTTACTATAGCTTTACACTGGCATTCGTGTCGGCATGTGTAGGATAGGTGGTAGGCTTTGAAGCGGGGACGCCAGTTTCCGTGGAGCCATCCTTGAAATACCACCCTTATCGTCATGGATGTCTAACCGCGGCCCGTCATCCGGGTCCGGGACAGTGTATGGTGGGTAGTTTGACTGGGGCGGTCGCCTCCGAAAGAGTAACGGAGGCGCGCGATGGTGGGCTCAGACCGGTCGGAAATCGGTCGTCGAGTGCAATGGCATAAGCCCGCCTGACTGCGAGACTGACAAGTCGAGCAGAGACGAAAGTCGGTCATAGTGATCCGGTGGTCCCGCGTGGAAGGGCCATCGCTCAACGGATAAAAGGTACGCCGGGGATAACAGGCTGATGACCCCCAAGAGTCCATATCGACGGGGTTGTTTGGCACCTCGATGTCGGCTCATCGCATCCTGGGGCTGGAGCAGGTCCCAAGGGTTTGGCTGTTCGCCAATTAAAGCGGTACGTGAGCTGGGTTCAGAACGTCGTGAGACAGTTCGGTCCCTATCTGCCGTGGGTGTAGGAATATTGACAGGATCTGTCCCTAGTACGAGAGGACCGGGATGGACATATCTCTGGTGGACCTGTTGTCCTGCCAAGGGCATAGCAGGGTAGCTACATATGGACGGGATAACCGCTGAAGGCATCTAAGCGGGAAACCCACCTGAAAACGAGTATTCCCTATCAGAGCCGTGGAAGACGACCACGTTGATAGGCCGGGTGTGGAAGTGCGGCAACGCATGAAGCTTACCGGTACTAATAGCTCGATCGGCTTGATCGTTCTCATTGACTATGCTCATCGAACAAAGTTCGATGTGCCAGACCTTTGTCCTGACGCGCCATGGCGCTGCGGACGGCCCGCCAAACGATTGGCGACGGCCTCTGGCCTGTATCGGTGCCACAAGCACCCGCAGCCGGAAGAGGTTCCAAAAGACGTGTTCAAAACCAGCGAAAGAGAACCAAATAGCGCTATTCGCTATTGGCTACTCCCTATTCGCTCCAAATCCAGCTTCTCAAAACAACAAAGTTGCGCTTTGCCGACCTGGTGGTTATGGCGGGGTGGCTGCACCCGTTCCCTTTCCGAACACGGCCGTGAAACGCCCCTGCGCCCATGGTACTTCGTCTTAAGACGCGGGAGAGTAGGTCGCTGCCAGGTCTGCAAAACGCAACTTTGATAAAACAATCTTCTCTAAACAAAACAAACGGCCCATGCCGTCGCAAAAGGGCCGCTCACAAGCGGCCCTTCTGCGTTGAACAGACAGACAAGAAATACCATATTTGCCATAGGCAAAATAAAATGGCGCGGGGTGGAGCAGCCCGGTAGCTCGTCAGGCTCATAACCTGAAGGCCGCAGGTTCAAATCCTGCCCCCGCAACCAAATCCCAAATACACTCCTGAGCAATATCGCTGGCGCGAAGACTTCATCTTCGCTGGCGATGGTAGCTCCTCGTCCTGCGGACCATAACCTGAAGGCCGCAGGTTCAAATCCTGCCCCCGCAACCACTGAAACTTGCAAATTTGCCCACTCCGGGTATTTGCTCTTGAGTTCCTCCGCGTAAGCGTCGAGGAGCTTTTGTTTTTTGGCTTCCGTGTCGATCTCGCCGGAGGCAATCTTCGCCATCAGGTCGTTCTGGGCGGCAGCCAGAAATTGCTGCTCGAGCACGTCAATCGCCTCCATGGATGCCATGATGTTGGCGATTGATCCGTGGACCTGCAGGGATGCCGGCTGATGGCCCGGCGTCTTGCCGATCACGACGGTCTGGATCAAATCGCGACTATGGGCATCAGCCGCTGCTTGGCTTGTTCATCGGCATTGTGGCGAGCGAGGAGGATGAGCTTGCGGATGATGATCTCCATATTAGTGGGATTGAACTGCGCCTTGAGCTTGGCGATCTTCTCCTGAAAATCCTCCACCGGCTCTGCCAGTGCATTCAGGTCCGCCGCCAGCTTCTCGCGCGTCGCTTCCAGTTCGTCCAATTGATCGTCGAGCGCGGCGAGGCGAGGGCGGCCTTCCGCAGCTCGATCGCTGATCTGCTGGATGATGCTGTTCTGGCGTTGGGTGGTCGCCTTCAGCGCGGCCGTCAGCTCATCCCGTTGGGAAGGCGACTGCTTCAGGAGGTTGACCTCATGCGTAATCATCCTCTGCGAAATGCGATCGAAAATCTCCATCGAGTAGAACGCCACCGGAATGCAGTTCAGGCACCATTGGGCCGCCTTGAGCGATCTTCACGCTGCCATGCCTCGTGCTGGTGCTGCGGAAATTGTTTCCGCTTCTTTGGTTGATGCGATGGAGGAAGGCTGATGGATCGTCTCTCTTCTTTCCTGCTTCGACGCCTGCGTCATGTCCAGCGCCGTAAGACCCGGCGGTTGGCCGTCCGTACCGGCCTGCTGACCCATGACCGCCGCCATCGTCGACGGCCATGTCGTCGGCCGCTTTACGCCGGCCTTCGATCAGTCCTATCTGACGGGCGAGGCCGAGCGAGATCGGCAGTAGGTGCGCGATCATCTCGCATCCTTCCTGATCGAGGCCCCGATGGACTCGAGCAGGCGGCCCGACCTCCTGCCCCCCGCATCTGTCTGGCCAGCGCATCTCAAGCGACACTCTCCAACCGGAAGCGGCGTCGATGATACGACGCCTATCTATGCCGTGAGGGCTGTCGGCGAGCCGGTGAGGTGCCGAGCATCAAAGACATGGCGACAGTGCTTTTGCTCGCAGCGACCATGGAGGAATCGGGTGTTGAGCTGCGCGATGTGGTCTCGCTCCTTCGTCGGCCTGCTGCAGTCTTCGCCGTGGAGGTGCTGGTAGAAGGGTTCGAGCGGGCGCTGCCGCAGCTTGTCGAAGCGACAGCCTTTATGCCGTTCGGCCCCTATGTCGGCATGGCCGCGGATTTTACCTTTGTTGACGAAATCTGGAGGTGGGTAGAAGGCGAAACCAAACGTGTCTTCCTGCAGATTCCGGTCGCCCGGACTGACCGCCCAAGCCGCTCGTCCATGCGGCGCCAGTTGCTCTGGGCCGTGGCGCACGGCTCGCCGGTTCTTGCCGTATCGGAGACTGATCAGGGCGTTCCGGATCAAATCGATCTGACTTGCGACGTGCGGCTTAGCGGCAGCGGAATCGACACTATCCTCATCACGGATCTGCTGGAAGCGGTATACGGAAGCGGCACCGTCTCGTACCATGCCGGCTCCATTGCCGAGATCGACGCGGGCGCATTGACTCTGGACGATCTTGCCATCGCCATCCGGCCTGGCCGACCGCTGCTTGCCAGCATTGATGCGCTGGCCGGGCTGGCGGACCACAATCGCGAGGATCGCGACGGTGAAAAAGAAAGAGACACTACTGCCTCCGCGCGGCGGCTGATCATGCAGAGCCCCACTGATCGAGCGCGCCAGACATCGCAGGAGCGCACCGCCGATGGCGACGCCTTGTCCTCATCGACGGACAAACGCAAAGGCGGATCGAAAGGCAGTAAGCGGCAAGGAGACCCCATCTGGCGCTGCTGATGCTGGGCAGGGTATTTCGGACATACGACTTCTCTGAATGTGAGGATCTATGTCTAGGCCTGCGGCTAGCCTTGGATTGATGCGGATGATCGAGGCGGTGCCCGATCGTCTTGACGGCTCGCCGCGACAGTTGCGGCGGTTCTGGTCTGACGAGTTCAAGGCCACAGCGGTCGAGCAAGCCTGTCAGCCGGGTGTGAACGTCTCGGCAATTGCGCGGCAAATCGGGATCCTTCCGTCTCAGCTCTATCGCTGGCGCAGAGAACTGTCGGGGAGTGATGAGCTTGGGCAAGCTGCAGCGACAGTGGATCCACAGAGCGTTGTATCCGACCCCGTCGTGGAAATCATCATTGGCAATATCGTCGTGCGGGTGGGCCGGCATGTCGACGAGGCGCATATGCAGCGCGTCATCCGGGCGGTTCGTTCGGCATGATCCCCGCGGGTGTAAAGGTATTCCTCGCCAGTCATCCCATCGACTTCCGCAAAGGGCCGGACAGTTTGCTGTCGCTCGTGCGCGACGCCGGCAGTGATCCGTTCAACGGCTCGCTTTATGTCTTCCGGGCGAAACGGGCAGACCGGGTCAAGATCGTCTGGTGGGATGGATCAGGGGTCTGCCTCTATTCCAAGCGGCTAGAGAAGGCGCAGTTCTGCTGGCCGCGGATCGGCCACAACCGGGTGCAGCTCAATCATGCCCAGCTCATGGCGCTCGTTGACGGCATGGACTGGAAACGGGTTCGCTCTGTGGCGGTGAAGCCACCGGAGATTGTTGGGTAAAGGCCTGCGGCGAAGTGAATCAACCGCCTGAAAGGGCAGGAAATCCGGAGCAAAATATGCTCTGGTAGGCCTCATGACGCCGCCCGATCTGCAGCTCCCGGATGATGTAGAGACACTGAAGGCCATGGTCCTTGCCATGGCTGACAAGGCGGCGCGGACTGATGCTCTTGAGAGCGAGGTCGCAGATCTGAAGGCGCGAAACGCCCATGCTGATGAACGCATCGAACGACTGACCCAGATCCTGAAAGCCTTCGATCGTGCTCGCTTTGGCCGACGATCGGAAAAGCTTGGACCTTCAGGCATCGACGATGAACAGCAGGCATTTGTCTTTGAGGAGATTGAGACCGGCATCGCCGCGATCCGGGCCCAGGTCACCAAGGGCGCAGCCCATCCGGATGGCAAACGTCAGCCGCGGCCGCGCAAGGGCTTCGCACCTCATCTGGAGCGGGTCGAAGTGGTGATCGAGCCGGATGAACTGCCTGAGCATGCCGGCAAGCAGAAGGTGCTGATCGGAGAAGACATCTCTGAACGGCTAGATGTCGTGCCGGCGAAGTTCCGGGTCATCGTCACCCGGCGGCCGAAGTATGGCTTCAAAAACGAAGACGGTGTCGTCCAGGCATCGGCGCCCGCGCACATCATCGAGGGTGGCATTCCGACGGAAGCACTTCTGGCCCAGATCGCGGTCTCGAAGTATGCCGATGGCCTTCCGCTCTATCGGCAGGAGGCAATCTATGCCCGCGACAAGGTCGATCTCGATCGCAAGCTGATGGCGCAATGGATGGGCAAGCTCGGCTTCGAGCTCGACATTCTGGCCGATTACATCCTCGCCGAGGTCAAGAAGGCCGAGCGTATCTTCGCTGATGAGACGACGTTGCCAACGCTCGCGCCGGGATCCGGATCGGCAAAGACGGCCTGGCTGTGGGCCTATGCCAGGGATGACAGACCCTTTGGCGGCAGTGGCCCGCCGATGGTCGCCTATCGCTTCGAAGATAGCCGCGCTGGCGATCGTGTCGCCCGGCATCTGAATGGCTATCGTGGCATCCTTCAGGTCGACGGGTATGGCGCCTACAACAAGCTTGCCCGATCTGACGGCGGCAATGACGGAGTGATATTGGCCGGCTGCTGGTCCCATAGCAGACGCAAGTTCTACGAGCTCCACGCCTCGGAAAGCTCAAAGATCGCCACCGAAACGGTGGAGCTGATGGCAAAGCTCTGGCAGGTCGAAGAAACTGCCCGCGGGCAAAGCCCTGACGCTCGTGCCGCGGCGCGTCAGCAGACATCTGCTGCCGTCGTCAATGAGCTCTTCGACCTTTGGCAAAGAACCCTGCCGCGGATCTCCGGCAAATCGAAGCTTGCCGAGGCGATCCGCTATGCTACCTCGCGTCGCTCCATCTTCGAACGCTTCCTCACCGACGGTCGCATCGAGCTCGACTCCAACATCGTTGAGCGCGCGATCAGGCCCCAGACAATTACGCGAAAGAACTCCCTCTTCGCCGGCAGCGACGGCGGGGGCAGGACCTGGGCGACAATCGCCACGCTCCTTCAGACAGCAAAGATGAACAACGTCGATCCGCAGGCCTGGCTCACCCAAACCCTCGAGCGCATAGCCAACAGCTGGCCCAGCAGCGAAATCGATGCACTCATGCCGTGGAACTACACAGGCTGAACGGCCTCGGCTTGCCGCTTACGAAAGGCAAGCCGACCGGTGCGGAGGTCATCCAGCCAGAGCCTGCCGACCGTGGAGTGTCGGGAAAGGGTGGACCGGCGCTGCTGGTCGAGACCTTGACCGGATACGACGCGGCAAAGGACTGGGCGCTCGGGTTGAAATCGGACCTGGCGGATTATCTTGCCGGGAATCTTGCCTGGTTCGATATGAGCACCAAGCTTCTCTTGTCCGGCCCACCGCGAATCGGCAAGACGACCTTTGCACGCGCTTTATGCAATAGTCTGCAAGTGCCTCTGGTCGTCAGCTGCGTCTCGACCTGGCTGCAAGGAGAGTATCTTCATGCAGTGCTTGATCGTATGGCGGACACTTTTGCCCAAGCGAGGGCACAGGCGCCGTGCATCCTCTTCGTCGACGAGATCGATGGCATCGGCATGAGGGTAAGCGCTTCGAGGCAGTACGCGGACTACTGGAACGCTTACGTCAACAAGCTGCTTGAGCTCCTCGATGGCGCGGTGAAGAGCGAGGGCGTCATCGTTGTCGGCGCCACCAACCGGCCGAATGAGATCGACGAAGCGATCCGTCGATCAGGGAGGCTGGAGACGCACATCGACATCCCACGGCCCGACATTCTGGCGCTCGCTGGCATTCTCGCCCATCAACTCGGTCCCGATCTCGACATCATCGTGGGAGTGGAAGGTCTGGAAGGAGCGCAGCCATGATCAGGATCACGGAAACCAGACGCGAAACGTTTCGGCCCGATAGCGCTCGGGAAGGAAGTAACGGGCCGGATCGGCATGAAAGAGACAACGTCGTTGCGCAAACTCTCCTGCGTCTGGCAACGCGGGCGATGGGCCTCACCGGCGCCGACATTGAACGCATCGTGCGCGAGGCAAGGCTAAAGGCGCGACGCGAAAAGCGGCGCCTGACTTATGACGATATCGAAGCCGGCATCCGCGGTCATCGACCGCCGGTTCCTTATGACGTCCGCTGGCGATTTGCGATCCACGAGGCAGGTCATGCCATCGTCCATCACGCTCTGCGTCTCGGATCCATCAAGGGCCTAACGATTGATACCAAGGACGGGGGCCACAACGCGGTGTCTTTCGCGACTGGCGCACCGGATACCGCGGAATGGTATGAGCGGCTCCTCGCCATGTTACTGGCCGGACGCGCGGCCGAACTGATCGTGCTCAAATCTGCGTCGGCCGGTTCCGGCGGCGCAGAGCACAGCGATCTCGCCCGTGCGACACGGATCGCTCTCGACATGGAGCAGGCCCTCGGCTTCGGCGGTCATCATCCCTTGCTCTATCTCGCACACCGGGATCTAACCGTTGCCCTGACGCGCGACGTCGAGCTCGCAGATCGAGTTCATCGGCGGCTGGAGTTTGCGCAGGCAAGGGCAACCGAGGTGATCCGCGAAAACCGAGCCGCCTTCGACCGGCTGGCGCGGGAACTCTTTGATCACCAGGCGCTCGATGGGGATGCGGTCGCCGCGATTCTAGGCGCGCCGGCCTGAAAGGCTATCATAGACCAGCACGCCACTGCTCAGACGGCGGCGTGCGAACACTATCAGGACTTGGCCGTCCTGCGATCCACGTCGCCTTTGGTTGCGGGCACGTTGAAACAAATTGAACTCATTTATTTCAATGCCACGGAAATCCGATTCAGAACCTGAAGATTCCGTTTCTGCGACAAACGCCTTGCGCCGGTCCTCTCTCCATCGACGGCTATCAACGACAACAAGAGGGAAACACTTAGCACCTCAGTCTCAGCGCGAGCTGAACGCGAGGCAGCCGCGGATCCGACGCCGGTAGATAATAATATTAAGAATAATTCAGGGTGAATTTCGGGAAAAGTTAAATAAAATAGCCATAGAAGAAGTTCTGGCGTCCAGAATTAATATAATTTCTCCTTTTATTATAGAAAATATAACCATCGGTAACCAGTACTTATCGCTGGTCAGGATCTGATTTAAAATTTACGGCCATGGCGGAAGATAAATCGCATATCGCTTCTGGTTAATTGCTTATTTACCATATCTTCAATGCCTTACGATCTCTCAAAATTGCCGACCCGGACCCTGCTGCGGCTGCTGCGGCCGATTTCTCGCCCCGGCCTCGCATTGGCGCGCCTGGACGAGCGCATTGCCCGTTCTTCGGTCGGACCGGGCGATCGTACCCAGCTGTCCGAGCTCGTTCAGCGGGTCCGGGACGGAAGAGTTCGGACGAACATCGGCAAAGTTCCAAGTCTGGACGATGCGGTCGCCGCCTTCAATTCGACGGAGCGGCGCGCGGGAAAGACGGTCATCCGCATTCTCCCGTGAAAAACAACGGAAGGCGCTGAGCACTGTGCCGCGAGTGCGCTGGTCCCGTTCGCCGGAGGCGCGTCAGCGGTCCGTTGTTGTTTGTGAGAGGATGATGTCACTGCCGGCGGTCACCATTTGTGATCTTTCTGTTGAAACGCATCGCGCCTTGCGCGCGCGACTCGCCTATGAGCCGCCGGAGCCGATATGTTCGCGAGGCAACGGAGAGTGTTGCAGCTCTCGGTAGGGCATGCGACGCCGCGTTGCCAGCCTTATCAGGAAAGTCAGGAGCGGCGGATCTAGCTGTCCACCGTCGATCGATTGCTTTTCGGTCGATTAAGTGCCTATCGACGTATGCATCTGCCCGCAGACCGTAAGGCTCTCACGCATTGCCTTCACCCGCATTTCGGCATCTTCAAATGAATAGGCCCAGATCTTGGCAGACCAAGTCGATTGGCCCATCTCGTATTCAAGTGCGAAGAGATACATTACCTGGCCGTGGTCGTCCGTTCGGACGAATTGAGCGTCAGGCCGTTCGCGCCTGTCGCGGAGTTTATCGAAACTGATTACGCTCATATCGAACTCATCTAGCATTGGGGCATGATGGCTTGCCGTCTATCGCCGAGGCCGAGTGCAAAACGATAAACGGCCGCCATGCGGCGGCCGTGAAGGCGCGTTACCGTATCAGGCCGCTCGCTTTCCCTTGGCATTTGCTGTGGACTCGGCAATCTGCGTGAGTTTCTTGTCGGTCGCCTCTTCTTCCGCAAGTGTTGCCTGCAGCAGCGGGACGGCGTCCTTGAGGCCGAGTTGCTTTGCCCATGCGATCAGCGTGCCATAGCGAGCGATCTCGTAGTGCTCCACGGCCTGAGCCGAAGAGATCAGTCCGGCATCCAGGGCAACCGTGCCCTTGAACTCCTCCATGATCTCATCAGCTTCGGCAATGATTCCCTGAATGGCTTCGCAGGTCTTGCCACGTGCCGGCTTGCCGATCATTTCAAACACCTGTTCGAGACGTTCGACCTGGGCTTGGGTCTCGTCCCGATGCTGCAGAAAACCGGCTTTGCCTTCCTCCGACTGGGCGGCGCGGGCCATTTTCGGCAGCGCCTTCAGGATCTGTTTTTCGGCGTAATAAATATCCTTGAGCGTGTCGAGGAACAGATCGTTTAGGGTCTTCTCGGTTGCCATTGAGTCCTCCTATGGCTGTTAATGAGCTCTCGCCGGTCGAACATTTGAGCGCGGAGATGACGCCCCGGTAACGGCGGCGCCATCTCTGTCCGGCCAAGGACGAGGCCGACTCAAAGGGTTGCAGTCGGCGATAGATCAAACCATTGCCGGCGTTTGTTGTTCCTGCCCTGCCTATCTTTTCACGAGATCTGGCACCTTACGCACGGACCTCGCCGGATAACGTGAGCGTTATCAATGCTGCGGCATCGCCGCAGGAACGATTTTTGCCGGATCGTCGTTTCAAGTCTGGATCGTGTCGCCTACCAGCGATGCCTTTGGACGATCTGCCACTGCCTTCCGGCATCTTTGTGCGTCCTGTTGCTTTGGAAGAGGTATGCCGATGAGCGAAAATGAGATTTTCGTCCGTTATCGTACAGCAACAATTAAGATGTCCGGAACTTTCCTTTCATCCCAGGAGAGAAAAATGACGTCTTTATCTTCACCACGTCCCGCGTCGCATTGCCAAAAAACATCCTCGGTCGAGCTGGAGATTGTTGAACTGACACCGGCGTTGCACGCGTTTGCCCGAAGATTCCTGCGCAGTGAGGACGACATCGATGATCTCGTGCAGGAAACGCTGCTGAAGGCACTGAATTCAATTCATCTCTACCATCCCGGCACCTCTCTTAAATCTTGGCTCTTCACCATCCTTCGAAATACGTTCTGCAGCAACTATCGTCGCCGGCAGCGCGAGCCGGTCGGGATGGATGTGACGATGGAGCAAGTCGCAATCGCGCCAAGCCAGGAGTGGGCGCTTCGCGAGCGCGAACTGCGACAGGCATTGACGCGCCTCTCCGACGACAGACGCCGTGCCCTGACGCTGGTCGCCGCCGGAACGAGTTATGAAGAGGCCGCCAGGATCTGCGGCTGCCGGGTTGGCACCTTGAAAAGCCGCGTCAGCCGCGCCCGCGAAACCCTGCAATCGCTGCTGGGGAACCAACTCATCGACTGATGCCGCTCCTGTTCCGCCAGCCGCCAATCAGCAATCATCACACAGCCGTCCTTTTATGCGGCTGAACATCGGGAGCCACATGGCGCACCACCGAGCTCCCGCACCACACGTTCGAGACGCCGCCCCTCGCCGGAACATACCCTCTCTTTTCAGGTTCGGTGGCTGCAGCTTTTCCGAACTCTAGGAGACAAAACATGGATAGGAATGAACCTGGCAAAGGTCTCGCGGTGATCACCGGCGCCTCGACGGGTATTGGCTATGAACTTGCCAAATGCGCGGCGCAGGAAGGCTATGATGTGATTATCGCCGCCGACGAGAGACGCATCCAGCAAGCAGCGGCGAGCCTCAAGGAATTTGGCACTTCGGTCGAGGCGATCGAAACCGATCTTTCCACCGAAGAAGGCGTCGACCGGCTGATGGAAGCCATCGAAGCTTCTGGGCGGTCGGTCGATCTGCTGATGGCCAATGCCGGGCGCGGCCTCGGCAACGGTTTCCTCGACCAGGATTTTGCGCAGGTCCGGAAAGTCGTCGATACGAACATCGTCGGCACCATTTATCTCGTCCAACAGATCGGCAACCTGATGCGCAGCCGCGGCGAGGGTCGCATTCTGCTGACCGGCTCCATCGCCGGTTTCATGCCTGGTTCCTATCAGGCCGTCTACAATGGCACAAAGGCTTTCATCAACAGCTTCTCTTTCGCGTTGCGCGAGGAGTTGAAAGAGACCGGCGTGACCGTCAGCTGCCTGATGCCCGGCGCGACCGACACCGAATTTTTCAGGCGCGCCGACCTCATGGATACCTCCGTCGGACAGGCCAAAAAGGATGATCCCGCCGAGGTTGCCAAGATCGGCTTTGACGCCATGATGGACGGCGAAGGCGATGTCGTGAGCGGCTGGAAGAATAAGCTGCAGGCAGCCGTTGCCAAGGTGACGCCGGCGAGCATTCTTGCGCATCAGCATGCCAAGATGGCTGAACCAGGTTCGGGCAAGGAGTAGATTATCCCGACGGGTCTAACGAGATCGGCAATCACGTCTAGACCCGTCGGGCTGCCGCTCATTTCTCACGCGGCTGCTTCAACCGCCTTCCCGCCGTCACCATCTTGCTGTTGCGTCGTGACGTGATGCCTTCCAACAGCGTCCGGGCGGCATTGCGCACTTCCTCCTGAAAGGCTTTATCTCTTTCGAAGGCGTCGTGGCTGGTGGCGTAGGGCTCCCAATAGCCGATGTAGCGTTCGACCTCGACCAATGCTCCTGCCGGTATGAGGTCCATCGACGTCAGCCAGTTCGAAACGCTGTGGCGGACATTCTCGACACCTTCGGTATCGCCGTGGACGACGACCGAAAACAGGCGGCCGGAAAGATGGCGAGGATAGTCCCATCCCTGCATCTCAAGCTCTTTGGCCTCCTTGGCATGTTTTCCATGCGTGCTTGTCGGATCCGGATTGCCTCCGTCGGCGCAGACAAGCCGGTCGATCATCAGTTTCAGCGGCGAGGACGTCTGGTACCAATTCACCGGACTGACGATCATGATGCCATGGGCCTCGACCCACATTGGGTAGATATCGTTCATCCAATCGTGGATCTGTCCGAGCGAGTAATTCGGATAGCAGGAGCACGGCCAATGACAGAGTGCGGCCGATGTCGAGAAGCACGCCTTGCACGGATGGATCTGTCGGCCGTATTCGGAAGCGATGCGACTGAGGTCGAGGACATTGACGATGGCGCCGGCGGCGGCGAACACCTCCTTGGCGATTTCGACCATCCGAAAACTTTTCGAAAGCTCGCCCGGACAGGTATGTTCGCTTCGCGACGAACCGTTGATGAGAAGGACGCGCGATGGCGCGCGCTCGTCCTCGAAGCGCGCTTGCGCAGCGCGAATTTCGCCGCTGGCCACAATCCAATTCACGGCGAGATCATAGTCTGGATCGGCAAAGCCTGGTCCAGCCTTTCTGGTTATGGGACTCTTTCGCGAATGGGCGTAAGCATCCCAGGCAGCCGCGGCGAGTTTGCCGAGTTCGGCTTCCAGGGGCTGATACGCTGCATCCATGAACTGGCTCAGGAAACGCGTCTTGAATTCGCTCTCGTCGAGGCGAGGGCTTGGGCTGCCTTTTCGCGGTTCGAGGTCAGGTGCGTCTGCGGCTGGTTCATCAGGCATGGGGCCTCCACGCATCTATGCGCTCGACACAACGCGGTGAGCCGACTTCTGTTCCGCTGTCTCCAAGTTGCATCATGTATCAAGGATCAGTGATTCAGACCGGAACAATCGGCCGTTGTCCTGGTTCGGAAATGAAGCCGATCAAATATCCCATGCAGCAAGGGGCTTTGCGGTCATGAATTCTCGCAACCAAGCCGTCTTTTCCAATGCAAGACCCGCCGGCTTCGCCCGCATAAATCGCGCCAGCTGGATCGACACACTGCGCGTGGTTGCGGCTATCATGGTTCCGACGGCTGCCAAAGGCATCATCATTCGCCGCCCGATTATGGAACGCCTGGCACAGCGGCAGGGTCTGGATACCGGCGCCGTCAAGCAGATGCCGCGGCTGGTGAAAAAATATGGTCGGGCACCTCTCCTTTTGCCTATACCATTCCGGCCGCAGTTGCTTATCCTTGACCCTGTCGACGTCTCGACGGTGCTCCAGTGTTCGCCCCAGCCATTTGACACGGCAACCCGGGAGAAGCGTGCCGCTCTTGCGCATTTCGAACCGGAAAACGTGCTCATTTCAGACGCCTCGCAGCGAGCCGAGCTTCGGCCGATCCATGAACATGCTTTGGCAAGCGCGGACCGGCTGCATCCATCTACGGCCCGCTTCAAGGCCATCGTTGATACCGAACTCCTGGAGGTTTTGAACGGCATCGGTTCCGACGGCCGGAACGAACTCGATTGGTCAGCTTTCTCGCAAGCCTGGTTCCGGATTGTCCGCCGGATCGTACTCGGCGATCTCGCACGCAACGACGTCACTTTGACCAAGACCTTGAACGACCTTCGAAGCCGGGCGAATTGGGCTTTTGCAGCTTCCATCGATCGGCGCAAGCGCCGGCAGTTTCAGCAGCAGCTCGGCCAATATCTGCGCCAGCCGGGAGAGGGCAGTCTGATCGGTCGGCTGCCGAAAGGCAGCGATTTCGGTTTGGAAAGCCAAGTGGCCCAATGGCTGTTTGCCTTCGACGCTGCCGGAATTACCATTTTCCGGACGCTTGCGCTGCTTGCCTGCCATCCGAGCTACTGGGCCAAAGCCGTTGACGAAGCCAAAGATCCCGAACTTGATCGTCCTTTCACGCGCAATTGCCTGCTCGAGGCGCTGCGCCTCTGGCCGACGACCCCCGTCATTCTCAGAGAGCTGACGGCGGATATCAAAACCGGCGATAGGACCGTGGCGCGCGGCACTGGCGTCGTTATCTTCGCGCCTTTTTTTCACCGGGATCCGGAGTGGGCTTATGCCAACCGCATGGAACCGAGTATCTGGGGACCGAACGACGCGTTGCCGGCGATCGGATTCGTGCCTTTCAGCGCCGGCGCTGCCATATGTCCAGCCCACAACCTCGTACCGACGATTGCAAGCCTTGCCATTGGCACGCTGTTGTCGGGGACTGATGTCATGCTGCTTCAGCCATCTCTGACAGTCGACGATCTGCCCGGCACCCTCAACCATTTCGATATTCGGCTACGGCTCAGCAGGCAGCGGGTTGGGGCCAGTGCACCGCATGCTGCGGCAGGCTTTCCGCCTCATTGAAATCCATTCCTCGTCGCAGTGGCGATCCGCAGCAACGATAGTCTTTAGATCATTACTACCAGGGGCGGCTCTACCGCATAATGGCGTTGGCCTCGTCGGCAAAGATAGACCTCGCGTTCCGGATGGGCGTCAATTCGAAAGCCGGCGCTGCGCAGCATTGCCTCGGCCGCCGCCTGGTTGGGAATGAACCAGTTTGTCGGATCGGATGCATAGCGTTCTTCGACAAAGAAAAGCTTCGGATATTCAGGCTGGTCGAAGATGTTCCATTCTGAAAAGTCGTAATCTTCCCTAAGGTCGGGAATGCGCTCGTCGCCGCGCTGGAGGCATTGGAACAGCATCATGTCACCGACAGCGTGTTCATAAAGAAGATCCAGCGCCAGCAGGGGGTGTCGCAGGTGATAGAGCACACCCATGAAGATTACCAGATCGAATTTCTCGCCTAGTCGGGCGACGTCATAGACCGACATCTGCCGGAATTCGATTTCCGCTTGCAATTGTTCCGCCGCGAAGCGGGCCTGCGCCAGGTAGCGCGGGTCGGGATCGATGCCGACGACACGGGCGGCGTTGCGGCGTTTCATCTCGAGGGAATAGAAGCCGGCGTTGCAGCCGACATCGAGCACGGTGAAGCCGCTGAGATCGGCCGGCAGCACATGCTGGAACCCTTTCCATTTGAAGGTGGGATAATCTCCGAGGAAATGATCGGCCGCTGTCATGTGGCCGCCGATGTTCAAATTCTGAAACCACGGCCCGAGTTCCTGAATCCGCTTTTGCAGCTCCTGATCTCTCGTCGGCTGTGCTGCATCCATCTCGGCTCTCCTTTGTCATTTATCGCTCGCATGTCAGACGCCGATCGCGGTGCGTCCGGCTTTTGCACGCCGCCGCCAAGTCGACCGCCGCGTGACCTGCGCGCCATCGAAGCCGCCGTCAGGACGGGCCGCGGCGATGAACCACTCGGCGGTCAGACGAAGACCTTCGGCAAGCGGAATCGTCGGATGCCAGTCGAGAAGTTCTTTTGCCCGTGAGATATCGGGCCGTCTGCGCTGAGGGTCGTCTTCCGGCAGCGGCTTGTGGACGACAACGGATGTCGACGGCACCATGGCCAACACCATATCGACCAGCTGGTTGATCGTGAATTCGCCGGGATTGCCGAGATTGACCGGGACGCCCGGATTGGGATCGACATCCATCAGCGCCATCAGGCCCGCGACGAGGTCGCTGACGAAGCAGAAGGAGCGCGTCTGATCGCCGCTTCCATAGATTGTCAGCGGCGCGCCTGATATGGACTGCACCAGCAGATTGGAGATGATCCGCCCGTCGCTCGGCTGCATACGCGGCCCATAGGTGTTGAAGATGCGGGCAACACGTGCGTCCACCTTGCCGGCCCGCAGCGTATCGAAGCAAAGCGCTTCCGCCGCCCGCTTGCCTTCGTCGTAGCAAGCGCGCGGGCCTATGCAGCTGACATTGCCGCGATAGTCCTCCGTCTGCGGATGCTCGACGGGATCGCCATAGACCTCGCTCGTCGACGCCTGCAGGAGCGAGGCATGATGCTGTTCGGCCAGCGAAAGCAAATTGCCGGTGCCCGCGACACAGGTCATCATCGTATGCACCGGGTCTGCCTGGTATTGTGGGGGCGATGCCGCACAGGCGAGGTTGTAGATCTGGTCCAAAGGCTCGTCGAGGCTATGGAGATGGCAGATGTCCTTTTCGACCAAACGAAACTTCGGATGGTTGATCAACGGCCGGACATTGTCCTCCGATCCGGTGATATAGCTGTCGACACAGATCACTCGGTCGCCGCGTGCCAGCAGCGCATCGCATAAATGCGAACCGACGAAACCGGCTCCTCCGGCGACCAGCACAGTCTTCACTCTTCCGTTTCGCGTCCTTTGCAGCATCATGCGTCTCCTAGGCTGAAATGGATTGAGGTTCGGGGGCGCTGTCGTTCACCCCTTCTTCTGGCAGTTCTCGCAGGGCGGCGGCGAGTTCACGAGCCCGCACCTCGCCGGTATGGCGCTGCATCACCGTCGCCGCGGCGGCCGAAGCCAGCGCACGACGCCCTGCGGCAGAGGTGGTTGTCAGGGCGTCGACGACATCCCCCGATCCTTTGGCGATGATGATTGCCTGACGGTCGGCAAAGAGCTCGTCCAGGCCGCGCCAGTCGTCGCTGATGATCGGCGTGCCGCAGGCAGCGGCCTCGAACAACCGCACGCTCGGCGACCAGCCCGCTGCGATCATGTCGCTTCGAGTGACGTTCAGCGTAAAACGCTGCCGGCTGTAGAAGCTCGGATGATCAGGGGGAGGCAGGTGCTCGATGCGCTCGACGTTTGGCGGCCAGTCGATATCCCCGGGATATTGAGGACCGGCAACCACGAAGCTTAGATGCGGCAGCTGCCGGGCAGGCTCGATCAGCAGCCGCTCCAGCGTTGGCTGCCGGTCGGGGCTATAGGTGCCGAGATAGCCGAAATCCCAGCGGAAGGCTTCGCCGGTCGATTTGTATCGGCTCGCATCGACGGAGCAGTAGAGAGCGATCGCTTTGCGCGCGCCGTATCTGCGTTCGAGCCTAGCCAACACGTCACCGCCGGAAAATGAGAAGTAGCCGTCGAAGGTCGCAAGCTGTCGGCGCGCCAGATACTCCTCGTCGCCACGGTCGAGTTTCGCCAGCGTGACCGGCGTATCGATGTCATAAAAGCAAAGGCGCCGCGGCTTCAGGGCGGCGATCCTGTCGATGACTGTCACGCCAGAGGGCACATAAGACCCGATGACGACCGCGTCCGCCGCCTTGATACGATCGGCATGTTTTTCGATCATCTCATCGATGTCGCTGTAGTGGACGAGCTGGCAGAAGTCAGGGTCGGGAAGATCTCGATGCGCTGCATACCAGGGCACATCGTGTTCCAGGAACAGCACCCGGTGCCCCTCAGCGCGCAAGCCGCCGATGAGGGCGCGATAGGTCGTTGCGTGACCATTGCCCCAGGAGGACGACAAGGAGAGGCCGAGGATGACGATATCAAGAGGACTGGTCATTCGGCAGCCTCCGCTCGCGTGGCGCGGGCGCGGAAGATGGCATCGGCGGTCTCGGCGCGATTGCTATAGGTATGTTCGGCAAGCACGCGTCTCAGCGCCCGCTGTCCGATCGCCTTAGCCTGCGGCCATGTCAGGCCGGTCAGAAGATCGGTGACATCCTTGCCGTCCCGCGCCACCAGGATTTCGTCACCGGGCTTGAGAAACAGGTCTATGCCCTGCCAGTAGTCGGTGATCAGGCAGGCGCCGGCGCCGGCGGCTTCGAAAACGCGGGTTGCCGGCGAAAAGCCGTTTTCGGCCATGCTGGCGCGGGAAATATTGAGCACGGCTTTCGGCGTCGCATTGAAAGCATTGTGGTCACGGGTTGGGACATGCCCGATGTGAACGGTATTCGAAGACATGGATTTGTCGCTCCAGCCGGACCCGCCGAGCAGGAAATTTTGCTGTGGCAAGCGGGCAGCCGGCTCGAGGAAAAATTGCTCGACCCGCGCTTCGCGGTCAGGCAGACGGTTTCCGAGAAAGGCAAGATCCGCGGTGAACCGCGCCTCCTCCTGCACCGGATAATGGGTTTGAGGATCGAGCGCGTTATAGATCGGCACACAGTCGGCTGCCCCGAGGCTGCGATAGGCGTCGACCACGGGGTTGCCGCCGCCATAGGTGAGGACGAGGTCGATCCGGCCCAGGGATTTGCGAAGCGGGTGCTCGGGACTCTGCCGCAGCTCTGAGAGCGTTGCCGGCGCATCCACATCCCAAAAGATTTTCAGAGCCCCTTGTCTGGCATGGCGAAGGACTTCCTGCAGCAGGAGATCGTCCTCGAAACCGACGCCGCTGGCTTTGACGACGATATCGGCCTCGACCGCAGCCGCCGTCACCTCCTTCAGCGCCTCGACGGTGCCTTGGTAGACGACGACCTTGCACCATTCGGGCGGATCGATATCACGGTTTTTCTGCCGCTCGTAGACGTCGGGCTCGTAGAAGGTGATGTCGTAGCCCTTCTGCGCCAGAGCGCGCAGCAGGCCGCGATAGTAAGTGGCGGCACCGTTCCAGTAGGCGGAAACCAGGCTTGATCCGTAAAAGGCGATTTTCATTCGGCAGCCTCCTTGGCTGGCAGCTGGCCGACGACGCCCGCCGTGCCGCATTGCTCCAGAATGGAGAAGAGTTCATCGACGCGATGCCGGCAGGTGTGCCGCGCCCGGATCGTCTCGAGACCGGATGTGACCAGCGCAGCCGCGAGAGCATCGTCCGTTAGCACCTCACGCAACAGGCGCGACATCTCCCGGCCATTCTCGGCGACGAGATAATCCCTGCCCGAGCTGAAAAGCGCCTCGGCATCTTGCCAGGGTGCTGAGATCAGCGGGATGCCGCAGGCCAGCGCTTCGAAGACACGGATCGTCGGAATGCCGGGGAGGTTTTCGACATAAGGGCGCCGCGGAATATGCACGGTCGCTTTGTGGCCGGCGAAAGCGAGCGGCGCCTCTGCATTGGCGATCCAGCCGCCATAGTCGATGCCTGCATCCTCAAGAGCGTCAAACGCCTGTTTGGGATAGCGCACCCCGCGAACGGTCGTCTTCAACCCGAGCTCACGCGCGGGGCGGACGAGGAATTCCATCAGCTCGGCGGAGCGCTCGTCATCGCCCCAATTGCCGATCCAGATGAGATCGCCTGTCTTTTCGATCTCCGGCCTCGGATAAAACAGCGCGTCGTCAGCCGCCTCATGCCAGGTGAACACCGATCTGCCCCAACCGGCCTGCAGATAGCGCTGCCGCAGCGTCTCGCCGAAGGCGAGCACGCCGTCATAATCCTCAAGCGTCAGTCCGGCGATGTCGCTCTTTGCCGACACGGCGCGGTGATGTGTGTCGTGGAACAACAGGGTGAAATCGGCGCCGCTGCGCCGGGCTTGGCCGATCCGTTCCACCAGAGCCGGCTCCGTCCATTCATGGACGACTACGACGTCCGCCTCGGTGATCGCCGCCTCGTGATCGAAATGCGGTCCGTACATTTGCGAACGAAGCTGCGGGAACGTCTCGTGAAATTTCTCGACCGCCCTCGGCCCTTGATCGCTGAGCAGGTTGCTCCGGCTCCAGGATTCCTCGGGTTCGAGCGCTAGCGCCTGGTGATCGCGGCGTGTCAGCTCCCGCATGATGCCGCGCAGGAAGTGAGCGTTGCCGTGGTTCCAATCCGAAACAAGCGAATGGGTGTAAAACAGGAATTTCATGATTGCTCCGCCGTTGCCGGGGTGAAAATGTCGTTCATCAGTCGCGCGTATGTTTCGAGCATCGATGCCGCCTGGCGTTCCAAACTGAAGGCTCGCGAGCGCTCCAGCGATCGCACCACGAGTTCGGCGAGCAATTGCTCGTCTTCGCAGAGGCGCATGCACGCTGCTGCAAGGGACTGGGGATCATGCGGATCGAAGAACAGCGCGCACCCATCCCACAGCTCGCGATAGGTTGGGATATCAGACAGCACCAGAGCCGCGCCGCATCGCGCCGCCTCGAGAGCGGTCAGGCCGAAGGGCTCGTAAACGGACGGCGATACGACAATTTGCGCGCTCTGCATCAAGGCGATGGTCTTCGGATAGGGGAGCGGCCCACGATCGTCGGCGTCTTTGAGCTGCAATCGCTGCCCATTGGGACCTGAGCAAGAGCCTGCCATGACGACGGGCAAGGGCATTGCTGCTGCCGCCCTGTCGAGGACGACCCCGTTCTTGCCGTCATCCCACCAGCGCCCGGCCGCGAAGACGAAAGTCTTCTTTGGACGCTGGTCGGATCCGACGCGGCTCGCATTGTAGACCACCCTCAGCCGCGAGAGCGGACCATAGGCGGCTTGCAGTGCATCCGCATGGCTCATGCTTGGCGCAAGGACGGCATCGGCGCGGTCGAAACCTTCTTTGTTTGCATCGCACTGCCATCCCCAATCCGGCGGCACCAGCGTCTGGCGCACCGCGGCAAACCAGGTGACGACGCAGGAATGGGACACGACGACTACGGGCAGCGGCGTGTCGATCCCGGCGGCCTGGGACGGCAGGTTGAGATGCAGCAGATCGACGTGATAATCCCTGGCAATGCGGGAAATTTCGGTGGGCGCGGCTGATATTTCGGCCCTGCTCGACGCCATCCAGTCGAGAGGGGCATCGAGCCATACCAGCTGTCCCAGCGCTTTCGCCTCTGCGGTCTGCGTTGCCGACGGTGCGGGGCCGAGACCGGCAAAGACGATTTCCATCCCCTGGCGCCGAAGCCCGGCGGCGAGATCCATCGCATAGCGCCAGACGCCGCCAACCGCATCCAGGGTCATCAAAATCCGGACTCGTCGACGGATCATGCGGAGGCCCTCCGATCGCGGCGCAGGAGCGGTCGGCCGCCGAAACGATTTTCGACAAGCCACTCCGCGAGGTGCTGCAGTCCGCTTTCCCAGCCGACACGCGCACTCCAGCCGAGAGTCTGTTGCAGCTTGCGGGTGTCGGCGACGAAGAAATACTGATCGCCTGATCGCCAGTCGTCGAAGGAGGTTTCGACCGGGTGCCCAATCAGCCTGCCGATCGCGCGCAGGACTGCAAGCACGCTGACGGCATTCGCCGGACCGCCGCCCAGATTGAAGACGCGGCCTTTGATCCCGTCAATGCCATCGAGAACGCCGCGATAGGCGGCAATCGCATCCGCGACGTGAAGAATATCGCGAACCTGCTTGCCGTCGCCGTAAATTGAGACCGGTTCGCCGGCGAGC
Source organism: Rhizobium sp. WSM1274 (assembly GCF_025200775.1). Taxonomy (NCBI): domain Bacteria; kingdom Pseudomonadati; phylum Pseudomonadota; class Alphaproteobacteria; order Hyphomicrobiales; family Rhizobiaceae; genus Rhizobium; species Rhizobium sp. WSM1274. The sequence goes on along the minus strand of NZ_CP104138.1, from coordinate 4,071,645 downwards.
GCCCGGATCAGGAAATGCGCCACCCAACCCTGGTCCTCGGTGCCGAATTGGCGCGGGCCGTAGATGCAGCTCATGCGCAGCACGGCCGTCGGGATGGAGAAGGATTTCGCATAGTCCAGCACGTATTGGTCGGCCACGCCTTTCGAGCAGCCATAGGGGGTGCAGAAATCAAGCGGCCTGTCTTCGCCGATCCCGTATGATCGGACGGTCTCATCGACCGGCATGTAGCGGTCCTCGGCCTCCCGCATGGCAAGGTCGTCGAGCCCGCCATACACTTTGTTGGTGCTGGCAAAGATCACCGGAGCCTGGCGACCGGCCTTTCGCACCGATTCCAGCACATTGATCGTGCCGCGCGCATTGGCCTCGAAGTCATTGATCGGGTGAATGAGGCTGGTGGTGACCGCGGTCTGGGCGGCGAAATGAAAGACTGCTTTGGCGTCGGCGAAGGCTGCCTCGATGCTTCTGGCGTCGCGCACGTCGGCAAGCACCGGATGTAGCCTTGACCCATGCCTCTCGGTCAGCCAGCCGAGGTTTTGGTCGACGCCGGGCCGCCCGAGATTGTCGAGCACGACGACGTCTTCGCCGTCCTGGAGGTAGCTGTCGGCGAGGTTCGAGCCGATGAAGCCGCAGCCTCCGGTGATGACGATCGGGGCGGCTCCCTTGTCGAGGTTGGGCGTGGCGAGCCGCGCGACCTGCTCGAGCCGATCGACGCCGCCTTCCATCAGCAAACGCGCGAGCAGCTTCGGCTGATTCTCGTGGGTGACGGCACCAAGATGATAGTGCCGCGGATCGAACCACAGGCCCTCCTGCACCGGCACGTCCGGCGGCACATCGCGCCAGGAATACCAATACATCCGGTCGGCCGGCACGCTCAGAGCCCTCACGAAACGCCGTGCCTGCTCCATCTCGTCGTTGCGCCAGGTCGAATAACCGGTTTCGGTAATCCAGATCTCGGCCTTGTCATTAAAGCGGTCGATAATGTTTCGCATCTCGCCGAGATGCATGTCCCAGCCGCCCCAGGTGCCTTCCTCGCTGTCCCACGTGCCGGGAAAACCGTGGAAGCCGACGGCATCGACGACGCCGAGCACACCGCGCTCGCCCATCAGGTTAAGCCAATAGGGGTCGAAGGGGCATGGCCCGCCGAGCACCGGCTGCCAGCCGCGATGTTTGGCCCAGTAGGCGGCGGCGCCGACCATCTCGCAAAACAGCAGGAAGTCCTTGTCCTCGCGCCAATCCCAGTCGAGCAGGTTGTTAGGCTCGTTCCACAATTCGATATGACTGAAATACTGACCGTATCGGGTGAGCACGTGGTCGACGAAGTCGGCATAGGATTTGAGATCGGCCGGTGCGCCGGAGGACCTTCCGGTCCGCGACAAGGACGGCGGCGTGTAGTGAAGGCAGGGCAGGAGATCGATCTCGCGGCCAAGCTTCGGGATCAGCCAGTCAAACCATGCTTCGCCACCCGGAGCGAGGTATTCGGCCCATGACAGATGGGTGCGCAAGTAGCTGGCGCCGCTGATGCGGACGTCTGCGATCGTCTGCGACGTCCGCTCGTATTCGCCCGGGCGGAACCATTCGACGAAGCCATAGGATCTTGAGGACGTGCCGGTCGCGGCGGACAATGCGGCTATGGTCATGATACCAGCCCCCTTTCCTCCAACTGCCGCTTCATTTCCGCGCCGCGATCGATCGCTCCGGTCTGTTTCACCCAATCGACGAAAGGTCCGAGCGCGTTTTCCAGCATGAAGCGCGGCTCAAAGCCGAGCAGTTCACGCGCCTTCGCAATGTCGGCAAAGCAGTTGCGGATATCGCCGGACCTCGCCTTGTTCATGATTTCGGGCAGGATCTCAGGCACGCCCATCGCATCGGCGAGAAGCGTTGCGACTTCCGCGATCGTATAGGCCTGACCGCTGCCGATATTGATCACATGTCCCGGCGCATTGGGTTTTTCGAGCGCCAGGCGGAAAGCGCGCGCGACGTCGCGCACATGCACGAAATCTCGCCGCTGCTCGCCATCCTCAAAGATCATCGGCGGCTGACCATTGGCGAGCCTTGAAGCGAAGTTCGCCAACACTCCGGTATAGGGATTGGACAAGGCCTGGCCGGCGCCGAACACGTTGAAGAGACGGAGCGCCACCGCCTCGAGGCCATAGGCTTCGCCAAAGATCAGGACCTGTTTTTCCTGCGCATACTTGGTCAGCGCATAAATCGAGGAGAGATCCACCGGCTTTTCTTCATCCGTCGCAACCGGCCTCAGGACTTTGCCGTCAGCGCCGCGCGGATTCCATTGACCGGCCTTGATCTCGTCGCTGCGCCGCCTGACCAGGTCGAGCTGCGCACCGTCGGCGGTTTCATAGCGGCCCTCGCCATAGACGCTCATAGACGAGGCGACGACAACGCGTTTGGGTCGGCGGCCGATCATCGCCTCCAGAAGAACCGCGGTGCCAAGATCATTGCCCCCGACATATCGAGCGATCTCGTACATTGACTGTCCGACACCGACCTCCGCAGCGAGGTGGATGACGCCATCGGCACCCAACAGAGCCCGTTCGACCGCAGTCTTGTCTCTGACGTCGCCGCGGATGATTTCGGCAGCCTCCGGCAGCGACGTTTCAGCATCGCCGTGAACCTGATCGATCAATGCATCGAGAACCCGTACCTCATACCTATTGTCGAGAAGCTCCTCGACAACATGTCTTCCGATGAAGCCGCAGCCGCCAGTTACAAGGATCATCGCCATCTGATTTCCGTCCGCTCAAGTTGAAGATGACCTGCCGAACCAACCGAGGCGAAGATTGTTCCTGCATCAATGTCATCTTCTTTGACATGTTCTTTGACATCGTCCGGAACAACTGGCGGCGTCGCTGGTTCGGCGGCCAATCTATAAGCGAAATAACGTCTCGAAGATTGAGAAGCGGCGACCTGGTGAGAGGTCGATGGTCGGAATCGGAGCCACACTGCGGCAACGACGTCTGCCAACACCAAGCCGGCCAATTAGATGAAGGAGCAACTCATGAACGTGTTGCCAAGGGCGACCGAGGGAGCGATCCGGGCGGCAATCATCACCGGCCCCGGACAAATATCGGTCGAAGAGAGGCCTCTTCCCCAGCCAGGGCCGGGCCAGGTCAGGATCAGGATCGAAGGGTCGGGCGTGTGCGCTTCCAATCTTGCGCCCTGGGCAGGGCCAGAATGGATGACCTTTCCGACGGAGCCGGGTGGTCTCGGTCACGAGGGATGGGGCAGGATCGATGCGCTTGGGGAAGGGGTGTCTGGCCTCAGCCTGGGAGACCACGTCGCTGCACTCTCATATCATGCCTACGCAACCCACGATATCGCGGATGCCGACATGGTCGTGCCGCTGCCGCCGGCGCTCGACGGCCAACCCTTTCCGGGCGAACCGCTCGGCTGCGCGATGAACATATTCCGGCGCAGCCGCATCGAGCCGGGCCAGACCGTCGCCATTATCGGTATCGGATTTCTCGGCGCCTTGCTGACGCAGCTTGCCAGCGGCGCCGGTGCGCGCGTCATCGCCATCTCGCGCCGTCCGTTTTCCCTCGAGACCGCCAAGCGCATGGGCGCCGCCGAAGTACTGGCGATGGACGACCACTGGCGGATCATCGAAGCTGTGAGAGTGTTGACCAACGGTGCTTTCTGCGACCGCGTCATAGAGGCGGTCGGCAAACAGTGGCCGCTCGATCTCGCCGGCGAACTGACCGCGGAGCGCGGCCGGCTGGTTGTGGCCGGATACCATCAGGACGGTCCGAGGCAGGTCAATATGCAGCTCTGGAACTGGCGTGGCCTCGACGTCATCAATGCTCATGAACGCGATCCAAGGATTTATATCAGCGGCATGCGCCAGGCGATCGAAGCGGTCGTTTCCGGCAGGCTCGATCCATCATCGCTCTATACCCATGTTTATCCGCTCGAGGGCCTGGGCGAGGCGCTCGACGCCACTCGGGACAGGCCGGATGGTTTCCTCAAGGCGATGGTGACGTGCTGATGAACAGGTTGGTAGAGCGCTCTCTGCAGATGCGGGTCAAGCCTGTCAGACTCGGCTTCCTCGGTGTCGGCTGGATCGGCAGAAATAGAATGGAAGCAATCCTCCGCACGCAGATGGCCAAAGCTGTTGCCATCGCCGATCCCTCCGAAGACATGCGGAAAGAAGCCCTGCGCCTTGCGCCGGATGCGGAAATCGTCGCCGATCTCGATGCGCTCCTGTCGCTCGACCTCGACGGCGTCGTCATCGCCACTCCGAGCGCCCTGCACGCCGGGCAGTCGATCCGGGCGCTACAGGCTGGGGTTGCAGTATTCTGTCAGAAGCCACTCGGCCGATCTGGCGCGGAAGCGGCAGCGGTCGTGGCCGCCGCCAGATCAGCCGACAGGCTGTTGAGCGTCGATTTCTCCTATCGTTACACGCAAGGCATGCAGCGCATCCGCGATTTGCTCAGATCAGGCGAGCTTGGCACGGTCTTCGCCGCCGATCTGGTCTTCCACAATGCCTACGGTCCCGACAAATCCTGGTTTTACGACAAATCGCTGTCGGGCGGAGGATGCGTGATCGACCTCGGCGTCCACCTCATCGACATGGCGCTCTGGTGCCTCGAGTTTCCCGAGGTGGTCGACACCACGAGTACCCTGATGAAAGGCGGCGAGCCAATCAGCGCAACGGGGGATGTCGAAGATTTCGCTGTTGCCACCCTGACGTTGGCGACTGGCGCGGTCCTCCGCCTCGCCTGCTCCTGGCGGCTGCAGGCAGGATGCGATGCGGTCATCGGCGCCGACTTCTTCGGAACATCGGGGGGTGCATCTTTCAGGAACGTCGGCGGGTCGTTCTATGACTTTGCGGCCTATCGCTTCCGCGGCACATCGACCGAAGAAATTGTCCGGCCTCCCGACGATTGGGGTGGCCGGGCGGCAGCGGACTGGGCCGCCCGGCTCGCCAGTGGTCAGGCTTACGATCCGTCCTGCGAACGCCTTGTCGAGGTCGCCGAAATCATCGACGACATCTATCGGCGCGGATGAAGCGGCGGCGTCGGGGCGACCGGACGAAATTGTTTGCGGTCATCGGTGAATCGGCTGGAACCGCCGAGCCTCTTTCCGGTTTTGGCGGTCGCAAATCATCTGCGGGATGAACATGGCCTCTCGAACAGCAGGGAAGACATCAAAGCCGCCGGGAGCCTCGAGCGATATGCTCGCCCGCAGCAAAATTCCTGCCTGGATCGTCAAAGCGCTTTTTTCCAGCGGCATCAAGCGTGTCAGTAAATTGTCCTCCATGACCGACGACGAACTCCTGGCGCTTCCCGGCATAGGTAAGCGGGCCGTGGAATTCATCCGGTCGTCTCTGAACAGCTGTGAAAGCGGCGGGAGCGGGAAGCCAAGCCATCGCGAATCGCCGGTTCGCCGGTGAAATGAGCAGCACTGCTACGCGCGGAACTCTCTGCTTTCAAGGAGGTTTGGATTTCCCAATATGGAAGATTCAATGTCGGTGCCGAGATCCGAGCAGAAGCAAAGCACGATATCGAGACGTCTCGACCGCAACATCGAGGCTCTGCTGAAGCGGCGAGAGGAGGAGGCGCGACAATCGAGCCGGCAGGAGCGGGTGGCCGATGCCATTACCCGTTTCGCGGGATCGATGAAGTTCGTCTACCTGCACCTGCTGGTCGTTACGCTCTGGATCATCTTCAATACCGGCCTGCTTCCGCTCATGCCGGTCTTCGACCCGTCATTTGTCATTCTGGCGATGGTCGCTTCCGTCGAAGCCATTTTCGTCTCGACATTCGTGCTGATCAGCCAAAATCGTATGGCGGAAGCTGACGACAAGCGCGCCGATCTCAACCTGCAGATCTGTCTTCTGGCAGAGCATGAGACGACGGAGTTGCTGACCCTGGTCTCAGCCATTGCCGAGAAGCTCGGCATCGAAATCGAGACGACAGAAGAGCTCGAGGAACTAAAGGAGCAGGTGAGGCCGGAAGAGGTACTGGACGAGATCGAAGAGAAAATGCACCGGCGGGGAACTACAAAACCGCCGCCAGCGTAAAAGGGGCCCAAGGCCCGCCTGATCATCGGTGCACTACCGCATGATGTGGCAGAATTCCGGCGGGTCCCAACCGCATCTCCGCGACCGCGGAACAACGGGTCCTTTCGGGAGTTTGGCAGCAACACTGGCGGCAGTCGATTCGACCTTCCAGTGTCAGGACTGGATGTCCGACCGGCGGCTGCCCCGCAGGGCATCAGCAGCAGTTGCGATAACTCTCGGGATAGTTCAAAACCATGACGTCAAAACCCAGAAGAACACCGAAGATCGGATTTGACAGCGGGCCAGCGGGCGGATGGGGCTCGGCAAAATCGGTGGGAGAAATCCTTGTCCGCGAACATATCCCCCTCTCGGGCCCAGCGCTCTTGGCGCATCAGAACAAGCCGGATGGATATATGTGCGTAAGCTGCGCCTGGGCCAAACCCGCCAAGACCCATCCGCTTGAATTTTGCGAGAACGGCGCCAAGGCGACGACATGGGAGACGACAAATCAACGAGCAGATCGGGCTTTTTTCGCGGCGCATACCCTGACCAAACTCGAAAGCTGGCGCGACCACGACCTGGAGGAACAGGGGCGTCTCACCCATCCGATGCGATGGGATCCGACAGCGGATAAATATGTTCCGGTCTCGTGGGCTGCCGCTTTCGAAGAGATCGGCCGCGAATTGCGGGCGATTTCGCCGGAGAAGGTGGACTTCTATACGTCGGGCAGGGCTTCGCTCGAGACATGCTACATGTATCAGCTCTTCGCTCGCATCTTCGGCAGCAATAATCTGCCCGACTCCTCCAACATGTGTCACGAGAGTTCATCGGTCGCGCTGCCGGAAAGCATCGGCGCTTCCGTCGGCACGGCGGTTCTTTCCGACTTTCAAAATTGCGACTGCATATTCTATATCGGCCAGAATGTCGGAACGTCGTCGCCACGTCTGCTGCATGACCTTCAGGATGCGGTCGACCGTGGTGTTAAGATCGTAACCTTTAATCCGCTGAGAGAACCGGGGCTACTGCGCTTCATCAATCCGCAGGCGCCGAGCCAGATGCTGACGGGTAAGGAAACACCGATTTCCAGCGAATATTATCAAGTCAAGAACGGTGGGGACGTCGCGGCCATCTTTGGCGTCTGCAAGGCTTTGATAGAGGCCGACGACGCCCTGCATAGCTCCGGTTTCAGCAGAGTCGCTGGATCCGATGCAGTGCCCGGCGATCCTGCCAATGCGGCAGCCGTTGCCTTTGCGGCCTCGATGCGGGCGGTCGATAGAAAACACGTCCTGGACCATGATTTCATCACCGAACACACCTCCGGCTTCGAGGAGTTCGCCGCCGCCGCGCGGGGCTATCAGTGGCCAGAATTGGAACGAGTATCAGGGTTGACCCGCGAGCAGATGACGCACGCGGCCCGTACCTATGCCGCTTCCGATGCGGTTCTTATGGTCTATGGGATGGGGCTGACACAGCATGTCATGGGCGTTCAAAATGTTCAGATGGTGGTTAATCTTGCCCTGTTGCGGGGCAATATTGGCAAGCCCGGCGCCAATATCTGCGCCGTCAGAGGCCACTCCAATGTCCAGGGGCAGCGCACGGTCGGCATAACCGAAAAGCCGGGTCTTGTACCGCTGGACAAGCTGGCGGAACTTTATCATTTCGATCCGCCGCGCTGGAAGGGTCACACGACCGTCGATGTCTGCAAAGCCATTCTGGGCGGCGAAAGCCGGGCCTTCGTCGGCCTCGGCGGCAATTTCCTGCGCGCAGCCCCTGAGACGGAGGCGATGGAAGCTGCATGGCGAAAGCTACGCCTGACCGTGCAGATTGCCACTAAGCTTAACCGAAGCCATGTCATCCATGGCGAGATCGCTTACCTTCTTCCGTGTCTTGGCCGGTTGGAGATCGATAAGCAGGCAAGCGGCCCGCAGGCGGTGTCGATGGAAAGTTCGGTGGCACATTTCCACGGCTCGCGGGGCAGGGCGACGCCGGCCAGCCCGGACCTGCTGTCCGAGCCGGCCATCATCGCCGGCATCGCGAAGGCGACGTTGCCGGAAAGCCCCGTGCCTTGGGATAGCTGGGTTGCGGATTATTCCGAGATTCGCGATGCCATCGAGCGGACATATCCGGAGACCTTCAAGGGATTCAACCGGCGGCTCTTCCAGCCCGGCGGTTTTCCACGGCCGCTGCCAGCCAGGGAGCGCCGCTGGGTGACTCCGAACGGCAAGGCGAATTTCATCACTCCGCAACGCCTGTTTCCGCAGTTCGAAGGCGTTGGCGACGAACGAGTTCTTCACCTTATGACCTTACGGTCAAACGATCAGTTCAACACGACGATTTATGGTTACAGTGACCGCTTCCGGGGCATCGACGGTACGCGCCGCGTAGTTTTTGTGAACGCCGCCGATATTGCCCGGTTGGGTTTTGTCGCCGGAGACTTTGTCGATCTGTCGACGGCCATTGAGCCCGAGACTAGACGCATGATCTCCGGCTTCAGAATTGTCCCCTACGACATTCCGGTCGGATGTTGCGCAGCCTATTACCCTGAAGCCAATCCGCTCTTTCCACTCGACCACCACGACGAGAAGGCCAAAACGCCATCTTACAAGCTGCTGCCAGTCCGCCTCAGTCGATGTGAAACAGCACCACTCGAGTGAATGGCTTATAAACAGGATGATTTTAGGAGATCAGTCGGCCCAAGACCGAATTCTGTTTCACAATACATAGCTGGAGCATGATGTCATCCGAAATCCGGTCATGCGTTCGGGATCATGCTCTAGAGGATCAAGCGATGCCGGAGAAGATTTTGAAGGGGAGCCTTGGCTGGTATTCGAGCATCTTAGTTTTAATCCTTGCCATCATCTTGGCCGCCGCTATCGGTTGGCTGCGGGAGCCGAGGCAGTACCGTGTCGACCCGCCGGTAGCGGCGGCGCTGGACGGTATCCGGTTGATGGCAAACGGGATCAGCGGCGCGCCCCCGGAAATCTATTTTGCGCTCAACAAGCCTTATGAGGCGACTGGCTACGATCTAAGCCAGGGTAAGCGGCTCTACAGCTGGTTCGGTTGTGCGTCCTGTCACGGTGACGGCAGAGGCGGGGCTGGTCCGTCCTTCCTCGACGGATGGTGGCTCTATGGCCCTTCAATGGTGTCGATCGTCGCCTCCATTCGCGACGGACGGCCGCATGGGATGCCGGCCTTCAAAGACAGGATGACGATCGATCAGATCTGGCAGCTCGCCGGCTATGTCAAGACGATCGGAGCCTATTCCGCCAACCCTGTCGCCCCCGGCCGCAACGACGATCGATATACGCGCCCGGCCGAAAACCGAGCGCCCGCCGCCAAATTTTTCGAGGAAGGTCCAATCCCGCTGCATCCTCAGCAGGGGCCATCGCCGTGAAGCTCCGCTGTCTGCCGCTCGCGCTATTGATCATGCTTTCCGGGTGCAGCACTGCGCAGTCGGTACTCCACGCTCATGGTGAAGCGGCCATTGCGCTTAAGAACCTGATCATCTTCATTGCGTGGGTAGCTGCCATCATTTGGCTCGCCGTGGTGGGTTTTTTGACATTCGCGCTGGTGCCCCGCAGGAACCACTCCGCGGGCCCGGATAATCGCTCGGAGCGGACGATGACGATCGCCGTTGCGACGGCCACTGCTGCCACTGCGCTCATCATCGGCATCCTCACCGTGGCAAGTTTCTATACGACCCGCGCCTTGAACAGCGGTGGAAACGCCGATGTGACGGTCGTTGTCCGGGCCCAGCAGTGGTGGTGGCAGTTCATTTATGCCGATCACGATCAAACGCAGATATTCCAGACGGCGAACGAGCTTCACATCCCCGTGGGTAAAACCATCCGCCTTCGACTTCAGGCGGTCGATGTCATTCATTCCTTCTGGGTGCCGAGCCTCGCAGGCAAGTTGGATCTTATCCCGGGGCGAGAAAATACCCTGACTCTGCGGGCCGAAAGGCCAGGTATCTATCGTGGCCAGTGCGCCGAATTCTGCGGTCTTCAGCATGGCCACATGGCCTTCGCCGTCATTGCAGAAGACGATGCGGACTATCAGCGCTGGTTGGCCAGGCAACGCCTCGATGCCGCAACGCCGACCGAAGCCGAGGCGATCGCCGGGCAAGGGGTCTTTCTGGCAAAACAGTGCGCCGCCTGTCACGCGATCCGCGGAACGTCCGCATCGGGATCAACCGGACCCGACCTCACCCATGTCGCGGGGCGGCGCACTATCGCAGCCGGCCTGCTTGAGACCACCCGCGGCTCGTTCGCCGCCTGGATTGCCGATCCCCAGACCCTGAAACCCGGAAACAACATGCCGATGGTACCGCTGACGGCCGATGAGCTGCGGCAGCTTTCCGCCTACATGGAAAGTCTCCGATGAAAAAGGATCAAGCCTCAGCGGTTCCGGCCGATACCGGGCTTGCCGATGCCGAGGTCGAGCGCCAGCTTACGACAATCTGGGGCTCGCGCCCGGGTTTCTGGGGCGCCGTCGCATCCGTCGATCACAAGGTCATCGCCCGACGCTACATCGTGACGGCCTTCATCTTCCTCATCCTCGGCGGATTGCTTGCGCTCGCCATGCGCCTGCAATTGGCGCAGCCGGAAGCCCGCTTCATCAGCCCCGACCGTTACAACCAGATTTTCACCATGCACGGGTCGAACATGATGTTCCTCTTCGCCGTCCCGGTGATGGAAGCCATCGGCGTTTACTTCGTGCCTCTCATGGTCGGCACCCGCAACATCGCGTTCCCGAGGCTGAACGCCTTTTCCTATTGGGTATTCCTTTTCGGGGGAGTCCTGCTCTGGCTGTCCTTCGCGCTCGACACCGCCCCCGATGTCGGCTGGTTTGCCTACGTGCCGCTATCGGGACCCGAATATAGTGCGGGCAAACGCGCCGATATCTGGGCGCAGATGATCACCTTCACCGAACTCTCGGCGCTCGCGGTCGCCGTTGAAATCGTGGTCACCGTCTTTAAGCAACGGGCACCGGGTATGTCGTTGGACCGGATCCCGGTGCTTGTCTGGGCGATGCTTGTCATGTCGTTCCTCGTCATCATGGCCATGCCGGCGATCATGTTCGCCAGTTCGACGCTGATCCTGGACCGCCTCGTCGGAACGCAGTTCTACAACCCGGCGGAAGGGGGCGATGCGCTGCTGTGGCAGCATCTGTTCTGGTTCTTCGGCCACCCCGAGGTCTACATCATCTTTCTGCCAGCCGTCGGAATGGTGTCGACCATCCTGCCGGCGTTCGTCGGGCGTCCGCTCTTTGGTTATCTCCCGCTGGTGATGGCGATGATCGCCACCGGCGTGCTGTCGTTCGGGCTCTGGGTGCATCATATGTTTACGGTCGGGCTGCCGCGGCTCGGAGAGAGCTTTTTCACTGCGTCCAGCATGGCGATTTCCATCCCGGCCGGTATCCAGATCTTCTGCTGGCTGGCGACGATGTGGGCGGGGCGACCGGTCTTTCGAACGCCGCTGCTGTTCGTGATCGGCTTCGTCGCCACATTCGTAATCGGCGGTCTGACCGGAGTCATGGTGGCGTCGGTTCCTTTTGACACCCAAGTGCACGACACCTATTTCGTCGTCGCACATTTTCATTACGTGCTGATCGGCGGCGCTGTCTTTCCCTTGATAGCCGCCATTTACTACTGGTTTCCCAAGATGACCGGCAGGATGATGAGCGAACGGCTGGGCCGTTGGGCGTTCTGGTTGATCTTCATCGGTTTTCACCTGACGTTTTTTCCGATGCATCTTCTCGGCCTGCTGGGCATGCCGCGTCGCGTCTACACTTATCAGCCCGAGCTGCCCTGGGCCGGTCTGAACCTGTTCATCAGTCTGAGTGCGGTCCTGTTGGCACTGGGCTTCCTCGTTTTCTTCGTCGACGTCGTCCGCAGCTGGCGAAACGGCCTGCCCGCCGGCCCCAATCCCTGGAAGGCAACGACCCTGGAATGGGCGACATCTTCGCCGCCGCCGTCCTATAATTTTCGCCGCATTCCCGTCGTGGATGCGCGCGAAGCGCTTTCGCCGAACGATGGCGAGCTGGCGGTTGCAAGCGGGCTGAGAACGGATCGTCGGGAGCTTCTGGTGACGAGTGTGGTCGAAGCGCTGCCGGAAGCGCGCGAGTCGTCGCCACGTGACAGCGTCTGGCCGCTCTGGGCGGCGATCGCCACAGCGGTCATGTTGATCTGGTCGATGTTCTCGCCTTGGGCCGTCGTCTGGGGCTCCATTCCGATTGCTGTCACATTGATCGGATGGTTCTGGCCAAAGGGCAGCCCGGAGGATGAATCATGAAGGATCGGATTGTGCTCGACGTCTCGAAACTGTCCCTGCACGGGATGGGCACTGCGTCTCCGACGTGGTGGGCGACGGGAGCCTTCATGCTCATCGAAGGGTCGGGCTTCGGCCTGGCGATTGCCGTCTACTTCTACCTGATGAGCCTCGCACCGCAGTGGCCGATCGATGCGCCACCGCCAGACTTGCTGGCCGGTACGTGTCTGACAGGCCTGCTTCTTATCAGCGTCATCCCTAATATGATGGTATCGCGTTGGGCAAAGCATAAGAAACTGAGAAGGGTACAGCTCGGCCTCGTGGTGATGTCGCTCTTGGGCATTGCTCCGCTTGCTTTGCGCGTTTTCGAATTTCCGGCTCTTCATATCAGTTGGGATGACAACGCCTATGGCTCGATCGTCTGGACCCTGCTCGGACTGCATACGACGCATATCCTTACCGATCTGATCGACACGCTGGTGCTGACATGTCTGATGTTTTCCCGGCACGGCGACAACGCCCGTCGTTACGGCGACGTCCAGGACAACGCGCTTTATTGGAACTTTGTCGTCATTGCCTGGCTTCCGCTCTACCTCTGCATCTATTGGGTGCCTCGCCAATGAGTGTCGCTATCGCAAGAATTTCAGGATTGACACTGTCCCCGGCCGCCTGGGCCGTAAGCACCCAGCTCGGGCAGATGCTTCCCTCCGCAGATTGCGACACGGGAACCGGATGGATCATATTCGCAACTTTTCTGTCAGCTGCTCTGGCTATGGCAGGCGCGCTGATCTCATGGCGGAGCCATCTCTCCGCTGTCTCACGCAGCGCCAGCTTCATCAGCAATGTGGGTGTCTTGTTTGGGGCCGTCTTCGCCTTTGCTCTCATTCTACAGGGGGCGGCGACGCTGCTGCTGAATCCATGCGCGCACTGATCACCTTCATCCTGATGATCCCGGTTCTGCGGTGCTCGATATGGCGTTGCTGCAGATCGATACAATAGACAAGAGAGGCGCCAATGCAGATCTCTTATGCTCGCCTTAGCTACGTCATGGCCGGTGTCGTCCTGATACTGGTCTCGATCGGCGTCGCAGCCAATATCGTCAAAGACCGGGAGAGGCGGCAGAACGTTGCCATCGCCATGACATCAGGCGACCCCACGCGGGCGGCGGAGATATTTCGCCGCTATGGATGTGTGGGATGCCACATTATCCCAGGCGTTCCCGGCGCCGACGGGAAGGTCGGCGGGCCGCTGACCGATCTACGGCAACGCGTCTACATCGGCGGCGTCGTCAACAACACGCCGGAGAACCTCGTGCAATGGATCGTTTTTCCGCAACGGTTTTCGGCGAATTCGGCCATGCCGGCAACCGGGATTTCCGAGGCCGAGGCAAGGGATCTCGCCGCCTATCTCTACGAGCAGTAACTCACGGATGCGGCGTCGGCCGAGGCGGCAGCGATTTGACATAGCGTGCAATCGCATCACGATCGCCTTGCGGGAGCTGTGCAGTGTTGATGACGACATCCGCCATTGACGAGCCAACCCGGCCATGGTCCGGCGTCTCACCGGTGCTAAGCATGAGGGCGATCTGCGCCTCAGACCAGTGGCCTATCCGGCGCGGAGTGATGTTCGGCACAAAGCCGGTGCCCTCGGGGTCCGAGCCTCCGGCAAAGCGTGTCGACGGCTTGATGGCGCCAAGCACGTTCCGGGTCGAATGACAGTCGGCGCAGTGGCCGAGCGTTTCGACCAGATAAGCGCCGCGATCAGCGGCGTTGCCCCCGACCGTCGCCCCCGACTTACCCTCGCGGAAGAACAGCAGCTTCCAAAACGCAAGGAGACGGCGAAATTTGAGCGGCAGAGCCAGATCGTGTGGTGGCGGCCGTCCGGCTACCGGCGGCAACGTCTGCAGGTAGGCGTAAAGGTCTCTCACATCGTCGAGCGACATGCCGGTATAGCTTGGATAGGGGAATGCCGGATAGTAGTGCTCGCCACGGGGAGAAACGCCGGCGATCAATGCATTGGCGAGATCGGCGACCGACCACGCTCCGATTCCGTCCGTTGGATCCGGCGAGATGTTCGGCGGCCTGAATATTCCGAACGGTGAGGCGAGAGCCAGACCGCCACCTAATTTCAATCGGTCGGGCTGGCCCGGGGTCGCGTGGCAAGACGTGCAGTCGGCGGCCAAAAAAAACAATTTTCCTTTCGTTGCGTCGCCAGCCGTTAACGCGGCGGTCTTTGAATCGAAGTGCGGATCAGCATCGGTGATGTAGCGAAAGAGAAAAACCAAGGCGAAAGCGCAAGCCAGAACCCCGGCTATTAGCCCAATTGGTAGGGGCGACAACAAGCTGCGCAAGCGATGCGCTACGCCGCGAAGACAGTCATCGATAGTAGACAAACTGCTCACAATGTTCTTTCCGCCAGCTCACAGTTCACGGCGTGCCCGGCAAATCGGTCGTAGTTTCGGATATCTCCTGTTGCTGTTCGCCAGCGATCATCATCTCGCGAAGCGGCGAGCGGGATATGTTTGCCTCGATCGCCTCATGACCAGGCGTCTCGGGAAGAGCATCGCGAAAGTTCTTGGCGTAGTCTTTCGGCATCCTAGGCGGCATCATCGGCTCGTATTGGTCGACGAAGGCTTGGACGACGACAGGCCCGGCAACTGAGAAAGCTTCAGTCAAAGTCGGTTCGATCTGATCGAACTCCCGGATCGTGAAGCCGCGGCCTCCCATTGCTTCTGCGGCGAGGGCGAAATCGATCGGTGCCAACTCGCAGGCGAATTGCGGATTTCCAAGAAACATCATCTGTTCCCAGGCAATCTGATTGAGCATGCCGTTGCAAATCACCAGCAATTTCAGCGGGAGAGCGAGACGGACGGCCGTCGAGAACTCTCCGAGCTGCATGCCGAACCCGCCATCGCCGACGACCGCGTAAATCGGTCGTTTCGGATCGGCAACGCCAGCGGCGATCGCGTAAGGCAGGCCCGAGGCCATCGAGGCGAGCGCGCCCGAGACGGCGAACCGGTTCCCCGTGCCGAGATCAATATGGCGGGCCGCGAGTTCGGTGTTCTGTCCGGAATCGGCTACGAGGACACCGTCAGGTGCAATGCGATTGCCGAAGGCGCGGACCACCGCCTGCGCCTTCAAGGGCGCACTTCGCTCCGTCTCCATCATTTCCATCTTTCGGCGCCAGCCGGACATTGCTGTTTGCGCCTGTTCCAGAAACGAGCGATCCATCTTCCTCCTCAGCCTGACATTGAGGAGCCGCAGCGTTTCCCTCGCGTCGCCCACTAGGCCAGCATCGATAGGGAAGCGCAGACCCATCCGCTGGGGGTCACTGTCGACCTGCACGCCACGGGCGGCTTCGGGTCGCGGATAATATTCGATATAGGGAAAGGAGGAGCCGACGATCAGCACGGAGTCGCATTGCTCCATGACCTCTTGCGACGGTCCAGTGCCAAGAATTCCGATTCCGCCGGTCGTCAATGGATCGTCGTCGGCGAGAGCCGTTTTGCCGAGCAAGGCTTTGGCGACCGGCGCGGCGAGCAGGTCGGCAGTCTCGCGCAATTCTTCCTGGGCGCCGACGGCGCCCCGGCCAGCGAGGATGGCAACCTTGCGGGCGCTATTCAATATCTCGGCGGCATGATCGAGCTCGCTATCGTCGGGCACTTGGCGGCCGCCGAAAAAGCGGTTCGGCACGTGTTTTGGCCGGTTGCGTTTCGAGCGCGATTTCGAGTCCATCTCCTGGATGTCGTTGGCGATGGAGAGATGCGCAACACTGCGGCGCGAAAGCGCAGAACGACAGGCAAGGCTGGCGACATTTTCCATATGCGAGGCATCACTGACATGCGCATTGTAGATAGCGACATTGTCGAAAACGCGGGTCAGGTCGACGTCCTGCTGGGTGAAGGTCTCGATCAGGTCGTGAAACTGCGTTCCGGTGATCGCAAGCACCGGCATCTGGTCGAGCTTGGCATCGTAGAGACCCGTCAGCAGATGCGTGCCTCCCGGTCCAGACGTCGCAAGGCAAACGCCGAGATTTCCGGTGAACTTGGCGTAGGCGCTCGCCATGAAGGCGGCCGATTCCTCATGCCGGACCTGGATGAAGCGGATCTGATCTTGGCGCTTGCGCAACGCCTCCATGACCCCGTTGATCCCGTCTCCAGGAAGGCCGAAGATGACCTTCACGTCCCACTCGATCAGCGTGTCTATCAATATATCGGCGGCATTGGGCATCGAACTCGTCCTCTGCTTGTCAAAGACCGCAAACCTTTGTCGCAATGAAAGGTTCCGAGCTTGCGTCCTTGGGCCAGCACCCAAATATGCCAGGCAGATCCGCCACGGATGCAGTCACGTTCTGTGCGCCAGCCCGTAGACGAGGATCATGGTGTAAAGCAGGAAGGCGATGGCGGCCACGGTCGCGATCAAGATGACCGCAATCCGCCCACCTGAAAGGCTATTTCGCTGTTGTTCAGCGCTGGTACGGGTTGCCTGAATGGGATCGTTTTCGGGCCTGTCCATCAGGGCTTCACTTCCGTCGAAATCTTTACAGGCTCGTCATTTCTGCCGCTTGCGTTAAACGAGATTATTGAGCCGCAAACGATCAAAAGCCCGACTAACGTGATGGCGCCGATGTAGATGATCAAAGCCCGACCGTCCGATTGCTGGTTCATCTGCCTCTCCCTTGGTTCGCCAAACCAAAGAACAACGGCAATGTTCCCGCCAGATGGCCCTATCGCGTCTTTTTGCTTTCCCTGCAGCCATCGACTACAATCGACGTCGGCCCCTGACGTATGCAGCGCATGACTTCCGTCAGCAATGTCGCCGGCTCGCACGGTTTTTCCAACCACACGCCTTCGGAAAATGATAAGGCATCCGGGTGCATCTTCCGCTGAGCACCGGTGTAAACGATGAATGGGATATTGCGGTCGCGCAAAGATCTGGCAATCGCTCCAGCGACCCCGTCCGTCAATTCGATGTCCATCACCACGAGATCGGGATCGTTCGCTGTCAGCCACTCTTCGGCTGCTCGACAAGACGACACTGTCTCTATCCGATCGAAGCCGGCGCCATGAAGGATGTCTTCCACGTCCATCGCGATGAAAATCTCATCCTCCATCAGAAGGATGGACGTCGTCCCTGCAACGTTCATGGCCAAACTCCTAAAATACAGGGTGATACAATAAACCTTTCCGGCCAAAATGCAGGGATCGTGCGCTATCGCACCGTCATCTCACCTGAGCATCTGTTGCGGCATGTCGGTTATCAAATATCAGTACCATCGCGATCCTTCATCGTTTCGATCTTCTGAGAGGCTTAATCAGTCGCTCATATTCCTCCTCAGATTTTCCATAGGTGTCGGAAGCTCCGCTCCAGCGCGAGACGATCTCTGCCTCTTGCCCGCGTCATGTTGAGGCACGCTATCGCCTGGAACTTTCCCTCGTGAGATCGGTTCGGCACCGTGCCGCGAGAGACCGCGGGGCCGAAATCGAACGGAGGTTTCAATGACAACCGCAACTACGACGACCGATCATTCGGCAATTCGCAAATGGGTGGAAGCGCGCAAGGGACAACCCTCCCGTGTCAAAGGCGCCAAGCAAGGTGGCATACTGCGGATTGACTTCGGAGAGCCGGAAGAGAACCTGGAAAAGATCTCCTGGGACGAATTCTTCGCCATTTTCGATGAAAACGAGCTGGCCTTTCTTTATCAGGACAAGACCGAGGATGGGACAAGCCGGTTCAACAAATTCGTCAGTCGAAAATGATTGGCTGACATCGTCGAATAGGCCGTGCTGCCATCTCTATGTTCGCCAGGAGCTAAGGCGCGCCGGTGACGCGCCAGATCGTATCGCCGACGTCGTCGGCGATTAACAGCGCCCCGGCCTTGTCGACGGCAAGTCCGACCGGCCGGCCGTGTGTTTCGTCCTCGCCTCGCAGGAAGCCGGTGACGACATCCTCCGGTTTGCCGCTCGGACGCCCCTCCTTGAAGGGCACATAGACTACCTTGTAGCCGTTGAATTGATAACGGTTCCAGCTTCCATGTTCGCCGATGAACGCTCCGCCTTGATATTGCGCCGGCAGATTTTGGGCGGTGTAAAACACCATGCCGAGAGGCGCGACATGGGAGCTCAGCGCGTAGTCGGGAATGATCGCCTTGGCGACAAGGTCAGGCCGTTGCGGCTCGACCCGCGGGTCGACATTCTGGCCGAAATAGCTGTAGGGCCATCCGTAAAAGCCGCCATCCTTGACCGACGTCATGTAGTCCGGAACCAGATTGGGGCCGAGTTCATCACGTTCGTTGACCACGGTCCAAAGAGCATGGGTCTGTGGTTCCCAGCTCAATCCGTTGGGATTGCGCAAGCCGTCTGCAAAAATGCGGTGGCGTCCCGTCTGTCTGTCGACCTCCCAGATCGACGCACGATCCTTCTCCGCCTCCAAGCCATTCTCTGTGATATTGCTGTTCGAACCGACGCCGACATAGAGCAACCTGCCGTCCTCACTGGCAACGAGGCTCTTCGTCCAGTGGTGGTCGATCGGTCCACCAGGAAGTTCCGTCAGTACCGTGCCCGGCGCGCTGATCTTGGTTTCACCCGATTGATAGGGATAACGGATGATCGCGTCGGTCGCCGCAACATAGAGATCGTTGTCGACAAGCGCCACGCCGAATGGCGAGTTGAGATGATCGAGAAAAGTCTCCTTGACCTCGGCCACGCCATCACCGTCGGCATCGCGAAGCAAAGTAATGCGGTTGCTCCCTTCGGTGCTCGCTTTGCCGCCTGACGTTGCCATTGCCTCGATCCACCCCATGACAAGGTCCTTCGGGCGCTTGATGGCCGCCTCCGGCGGCGCGACCGATTCGATTGCGAGAATGTCGCCATTCGGCAGCAGGTAGACGGCGCGAGGATGTTTCAGTCCTGTGGCGAAAGCCTTGATCTGAAGACCCTTCGGAACCACTGGCGTCTCGCTTTCCTTCCACCCGACGACCGAGGCGATATGCATCGGCGGGAGGAGATATTGCGATTGTGCGGGCAGTTTCGGATTGGCACCGATTTCGCTGCTGGGATCGGCTTCATTCTCGCTGCAGGCTGTCAGGCCGAGGCTGCAACCGCAAAGCAGCGAGAAGGCCAGGACACGGAGATTGCGGGAGAGAAAAGATCGGCTCATCATGCAGCGTCCTCAAAAAACTGCCGCTGTACCATCCGCCCAAGAACCGCATTGATGACAATGACGACCACCGTCACCGCCGACAGCGTCAAGCCGGTCGGAACCACGGATGTCCATGCGTCGCGGCTGTGAACGAAGGCGTTGAAGAGCGCGAGTACAAAGACCGCGAGATTGCCGAGCGCGTAGAGCAATCCGATGCCTGCTCTTAACGGCAGCCGCCCAGTCGCGAAATCGGCAATGCCTCCGATTGCGGCGATTCCGCCAAGCAGCAGGCCAGCGGCCAGCAGCCATGACGAAAAGTTCGTCCACATCATCTCCGCGGTCCGCCAATAGGCGATATCCGTGGCCAACGCTCCGACAAAACACGCCGCTGAAAAATGAAGTGGGACAGCGCGAAACGGGTGAGAATAGATGAGTACGCGCGAAGAAGGGGTTGGATAGGTCATGTCTTAGATCCACATGAGGCGCTCAGGTGCAGCTAACCTTCGCCATTGCGAATTGTTCCCGCAAAGGGTGTCGTGGCTCGTGCAACCACGCGGTGGCGCGGGTCCTTGAGAGGTGTAAAGCACGCTTTGCGCTTTGAAGTCCGACATAATCTGATGTTTAATCATTGCGACTGAGAAGAGTCATGCCGAGGGTTCAAATCGCGTTTGGCTCTGCCTTGGTGTGCTACCTGGAGGGCGGATTGTCCGAGGTCCTGATCTCGATGCCGTCTTGGCGCTCCCCAATCCAACGCTGAGACCGACTGCTCCGGCTCACGCTCTCCATCTGAAAATAACCCTCGTCGCCTGGCCACTTCCACCGGAAAGGGGCTGCCGACGAGGGGTAGCCGACGGGCCGTCATTCGAGTGGTTTCGGCCATCGAAACCGTCAGGCCCTCTTGTTCACGGTGAACAGGGTCGCGCAGACTTCGAACCGTCTGTACGGTATGGCACAGTGTATTGCTCAACGATTCTAGATGGTTAGGTTCGCAGCAGCAACGGGCGAAGGACGGCCGCATGTGGACGAAACATGGATGACGAGCAATTGAATTTTAGAAATGAGCTGTTGCGGGCTTTGGGCCCACAAGAGCGCGATCTGATCGTGCCTCATCTGGAGCCAATCACTCTCGATGTCCCCTTGATGCTTGAGATGGAGAATACGCCGGTCGGCGACATCTATATCCCCGAGTCTGGGCTTGCATCGATCGTGGCAAGATTTCCAGGCGGGCGCGATATCGAAGTGGGCATCGTCGGCCGGGAGGGAATGACAGGTGCCGCCGTGATGCTCGGCGGTGATCAATCCGCCAACCGGACATTCATGCAGATCTCAGGCCATGGCTTCAAATTGCCGGCACCCATCCTTTCCGCGGCCATGGAAGAAAGCCGCGCCTTGCGCAGCCTGCTTCTCGCCTATGTCCAGACGCTGCTTGCGCAAACGACGTCGACGGTGCTGGCCAATGGTCACGCCAAACTCGAAGAGCGGCTCGCGCGGTGGTTGTTGATGGTCCATGACCGGACGGACGGCATGACGATATCCCTGACGCACGAGTTTCTCGCCGTGATGCTGGGGGTCCGCCGCGCCGGAGTGACGGTTGCGTTGCATCTGCTGGAAGGCAAAGGTCTGATCAGGTCCACCCGAAGGCAGATCGTCATTCTTAACAGGCGCGGATTGATCGAAGAGGCGCATGGCTCCTACGGCGCGGCGGAGGAGGAATATCGACGGCTGATCGGCAGTCCACTTGGGCGCTGAGTGATCTTTTGATCAAGACTGGCGTGATCGGCGTTCAGCGGCGGCGCTTGCGGACAGATGCCAGGCGACCCACCGAAAGCAATTTGTTCTGGTCTGCCACTCCATGTCGGTAAAGGCTGATCAGCAAAGCCGCGATCTCCTGCGTCTCAGGCGCTCGCAGAGGCTTTCCCGTCTCGCGACATATGGTGTTCAAAATCGCCTGCAGATGACTGAGGTCAGCTGAATCAAGGGCCATCAAGTGAGCAGACTGAGAATCGAGCATAGTGCCTTTCCTCGAATAAAGGCTTTGAATTATGCAGCCATCATCATGAGGTCCGCACACATCAAGCGCAACGCTGCGTACGCAAGCGCACGGATCTAGTGATAGTAACCCGAACCGGGTCCGAACAATGCGGCGACGATCGCGTTGATATCGGCGGGGCGATCGCTGAGGACGAAGCCGGCTGAGAGCGCTTCGGACCGATGCCCTTGAGCGAAGACGAAGGGTATTCGCCGCGTCTCCAGCCATTCGTTCATTGTCAGCATCGCCTGGTCGGGGATGGTGACGTCGATGATCGCGGCGTCGCATGCCAAGGTTTCATCTGAGCTATGCATCGCGACCACATCGACGCTGCTGATGACGACCATGGCTTGGCGGGCGGCCCATGCCTCCTTGACGCCGTCTGAGACAAAGCCCGGGCCTCCGATGATGACGATCGTCTTTCCAGCGACCGGACTGAGCGATTTCATAGCGGACGCCTGCAAAAGTCGGTTGGACCGTGATCATGCCGCCAAATGGCATTTCAGGCCGCTCTGGCAGGGCTGTGGGTATCATATTCAAGCTTGCCATACCATGTTCATTTAATCCGCCGAACCCGATCGTGCCGCGTTGGTTCCCTGGCCGACGGCAAGGTGAAAGGGATCCGGACTCGTACGGTTCCGCACCAGCGGTTGAAATCGAAAATTTGGAATTTTAGGATCGCCTCATATGCTTGGGAGGAACACGATGACGCAGCACTCTGGAATTACGAAGCCGGCTCTGCAGCCTGGTGATATCGCCATGTTGCAGGCTGTTTTGCAGGGATGGTGTCAAGAGAAGTCATATGGCATTTCCAGTCCGGCGGCGCAGCATGTCGCGAGGGAACTTGTATCTTGGTTCGAGTGCGGCATTCGAGACCAGCGCAAACTCAGTGGCCTGATGCGATATATGCATATGGATTTCGACAGCGTATCGACTTCGACGAAAACACCGCATTGCGAAACGCTGCGTCCTGCCGTCAATATTGGCTTAACCAGTGTGCTATGATGGACAGACTTCTCTATTTCAAGGCGATCGCCGCGGATCCGGCCGCGCTCGATGCCGTCGATCGGCAGATTGTCGTGGGGCAGATCGTTGATGAACTTCAAGAAATCTGCGATGGCGACGCTGCAGGCGGCGGTGCCGGTCGATACCCGGCGCTCATTCGTCTGCTTCAGACGATCCGCGCTTCGATGCTATCGATCGCCAGAGCCGACGACGAGTGTTGGCAGAGGATCGTTGATGAGCTCCTACAACTTCGCGCGACAATGGTCGATTTGAAGGGCGGCCAGAGCAGCAGGATTTCCCATTGAGGCGCCTAAAACAGTCGTGGGCAGGACCCTCTTGATCGTCCTCCGCTATCTTCGAACCGAGACAGCAGGCGAAATATTTCTAAGGAACTGACTAGAAATTTATGGCATTGATTCCGCAGCGATGGGGCGGGCGATGCCACGATTTTATTTCAACATCGTTTCCGGCGCAGGGACGATCGCCGACTTCGAAGGTACCGAGCTAGCGACGCTCGAGGACGCCAGGCATGAGGCTGTACGCGACGCCAGAGCGCTGATGAGCCAAGCAGTGCTTTCTGGGAAAGATATCTCAGCCAGGGAAATCCAGGTTTGTAACGAAGAGGGCGCTGTTCTATTGATCGTCCCTTTCACGGAAACGATCAGACCTTTCGAGTAACCGATCGCCGGATCGGCAGGCCAATCAGGCGTTCATATTCCCGCTCCGGTATGCCGTAACTGCCCGCGGCGATTTCTTCCAATTTTGCCCGATCGATGATCCTGACATTTCCGCGGGTGGCCCTGATCGCCTTTATCCCTTCGATAATATGCAGCTCGTTGGTGACCCCCGATCGGCGTACGCCAAGCATAAGCGACAGGAATTCATGAGTGAGGGGCAGATCGTTTCCGACCAGACGATCATGGCACATCAGCAGCCAGCGAGCGAGCCGCTCATGCATATTGTAGCGCCCGTTGGCAAGAGCCGATTGGGACAGCTGTATGTCGCAACAATGCACGTAATTGAGAAGCAGATCGTTGACCGCCGGAAATTCGGCCGACACCCGCTTGAGGGTTTTGACGGCGACGAGCAGGCCAGAGCCGGCGACTTGAAGGAAGGTGCGGTTGGGCGTCGTATCGGTCTTCAGGACGACATGGGCTCCCACCATGCCCTCGTATCCGACATGCCCGACTTCGACAGCTTCGTCTTCGGCGCTGGTCGCCACCATCGACGCCAGACCCTCCTCAATGAAACAGACATGCTCATTCGGCTGATCGGATTCGACCAGGACATGCCTGCTCGGCAGGTGGACCGTTTCGGCATCTGCAGTGAGCAGGTCGAAGGCATCGACGGGCAGAGCCTTCAGCAGCAAGTTACGAACGTTACGCTGGTCGGGTGCGGGCATGCACGTCTCCTTCGGGAGAGAGCCCGCGCTCATACCAGCAGCCGTCACGATCGTGGTAATGATCAGCTTATGCGTCAAAAGGGCTGGTATAGCCATATTCGGAAGGGGCTTTGTGCGGTTTTGACAATTCCGCTACGAGGCGCCAGAACCGATTCATCGCCCGGGACAATTGTTATGGATTGCGAGGCAAGCGGATCAAAAATCGCGCACTCGGCCGTTGATCTTCGATCTTGGCTTTCAACTGCTGCACGAGACCGCGTACCACCCTCATTCCCAGGCTTTTGACGTCGTTTTCAAAGGACGTAAATTCCGGCGGCAGGCCTTTTCCGCCATCGGCGATTTCAAGGAATTTGGTCGTCGGTACTATGCGCCCTGACGATAACCGTGCCGGGGACATCAGGGTAGGCGTGTTTGAAGGCGTTCGTCACCAACCCGTTGATGAGAAGGGCGATCTCTATTGCGCGATCGGCATCGACGGCGCGTGGCTCCATCTCGACGGATACTGTGTGCTGGGAGGCAGACTGCCGCAGGCATTGGCAGAGGTTCGACAGGAAGTCCGCCAAATCCACCGTCTCGTATGCGGCTGGCGCCGGCTTACATTCGCACCTCCTACGGCGATTTCGCTGCAAGTCGTTTGCGTACAAAGATAGGAACGACCAGCACCGCGACGCGGAAAGCGATAGATGGCCCGCCCACATTCGGGGCCGATGGACAAACGACTTGCAATGGGGTCTCTTGCGGCCCATACTTCGATCATCGTTGGCAGAATTCTTGGCGCCGACGGCTGGGAGACGATCCGCTCTTGCCACACAAGAGGGCAAGGCGATGCCTCCTTTCGAAAGCAAAAATCTCTTCCTGCTCCATTTGACGACGCCACAGCTTTTGGTTTTCGAGACAATTCTCGAGCCGCTCGCTTTGCCGCGCGATTTCGAACTCGCCTCTATAGGGCTGCCGGTCAGCCACTATTATTTCCTGGAAAGCGGCATCGCCTCCATGGTGGCAACTTCGCCCGAAGGCAAGAAAGCCGAGATCGGCCTGGTCGGCAGAGACGGCGTATCGCCGCCGGCCCTGACGATGGAGGCGGAGGCATTTTCGTTTGACGTAATGATGCAGGTCGGTGGCGCGGGACGTCGCGTGGAAGCGCGCGCTCTGGCAGGGTTTCTGTTTGATCAGCCCGCCGTTCGGCAACTGCTAGCACGCTTTCTTCAAGGCTTCTTCGCACAGGTCGCCTACAATGCGCTTTCCAATGCCGTTCACAAGATCGACGTCCGATTGGCGAAGTGGATATTGATGTGCCATGACCGTATGGATGGCGAGGAAATCGAGCTGACGCATGAATATATGGCGACCATGCTCGGAGTGCGCCGCTCCAGCGTCACCGAAGCGCTGCACATCCTCGAAGGCGAGCACTTCATCTATTCTCACCGGGGGCTTGTTATCGTTCGCAATCGCACATCCTTGGAAGCGTTCGCAGCTGACGCCTACGATGTTCCGGGAGTATCAGGCCGCAGTTGGCCGGATTCCGGCCATCGCTCATTGGCTGCGGTTCAGTAGTTCATTGATATAAGATGTGGGCGCTATTGCAGCGTCAACCGGTCGGGCCGATCCTTCCATTCCTTGTATGGCAACAGCATCTGGCCGGGAAACCGCCTTTCGATCGCGTTCTCCGTCAGAACGATTTTTGCGAAGATCTCATCGGTCGGCGAAGCTCGATTCAATGCTTCACTCCGCTTCTCCAGATCAGCCATCAGTTCGAAAAGCTCGTCGTCCGTCATTGCCTCGAGAGCCAAGGCGAACTCACGCTCCGAGACAGCCGCAAAATTCATCACCATGCACCTCCTGCCGACGGCGCGTTTCTGGGCCTTAGCCAGAAAGCACTGATCGGCAATTGTTTGGGCGTCACTTTCCCGGCAGGTCCTTCTCGGTCGTCGCAGCACCTGGAAGCCTTTGCTGCGACTGCTCCCTGTCCGAGCCGCGCACCGGAGCCGCCGGCGCCCGGGCAATATAGACGCCCGCTCCTAGCGCGCCGATCGCAACGATGAACGCACCGGCTATGGCGAAGACAGACCGTCGCCCGTCCTGCTTGATCATTCCGAAAGCAAGGGCAATTCCGAGAAGCGCTGCTCCTCCTGCCACCGCAAACAGCCAGAGATAATTCATCAGCATAGGCTCCCAATGTCCGGCCGCCTAACCCTGAAGGGGAAAGAAAGGTTCCTGGAGCATTTCCGTTCTCTCCAAGTCACGGAAATGCTCCATCGCAGCTTCGGCGCAATCTTATTTGTTAAGCTCCTCCGCCATCTGCAGATGGTGTTCAAGCGCAGGCCTCGTGCTTGCCGCCCAAGCTTTCAGCTCCGCATTGTCGCCGCCTTCGCCATAGCGCTTGAAGAGGTCGACCGCATCTTCGTGCGCGGATTCCTGATCGGAATGATATTGCTTGATGAAATCACTACCTTGAAGGCCCTTCAGCTTGTCGAGCATTTTCTGCTGGGCGCTGGTCATGGCGGCTGGCAGCTGCGCCTTAACCTTGCCGCCGGAAATCAGCGCCTTGAGCTCGCTGCTCGTTTTCTCATGGTCCGTCACCATCTGCTGGGCAAAGGTCTTGGTTGCCGCATCGCCACGCTCGAGTGCCAGCTTGCTGGATTCGATCTCGAACATGTCGCTGGTGGCGGCCTCCTTCACGAAGTCCGCCGTCTTCGGTGCAACGCCGATCAGCGAGTTGACTCCGGTCTTTTCCGCGGCTGATTGGGCCATAACGGGTCCAGCAAGCGAAACCGCGATGGAGGCGATGATGATTTTCTTCATGGTCTGGTCTCCTGGTTGGTGGCATCAGAACTTCAAAAGCGCCAAACTGTTCCCGGCCCGCTCAGCAATTGTCACGGCGTCCGCTGGCCTTATCAGACGCAAACGGCATGCCTGCCGTCGGGCGGCTGCACAAAGAGACCACGATGGCGCGGCGCTGCCTCGGCGAAACGCTCCGGCCATGCGCCGAAGCCTAACGAGGCAATCTCGCCGCGACTGGGTACCGTCCGGCTGAGAGCCCTCCGTCTGGCCGGGTGATGGCTTGAGCGATCCTGAACAGGAAGGCCGCGGCAAAGGGCAGTGATGCGGGAATCCACATCAACAGACCTGCGAGTTGCTGATCTTCAAGCGGCGACAGGCCATAGGCCGGCGCCGCCAGGAAGTGCGGACTGAACAGAGGATGGGATGCAAAGGTCAGGTACGCACCGAGCGCTGTCATCTGCAGAAGGGTTGCGGCGCAGACCACAAGTGCGCCGCCTGAAGGCCGTCGAGCATCGAGGATTTCCTTCCACAGCCAAGCCGCCGACAGGAAAAGCGGGATTTCCATGATCCAATAGGGAATGCTCCCAGAGAGAGCCCAGGCGTAGGGCAGGGGCAAATGCCATAGCCAGAGCATCGTCGTGTGAAAGACGAATATGAAGATCGACGGCACTCGATCCAGGAGCATCGCGTGGCTGAAGAGAAAGCGCCACGTAAGCGGCGCAACGAGCGAGATCAACACGATATGATGAACTGCCCTTGCCGAGAACAACGCTGAACTGAGCGCACAAAGCGGGGAAACGAAGGCGACGGTGAAAAGAGCGATGGCGGTAAGCCACTGCCCGACGCGCTTGTCCCGACGCGCCGGCAACCAAGTCAACGCAGTCGCAATGCCTATCGCAAGCAGCAGATAGGGATCGAAATTCCAATCCGACATCAGCAACTGAGGTGCCGGCGCGCTGCCGCAATACGGATCAAGATTGAAAGTCATTTCATGCCCGCCATTGTCGATTCGGCCGCTAAACAAGCCTAACGCGGATTTGTTCCCGCCAAACGGGTCCGTCTCGCTTTCTGATGGAACAACTCCCGCGGATCACGGTTTGGCTGTCTTGAATTTTCAGACCGAGGGATGAAGGCCGAATGGGCAAGGCGGCGCGTTGGTTTTGCGGTTCCGATCGAAAGGCAGGCGAAGACATGAAAGCACTTACCTGGCATGGCAAACATGACATCCGATGCGAGAGCGTTCCCGATCCTCAAATCGAGGAAGGGCGCGACGCTATCATCAGGGTGACAGCCTGCGCGATCTGCGGGTCGGATCTCCATCTGTTCAACGGTGTGATGCCGGATATGCATAGCGGCGACATCATGGGCCACGAGACCATGGGCGAGGTCGTCGAAGTCGGCAATGACAATAAAAAGCTCAAGGTCGGTGACCGTGTCGTGGTGCCTTTCACCATCTCCTGCGGCGAATGCTTCTTCTGCCAGCGCGGCTTTTATTCCGGATGTGAACGCAGCAACCCCGATCCGTCGAAGGTCAAGAAGATGTGGGGGAATTCACCCGCGGGCCTGTTCGGCTACACGCATCTTCTTGGCGGCTTCAGTGGAGGTCAGGCGGAGTTCCTCCGCGTGCCTTATGCGGACGTCGGACCGATAAAGGTGCCGGACGGACTGACAGATGAGCAGGTGCTCTTTCTCTCCGACATTTTTCCGACGGGATACATGGCGGCTGACTTCTGCAATATCCAGCCGGGGGACACGATTGCGATCTGGGGCTGCGGCCCTGTCGGACAGATGGCGATCAAGTCGGCCTTCATTCTCGGCGCCGAACGCGTTATCGCAATCGATACCGTGCCGGAGCGGCTTGCTCTTGCCGAAGCGTCGGGAGCAACCACCCTCGATTTCATGGACGAAGACATCTACGACAAGCTCATGGAGCTGACCAACGGGCGCGGCGCCGACGCGTGCATCGACGCGGTTGGCACCGAAGCCGATCCCTCGGCGAGCTGGGACTCAAGGCTTGACCGCATCAAGATCGCTACGTTCATGGGAACCGATCGCCCCCACGTTCTTCGCCAGGCAATCCATTGCTGCCGCAACTTCGGCACGGTGTCGATCGTTGGCGTCTATGGCGGGTTCCTCGATAAGATCCCGATGGGATCGGCGATCAATCGCGGCCTGACGTTCCGAATGGCGCAGACGCCGGTGCAGCACTACCTGCCACTACTCATGGAACGCATCCAAAAGGGCGAAATCGATCCGTCGTTCATTATCACGCATCGTGCGACCCTCGCAGAAGGTCCTGAGCTCTACAAGACTTTCCGCGACAAGAAGGACGGCTGCATAAAGGTCGTTCTCAAGCCGTAGGGAAAGCCGCGGACGTCCTGGGATCACCGCCGGCATTGAAGAAAGGCCCGATCGATCATGCAGAAGAAATCAAACGACCCTATCGAAGACCGGAATAAGCTGCGCCCACCGGAGATGGAGCTCGAGCCGATCCGGTCCGAAGGTGGAGGTGAAGACCCCGGTGCAGTTGTCGGCAAGCGCGTTAAAGCGCGAGCCGGCCGTCCTTCGGAGAGATCGGCGACGCGCCGCGCCCAGCCGGACAATGAAAGGGTAGAAGGATTGCCCGAAACAGACGCAGCAGACAACCTGGCGACGGCGCCAACCGTGATGAAGCGTGACTGAGCGTGATCCTCTTCGGCCTGATGGAAACGCAGGCGATCACGATCGCTCCAATCTTTTGGGGGATTAGCCGATCACGCACGGGCTGGCCCGGATGACACGGAAGCTGTTCGTTTTTGGAACTTTAAAAAAAGGCTTTCCTCTTCATGAGCAGGGACTTTTCCGCGCCAGGTTTCTTGGAATTTTCCGGACGCGGGAATGTTATCCGATGCTGATTGCCGGCCCTTGGTTCGCTCCGATGATGTTCAATGAACCGGGCATTGGCTATCGCGTCGTCGGTGAACTTTACGAGCCCGGCGAGGATACGATAGCAAGTTTGGATCGGCTGGAATCGATCGGCATACCCGGCAACCTGCGCGTAGTGCTAGACGTGGAACCAGTCGCCGGCGGGCCAATATGTTCAGCACTGGCGTACATGAAATCGCGTCGGCTCGCCGAGCCTGTTCACTCGAATTATCTGCGAGTCTATGAGGACAGTCGGTTTATCCCATTCGATCGGAGAGACTGAGACGCCTGCAGCCTGGCGCCGTGTGGTTTCCCCAATGCCCGCTCAACATTCCACTTATTCCTCGGCGTCGGAATAGGTCTTGTATTGCAGCTTCTGGAGCGACGCATCGAGCTTCAGGATGAACCCTGTCGGCGGGTAATCGAGAGCGACTTCTCCGAAGGCCGCCAGGCTGGAGTTGACGAGGCGCGTACCAAACCCCTTGTTGTTCGGCGCCACCACCGCCGGGCCCCCGGCTTCTTGCCACCTGAAGTCCAGGCGCTTTTCGCCCACCGCGCCGCGCACAGACCACTCGATTTCAATCGTCCCGGTATCGACCGACAGCGCGCCGTACTTGTTGGCGTTGGTGACAAGTTCGTGCAGCACGAGGGAAAACGAAAGAGCCGCCTGGGGCCCCAGTTCAACCGCAGGACCGCGTGCTTCGAAACGTCGTGACGCCTCAAGCCCAAGATTGATCGCGGTCGCCTCGACGATTGTCGCCATGGTCGTGCCCAGCCAGTTTTGCTGAAGCAAAATGTCGTGCGCCTTCGAATAAGCATTGATGCGTGCCGCGATCGACTGCTCCGCATCCTCCATAGAGCTGGCGTTTCGGAAGGATTGGCTGGTGATAGCCTGAACGACGGCCAGCGTATTCTTCATGCGGTGAGAGAGTTCGTGCATCAGGACGCGCTGTCGCTCCTCATTCTCTCGCTGCTCGGTGCGATCTCTCAGAATCTTTACGAAGCCCTCGACTTCCCCGTTGTCCGACGTCAACGCCATCATCTGCCCGGATGCCCAGAACGATGAGCCGTCCTTGCGAACGTGCCAGCGCTCATCATTGCCATGACCTTCCGTTAAAGCGGCAGCCATTTCCCGCTGGAGAATCCCGGCCTGCCGGTCTTCCTCGGTGAAGATCATGGCCGCGGGCTGGCCGATAATCTCGGGCTCATCCCATCCGAGAATCCGGCGCGCGCCCTCGTTCCATGTGGTTATCAGCCCATCCAAGTCCGTGGAGATGATCGCATACTCGATCGCGCTTTGCAGGATGGCTTCGAGAAAGCGCTCCCGTGACCGGCTGGAATTGGAAAAGAGTTTCATGATCATATGTTGCGCCTGATCCTCCGGAGCTGCAAGGCCGATCGACCACATCCCGATTCTATAGCGGAGGCCGTCGTGTTGACCAAGATGCGGATGTGGCTCTTCGCCGGGCAGGTGTCGGATGAGTAAATCACGCACTCAAACGAGCGACCTTCTCGGAAACAAAGATACGCGAGCCGCGTTATCAGCCGACGTCTTAGTGAGCGTGAAAGCATGACAGGCCATTCGAGAGAAAAACTGCATGGGGATTTGCCTTCCGCATCTTCAAAAGCAGCCTCCGCCGATCGGAAAGAGCTGGCAGCGATCGCGTTTGAACGCACCAGGATGCCGATGGTCGTCACCGACGCGCGTAAATCCGATCAGCCGATCGTGCTTGCAAACAAGGCATTCCTCGCACTGACAAGTTATGAGGCCCATGAAGTGTTAGGCCGCAACTGTCGTTTCCTGCAGGGCCCTGCGACGTCTCCGATCGCCGTCGCCGAAATTCGTGCCGCCATCGCCGGCGAGCGTGAGGTCAGCGTAGAGATCCTCAATTATAAGAAGAGCGGGGAGCAGTTCTGGAACCGCTTGCATCTAAGTCCCATCCATGGGGATGACGGAAGGATACTGTATTTCTTTGGATCTCAGATCGATATGACGGAATATCGGCGGATCGAGGCACTGGAGGCCTCCGAGCACCGCCTGCTGATGGAAGTCGACCACCGGTCCAAGAATGTCCTGGCAATCGTTGACAGCATTGTCCGTCTGAGCAATGCCGATGACCCGGCCCTTTACGCCGCCGCTATTCAACACCGCGTGCAGGCGCTCGCCCGTGCCCATACCTTGCTTGCTGCACGAAGATGGACAAGCGTTTCTCTTGAGGAACTCATTCGCCAGCAGGTGTCGCCGTTTGCGGCCACCCGCGCTTTTTTTAGCGGACCGGATATCAAAATGGCTGCGCCGGTCGTCCAGCCCCTTGCGCTCGTGCTCCATGAACTCGCTGTCAACGCAGCCCACCACGGTGCGCTTGCCGCTACGCAAGGTAAGCTTTCAATCAGTTGGAAGCCAAGACCGTCCGGGGCAGGCTTTAACATCCGGTGGCAGGAGGTGGGCATCGACACTCCGCCTAGATCAGCCAAACGAGGTTTTGGCACGGTGATTGTCGGCGCAATGGTTGAAAAGCAGCTTAAAGGACGTCTTCAGAAAATCTGGTCGGATGAAGGGCTGCTTATCGACATTGAGATCCCATCGGCAGGCTCGACCTCCGTGTGACGGATCTGTGCACTCGCCTCAGCAGTTGACGACTCAGAATTGGTGCGGTCCATAAAAGGTCGCCCACTTCATGCTCTCGCGGCGTCAGCGGAAGATGAAGGGAGCTTTGCTCCTTCATCCCTTTGCGACAATTTCAATGAAGGCTTCCTTATCCACCGGGCCCGGCGGGGTGCGGGGCACCGGACGCACAACCCCGTCAGTTCCGAAAGCAACCTCGCTTTGAGAACGCCCCTTTAAGTATGTGAATCGTGCGCCAGGCCGTCATGCTATTGCACAACGCCGTAGGCGGTCGCCATTAACGTTCCTCATCTTTGTTGAAAGGGCAGGAAGGTTTTAGTGTTGTTGCTGCGACCGAGTTTTCGCAGCAGATGGCGAACGCTACTTGCGAGGATAAGAGGGACCCTTGGCATGCCGAGACTCGGCTTAATGGATTGGCGAAGGAGCAACGACTTCGCTCCTTCCTTCGCACTTTCATGTCTTCATCGCAAGGGTTCGCTCGGTGCTGCCGAAAGATGCCTAGAGGCATCGCGACGTATCGTCTCTAAACTGTGCGGCAACCTTCTACCGTATTCGACCAGCATGGAACGCCGGCCGGAAGGTCGGCGTAAAGAAGCCCTTGAAGCAGCGCCAGATTTGGGCAATTCGTTTCTTCTTCGATAGGGAGAGGCGCATGAGAGACCGGGCGTTGTTCGATCTCGCAATCGACAGCAAGCTACGAAGGCTTGACTAAGTCCCGCAATTAAAGGGCCGATTGACAGCCCTGAACCAAAAGTGCGACCGATCTTGTAGCCGGTCTTGCGCGAGATGCCGAATTCCCGGCAAACATCGCTCATACCCTCGCCCTCAAGCAGCCGGGCGACAAATCGAAGACGTTCCTCCATGACCGAAGTCTGTCTCCACGGCATCAACACCTCCCGCTCCAAACGGAAAGTGTTACCCATGTCTCCGGTACAAAACGTCACCTACCTCTCAGGTCGGGCATGGTGTCCAGCTCTCGAGGACGCTTGCCTGTCAACGAGAGTCGCACTTGCTCAACCCAGAAGGGGAAGATCAGCTGCGAGGCTGCAGCAGCGCCAAGGCGACCGTCGATGCGGCTAGGACAGCGGTAACGGTCAAAGGACCGACAGCGCCGTAGTGATCGACGACATAGCCGCCGAAAACCGCGCCGATACTGATGGCGACCTGAAAAGAGACGACCATCAGGCTCCCCGCTGCCTCCAGAGCGTCGGGTGCTCCGCGGGACAGATTGGTCGGCAGCACCACCGGCGCCATGCCGAACGCTAGACCCCAAAGCGAAACAAAGGCGAACGCAACGCCGATATAAGCACCCCAAAGCACCAAGGCGAGCGCCGCAATCGCCATCAGTGCGGCGGTAACACCAAGCGCCAGGCGGATACTTGCGTCGGCCATTCGGCCACCGGCGACGTTGCCGATCACGGAGGCGATGCCAAACCCAAGCAGCGCTAAGGCGATCCATTCGGTTTTAAGGAGCGTCACTTGTTCGAGGAAGGGTCGCACATAAACCGAGCCAGCAAAATGCCCCGTCATTAGCAAAAGGATGGCAAGCATTCCCAGTTGAACGCCACGCCGGCCTGTGAGCCGGAACACGTCGGCGAGCCTGTTGCTTGTGCTTGCGGGCAGCGTTGGCAAGCTGAGCGCCTGCAGCACCATGGCAAGTGCGGCAAGCCCGGCGGTCATCGCCATGGCGATGCGCCATCCCAGCCAATCGCTGATCAAAGCGCCCATCGATGGCGCAGCTATGGTGGCGAGCGAGACGCCGAGGGTGACAACAGCCATGCCCCGACCTGTTGCATTGGCGCCAACCAACCGAGCGACGACCGCGACTGAAAGCGCCCAGAAGCCGCTAAGGGCGATGCCTAGCCCAGCCCGTCCCAACAACAATAGCCAAAAATCGGTCGCTAGTGCTGCGAGAATATTGGATGCGATCGCCAACGCGCTAAGACCGACCAGCACCGCCTTGCGGTTCAGTGTGCCGATAAGAACATTGCTCAATAGGGCCGTCACGGCGCCGACGGAAGCGGTCGCGGTGACGACCTGTCCGGCTGTCCCCTCGGTAATCCTGAGATCGCGCGCCATTGGGGTCAACAGGCCCGCCGGCAGGAATTCAGCCGATACCAGCGCAAAGCTGGTTGCGGCCATCGAAAGAACGGCAAACCAAGTCGCGGCACTCCAGGCGGCTGGCTCGCCGGTATCAAACTCTATCGCCGCGTCGTCGAGTTCTGATGTCGTGTCCGTCATTGAATTATCTCCACGTCTGGAGATTTCATAGACGAACTTCTTAAGATGATATGTATCTTAAAATCCGAAATTCATGTCGATTCGTCCAGAACTTGTGCGACGCACAATGCCCGGCGACACGCTGGTGATGCGTTTGAAGGCGCGAGCGAAGGATGCCTCGGATTCATAACCTAAACGGGAAGCAACTTCGGCAACTGACATGCCGCTTTGGCCCAGCAACTCGCTGGCAAGTTGCATCCGCAGACGGCCAAGATAACGTGCCGCGCCTTCTCCTAAGATAGCGCTGAAGCGCTCGGCAAAGATCGAGCGCGACTGGCCTGCCACGGCCGCAAGGCTTTCGAGGGTCCAGTTATGGCCGGGGTCCCGGTGCATCGCTGCCAACACACGACCGATGTGGGGGTCGCGGATGGCGGCGAGCCAGCCGGTGGTCGAGGCTCCGCTGCAATTCACCCAGCAGCGGATAAGCCGCGCTGCAAGCAAGTCTGCCATACGCGATAGGACGGTCGCGCTGCCCATCTGGGGCTGTGAAGCCTCCGCCGTCATCGCGGCCAGCAGGGGACCAACGATCGGGTCATTGCCGGCCACATCGCAGCCCTTGATGATTGGCGGCATCAAAGCGATCAAAGGATTAAGCGCATACGCGCTCAAAGCCATAGAACCGCAGAAGAGGGTACTGGTCGCACCCGTTCCTTCCCGAACCACTTCGCAGACGTTGCTG
The DNA here is from genome assembly GCF_025200775.1 of Rhizobium sp. WSM1274. NCBI lineage: Bacteria > Pseudomonadati > Pseudomonadota > Alphaproteobacteria > Hyphomicrobiales > Rhizobiaceae > Rhizobium > Rhizobium sp. WSM1274. Next base: position 4,036,515 of record NZ_CP104138.1, on the reverse strand, counting down.
CCCAGACTTGTTATCTGACAGCTTTTGAGGGAGTCGCCCTCAACATCGGGCGCGCTGGCCAATCGATGCGCGATACCTTGCGGCAGCAGAACGAGATCTCCGTCGTTCAACTCCTGCCACCCTTGAGCTTCGGTATGGATCCAGCACGGACCTTGGCTCACGAAGTGAAAACGAAGCAGCTGTTGTTTCGGAAAGGCGATGCTCCACGGATGTCTGAGTTCGCAGCGCCCATAGTTGACGCCACTCAAGCGAAAGTCTTGTAGTACTTCGCTTAGCGCATCCATGGGGATATTTGGCGGCGACAAAGGTCGAGACGAATGGTCAAGCATTCAGCCAATTTAGGTCTCGACCGTCTGGCATGCAAGTACGATCGTGTCGCAAGGCAATTGTCTTCTGGAAAACTGCACCGCTCCGGTGAAAGGCGCTAATGCCTTCTGGAGCCCGAAGTCGCCAGACGGTTCTCAAAGAGACGCTGCGAGGATTGGGCGGCGCATGATTCCATCACGATCAGGGCTGTTCCCACCTTGATTTTTCAAACCTGTTTCGCCATTTGATCGGCGCTAATTCGCTTTCCTGGAGAACCCGAGCACATGACAAAGACTGCAGAACAGACCGCCGAAAGCCACGTCTTTGAGGCCGACGTTGCCCGCCTTCTGCACATGATGGTCCACTCCGTCTATTCGGATAGGAATGTGTTTCTGCGTGAGCTGATTTCGAACGCAGCCGATGCCTGCGAGAAACTTCGATATGAGGCGATCGAGACACCGTCGCTCCTCGGTGCTGATGCCGAAAACCGGATCACGCTAACGCTGGACGAAGAGAACCGGCAGCTTATCGTCGAGGACAATGGCATCGGCATGGGCCGCGACGAAATGGTCGAGGCGCTGGGAACGATCGCGAGATCGGGGACCCGGGCGTTTATGGAGCGAATCGAAGCAAACAAAGCCGCTGAAGGTGCTCAACTGATCGGGCAGTTCGGCGTCGGCTTCTATTCCTGTTTCATGGTGGCGGAGCGTGTCGATGTGATCTCGCGTCGAGCCGGAACGCAGGAAGCCTGGACATGGACTTCGGACGGCAAGGGAAGTTACAGCGTGAGCTCGGCAACGAGCCTCACTGAAGCTCCATCCCGTGGAACGCGTATCGTCTTGCATCTGATGGAGGACGCTAAGCAATATACCTCCCGCTGGACCATCGAGCGTATCGTCAAGGAACAATCCGGCCACGTGCCAGTTTCGATCCGCCTTATTGAGAAACCGGGCAAAGAGCCAGTCCAAATAACGGACGGCACCGCACTATGGACGAAGTCGAAGAGCGATGTCAGCAAGGAAGAGTATACGGACTTTTATCGTGGCGTCTCCGGGCAGTACGATGAACCGGCGCTGACCGTACATTTCCGTGCTGAAGGCCGGCAGGAATATACGGCTTTGGCGTTCATACCCGGAACACAGCCTTTCGATATGTTCGATCCCGAACGCAAAGGAAGAATGAAGCTATACGTCAAGCGGGTGTTCATAACCGATGATGCGGATCTGCTGCCGAGATACCTGCGCTTCGTTCGTGGGTTGGTCGATACCGCCGATCTGCCGCTCAATGTTTCTCGTGAGATGATCCAGGAAAGCCCTATCCTGGCGGCGATCCGCAAGGGCATCACCAGCAGGATCATCACCGCGATAGAAAAAGTCGCTGAAAGTGACGCCGACGCCTTCCTCAAGTTCTGGGAGAACTTCGGCGCCGTCCTCAAGGAAGGCATTTACGAAGATTTCGAACGACGCGCTCAACTCTTGGCGCTTGCTCGGTTTCGGACGTCCTCATCGAACGAAGGCTATCGTTCACTTGCCGACTACGTCAAAGATGCCAAGGAAGGCCAGAACGCGGTCTATTATGTGGCGGGCGGCAGCCTTGATCAGCTTAAGGCATCACCACAGCTTGAAGGGTTCCGGGCGCGCGGCATCGAAGTGCTGCTTTTGTCGGACTCAATCGACAGCTTCTGGACGATGAATGCTCCAGACTATGAAGGCAAGGCGTTCAAGTCCATCACGCAGGGTGCTGCGGATCTCGCACAGTTTGCGAAGCTTGACGGTCAGACAACGCAGGAAGCGGAAGACAACAGCACGGCGACCTTCCTTGTATTCGCCAAGCAAAAACTTGCCGACCAAATTGCCGATGTCCGGGCTTCGGACCGTCTGACGGAGAGTGCCGTCTGCCTCGTAGCACCCGAAGACGGCTATGACAGGCAGATGGAAAAAATCCTGCGGAACGCCGGTCGCCTTCAAGATGCGTCCAAGCCGATCCTGGAGATCAATTTGCTGCACCCTTTGATCAAAGCGATTGCGAGCGTGGAGGGTGATGCTTCGTACCAGGAGGACGCCGCGTTCTTATTGCTCGACCAGGCCCGTATTCTAGATGGAGATCGGCCAGCGGATCCACGCCGATTTGCCGAGCGGCTTGCACGGGTCTTTCAGAGGTCGGTGCAGTCGTAGCAACAAGCAGAGGGTGGGGTTGGTCTGATCCAGCCTTTCGCGAATATGCGGCGGATGTCGCAAGCGGCGCTTACCCGGCCGAGAAGCATAAGGTTGCGTTAGAGCCACACCAACTGGAGCTTTTTCTGACTAGGCTTGGGGGCGCTGCGGGATAAAAAATGTGGCGTTGCAGGATAAATTTCGATGACATGAACATGGAGATTTGCTGCGGGAGGCGAACCAGCACCCAGACGCCGAGATTGTCGGAATAACCGATACATCCGCAGAACGGGTGCAGCCAGCGCTCGCGGCCTTCAAGAGCTTGCGATCCCTCTCGAAAGTTCTTAGGTCGAGGGTCTCTGCATTGTGCAAACCCGTGCTTAAGAGACCGAGATGATCCTCATCCTTTCAGGTGTTCAAAAAGCGTATTCCACGGCCGAGGGCCTCATCGAAATCCTGAAGGGCATCGACTTGGAAGTCGCTGCTGGCGAAAGCGTCGCGCTCACCGGAGAGTCCGGCAGTGGCAAAAGCACATTGCTGCATCTGGCAGGCGGGCTCGACCGCGCAGACAGCGGCTCGGTCGTGATGAACGGCAACGACCTGGCGCTATTTGGAGAGAACGAACGGGCTCGATACCGGAGAACAAGCGTTGGTCTTGTTTTCCAGCAGTTTAATCTCATCCCATCCCTGAGCGTCGCAGCCAACATTTCGTTCCACGCCAAGCTCGCGAACCGGTACGATCAGGCTTGGGAAGCGCAGTTGATCGAGAAACTGGGACTGCGCGAATACACCGCTCGGTATCCCGAGCAGCTTTCCGGAGGCCAACAGCAGCGCGTTGCAATCGGGCGAACCTTGGCTGCCCGACCACCTCTCATCCTTGCTGACGAGCCAACGGGCAACCTGGATGAGCAAACGGGCGATGCCGTCCTCGATCTGATGCTCAATCTGGCTCGGACGGCCGGATCGGCTCTGCTTCTCGTCACTCACTCCACGAGGCTTGCAGCGCGTTTGGACCGAAAGGTCATCCTTCGCGGTGGGAAGATTGCCGAATGACCTTCGTTGCATTCGCAGCCTTGCTGTCACACTGGTGTCGGAGACCTCTCCAGCTGCTGACGCTGGTCATGGGCATTGCGCTGGCGACAGCTCTCTGGTCCGGCGTTCAAGCTATCAACGCCGAGGCGAGAGCGAGCTATGCCCGGGCGGCATCGGTTCTGGAGCAAGGCAACCTCCGGCAGATCGTCGCCAAGGACGGTGATGGCATAGCGACTGAGGTCTATGGCGGCCTGCGTCGAGCGGGCCTCAATGTTTCGCCCGTAATTGAGGGCAGCTACCGCTTCGGAAGCATAAGGCTCCGTTTGGTCGGGATCGAGCCTCTGACGATGCCAAGGGACTCCCCGAATGCGACGATCGCCAGCGGTTCAGATCTATCCGCCTTCTTTTCAGCCAGCGGACAGTTGCTCGTGTCGAGCGCCACTGCCGAGCGGCTTCGTGGTGCCACAAACATGAGCATCAAAATCGATGGCAACGTTCCCGACGGCGCCGCCTTCGTCGATATAGCGGTCGCCGATCGATTGCTCGAGAAGCATGGAAAAATCGACCGCCTGGTGGTCGCAGGCAATCAAAAGATTTCCGCCGAAGCAATCGACCAGGCGGGATTGACGATCCGCGAACCGCCTGAACAACCAGACGTCGCTCGCCTCACAGACAGCTTCCACCTCAACTTGACTGCCTTCGGCTTCCTTTCGTTCATCGTCGGGCTCTTCATCGTGTATTCGGCCACGGGCCTGAGCTTCGAACAGCGTCGAGGGACTTTTCGGACACTCAGATCGCTTGGTGTCTCGCTTCAAGCATTGACCACGATGCTCCTGATCGAGCTTTCGCTGCTGGCGCTGATGTCGGGCTTGATCGGCGTCATACTCGGCTACGTCATAGCATGGCTCCTCATGCCGGGCGTCGCCGCGACCCTCAGGGGCCTCTACGGCGCGAATGTGTCAGGCTCACTTTCCATTCGGCCGGAATGGTGGTTGGCTGGACTGGCGATTGCTCTCGGAGGAACCGCTGTCTCGTCAGCTCAGAGCCTGTGGCGGGTTTGGAAACTGCCGATTTTGGCTGCCGCACAGCCGCGAGCGTGGGCAAGAGAGTCGGCCAGATCGCTTGCCTTTCAAGCGGGAATAGGTGGATTTCTGCTGATCTTGGCTGCTATCCTGGCGACTACTGTGTCCGGGCTGCTGGCGGGTTTTGCGACACTTGGCTGCCTGCTGCTTGGAACAGCTCTGATGCTACCTGGACTTATTGCGGTCATCTTGACCAGAGCGCAGCAATTGTCGCGAAGTGCCCTCATGGAATGGTTCTGGGCCGACACCCGCATACAGCTTCCCGGCTTGTCGCTGGCTTTGATGGCTCTGCTGCTGGCGTTGTCGGCAAACATCGGCGTCGGCACGATGGTATCGAGCTTCCGGCTGACTTTCACCGGATGGCTGGATCAACGCCTGGCCGCCGAGCTTTACCTGACTGCCAAGGATGAGGAGCAAGCTGTGCGGCTCCGGGCCTGGCTTACCAAACGCTCGAGCGCGGTCTTGCCCATCTGGAGCGTGGACGGCGAGGTGCTTGGCGAACAGATCCAGATCTTTGGCGTCGCGGACGATCCAACTTACCGAGAGCACTGGCCCTTGATTGCTTCCGACAATGACGTTTGGGATAAGGTCGCCGCCGGGCAGGGTGCTCTCATCAACGAGCAGATGTGGCGTCGAGGCGAAGCGAAGATCGGCCAGCCGTTGGCCATGCCCGGAGGTTGGAGCTTAACCGTGGTCGGCGTGTACTCGGACTATGGAAATCCGAATGGGCAAGTGATAATCGGGATCAAAACGCTGGTCGATCATTACCCCGATGTCCCGAAACTTCGCTACGGGGTCCGAGTGGCTCCCGAGCGAGCGCAGGATCTCAAGCGCCAGTTGGTCGAGGAGTTTGGTCTGTCGGATACCGCCATCGTTGATCAGGCTTCGCTCAAGCGACAATCGAGAGCGATTTTCGACCAGACGTTCAAGGTGACGGGCGCGTTGAATGTCCTCACCCTTGCTGTGGCAGGATTTGCCATGTTCTCAAGTCTCCTGACGCTGTCTGCTATTCGGCTTCCGCAGCTCGCGCCGGTGTGGGCAATGGGTGTCCGGCGACGGGATCTGGCGCTCTACGAAGTTGCCCGGACACTTGCTCTTTGGATGGCGACATTTATGGCTGCGATCCCGGTCGGGCTTGCCCTGGCGTGGGTTCTGCTTGCGATCGTGAACGTAGAGGCTTTTGGTTGGCGATTGCCAATGATGGTGTTTCCAATGGACTGGTTTTGGCTGGGAACAATCGCTCTTATTGCTGCATTGGCATCGGTGCTGGTGCCGGTACGGCGTCTGGCCTCGGTAAATCCTGCGGACCTGCTGAGGATTTTCGCCAATGAACGGTAGATTGTCGGCATCTGTCCTGATAGCTGCGGCTGTGATCTGGGCGAACGGTCAGACATTTGCGCAGGGCTTTGCCGGATTGGGATCGGATGCGCAAGGTTTTGCGATCCCCGAGCGGGGCTCTATTCTTTCTTTCCCCGCCGATCATGGTGCTCATCCTGATTATCGCATTGAGTGGTGGTATGTGACCGCCAATCTCGAAGATGAGAATGGCAGGCAATACGGAGCGCAGTGGACGCTGTTTCGCTCTGCGCTGGCTCCGGGAGACAGGGTAGGTTTCGCGGATCCGCAGGTCTGGATCGGGCACGCGGCGATCACCACACAAGGCCATCAGTATGTTGCGGAGCGCTTGGCGCGGGGAGGCGTCGGGCAGGCGGGTGTGGCCGCAACACCATTTCGGGCTTGGATAGACGAGTGGCGGATGGAGGGTAGCGAGCGAACCAGCTTGGACGTCCTTGGCAACGTTTCAGTCTCTGCGGGCGGGCCGGACTTCAGCTACACCCTAGACATCAAGGCCGACGGCCCGCTCGTTCTTCAGGGAGACAACGGCTTTTCCGTGAAGTCGGCGAACGGACAGGCGAGCTACTATTACTCACAGCCCTTCTATGAAGTGGCGGGGACGATCACGACGTCCGGATCGCTGGTTAAGGTCACCGGCAAAGCGTGGCTGGACCGGGAGTGGTCATCGCAACCACTCGCGTCCAATCAGACGGGCTGGGACTGGTTCTCACTGCATCTGAACTCCGGCGAGAAGTTGATGGCTTTTCGGCTTCGTGACGACAAGAACGGGTTCATCTCCGCGAACTGGATATCCGCGGATGGACGAACGACACCTCTGTCGAAAGACGACATCCAACTGGAGCCAATTCGGAACGCAACCGTCGATGGCCGCCAAATGCCGGTAGAGTGGCGTATACTGTTGCCGGGTAAGTCGCTCGATATCACGACCAAACCGTTGAACGACCGGTCTTGGATGGCGACCTCAACGCCCTATTGGGAGGGGCCGATTAACGTCACGGGCTCTACGTCAGGCGTCGGATATCTTGAGATGACCGGGTACTAGCTGTTACCTTTGACAACGGGCAACAGCTCCTTCGTTGAAGGGTGCAAGCTCGCCAGCCCTTCGGTAAATTCCTGCAGGATCGATCGGAGTCTCGCCTATTCAGGAAGCGTCCGGTGATGTGTTGATTAGTGTTTCAGGGGTCGATCCGCCCGAATGGATCGCGCGGCCGAGCGTTGACGAAGGTCCTGAAGCGGTAGCGCGGGCTCAAGCGAGGAGCGGTCAGTGTCCTCACGCCAGGCTCGGTCATACTCGAACATGATCGTCTCGGCACCACGCACGCGATTACTCCGCGCCAGCCCGATTGGACGTGTGCGGCCGTGTCAGTCGAGATGAACTTCGAAATCAGCCATCACGCGACGATCGCTTCGGGTGGGCGTGTTTACGGAACTGCGCGCCGGCGAGCGACTGACCAGCTGTGATTACTAATGTCGGCGACCTGGCTCAGTGCAAGCCGAGTGCCTGTAGAACGCCTGCGTAGATGCCGATGCTGACATTGGTGTCCCCGGCTTCGATCTTTTGTAAGCGGCAAGCCGAGGCCGTTCAGCCTGTGTAGTTCCACGGCATGAGTGCATCGATTTCGCTGCTGGGCCAGCTGTTGGCTATGCGCTCGAGGGTTTGGGTGAGCCAGGCCTGCGGATCGACGTTGTTCATCTTTGCTGTCTGAAGGAGCGTGGCGATTGTCGCCCAGGTCCTGCCCCCGCCGTCGCTGCCGGCGAAGAGGGAGTTCTTTCGCGTAATTGTCTGGGGCCTGATCGCGCGCTCAACGATGTTGGAGTCGAGCTCGATGCGACCGTCGGTGAGGAAGCGTTCGAAGATGGAGCGACGCGAGGTAGCATAGCGGATCGCCTCGGCAAGCTTCGATTTGCCGGAGATCCGCGGCAGGGTTCTTTGCCAAAGGTCGAAGAGCTCATTGACGACGGCAGCAGATGTCTGCTGACGCGCCGCGGCACGAGCGTCAGGGCTTTGCCCGCGGGCAGTTTCTTCGACCTGCCAGAGCTTTGCCATCAGCTCCACCGTTTCGGTGGCGATCTTTGAGCTTTCCGAGGCGTGGAGCTCGTAGAACTTGCGTCTGCTATGGGACCAGCAGCCGGCCAATATCACTCCGTCATTGCCGCCGTCAGATCGGGCAAGCTTGTTGTAGGCGCCATACCCGTCGACCTGAAGGATGCCACGATAGCCATTCAGATGCCGGGCGACACGATCGCCAGCGCGGCTATCTTCGAAGCGATAGGCGACCATCGGCGGGCCACTGCCGCCAAAGGGTCTGTCATCCCTGGCATAGGCCCACAGCCAGGCCGTCTTTGCCGATCCGGATCCCGGCGCGAGCGTTGGCAACGTCGTCTCATCAGCGAAGATACGCTCGGCCTTCTTGACCTCGGCGAGGATGTAATCGGCCAGAATGTCGAGCTCGAAGCCGAGCTTGCCCATCCATTGCGCCATCAGCTTGCGATCGAGATCGACCTTGTCGCGGGCATAGATTGCCTCCTGCCGATAGAGCGGAAGGCCATCGGCATACTTCGAGACCGCGATCTGGGCCAGAAGTGCTTCCGTCGGAATGCCACCCTCGATGATGTGCGCGGGCGCCGATGCCTGGACGACACCGTCTTCGTTTTTGAAGCCATACTTCGGCCGCCGGGTGACGATGACCCGGAACTTCGCCGGCACGACATCTAGCCGTTCAGAGATGTCTTCTCCGATCAGCACCTTCTGCTTGCCGGCATGCTCAGGCAGTTCATCCGGCTCGATCACCACTTCGACCCGCTCCAGATGAGGTGCGAAGCCCTTGCGCGGCCGCGGCTGACGTTTGCCATCCGGATGGGCTGCGCCCTTGGTGACCTGGGCCCGGATCGCGGCGATGCCGGTCTCAATCTCCTCAAAGACAAATGCCTGCTGTTCATCGTCGATGCCTGAAGGTCCAAGCTTTTCCGATCGTCGGCCAAAGCGAGCACGATCGAAGGCTTTCAGGATCTGGGTCAGTCGTTCGATGCGTTCATCAGCATGGGCGTTTCGCGCCTTCAGATCTGCGACCTCGCTCTCAAGAGCATCAGTCCGCGCCGCCTTGTCAGCCATGGCAAGGACCATGGCCTTCAGTGTCTCTACATCATCCGGGAGCTGCAGATCGGGCGGCGTCATGAGGCCTACCAGAGCATATTTTGCTCCGGATTTCCTGCCCTTTCAGGCGGTTGATTCACTTCGCCGCAGGCCTTTACCCAACAATCTCCGGTGGCTTCACCGCCACAGAGCGAACCCGTTTCCAGTCCATGCCGTCAACGAGCGCCGCATGAGCTGGGCATGATTGAGCTGCACCCGGTTGTGGCCGATCCGCGGCCAGCAGAACTGCGCCTTCTCTAGCCGCTTGGAATAGAGGCAGACCCCTGATCCATCCCACCAGACGATCTTGACCCGGTCTGCCCGTTTCGCCCGGAAGACATAAAGCGAGCCGTTGAACGGATCACTGCCGGCGTCGCGCACGAGCGACAGCAAACTGTCCGGCCCTTTGCGGAAGTCGATGGGATGACTGGCGAGGAATACCTTTACACCCGCGGGGATCATGCCGAACGAACCGCCCGGATGACGCGCTGCATATGCGCCTCGTCGACATGCCGGCCCACCCGCACGACGATATTGCCAATGATGATTTCCACGACGGGGTCGGATACAACGCTCTGTGGATCCACTGTCGCTGCAGCTTGCCCAAGCTCATCACTCCCCGACAGTTCTCTGCGCCAGCGATAGAGCTGAGACGGAAGGATCCCGATTTGCCGCGCAATTGCCGAGACGTTCACACCCGGCTGACAGGCTTGCTCGACCGCTGTGGCCTTGAACTCGTCAGACCAGAACCGCCGCAACTGTCGCGGCGAGCCGTCAAGACGATCGGGCACCGCCTCGATCATCCGCATCAATCCAAGGCTAGCCGCAGGCCTAGACATAGATCCTCACATTCAGAGAAGTCGTATGTCCGAAATACCCTGCCCAGCATCAGCAGCGCCAGATGGGGTCTCCTTGCCGCTTACGATCTTTTGAAGCCTTGAGCGCGAGGTAAAGGCACGCTCGGCCACCACAGCCATAGGCAAGCGGCGACACCGGCGAGCGTCGTGTACGTCTGCGCCCTGTTTGCGTAGCGCGCGAAGCACGGCGGCCGGAGGATTATGAGGTGTTGGCGTTTGCCACCTTTTACTCCAGAGGAAGTTTAGGGGCTACGATCAGATCCCTTCGTCGTGCCGAGCCGAAGTCCGAATGTGCGAGACTCCTGGCTCTCAGCAGGCCACTTCGATTTGGTCATCCAGACCTACCAGCGAACGAGGCGCAGGCCGCGGCACCAAGTGCCGCTCGCCGTCAACGGAGACGATGCAAGCTTTTGGAAGGCTATACGAATAGATAGCATGCCTGATTCCAACGCATCTCTTCATTAGCGGGTACAAAAATGCTCTACTATGAGCGCCTGCTTAAAGGCAACGAGCCGCCTAACTCTTTGTGGTGCAACGGTTCCTTTACCACCCGCTGAATGCGGGGCTTCTTCCTCTGCCGAGCTGCCGACTAGCGTCACGAGCCTCGCAGATGTCCAAGAGCAGCCGGGCAGTCATGTCTGATAGTCCGCTCACAATTGACGAAAGTCGTTACCACATGGAAGCCGTTCACAATGCCAGCTCAAAGATATAGCCGTTGCAAGAACCTCAATATTTACTGGACTGTGTTGGACAAAGTCATGGGACAGGCGGTTACCATCGATGGGTTTGTCATGGACATGCTCACCGCCGAGGAGGCCGATAACTTGGTCGATCTATTAAATCGTGGCAACCAAGAGAGCCTCTGGTGTCTTGCCGAACGGTGTTAGAAGCAACGGTCGATACCGGCGTGCTCGTGCGGCACTTTGACAGACTGAAAACCTTAATCTCGACGTCCTTTCGACCACGGCGTTCATTTGGATGCTGGAAAAATGATTCGGTGTGGAGAATGCAGCCGCCATTTGATTGATCATCAATATTGGCGCTGGCGTGAACGAGCACAGTAGACCTAGGATTCCCGGCCCATTTCCTGAGGACCCCATCCACGTCCGAAAGCCGTACTTTTCGCTTTCGGTTGCGGTAGCATCTATTATACAATTCCGGATAGTCCCTGGTCGGATTAGTTCCTTTAGAGATTTGCGAAGCCTGCCATTTTTTTCGGCCGTTGGACATGCATCGATGTGCTTGGACCTCAATTCCCTCGGCGAAGAACATTGAGGGCGTCTTGCAATCTAAGGGCAGCCAGCGCCTTCGTTGCCTCGTCGGCCGGCCATCCGGCTTCCATCGCCGCCGACAGCAGGGTGGCGTCGGTGTGAAGCTCAAGTCTCTCGTAGAGGGGCTCAAGCGCTTCTCGGGCGGTAACAACGTGCTCGTCCGCAGGCGTGATAGGAGTCGGAGATACCGTCGGCATTCTGCGCCCCTTCTTAACGGTTTTGGAACCTGAAAATTGGCCAAGGTTCCAATGTCTAGTCAATGGCTGCCGACGCCCGGTGCGAACATGACCAGCCTAGGGAAGCCTGCACTCATGAGAAAAATCTAAAACAAACCGCGTAGGTCCGCCATCATACTTGTGTATGCGCAACTTATACGGAGGCAGCACCAGGCGGGCTGCTAGAGAGTTATGCTCGGCTCGGCCGCGCGTTTCGAGCATGAAGCGTCTATACATTTCTCGACGAGAGCATCTCATCGGGAAGGAGCGGGTGGTAGTCTATCTGATTTCTGACCGTGGCCCCCGACGGGCGTCTCCTAAACCCCTGTATAAGGCATCCCTTCCCTCTTCGCTACCCGACCCTTCCTCAAGATCAATAGCAGGTCGAACTGCGCCCTGTTACGGTCGTCGTACTTCCTCCCGCGCGGCAATGTCATCAAGGTGCAAAGGAGTTCATCGCCTCGCGATGCCTGCATCAAGAACAGACTTGAGCACAGTTCGCCAGGGGTAGGTGTCCGGCGAGCCGACGGGTCGGACCGTTTGCCTCTTCGCTCCCTAGCGTTCTTTCGAAGGATTGACACCATGATACACGACCTCCACCGCATCCAAATCGAGCTGATTCCATTGACGCTTTTTCCTAGAGCATCGGGGGAAGCTTGGCCGTGGGCTCCAGGCTCTCCGCTCCACAGGCCGCCAGATATTGCATCACGGCCGTCCACGGACTTGGAGGCTCATTTGATGATGTTTTCCGTCATGCCACGCACCACGATGGAGTGTCCCTGGGGACAAGCTTTGCACGCCTGGAGATCTGCCTTCATCCTATACGTTACTGGAACCCAGTTCGATCTTTTTTGCTACTCCGCTGGGCTTGTCCGTCTTCTAGACGACTTCGGAAATCTCACTCCTTCAGCGATTTCCGTGAGCATGCATTAAGCCCGACCGCCTCTTGCGTGCAGAATTGAGGAGCAGCAAGCTTGGCGCCTGGCACCTTTAGCTGGTGCAGACATGTTGATGCTCTCCAACCCCGTCCAGTTTCCGGTTGCGCGATTTCGCACGGTGGTCGATGCGACCGTTGCTTTTCGCCAGTGCCATCGGCCCGATCGCGGCATCGTAGAGGTGAATCCAGCTCCGCTGCACCTCGTCGTCTGGTGATGGCGACGAGGGGCTCTGCCTAAGGCCTAAACACTTCGCAGAGACCTACTTTCTGCGAGAGCTTCAGCCAGTTGTTAGTCCTACGCAGTCTCCCACGCCGCCATTTGGGTCGGCTGGCTTTGCGCCGATGGTTTCGTCTCGTTCGAGAGGCAGGGTGAACAGAAACATTGCCCCACAAGTTCCATTGGCGGTTGCCCACATCCGGCCGCCGTGAGCCTCGATGATCGAGCGGCAGATCGCCAGGCCCATACCCATGCCGCTGGATTTGGTCGTGTAGAAAGCCTCAAATAGACGGTCCATGGTCTGCGGGTCGAGACCTGGACCCGAGTCGCGCACCCCGACGACCACGCCTCCTGAGGACTCTGACTCGGTGCTGATCAGCAGCTCCCGTTCTTCTGCGTCGATGCCGCTCATCGCCTCGATGGCATTCATGATCAGGTTTAGGACCACCTGTTGCACCTGGATGCGATCTCCTTTCACGGACGGAAGGCTGGTCGCGAATTCGGTTTGTAGCGTGACGCCTTGCCGATGCGCTTCACTGCTGGTCAACGCAATGACGTGACGAATGGCTTCATTGAGGTCGAACTGCCCATCGCGAGGCGGCTCTTTCTTGACCAAGGCACGGATCCGGCCAATGACGTCGCCGGCTCGATTGGCGTTCTCGGCGATTCGGCCGAGTGCCTGAGCCACTTCCTCCAGATTCGGCGGATGGGTACATAGCCACCGCAAGCCGGCCTGGGCGTTGGTGAGCGAGGCGGCGAGCGGTTGATTGACTTCATGGGCGATAGAGGCTGTGAGCTGACCCATTGTGGCGACGCGGTTTGCGTGGGCCAGTTGCCCCTGCGCCACGCGCAATGCTTCCTCGCTCTCCCGCAACGCCTCTTCGGCCTGCCTGCGCTCCGTCAAATCGAGGACGAAAGAGACGCCTTCGTCCCTGCTTTCTTCCAATAGAGCACTGCCGATCAGCACGGGCAGACGGCTGCCATCTTTCCGAAAGTATTCCTTTTCGAACGGTTGCACTGACCCGATCTTCTTCAGCTCCGCGACGGTCCGTGCGTCGCGGTCGCGCCATTCGGCCGGCGTCAGCTCCGTCCAGCATAGCCGACCCGAGGCAAGATCGTCTCGGTCGTATCCCACCATGTGGAGAAACGCGTCGTTGGCCTCGAGGATGCGACCTTCGATATCCCAGATGACGATCCCGATGATGTTGGCCTTGACGAGGCGACGGATCTTGGCTTCGCGTTCAGCGAGATCGCGGTACAACCGGGTATTCTCGAGTGAGATCGCTGCCTGAGAGGCGAGCAGCTTCAGCACCGCGATCCTGGCCGGCGCGAAGACCCGAGGGGCGAGGTTGTTTTCGAGATAGAGTACCCCGGCCAGTTGGCCCTGATTGAGCAACGGCACACAAAGAACAGAACGAGCACGGTGTTGACAAATGTAGGGGTCCGCGGAAAACCGATTCTGAGCAATGGCGTCGTCGAGAACGACGCTTTCGCTTGTGCGCAAGACATAATGAAGGAGCGATTGCGGCAGGGTGTCTCCTGTCACGATCTCGTCACGCATCTGCACCAAGACCGTTTCGCCGCCCGTCGTGGCTTCTGCCGTGATCCGTGACTCACCGCCACGCGGCAGGATCAATAAGCCGCGCTCGGCGCCCGCCTGCTCAACGGCGGTGCGCAACACGGTGTCGATCAGCTTTTGAAGCACAATCTCGCCCGACACCGCCTGCGAGATTTTGATAACGGTTGCGAGATCGAGCTGTTCGACCGGTGCACCGATGGTGCTTGTTGGAGAGGAGGCGCGCTCTTCGCCTCTCAGGTCGGGATAGAGTTGGTCAAGTTGCCGCACCTTACCGTCGGCGCCCCAGCGCAGATAGCAGCCACGCGCGTTGCGGAGATAGAGACGAGCGAAATCCTCGAAGCCTCCCAGTTCATAAAAGCGGGCGGCGAGTTCATATGCGAGGGCTTCATGATGAACGAAGCCGTTAGCGCGCGCCGAGCGGATCGCTTGTTCATAAAGACGCACGGCGTCGATTTCGCGGCCTTCGAGGCGTGCTATTTCGGCGCCGACCAGCGCGGCTCGGTTCTCGAAGTTCTCCGGGCAATTCTTCGCATAGATCTGAAGCTGTCGGTGGTGGGCGACGAGAGCCTCGGTATGCCACGCCCGCTGCTCAGAGACAGCATGGTCGCAGCATGCGGCGCGGGCCAACGCACCGTAGAAATGATGCTCCGGCGTTTCCTCGAAATGCGACACCGATGTCCATGGCAGCCTCTGCGCCCGCAATGACGCATCGACGGCCGCCTCGTAGTCGCCGGCAAAAAACCGCGCCTGCAGTTTTCTGACAAAGTAGCAGGTTTCCGCAAGATTCGGATTTTCGGAAAACCGACGTTCGATCTCAAATTCGTCGAATCGCTCGTCGTCGAAGGAGCCGAATTTGCGGGTCAACCCGCGCAGGGTCCGGACGAGTCCGAGCTGCGCACTGGCGAGATCTACAACGAACTGGAACCGCACCTCCTGCGCGAACGTGAGGCCAATCTCCGCTTGGCGCTGCATTTCCATAAGCGGATCTCCCGCCGCCAGCAGGTTCGAATTCAAACTGACATAGCTGTATCCGGCAAACGTGAGGTCGCCGCTCTGGTTGGCGATGTCAAGCGCTCGCCGCAAGATGTCGCGGCCGGTTCTGACATGCCTCGTCCACGGTATGACGTGAGCCCCGAAGTCTTTGTAAGTCCTGGCCTGAAAGCGCTTCAGGTCGTGCTTTTCGACGAGATGGCAGCCTAGCTGACCGAACCTGAATCCGGCCTCATAGTCGCCGAAGCGCGGTCCGGCAATATAGCCAAGCGACACATAATGGTAGCAGGAGCCGTCGCTGTTGCCTCGCTCGAGGCTCAGGTTCACAGCCAGGCAGATTGCCATGCAAGCCAGATTCGCATCCGTATGCCATACCGCCCCAACCAGACGGGTGAGAATATCCAGCGTCGAGGAGGATGCTGGGTCGCTCATCAACGGCAGATCAATGAGTTCCTCGATCGCGCGGCTCCCGAGCTGCGACCATATTCGGCCGTATTCTCGTTGCACCTCCTCGTCGGCCGGATGCGGCGCCCAGTCGATGCCGAGATGTTGCCTCACATGGTCGAGACCGACTGCGGCCGACCGGCCGGTCTGACCGAGCGCAGCATAGAGTTCGATGCGCAGGCAGGCGACAGCAGCCTGATCGTCGGAGCAGACAGCACGATTGGAAAGCTGTGCTAATCGCTCCTCCGCGTCCGGTAACGCGCCAAGGTGGAACTCGCATTCGGCTCGGTTCAGCTCAAGTGCGAAGGCCAGTTGGCGCTGGCGCTCCCAGGCGTCTTGCGGCAGCAGCGTCGTGCCTGCTACAAAATAGTTGAGCGCCGAGGCGTATGCCGTCGACGCCTTTGCGCGCTTGCCGGCCAGCAGATTGAACTCGGCCAATTGCTCGCGCTCCTTAGTTGAGGTGATCAGTGCGGCTCCTCGATTGAGTTGACTGACAATCTCGAAAACATAATCGTCAATCAGCTCCGGCGCGGTGTTCGCAGCAAGCAGCCTCCCAATGCGGAGGTGCAACTCTCCGCGTCGCTCCTTCGGGATCAGCGAATAGGCGGCTTCCTGAACGCGATCGTGGACGAACCGGTATGCGTCTGCCAACCGCTCGAGCAGTTCATGAGCGACGGCAGGCGATAAGGCGCCGGCGACTTGCTCCTCTGATATCCCGAGGACGAGTGAGAGCGTCGCAATATCTGCTATGTTTCCAAGGCAGGCGAACTGCTGCAACGCTTCCCGCGTTTCGGGCGGCTGGCGCTCAAGCTTGCCGACCATGAGGTGCACGACGTTATCGGTGTATCCCTTGGCGTGAATGCGCCCGAGATCCCAGGACCAGCATGCCGTGTCATGATCGAAGGCGAGCATTCCCTCTTCGGTGAGCGAAAATAGGAACTGACGGACGAAGAACGGATTGCCGCCGGTCTTTTCGTGCATCATTTGTGAGAGCGGGGCTGCACGATCGGTCTGACAGTGGAGCGCATCCGCAGTCAACTGCCGGAGATGGTCTTTAGTAAGCGGCGCAAGCGTGATCTCCGCGACCTTGCCACCGGCGGTTTTGATCGCGTCAAGTTTCCGCATGAGCGGGTGGGCGGCGGTGACTTCGTTGTCGCGATAGGCACCAACCAACATCAGGTGTTGCAGATCCGACCGCGTCAAGAGATCTTCCAGCAGATCGAGCGTCGCCGCATCAAGCCACTGCAAGTCATCCAGAAAAAGCGCCAGCGGATGTTCCGGCTGGGCGAAGACACCGATGAACCGCCGGAATACCAGCTCGAATCGCCGTTCCGCATCCTGTGGCGGAAGTTCAGCGACCGGCGGTTGGTCGCCGATGATGAGTTTTAGTTCGGGGACGAGGTCGACCATCAGTCGTCCGTTCGGCCCCAGCGCCTCTCTCAGCGTCTCGCGCCAGAGTGCCAAATCGGCGTCGCTCTTCGCGAGAAGCTCCCGGACAAGGCTCTGAAACGCCTGCGCCAGGGTCGCATATGGAATGTCGCGCTTGTACTGATCGAACTTGCCGGACGCAAAAAGGCCGCGCGGCGGCACCAGAGCTTTGTGGAGTTCATTGACCACCGCCGACTTGCCGATGCCGGAATAGCCAGAGACCAACACCAACTCCGGCGCCCCGCTCGACACCACGCGGTCGAAGGCAGTGAGCAACGTCTCGACCTCGTGCTCCCGCCCGTATAACTTCTCGGGAATCAGCAGGCGGTTCGGGATGTCGCGTTCGCCGAGCGGGAATGCGTCAATCCGGCGCTGCGTTGCCCACTCGCTGAGACAGCGGCTCAGATCGTGCTCGACGCCGCCTGCCGTCTGGTATCGTTCCTCGGCCGTCTTGGAGAGCAGCTTCATGACGATGGCCGAGACTGCCGGTGAAACATCCGCCACCCGCTCGTCGGGCGGTGTCGGCCGTCGTGCAATGTGGCAATGCACCCATTCCATCGGGTCGGAGGCGGAGAACGGCAGGCTGCCGGTCAGCATTTCGTAGAGCGTCACGCCGAGCGCATAAAGGTCGCTGCGGGAATCGACGGAGCGGTTCATGCGCCCGGTCTGCTCGGGGGCCATATAGGCGAGCGTTCCGGCGACCACTTGGGGCGGCTCGTGCGTCTGCCGCTCGCGGGAGAGACGCGAGGCGATCCCGAAGCCTGTTAGCCGCACCTCGGTGCCCGTGCCCGTTACCAGGATATTGGCCGGTTTGATGTCCTTGTGAAGGAGACCGCGCTGGTGGGCCCCACCGAGCGCGGCGGCGATGCCGATCCCAATGCGCAGGAAAAGCTCCGTTTCCATTGCCGTTCCGAGCCGCCCGGCGAGCGGCTCGCTCCCCGGATCTTCAAGCACCAGCATGGTACGCCCGCCTTCGCGTACCAACTCAAGCGGTCGCACCGCCCATGCGCTATCGAGCTCATCCTTCAATCCATATTCATGGTCGAGGCGGCCGAGGCTCGTAGGTGTCGGGTGTTCGAGCGCCGAAAGTACGACCAGTACCTGGTTCCACTTGCCGTCGGCACCCCGGCGCCGTTCACGGTGGAACACGCGATCACCATCCTCCCAAAGAACCTCCAAACTCCTATCTCCACCAACGCAGAAGAAAGAGGATGTGCTTCCGGCACTGCCACTTTCATTTCGGAGATCCGTCCAGTCAAATTGGCAAAAGCGAGCACATATGACGAACCTCGGCCACTTCCCCACCTCTTTAGCACATCTCGCCTGTTCGTCCCAACAACGAGCGGCCATCGCCCACCCGTTCGTGGTGCACCTATACGAAAGACCGCCCAGCGGCTGCTGGGCGGTCAGGCGGGTCATGGCCCCACAGAGCTTCGGAGGGAGGAGCGCCGAAGCTTAGTGGTAGCAACGGGGGGATTCGCTACCTGCCCGAGGCAACGAGTAGACACTAGCGACGGAAGGGACGACGGGAAATTATACTGTGGTTTGGTCTTGCGATACCTTGGGATACCGGCACGGATACCCATCAGCGAACTTCCGCTCGGCGATCGACATGTCGGCGACGTCGTCCGGGTCCGACGACGATCGGGGTGACGGTCTCTCTCCTTCTCTTACCCAGCAGCCGGGCAGGTGGTACGGCCGCGGAGTCGCCTAAGATACAAGGCCAGCACATGGTCAACATCGGCGTGCTTCGGCGTGTCGTGCCAACGGTTGCGATTCGTTGTCGCTGTTGAAGACGAAAGTGTCTTGCCCGCTCTGAGGCCTAAAGGGAGCCAGAGCCTCCCGCCGCGTGGGGAGGCTCAAGGTGGGCCGATCGGGAGCGATACGGCCTGGGAGGAGGAGGTGGAGGACGAAAGAACCGGCATCATAGAGGAGTCCCCGCCGGGGCTATCGGCCACCAGGAAGGATCGATTACCAATGGGAGGGGGTGAGCTATACGCGGAGCCAAGACTTTTACGAGTGCGTTTGTGGCTTTCCCGGCGCGAGCATCAGCTTGTCAGCCATACGCGCGAGTTCGGGCAGGGATCTGGTACCCATCTTTTGCATGACCTGGCTGCGGTGAACCTTCACGGTAATCTCGCTCACGCCTAGATCACTTGCAATTTGCTTGTTGAGTCGTCCGGTCACCACCAAAGCCATCACCTCGCGTTCCCGCGGCGTCAGGCTATCGAAACGCGCTCTGACCGTCGCCAAGGACTTTTCATTTTCAAGCCACGCGCGGTCGCGCGCCAGGCCGACGTGAACGGCATCGAGCAAATCCTGGTCTCGGAACGGTTTCGTTAGGAACTCGACCGCGCCCCCTTTCATCGCCTTGACTGACATGGGAATGTCGCCGTGCCCGGTAATGAAGACGATGGGCAACTGAATATTTTCTCGCGACAGCTCAAGCTGAAAATCAAGACCGCTCTGCCCCGGGAGCCGGACATCGAGCACGAGACAGGTCGGCCCGTTGGGTCGCCCAGATCTGAGGAAGTCGCCGACCGAAGCAAGGAGGTTGACGGCAAAGCCGACGGAACGCAGCAGACTGCCAAGCGCCTCGCGGATTTCCGGGTCATCATCTATGACAATGATGGTGGCTGGCGCCTCGGTCAATCGTCAGAACTCCCAAGGTGAATCGACGTTTTGGGAATATAACTATCTATCCCCATCGCAGCAGCAGCGGGCGAAGCCCAACAAGCATAGCGCCGGTCACGCGATGAGAACACTACTCCTCTCTCCTTCCTAGTGTCGAAACGGGTCTTCTTTCGCACACTAGAATGCGCGATAATTACCTTGGCCACAAGGCTGGATGCGGGCCGCCCCAAAAGCGCTTGCGCGTCCAGCAGTCTGCCGTGTCGTGCCGATGCGCCACATGGCCCGCGATGCCGCGCTGGTCGCGC
Organism: Rhizobium sp. WSM1274; assembly: GCF_025200775.1. Lineage (NCBI taxonomy): Bacteria > Pseudomonadati > Pseudomonadota > Alphaproteobacteria > Hyphomicrobiales > Rhizobiaceae > Rhizobium > Rhizobium sp. WSM1274. Next base: position 4,016,576 of record NZ_CP104138.1, on the reverse strand, counting down.
AAGTCTTAGATCTCTATACGAATGTATAGCTTGCGACGCCTTTGTCGCCGTTCAATATTAATCCATCCAGTCAAGCGCGCCACAACGCTAATTCGGCCCGATGCCGGTCGGCGAAGTTGGGAGGCGGCAGTGCCAATCAAGAGACCTCTGATTGCGATCGTCGACGACGACGAGTCGATGCGGGACGCTATAAAGGGGCTCATGAGGTCGATGGGATTTGACGCCGAGTCTTTTTCATCCGCTGATGATTTCTTGATGTCGCCTCATATCCGCCGCACGGCCTGCCTCGTGACGGACATCAATATGCCCGGAACGAGCGGACTCGATCTGCACCGCCGGCTCGTCGCACTGGGCAAGAGCATTCCGACTATTCTGATCACCGCCTTCCCGGAAAAGAATATGGGCGCGTCAGCATTGGACGCGGATGTCGTCGGCTGCCTGACAAAACCGTTCAACGGACAGTTTTTGCTTGATTACATCCGTTCTGCGCTGGCTCCCAACGGCGAAGGCGAAAGCGGTTCTTGAGGTCGCAAAGATCTGTTGTGGGTTACACCACAAGGCCGACTTTCAGCATCTTGGAAAAAGAGGCGGTAAAGCCCATGGTTCGTATCTCATCAAGAGCCGCAGCAAATGACTTCCGCATCTCTATCGATGCTTCGTTCAAAACCGCTTTACGCGTGCGTGCGTACCGCAGGTGGCCTCGGAACACCAAAGCCGCCGTCCGCTCTTTGACGTATCGAGAAACAACCACCCGCAATTATCGCCTTTGCATTGCCGGATGAGGCGGCGCCCATTGCGCCCGGTGATCAACTCAACTGCCAAAACGGCGAACAGCGCAACGAGGTCGCTCGGGTCCTTAAGCGGCAGCAGCCACCGAAAACCGTCCTCGGCTTTGGATAGCACCTGCCGGGCGCGAGCCCTCGTGGCAATGTCGTGGACGATTTCGAATGCTTGATGCGGGTAAGGCTGGCAGGCGCCTTCCGATAGGAAGAGTGTATAGATTGCTTCACGAAGGATCACCGCTTCTTTCAATGAGGCCTCGGCTCTGCGGGGATGAGCTTTAGCAAACGCACTGAGTCCGGCCATTTGTTCTTCATCTATGAGGCCGGGACGTTGTGCGAGGACGACGACATCATCATACGAGTGCAGGAGATCGGGTCCCCGTCGATCCCCCCGATTGTCGATCGTATTGGCGAAATCCAGGGCGGATGCCCACCGCCGTTCCGGGAAAGGTCGCAAACTGCACCCCTGACGCGCCGAGCCGGGCTCAAGGCTGAACTCAGCTCGGCATCCACCTGTCGCATCAGGTGACGTCGAAATTCCGCAGTCTCGTCCGCGCATTCGACAGACGAAGGGACAAATTGCGGGTCGAATTTCGGCCTATTCAATCGCGGTGGATCTTGACGTTTGCTGTTGCTGCCGGCTCCTCAGCCGGCCCGGCCTCATGGGGCAGCCTCTTTGCCTCCGTCGGCACTGATCAAAAAAGCCGATCCGAGATCATAGAGCGGGCAACATCTGAAATCGCCAGCTTCATCGGAACTGTCCTAGGCCATTAGGAATTACCATGATGGCCGCCTGCCATCACTCAGGAGGTGATGGCGCAGTGCCATGAGGAGCGACATGACAGGGAATGACGCACTCCGCGAGGAAATCTATCGGCTTGCCGCGGTGGCCGAAACCGACCCAGCAACAACGTCGAATTTGAAGTCGCTGGCCGTCCAACTCTGGGCACACTTCGACGAGTTCACTGTCGAGGACCTGGAAGATATACTGAGGGACGAATGGAGGACTCGCGGCCTACCGTTCAACGACAACGCGGAAATATAGTGATCGCTCAACGTCGTTCCCGGCGGCGGTGCCCCACCAGCTCGGTTTATCGCCAGGCGCTCGGAACCATGTGACGCCTTTTGCGGTAGAACACACGGCATCGCCCGGCTATAAAGATATGCTGCGTTGGCTTTTTAGCGGTAACCGATGCCCAATTCTCCCGAATCCTCAGGTGAAAGCGTTAGCAACTCGAGCTCGGCTCGCAATCAGACAGTAAATTCGGCAGCGCAAGCGGCCGCCTCGGATTCGCCTGGAACCTCTCAATCCGACGACCCGCAACCGCCCCAAGAATCCTTCGGCCAAACCCGACGAGCCGTCAGGACGCTGTTCCGTGCGCTGCGCCAAGATTTGCAGGCGAGTTCAGCTTTGACAAAGATCAGCACGGCCGCATTGGCTTGGAAGACGAAGCTAAAGACATCGACGCCGTTCACGTCATCTCCCCAAAAAGGCATTACGACTGCTTTAGTCGAAGCCGGGCGCCGTTTTCGCAATCAGCATTCAAAGCCGCGTGAAAGTCGCCGCAGCGCATCGCTCGTTCCGGGCTGGCGGAAGTTCGCTGTTGGCTTGGCCGTTCTTGGCTGCCTCCTCGCAGGAAGCCTGCTGGTGTGGGCACTCAAAGACGTGCCTTGGAGCGAAATCCGGGATGGAACGTTAAAGCCGGTGGTAGTGCTGGAAACCGCTGACGGGGCGCCGTTGGTGAGACAGGGACCTTATCAAGGGCCATATGCTCGATACGACCAGTTTCCGCCCCATCTGATCGATGCCGTCCTTTCAATTGAAGATCGCCGGTTCATGAATCATTTCGGCATCGATCCGAGGGGCATCGGGAGGGCGCTTCTGCGGAACCTGGAGGCCGGTTCCGTGGTGGAGGGTGGCAGCACGATCACCCAGCAGCTCATCAAGCTGCAATACCTCGACAGCGACCGAACAATAAAACGAAAGGTTCAGGAGGTTGTCATCGCGGTCTGGCTGGAGTGGAAGCTCGGCAAGAGGGAAATCCTGACGCGCTATCTCAATAGCGTCTATCTCGGCGCCGGCGCCACCGGCATGCCTGCGGCCGCTCGGATCTATTTCAACAAGGATGTCGGTGACCTCAACCTGCCGGAGTCGGCGATGCTGGCGGGGTTGCTGCGGGCGCCGAGCCAATGGAATCCTATCGACAATCTCGAAGGCGCCCGGCAGCGCACCATGGTCGTTCTCGATGCGATGACGGCCAATGGCAAGATCACCGCACTACAAGCGGCTCAGGCCAAGACGAGCTTTGCCAGGCTGCAACCTACGACGCCCACGCCGCGCTCCGGAAGCTGGTTTGCCGACTGGATTTCGCCGCAAGCGAGCGAAATCGCCGGCTCCTCACCAGGTTCGACCACGGTGCGCACCACGCTGGTGCCGCAGTTGCAGCTGATCGCCGAAAGGGTCGTGAAAAGTGCTCTCGACAGTCAAGGAAAGACGGTCGGAGCATCGCAGGCCGCGTTAGTTGCGATGATGCCCGATGGCGCGGTCGTTGCCATGGTTGGCGGGCGTGACTACAAGGAAAGCCAGTTCAATCGTGCGGTCTCTGCGATGCGACAGCCCGGTTCTACCTTCAAGCTGTTCGTCTATTACGCAGCATTGAAGGCTGGGCTCACCTTGTCTGACCAGGTTTTGGACGCGCCAATCGACATCAATGGCTGGTCGCCTGAAAATTCCGGCGACAGCTATCGCGGTTGGGTGACGCTTGCTGAGGCGTTCGCGCGATCGCTCAATACCGCGTCAGTGGCGCTTGCCGAAGAGGTAGGTCTGGACAATGTGATTGCCGCGGCGCGCGAACTCGGCATCGATGCGCCGCTGGCCAACACGCCGTCTCTGGCGCTTGGCACATCCGAAGTTAATCTGCTCAACCTCACCAGCGCCTACGCGTCTGTCCAGCTCGGTAGGGCACCCGTGAAGCCCTGGGGCATCATCGACTTTCAAGCGGCAGGGCAGCCTAAGGCCTTTCGAATTGGCTTACAATCAAAGCCGAATGTCGATCTTTCGCCCTACCAATCCGATCTCCTCGGCCTCCTTCAGTTGGTGGTCGAGCGCGGGACTGGACGTGGGGCAGATCCCGGCACGTTTGCGGCCGGCAAGACCGGCACGAGCCAGAACAATCGTGATGCCTGGTTCATCGGCTTCACGGAAGCGCTCGTCGTCGGTGTCTGGGTTGGCAATGATGATGACGCGCCGATGAAGGGAGTGACGGGCGGCGCCCTGCCAGCACATATTTGGCGGGATTTCATGCGCGAGGCGGCGACCGAACCGATGCTGAACGGAGTGCGATCGACAGAAGCGGCGAACGATGGTCAAGGCGCACGGCAATCTTGCAATATAAACGCCTGCTCGCGCAGTTACCGCTCCTTTCGTCCATCCGATTGTACTTATCAGCCATATTCCGGAAGCCGACGGCTTTGCGAAAAGTGATGTGGCCCGGCAGAGATCGAGCACCGGTCGTCCTTGCCTCACGCCTTTAGGCTGAACGTCATTGTTTAATGCGACGACCTCTTGCTGCGAGCGGTCGCGCTGCCCAGTTGCTCTGCATCCATCTGTCAACAACCTACAGCTCACACTCACCATAGACCGCAAAGAGCGTGTCTCGGATCTAGCAGAATCCGTTCAGCTTGAGGATCTTATGGGCGTCGATTGCCGCCCGGAGTTCATCTTCGGAGTTTCGATCTCCTCGGTTAGCGTCCGGATGGTGCATCTTGAGCATCAGTTTGTAGCGTCGCCTAATTTCCACAGGCGTCGCGTCCTGCGAAAGGCCAAGCGTTTCGAAAGCTTTTGCTTCCAATACCTTGAGCTTACGCTGCTGGAGATCGGCTTTCGTGGCCTGATGTCGTGCAGCAATCTTGCGTGCGTTAAGAGTTTTTGCCGTACCGGAGCGAACGGTCGAAGGAAGCGGCGTCTCTGTCGCCGGCTCAACGCGGGTCCCCCACGTCTTTCGGCTGCCGTTTGCTGCTTCCCTCTGATAGCGGGCGGTCACCGGATCAGACAGATTGCTCGCGAAATTATAACCCTTATTGTATTCCCTCGCATGTTGAGGACAGAACATCAGGTACAAACCTTCTGCATCTCGCCCAACGGGCGCACGATTGGTGCCGCCGCTTTCGCAACCGTCCCACTGGCATTTCTGCTGGTAAAGCTCGCTGAGCGGAGCTGATTTTTTGCGCGTTGGCCTCAGGCCTACGAAAATCTTCGAATCAAACGTCATCGCGCGTTATATGGCGATCTGCAGAGAGGCGGCAAGCAACCATGCAGGAGGGGTTCCTGTTTCGGCATCTTGACTTCTTGCTCGTCACCGGCCCTCAGTACCTCGCGCACTATATCCTCGTCCTGGCCCGCCTCGGTGTCTGCAGCGACGGTCGTCTCGATTTCCCGTGTTCTGATGCCTGCGAAGTGTCTCCCAGGTGGCGCCTAGCAGGCTCGAGACACTGGCAGAGGTTCGGGGCGCGATGCACATCTTGACAGCTGCGCGTTCAGGACGGCAATCCAGGCGTTAACGTCCAAGGGGCGAAGTTCTCTTGAAACTTCATCGCGGACATTAAACGTATACACGTTGTGGGAGCGCCGAGCACGCCTCCACGGCGTGCTCGCTTATACTTTTCGCTGAACTCGTCGAGGCGCCGAAACCGGCAGCACAATCCGTCAACCGTTGAGGCTCCGAACAGCCGCGGCGCTAGCTCCGCCGGCAGCCCGGCGCGTAGGAAGCGCCTTGGCCGAAAGGAGTGCGTAAATGATCAGCGGAAGGCAGACCAGATAGGATATCCGGATTCCAGCATGCTCGGCAATAAAACCGAGCAGCGGCGGCGCCAGGAAGAAAACGACAAAGGTCATCTGGCCGAGGGCGGCGACGTTGAGATGCGCCGCTCGATCTATGCGCTGGGCCGCCGCCGAGACGGCGAGGGGATATACCGCACTGCAACCAGCGCCCATCAAGGCAAAGCCCGCCAGCGCGATATAGGGATGCGGCGCTCCCGATACCGCGCAGATGCCAATCGCCGAAAGAATAAGCAGCATCGTGGCAACGGCCCGCGCGCCAAACCGATCGACCAGCGGATCGACGAACAGGCGCGCCAGCGCCATGCAGAAAGTAAAGAGCGTCAATCCCAGTCCGCCAATGAAGGGCTCGACCGAAAAAACGTCGCGCATATAGATCGCCGACCAGTCGATCCCGGCACCTTCGACGAGAAAGGCCGCGATGCCGATCACGCAGAGCGGCATGAGGCCCCAGGTGGGAAGCGCTACCGGCGGTGCCTTGCCTTCATGCAACGCGATCCGCGCCGGCGCATTCCGCATGCCGGCAATCGTCCAGATACCGATGACAAGAACCGCGACAAAGGTCACGGCGAGATGGAGTTGCATCGAAATGCCGGCTTGGCGGACGATTGAGGAGACAAGTGCTGTGACGAAGAAGCCGAGGCTCCAGAAACCATGCGCTCTGTTCATCACGCCGCGTCCTAGCTGCGCTTCGATGCGGTCGATCTCAACGTTGAGATTGATCTCCAGCGCTCCGGCGAGCAGCCCCTCGACGAAAAGCACACAGAATACGACTGGCGCCGCACCGATCCAAGGCACCAGCGACAGCAGCGCAGACGTGCCGAGAACAGTAATGAATGCGGTCGTACGCGCGCCGAGCCGGGCGATCAAGGGCGAAGATAAGGTCAACGAAATTAAGGCGCCGATGGCAGCCCCTATCAGCGTTAACCCAAGCTCGGATTTATTGACGCCAAGTGCAACCTGCAAATCCGGCATCCTCGACAGCAGCGCCCCCAGCGACACAGCGAAGAGAAAGAAGCAGACATAGATCCGCTGCTGCGGCGCGATTATCATGATGCAACTCCGGGGATTGGCGCGTCCAAGCAGAACACGCGCTTATGGCGCCTGTGATGTCTATCTCACGGGGCCGGAGATCGAAACTTGTTTCTCAGTGGAGTATGGTCGAGGAATGATCTCACAACAGGGCGCAATTATTGCAGAGCGGGTTTGAAATGTCTCGAGAAAATAGCCTGAATTCTGCATTGCTTGCCTCGAACCAGAAGCGGTAATGGATCAAATGTTCCGCCTCAACCAGAAACGGTCGGCGGCCGTTCGTGACCGAAGAGCGTCACAATGGGTCTTCATCCCCACTCATTGCCGCGGCCGTTCCAATATCAGCGATGTCGCGAGTGGCGTTCGTACTCAGCGGTCGAGACAATCAGTCAGTGAAGGCCCTGCAACCTATTCCGGCGCTCGCTCAATAACTCCCGTTGAACCAAGGCCTTAGCGTGCTCGCGAAGACCGTTCGGTCCGGACAGGCCGAGTTCAACAAACCTCGTTTCTATTTCTTTGGGCATACTATTCGCTTCGTGCTGGCAAAGCCGCACCAGCCACTTCCATTCATCGTTGGTTAGCTGCGTTCGCGTGATCGTCATCTGTTTCCCCCCGGAAGACGATTATCGCAGGTTCAGAGAGAGCTGCAAGACCGATATGCTTGGAAATGCGGCGAATCCAGATCCGGCGGCACCGCGTTTTCCGTTTCGCCATTGATGAGCCGTGGGTTGGCCGTGTACACGCCTCAGCCGCCAGCCGCTCGACGACGCTAATCTGGGGTGCGTGCCTAAGTATTTCCTACCGGATGCGCGGCATGCCACCCCGACCATCGGAATGTCGGCATGCCTTCGGGACACGCCAGTTCCATAAATCTACTTATGCCTCAGAGACATCCTCGAATCTCGACCAATTTTACAAGTCTCTGTGCGATCAGGCCCCCGCAACCAAATCCCAAATACACTCCTGAGCAATATCGCTGGCGCGAAGACTTCATCTTCGCTGGCGATGGTAGCTCCTCGTCCTGCGGACCATAACCTGAAGACCGCAGGTTCAAATCCTGCCACCGCAACCAAATCCCAAATACACATACGCAAAAGCCCGCCTCCTGCGGGCCTTTTGCGTTTCTGCTTACCGGTGGGTCGAGACCTTGCCCCCAAGTTTTATCCAGTTTTGAGTTCGCTCCAGCGGTTTTTGGTTGCTGTTGTTGGTTCGGTAGCGGCGGGTTGCGGTGCGGAGCCATGGTCGCCATCATCGCGATCTGGATTGGTGTCGGTCTGATCACATGGACAATGATGCTGAAGGTTATCTCAGTTCGAGCCTGAGTGCCAGGCATGCCTAAAGAGGCATGAAACCACCGAGCCACAACCAGAGGCCAGCGAAGACCATGGATAGGAGTGTGATCGGTACGCCAGCTTTCGCGTGATCCCGAAAAGTCAGCCGTACCCCTTGGGCTGAGGCACGCTCGGCCACGATCAGATTTGCAAGGCTTCCGACCAGAAACAGGTTTCCGGCCAGCGTCGAAAGAATGGCGAGGCCGACCAGGACCCCCTCCGGGATCTCTTGCCAGACCTTCAGGATCATCACCACGGCGGGAACATTGCCGATCGTGTTGCTCAGAAAAAGCGAGATCGGCACAAGGAACGAAACTCGATCGGGAAGGAGGCCATGGGCGGCGAGCATCCGCACGGCCTCCTCCGGAATTCCGGTCCGCGCGAAGGCGTCGTTGACGACGAACAAGGCCGCAAACAGGATCAGCAATGGCAGATCGATTTCGCCGAAGAGTTGTCGGGTCGGAAGGGTGCGGCTTACGATCAGGCAGGCGGCGACCAAAAGAGCCGAGATCTCGCGTGGCAGCGGCGTGGCAAACAAGACAAGCAGCGCAAGAAGGGCGACGGTACAGATTCCAACCTGAGCGCGGTCGAAGGCTACAGGCTCGAGGGGTGCGCCGTCGTCTGCCGCTGCGAGACTTGATCGCCAGATGAACGCGATACATCCGAAACTGAGAACAAGACCTGCGATCGCCGGGATGACGGCCTGCGCGAAATAGGGCCAGAACCCCAGCGCGCCGGCCTGACCGATGAGGATGTTTTGTGGATTGCCGATCAAGGTGGCGGCCGAACCCGCATTGCTGGCCGCGGCGAGACCAAGCAGGAATGGCCGTGGGTCGAGTTTCCGCACTTTGAGGCCGGTGCACAGCAGCGGCGTCATGGCGAAAACAACGATATCGTTGACAAGGAAGGCGGAGAGGATGCCGCCGACCGTGATCGTCAAGGCGAGCAGGCGCAGCGGCCTGCCTGCCTGGCCCGCTATCCAAACCGACGCCGCATCGTAGAAGCCGCTTGCACCAACACGCGCGGAAAGGATCATCAAGCCGCCAAGCAAAAGCAAGGTCGGAAAATGGATCGCTTCGCTCATCCCGTCGACGGGAACTGCCCCGAGAGCGACTAGCGCGACTGCGACGATCATTGCGATGCCGGCGCGGTCGATCCTAAGTCCTGGGACGCGTCCCAATGCCATCCCGAGATAGGTGAGCCCGAAGAGAATAACGACGAGATTTGTCATTGTGTGAGGTCGTCCATCGCGTCCGTTTACGATCGCACCATTGTGTCGACAAAGGCCGGCAGCCGGTCAAGCGGCTCCTGACCTGCCCACTTCTTGTTTCGCTAATTTCCAACGCGAGTAGAGACGCTCTCCACTGCAGTTTCTCCGGCCTCGCATCGTCGCCTGTCATCTGATTGTGGTGAAGATCTCCGCTTATGATCTTGTAGAGCGCCGCCGATTTCAGGCGCGTTGCCCATCCCGCCCCAAACCATGCACCGAACAGGCTTCCACCGAGCAGGTTGGAAACGATAAGCCAGTTCTCAGCGAGAGCGGCGAAAGGCACTGTTCCGGCGCGGAACGGCAGGGCGGTTGCGACCCCAACGAGGCTCATGGCCTTGTTAAGGATGGCCACTTCCAGGCCGCGAAACTGAAAAGGCCGATCAGAAGAGGCAAGCGGAACTCCGCGCCGCCAAGGCCAACCAGCCTGCCGAGGGTGCCGATAATTGCACCTCCGCCGAATGCAATGGGTAAGCTTCGAGACTGAGGTGCTGTCGTTGCGTTCATCGGTATTGCGGTCGATAGCGCCTGATGGAAATATCGACTCTGTAGCGGCTTTCGTTGGCCCATGCCAGTCACATACCCGCCAAGTGTAGCTAATGCTTCATCATTATCGGAAGCGTTCTATGTGACAACAGATAGCGAGTGACGCGGCCGAGCAGCAACTCCAAGAAATATCCGTGCTTGTAGGCGCCGATCAGCAGGCAGGTGGCCTTCTCGGTTTTTGCGAAATCGAGGATCGTTTCGCCGACGGAGCGGCCGCCTGAGTTGATCGCGATAACGTCGCCGTCGAGTCCGAGTTGCTTGAGCAGTTCCCGCGCCGTGAACTGATAACTTCCGTCGGGTCTGTCGTTGACGCAGAGAACGGTAATGCGATCGGCCGTCGCCAGCCAGTGTCTCGCCGCGACGACGGCGCGCTGCGCATGATCCTGCGGCTTCCAGCCAATCACGACATGGCCGAGCAGGTTGCCGGCATATTGGCCGGGTGGCGGCACCAGCACCAACTTGCGTTCGTTGAACAGGATGTCGTGGAACGTGTCACGGGCATCCATGTTGCCATGGCACGGGGCAACGACGAGCGCCGTCTCATGGCATTCGGTCGTCACGCAACGATCGAGATCGCCGCGGCAATCGTCGAGAAGGAGCCGGTCTCGACCAGGCTTACCTTGCTTCCAATCCTCGAAAGCGCGTGCGACACGCTCGAACCGCTGCGACGGCGAGCCTTCATCGTGTTCTCTCAGTAGCTGCAGGTCGATCTCCTCGGCCGCAGCGATCATCCTTTCCGGATCCGCACCGACGTGGGCGGCGGCCATGGTGCCATTGATGGCACCTGCGGCATCCTCGGCGATATCAAGGCAAGAGCGCGCTGTTGCCGGATCGGGCAGCAATGCGAGAATATCGGCATGGACGGTGATCTCATGCACATGGTCGGCGAAGATGACACCAGCCGGTTGTGACGGCGGTCTCGACGGGCCGTCACTTGAGAGCACATGGTTCATGTCGGACCTCCTTCCACGATGCTTGCATCGCTCCCAGTCCACAGAACTTCATTTTACGCCCGCGTCGCCTGGCTCGCAACGCCGCCGGCGGTGCAGGATTGTTCAAGGTCACCCGTTCGATTGATGGGCGCCTCCGGCCGACGCTGCGAAAATGTCCCAATATAGAGATCCCCGCCAAAACTCGTGCGCAAAGGCGCCGCCTCGGTAAGCTTGAAACTGCGGGTCCCGGCGTTCGGCGCGCAGGGACGCCACGTCGGACCAGCCTTCCTCCGCGAAGCCGCTGGCGAACTCGAACATGTGGGTGACGAAGAACATGCGCGCACGATCGTCGAGCGAGGTGGCGACGATCTGCCGGGCGATCTCCGTGCCTTCGCGTTCGTTGGTCGCAGCGAAGGACTCGTTGAACGACGAATCCCTCAAACTTTTGCCAGAGCTTCAGGTCCTTGGCGGCGCAGCGTGCTGACGAGCAATTGAACCAGAATATCGTATCACTGTAGCGGCCCGCGCGCGCTTCTTCCCCCAAAAGAGTGAGCAAGAGATCGGCCCACCTTTGGCCCGATATCAAAGACATGGACCTTCCGCTGCCCGCGGCTGCCAATACGTCGATATCTTCTGCGATGGCGGTCGGAACCTTCAATGTCTTCGATCGGTTCGTACGCGTGAAGTGGAGGAACTGATCATGCCCGCAAAAAACGCTGCCCCATCCGAGAAGGGCATTCCTAAAGACCAGCGCGTCAATCGCCCCGACCACAAGGAAGCGCCACCGGACCCTGACGATCGCAAAGATCCGCCCCGAGATACGAGGGAGGCGCCCGTGCCCAACCCAAACAGCGAGCCTGTCGACAAATCTTAGCGCCGCCAGATCGTCGCCAATTGACTTGAGGATTAGCGGAGCATTTGCCGAGGATCAGCAAAAGCAACGGCAATGGAGAGCGTTTGTTGAAGACGTTGCCCATAATCCGGGTGAATCGATGGATGTCATCACAGATATCGCCGCATTTCTGATGCCTCATGCCTCGACAGATGAGGCGTGCATAATCCTCGGATCAACCCATTTATCGGTTCTTAAGCAAAGAATGACAGTTTGGCTCCGACCGGTGGTGGGGGTGCATTCGTGGTAAATGGTTTGATGTCGCAGGTTCGCATTCAGACGAAGGTGCTGGTACTTTTGGCGCCATTCGTCATTAGCCTATGCGCAGTGGGGCTGACGGGCTATTACGCGGCCAGCCTTCTCGAAGGTCGGATGGAGATCTCCAACCATGTTTTGCAGTCCCTGAACGGATTCAAACATGTTTCTTCCAGCATGACCGGCTTTCTGATGAAGCCGTCGCAGGAAGCCCGTGATACCGCGCTTGCGGATGCCCGAGAGCAACTGGGCAACCTGAAGCAGACGATCGAGAGCCTAAGGCCGACGACCGATGTGGGGCTTCTTGACCGGGCACTCGATCAATCGCAAATCATCCCGCAGAAGATCGAAGCGATCTGGCAAATCGAAACGGGGCAGCAGAAAATTCTCAGTGATGTTGACGCTGCTTCCGCGGCACTTCTTGATCTGCAAGGGCAGGTTGGCAAGCGCTCGTTCATGCTGATGGCTAGCGCGAAGAAGACGGAAAATGCCAACAAGGGCGGACTGAACAATTCCGTCTCCGTCAGCGCCGCCGCCAGTGTCGCGACAAAACTGCGTAATGACTATACGAATGCGATGACGCCGGCTGACAAAGTTAGCCTGTTAGCCAAATACGCGCCCGATTTGCAAAAGGCAAAGGAGCAGCTTTCGCCTGCGGTCGCGACCGACAAACAAGCGTTCGCCGCGCAGTATGCCGCTGCTGTGGACGTCATTGCCAACGCTTCGAAGGTGTCGCCTGACACTTTGGATGTCCCAGCAACGGATGCCACCGTTGCCAATCTTGCTGTAACTGGCGACAGTCTCAAGGCGGTTGGCGACGATCTGATGCGAACCTCCGTGGTCGCGCTTGCCGCGTCGGACAAGGATATTTCGCAGGCGACGAATGTCGGCAACGAACTGCGCGCCATCGTTAACAGCAATAACGAGATCCGCGTCGGCTTCGCCGAACTCGCCGGCAATCCAGACGACGCGCGAGTGAAGAAAGTCCAGCAGTCGATCTACATGTATCAGACCGAGCTCGGCCGTCTTGCCGGCGTGGTGAACGACGATCCTGTCTTTGCCGAAATTCCGAAGAAGGCTCAACCCGTCCTCGATCTGCTTGCAGCAAACGCTGCGGCGCTCTCCGAAGGTGCGGCGCGCAAGCTGGCGGAATTCGACAGCGCTGCTGCGCAGATCGACAACACCTGGAACCTGCTTGCTCAATTCGCCGAGACGCAAAGGCAAAATGCTGGGCAGGATCGTCAACAGGCCAATAGGATATCCGGTGGCGCCATTGTGTTCGGCATCCTGATCGCTATGACCGCGGGTGCCGCGCTGGTCGTCACCCTGAAGGGACCGATCACCCAGATTACCGCAGCGATGCGCAAGATCGCAGAGGGAAGGCTCGATACCGCAATCACCGGCGAGGCACGGGGCGACGAAATCGGGGAAATGGCCCGAGCGCTTTCCGTCTTCAAACAAAATGCGCTGTCGAATGTCGATATGGAACATCGGGCCGAGATCGCGCGGAGCGATGCGGAATCCGAGCGCGCCCGTAACGAACTCGAGCGACGTAGCGCCAAGGTCCAGGTTGACGCCGCAATCGAGGCGCTTGCAGAAGGGCTCACGCGGCTGTCGCGGGGAGAGTTGAATTTTTCGATCGATACGCCCTTTGCCGCCGACCTCGACCGGATCCGTACCGATTTCAACATGTCCGTCGCGGGTCTCAGGGAGACGCTTTGCGATATCCGCGAGACGTCTTCCCTCATCAGCGACAATGGCCGACAGATGGCGGAAGCCGTTGATGACCTGGCCAGCCGAACGGAAAAGCAGGCCGCCGCACTTGAGGAAACCGCAGCGGCAGTGGAGGAGATTTCTTCCGCCGTCAACACCTCTTCAGGACGGGCAGCAGCAGCGCTTGCGCTTGTCCAACGCGCCAAACAGGGCGCCGACGCCTCGGCTTCAGTGGTCCAAAACGCGGTTTCGGCCATGGGACGAATTGAGGACGCGTCGGGCAAGATCGTTCAGATTGTCAGCGCCATCGACTCCATCGCTTTCCAGACCAATCTCTTGGCCCTAAATGCAGGAGTCGAAGCGGCAAGAGCGGGTGAGGCCGGCAAGGGCTTTGCAGTCGTGGCGCAGGAAGTGCGAGAGCTGGCGCAGCGGTCGGCTCGCGCAGCCAAGGAAATCGGTGAGCTCATCAACAATTCCGTCCGAGAGGTTGCATCCGGCTCCGAATTCGTCGGTCGCACCGGCGATGCGCTGATGGAGATTTCCAGCGAGATCGTCCATATTGTCGGTCATATCGAGCTCATTGCCTCGTCAAGCCGCGACCAAGCGACGACACTCCATTCGATCAACGCATCGGTGAACGATATTGATCGTATGACGCAGCAAAATGCGGCGATGGTGGAAGAGACGAATGCTGCCACCAGACAGCTATCGTCCGAGGCGCTTGCACTTACCGACATGATTGCGCGCTTTCGGCTTGAAGGCCACGAGCGCGCGGCTTCAAGAGGGTACCAGACTGCGGCGGCATGACGGCAGCATGTATTCGCAGTACCTGTTAACTTGCTTTGAGATGGATGATTTCCGATCATCAGGCTGATGAGTGATACGTTTCCCTTGATCAGTTTTCAGGCGCACGATAGTTGCTAAAATAGCAATCTTCTAATATACGTGGAGCCGCCGTTTTAATATTTCCGCAGCGGCAAGCAACGTCCCTCCAACTGACGGGCGTTTATTATCCTATTCAGCAGGACGTTCGATTTCATGAAGTAGATTAGAGATTTATGGGAGGAGGAATAATGCGAAAATGGGCATCTTCTCTACTGACGGCCCCGCATGGAAGGCGTCTTCTTCTCTTTGCTATCTCGGGATTGCCAACGTTCTGCGCAGTGGTGCTCTTAGCTGGCGCCTCGTCCGCGCAGGCGCCGACCGAAGAGCAGCGCAATGCGATCAAGGCGGAATGTCGCTCCGATTTCATCGCGCAATGTTCAGGGGTGACGCCGGGCGGCATCGAGGCGCTCACTTGTCTGCAACAGCATAATGCCACACTGTCGGCGGGCTGCCGGAAGGCGGTGTCGGCGGTGAGCAAACCCAAGTCGACATCCGCGGAACCGGCCCCGGCTGCGCCCGCAACCACCGGGGCGACCACACCGGCGCCGGCGACGGCCGCACCGACGCAGGCGCAGCGCAATGCCGTCAAATCGGCTTGCCAACGCGATTTTATGGCGCAATGCTCTGGTGTCAAACCGGGCGGTACCGAGGCGCTCAGCTGCTTGCAACAGCACAGTGCCGCTCTATCGGCGCCGTGTCAGCAGGCCGTTGCGGCCTTGGGAGGATCAGCCTTGGGAGGATCAGCCGGATCAACCCCAGCCAGCGGTGCTGCCGCGACGGTTGCGACCACGCCTGTTCCTCGGACCATGATGCCGGCCTTCTCGCCGCGCGAGGAACTGATGATCCTGCGCGAAACCTGCGGATCGGATTTTCAGGCTCTGTGCCGCACGGTGCCTTTGGGCGGAGGACGGGCTATCGCTTGTCTGCGGGACAATTTGCAACGCGTGTCGCCTGCATGCCACCGGGTCCTGACCTCGGGATTATAGTGTCTGTTCGAAACTTGCGCAGTGAAGAGACTCAACAGCAACCTGCCTCCGCGTGAAACCGCTGGTGATTGCGCGACAGGCTGTTGCAACAGCCTTACTGAACCTTCGGCATCTCCGCCCCCGCGACGGCTGCTGTCTTTATGCGCCCTTTCCAATATTCCTCGAGGCGCTGCAGCAGGACGTAGAAGGACGGTACGAAGAGCACGGCGAGGCAGGTCGAGGCGATCATCCCGCTGAAGACCGATATGCCGATCGACTTGCGGGCGGATGCGCCGGCGCCCGTCGCCAGCACCAGCGGCAGGACACCGAGAATGAAGGCGAAGGACGTCATCAGAATCGGCCGGAAACGCAGGCGGGCGGCCTCGACTGCGGCATCCAGAATTTCCATGCCTTCCGCCCGCTTTTCCCGCGCATATTCGACGATGAGAATGGCATTCTTCGATGCCAGCGCAATCAGCAGGATGAGACCGATCTGCGTATAGAGATTGTTGGCAACGCCCGCCGCCGTCAGGGCCGCCACCGTGCCGAGGAGGGCGAGCGGCACGGCCAGAATGACCGCCAGCGGCAAGATCCAGCTTTCATATTGACCGGCGAGCACGAAATAGACGAGGAGGATGACGAGCGCGAAGACGAAATAGATCTGCCCGCCCACGGCCTTCTCCTGGTAGGATAGCGCCGTCCATTCGAAACTGGCGCCCGGCGGCAGCGTTCGATCGGCAATCTGCTCCATGACGTCGAGTGACTGGCCGGAGCTGAAGCCGGCGGCCGGCCCGCCAACGATCGTTGCTGAGGGGTAGAGATTGTAGA
Organism: Rhizobium sp. WSM1274; assembly: GCF_025200775.1. Taxonomy (NCBI): domain Bacteria; kingdom Pseudomonadati; phylum Pseudomonadota; class Alphaproteobacteria; order Hyphomicrobiales; family Rhizobiaceae; genus Rhizobium; species Rhizobium sp. WSM1274. The sequence goes on along the minus strand of NZ_CP104138.1, from coordinate 4,000,311 downwards.
GGCTGATCAGGGAGGGGCCTTGAGTCGTCGTGACATCGACGACCGTGCCGAGCGGCACCATTGTCCCGTCACCGGCCTTGACCCTCAGCTTGCGGATATCATCCGCGCTGACCCGGAAATCGGAAGCGGCCTGCGCATAGACCTGGAAGGTGCGGCCGAATTTGTTGAACTGGGTCACATAGCTCGAGCCGACGTAGCCGGAGAGCGCCGAGAAAACCTGACCGACGGTAACCCCCAATGTCTCCGCCTTGATGCGGTCGACGGCGACTGCGAGTTGCGGCACGTTCGAGCGGAAGGGCGTGCTCAGCCTTTGCAGCGACGATTGGGCACTGCCGTTCTTGACGATCGTATCGGCAAGCGATTGCAGCAGCGGGTAGTCGGAAATGCCGTTCTTGATCTCGACCTGCATGGTGAAGCCGCTGGCATTGCCGACGCCCTGGATCGGAGGCGGCACGACCACCAGCGTCTTGGCGGCGAGCACGCTTTGCAGCGCGCCGTTCAGATGCTGGTAGATCGACAGCAGATCCTGCCCCTTCTGCTTGCCGCGCTCGTCCCAATCCTTCAGCACGACATATGCGACGCCGGCATTCTGCAGGCTGGCATTGTTGTCGAGAACGGAAATGCCGCTGATCGTCAGCACCTGATCGACGCCAGGTGTGGCTTCGGCGATCTTGCCGACCTCGTTCATTACGGCATCGGTGCGCTCCTTCGAGGCACCGTCAGGCAGTTGTGCACTGATCAGCACGTAACCTTGATCCTCGATCGGCAGGAACGCGGTCGGCAGGCGGGTGAGACCCCAGACGGCGACCCCGATCAGCACAATTGCCGCTATGGCCATGACACCGGCGTGGCGGGTCATCGATCCGATCAGCCCGGCATAGCCGCGTTCGCCTTTGTCGTAGACCCTGTTGAAGCCGCGATAGAGGGCGTTGCGTTTCTCGGGCGGGACCGGCGGCCGCAGCCAAAGGGCGCATTGCGTCGGTTTCAGCGTGGCGGCATTGATGGCGCTGATCAGCGCCGTGGCGGCGATGACGAGGGCGAATTGCCGATAAAGCTGTCCGGTCAGGCCGGGCAGGAAGGCGGCCGGAATGAAAACGGCCATCAGCACCAGCGTAATGCCGATGACCGGACCGAGGAGTTCCTCCATGGCCTTCTCGGCCGCCTGTCGGCCGGACATGCCCGCCTCGATGTGGCGGGCGACACCCTCGACGATGACGATGGCATCATCGACGACGATGCCGATGGCGAGAACGATGGCAAACAGCGTCGACAGGTTGACCGTGAAGCCCAATGCCGCCATGGCCGCGAAGGCGCCGATAATGGTGACCGGAACGGTGGTCGCCGGAACGAGCATTGCCCGCCAATCCTGCAGGAAAACGAGAATGACGATGAGAACGAGGACGCCCGCCTCGATCAAAGTGACGTAAACCTCGTCGATGGACGCCTTGACGAATTTCGTCGTGTCGAACGGCACATGATATTCGAGGCCCTGCGGGAAGCTCTTCGAGAGCTCCTGCATTTTTGCGCCCACCTCCTGCGCCACCGCAATGGCGTTGGCCTCCGGAAGCTGAAAAATGCCGATGCCGGCCGCCGGTCGGCCGTTCTGCATGAAGGACTGGCTGTAAGTCTGGGCGCCGAGTTCGACGCGACCGATATCGCGGATGCGCGTGACGCGGCCGCCTTCGCCGCTTTCGACCTTGACGACAATATTCTCGTAATCGGCAGCCTCGTTCAGCCGGCCGTTGACATTCAGCGTGTATTGGAAGACCTGCCCGTTCGGGACCGGCGGAATGCCGATCTGGCCGGCGGCGACCTCCTGGCTCTGCTGCTGCACCACGTTGACGATATCCTGCGGCGTCAGACCGCGTGCCTGCAGCAGGTTCGGGTCCATCCAGATACGCATGGCATACTGGCCGGCGCCGAAGACGGTGACGTTGCCGACGCCCGGCAGGCGGGCGAGTTCATTCTGCAGGTTGATGACGGCATAGTTCGACAGGAACAGGCTGTCATAGCGGCTGTCCGGCGAGGTCAGGCTGACGAAGCCGAGGATCGCCGTCGATTTTTTCTGTGTCGTGACGCCTTGAACCTGCACCGCTTCGGGAAGCGATGACATCGCTATGGCGACGCGGTTTTGCACCAGAACCTGCGCTTGATCGGGATCCGTTCCGATGGCGAAGGTCACCGTCAGCGAATAGGTGCCGTCGCTGGCGCTCGTCGACTGCATGTAGAGCATGTCCTGCACGCCGTTGACCTGCTGCTCGATCGGCAGAGCGACGGTGTCGATGAGGGTCTGGGCGCTGGCGCCTGGGAAGCGCGTCGTCACCTGCACCGTCGGCGGGACGACATTCGGATATTGCGCCACGGGCAGTTGGAACAGAGCCACCGCGCCGATGAGCACGAAGACCAACGCCAGAACGTTGGCGAGTACCGGTCGCTCGATGAAGAAGCGCGAGATCATGCTGTTGTCCTTAGACTAGACGGTCAGGTGAAGCATGGTGGCGAATTCATTGCGTGGTGGTGGTCTTTGCCTTGGTATCGCCAGCGGCAGCTGCCGGCGGGTTCATTCCGATCTTCTCGGGCGTGACCTTGCTGCCGGGGATGGCCTGCTGGATCCCTTGGGTTACGACCCAGTCTTCCGGATCGAGGCCGGAGTCGATGACACGAAGTGCACCTTCGCGCTGGCCGGTCTTGACCTGCTTCTGCTCGACGACGTCGTCCTTGCCGAGAACGAGCAGGTAGCTGCCCAGCTGGTTCGTTCCGATGGCATCGTCGCGCACCAGCAGAGCCTTGTCGTTATGGCCGACCGGCACCCGGACGCGCACGAAGAGACCGGGCAGCATGGCGCGGTCCTTGTTGTCGAACAGGGCGCGTACCTGAAGCGTGCCTGTGGAGGCATCGAGCTGCGGCGAGACGTAATCGAGATGTCCCTTGTGTGGGTAACCTTCTTCCGTCTGCAGGCCGAGCTCTGCCGGGATACTCGGAAGATCCGTCTGCTTGAAGGTATGTCCCTGCTTTGCCAGCGTTTCCTTGATCATCAGCACCTGTGTTTCGCTGACGTTGAAATAGGCATAAAGCGGATCCGTCTGGACGATGCTGGCAAGCTTGGTGGGGCCTGATACGCCGACAAGTGCGCCGATATCGACGAGGTGATCGGTGACGGTACCGTCGAAGGGGGCAAGCACTTCGGTATATCCGAGGTTGATCGTCGCGAGATCGAGATTGGCCTGTGCATTGAGGATGGACGCATTCGCCTCGTCGAGTGTCGCCTTGGCGCTGTCGACCGCGGTCTGCGTGGTGACCTGTTGCTTCGATAGATTGAGCTGCCGGTCGTATTCCTGCTTCGCGCCGACCTGAGATGCCTGTTGCGAGGCAAGCGATGCTTTGGCCTGATCCAGTTGGGCCTGGTAGGTGTTACGCTCAATTCCGAAGAGCTTGGTGCCCTTCATCACCATCATGCCGTCCTGGTAGTCGATCGATTGGATGTAGCCTTGGACGCGCGCCTCGATATCGACGGAGTTGAGCGGTGCGGTGTTGCCGGTGAGTTCAAAATAGAGCGTTACCGGTTGCTGGACCGGCTGGGCGACACGAACCGGAGGTGGCGGCGGTGGAACGTAAGCGTTGCCGCTTTCCTGGCATCCACCGAGAATTGCCATGCCGAGCAGCGCCACGGAAAGTTGTAGACTCTGATACAATCTCACACGCATTGCCGCCGCCCCGACATCATGAGCCTACTTAAGAAATGTGCAGTAATTTCAAAGATCCACAGCGTCCTTTTGCGCGTCTGAAAAAGACGCGCGACGCTGTAGTCTCCATGCGTGCTTCGGCGGAGACCACCCTTCTCCGAAAGTTCCGGGCATGCGATATTATGTCGCGGCATTGCTAAAAATTGCAATAGCTGCTGGTGCACAATTAAACTGTGAGCTTGTCCTCGACGGACGCCGTGCTGCGGCTACGGTTTCCCGAGGGCCACGTAGGTCCTGCAGCCACCGCGATTGCGTGCAAGCTGTGCAGTAGATCCCGTCATCATAGCGGAAGACTGACCGAGCGCGGAACTCTTTACTTTCCGGATCTTGTGCGGCGGCAATCGGGCGGGTTTCATTGCTGGAAAATCAGCAGCACGTAAGCCAGGAAAAGCACCAGATGGACAGCGCCTTGCATGAGATGCGTGCGGCCGCTGGCAAAGGTGATGATGCTGACAGCAAGAGTAAGCAGGAGCATCACCAGATCTCCATGCTCCAGGCCGAGTGTCACGGGGTGTCCGTAGAGCTGACTGACAACGAGCATCGCCGGCACCGTCAGCCCGATCGTCGACAGCACCGAACCAAGGAAGATGTTGACGGAGCGCTGGAGATTATTGGCGATGGATGCACGCACGGCGCTGACTGCTTCAGGCGTCGCGACGAGGATGGCCATGACAACACCGCCAAATGCGGTTGGAGCATGCAGGGTTTCGATAATGTAATCGATCGGCCGGGCAAGCTGTTCGACGAGAAAGACGACAGGACCCATATGGGCGAAAAGCAGAATGGCATGAAGCCAGACCCGTCCATGACGAGGGACACGTTCGCTGATGCGCTCGTGACGGTTGCTGTCGTCGGTGAAATAGTCGCGATGGCGGCCGGCCTGAAGGAACAGAAACGTAGCGTAAAGGCCGACCGATATTATACCCAGTATCAGTTGTCTCGGTGCAGATGGATGCTGACCCTCCGGCCCCGCAAGAAATGTCGGCATCACCAGGCTCAGGGTCGCCAGCGGTACGATGACCCCGAGATAGGCGTTGGCGCCCTGCAGGTTATGCTGCTGTTCCGGTCGCCGCCATGCGCCCAGCAGCAAGGACAGGCCAACCATGCCGTTCAGGATGATCATGACGACTGCGAAAAGGGTGTCGCGCGCAAGTGTGGGATTGTTCTCGCCGTGAAGCATGACGGCTGATATTGCCATCACCTCGATTGAGGTGATGGCAAGCGTCAGAATGAGCGTGCCGTAAGGCTCCTTCAGCCGCTCTGCCAAATGATCCGCGTGCCGGACAACCGACAGAGCGGAGCCAAGGACGGCAGCGAACAGCCACGCGAAAACGACAGTGAACCAAAGCGGATCGGAAAGCTGCCCGAAGAGTTGCTCCTGGAAAACAAGAAACGCCAAGCTCGTCGCGACGCTGACACCCAGGAACCATTCCTCGCGTATCAGGCTGCTTGCGCCGACAGCGCGCAATGCCGGACCGTCGGTCATCGAAACCACCCGCCTTCTGGCAAATGCCGCCGCAATGCGATCATCAAAACCATTGTGTCCGCCCACTGTCTCCTGCCCGCCCCATGAGCAGGCGCAGACGAGGCTGCCTCAAGGTGAACCGAAGCTCAAGCCAGATCGTGTGTCACTGACTAAAACTTGCAGGTTCTCTATCTCATCATCCATTGTTCCCGACAAAGGGACTGCCGAAACAGAGGGCAAGCCGAGGCGCCCGGCCAACGCGCGGCGCGGGCGGTTGTAGTGCGTTGCGGCTGCTGCTCGCGCCGCGTCTTCCATTATTCGCGACCGGTCGCCGGGATTGCCGCGCCGGTCACGACAGCTGCGGCCGGCGAAATCAGGAAGGCGATGAGGCGGGCGATCGATTGCGGCGATACCCAGCCGTCCGTCTTCGCATCGGGCATGGCCGCGCGGTTCTCAGGCGTGTCGATCGTCCCAGGCAGGATGCAGTTGGCGGTGATGCGGTCGTCGCGGCATTCGGCAGCGATCGCCTCGGTCAGCCGGATGACGGCGGCTTTCGAGGCGGCGTAAGCGGCCTGCTTGGCGCCGGCCTTCAGGCCGGGTGCGGCGGCGATATGAACGATGCGGCCGTAGCCCGCGGCCTTCATGGTCGGGAGAACCGCGGCGCTGATCGTCAGGGCAGTGCGGGCGTTTGCAGTCATCATCGTCTCCCACTGCGCGGGGGCCTCCGGCCCGATCGGTCCCATCTGGAAACCGCCGACGGTGTTGACCAATGCACTGACGCCGCCGAAGCGCTTGACGGCCCGGGCGACAGCGGCGGCGCAGGAAGCATAATCGGTGAGATCTGTTCCCGCGATCGACAGAAAATCGGTGGAAGCTGGAAGATCGCCGGCCAAGGCTTCCAACTCGTGGCTCGAACGGTTCATGCAGACGAGTTTTGCGCCGGCGCTGGCAAGCTCGCGGACAACGGCGCTGCCGAGGTTGCCGCCGGCTCCCGTCACGATCACGGCTTTCTGTTCGTTCATGGCAATCGATCTCCTGACGTGCCCGCGCTGGACGCTGCCGCACATTGTTGATCCAGGCTGCGCGGCAGCGCAAGCCCGCCGCCCAAGACAAGGTCAGATGTTTGCGGAACGGCCCGCGGAGTTATCCGCGGGCCGTTCGTCTTTGATCGTCTGTCGGACCTGATTTCAGTGATATTTCGCCCGTTCTCGGCCGAGGATGACAGGCGCGTCGAGGCCGGCGATCGGACGGGTGACATCGGCCGGAATGTCGCCGGTGAGCTGCAGGTCGAGATAGCGAGCGCAGCAGACCCGCAGGAAGGACGTGAAGTTGCCGAGATCGTGGCCGGCATCGATCGATTCATGATGCAGCCGGGTGATCAGCTGGACGACATTCATGCCGTCGCGCCGCGCGATTTCCTCCAGCTTCGCCCAGAAGAAGTTCTCCAGCCTGACGCTGGTGACCATGCCGTCGATGCGCAGCGACCGGGTGGTGCTTTCCCAGAGCCGAGCATCCGCCTTGATGAACAGTTCACACATATCATCCTCCCCAGTGCAGCCCTCCTCAGGCGGCGTTGGTTTCGAGCAGTGCTGCGGCATCGAGCACGGCCATGAACTGGCGCAGCCACGACGGATGCGCCGGCCAGGCCGGCGCCGTGACCAGATTGCCGTCCGAGACTGCATCGGTGATTGCGATGTCGGCATAGATGCCGCCGGCAAGTTCGACTTCCGGCCGGCAGGCGGGATAGGCCGAGCAGGTTCGGCCCTTCAGCACACCGGCAGCGGCAAGCAGCTGTGCGCCGTGGCAGATGGCGGCAACCGGTTTTCCGGCATCGAAGAAGTGCCGGACGGATTTGATGACGTCGGCGTTGAGGCGTAGATATTCGGGCGCACGGCCGCCGGGAATGACGAGGGCATCGTAATCTTCGGCGCGCACGCTATCGAAGGTGGCATTCAGCGCGAAATTATGGCCGCGTTTTTCGGAATAAGTCTGGTCGCCTTCGAAATCATGAATGGCGGTCGCGACGGTGTCGCCGGCCTTCTTGCCGGGGCAGACGGCATCGACGGTATAGCCGCAGGCGAGCAGCGTCTGGAACGGCACCATCGTTTCGTAATCTTCGGTGAAGTCACCCGTGATCATCAGGATCTTTGAGGCTGGCATCGTTTCCTCCCTTTGAAACCAACTGGCGGAGATTAGCAAAGAGCTTCTGCGAGCAGGTACTATAGGAATACTACAGGCGAAATTCCCACCCGACGGGCGACGGCATCAGACCGCCCTGACCTTCACATCAGGCACTGCGCAAGCCTCGCCGCCGCCGAAGAGACGGGAACGAGTGAGGAAGCGTTTCTCGCGGCCATTGTCGAGCGAGAACATGCCGCCGCGTCCCGGCACGACGTCGATGATCAGCTGCGTATGTTTCCACGCCTCGAACTGGCCAGCGCCGATATAGACCGGCACGCCGCCGATCTCGCCGAGCTTGACGTCGCTGTCGCCGATCATGAATTCGTTAGCCGGATAACACATCGGCGAGGAGCCGTCGCAGCAGCCGCCGGACTGGTGGAAGAGAATATCGGGATGATCCCGCTTGATTTCCAAGATCAAATCGAGGGCGGCGTCGGTTGCGAGAACACGGGGTTCGCCGTTGACGGTGGGTTCCATGGCTGCTCCTTCAGCGCATAACCCCGAAAATCGGATCGATTTTCGGAAGGATCATACGCAAATTCAAAGCGTTAGAGCGTCATGCGGGATGCGTGGCGCTCTAAAGACAAGGCCTTCTCCCCCGTGTCGGGGAGAAGGCTTTTCATCATAACACCATTGGCTGCCCTCAGAAGAAGCCGAGTGCCTTCGGGCTGTAGCTCACCAGCATGTTCTTGGTCTGCTGGTAGTGGTCGAGCATCATCTTGTGGGTTTCACGGCCGATGCCCGACTGCTTGTAGCCGCCGAAGGCGGCATGGGCTGGGTAGGCGTGATAGCAGTTGGTCCAGACCCGGCCGGCCTGAATCTCCCGGCCGAAGCGGTAGCAGCGATTGGCATCGCGGCTCCAGACACCGGCGCCGAGACCGTAGAGCGTGTCGTTGGCGATTTCGAGCGCTTCCTTCTCGTTCTTGAAGGTCGTGACCGAAACAACCGGTCCGAAGATTTCTTCCTGGAACACACGCATCTTGTTGTGACCCTTGAAGATCGTCGGCTTGACGTAATAGCCATTCGCCAACTCGCCGCCGAGATCGTTGCGCGAGCCGCCGGTCAGCACTTCCGCGCCTTCCTGCTTGCCGATATCGAGATAGGCGAGGATCTTTTCCAGCTGCTCCGTCGAGGCCTGGGCGCCGATCATTGTTGCGGTGTCGAGCGGGTTGCCCTGCTTGATCGCCTCGACGCGTTTGACGGCCTTTTCCATGAAGCGGTCGTAGATCGATTCCTGGACGAGGGCGCGGCTCGGGCAGGTGCAGACTTCGCCCTGGTTGAGGGCAAACATCGCAAAGCCTTCGAGCGCCTTGTCGAGGAAGTCGTCGTCTTCGGCCATCACATCGGCGAAGAAGATGTTCGGCGATTTGCCGCCGAGTTCCAGCGTCACCGGAATGAGGTTCTGGCTGGCATATTGCATGATCAACCGGCCTGTCGTCGTCTCGCCGGTGAAGGCGATCTTGGCGACGCGCTGGCTGGTCGCCAGCGGCTTGCCGGCTTCGAGGCCGAAACCGTTGACGATGTTGAGCACGCCGGGCGGCAGGAGATCGCCGACGAGTTCGGCCCAGAGCAGGATCGAGGCCGGTGTCTGTTCGGCGGGCTTCAGCACGACGCAGTTGCCGGCGGCAAGCGCAGGTGCCAGCTTCCAGGTGGCCATCAGGATCGGGAAGTTCCACGGAATGATCTGGCCGACGACGCCGAGCGGCTCATGGAAGTGATAGGCCACGGTATCGTGGTCGATCTCGCCGATCGAGCCTTCCTGGGCGCGAATGCAGGAGGCGAAGTAGCGGAAGTGGTCGATCGCCAGCGGAATGTCGGCCGCCATGGTTTCGCGGATCGGTTTGCCGTTGTCCCAGGTCTCGGCCTGGGCGAGCAATTCCAGCTTGTCTTCCATGCGCTGGGCGATCTTCATGAGGATATTGGAGCGCTCGGCAGCGGAGGTGCGGCCCCATTTTTCCTTAGCCGCATGGGCGGCGTCGAGCGCGAGATTAATGTCCTTTTCATTGGAGCGGGGAATGTCGCAGAGCTTGCCGCCGGTAACGGGCGTCAGGTTTTCGAAGTATTTCCCCTCGACCGGCTCGCGCCATTCGCCGCCGATATAGTTGCCGTATTTCAGTTTGAACGGCGACTCGACGATTTTCTGATGAAGCATGTCATCCTCCCTTGATGATCCAGGTTCCCAAGCGAACCAGTGGGAGGAAAATGTGCATATTTTGGCGGAGGGAATAGGGCGGGTCTTCCATACCGCACTGCACAGTGTCGCAGACCTGCGACAGCGTCGCGTCAAGATTGCTTCAGGAGCGGAACCTTTACCCTGATCAGTGGAGATCGAGCTTCTTCATCTTCCTGTGCAGCGTGGCGCGGCTGATGCCAAGCGCGATCGCCGCCTGCGAGACATTGCCGCCGGCGCGCGACAGTGCCCGTAGCAGTGCCGCCTTTTCCGCCTCGACGATCTCGTCCTGCTGGGAGACGCCAGCCTCGTGCAGGGCATCGGCGGCAGGAATGCCGGCGGCGATGCGCTTGTCGTCCAACTGCAGTGCGATGCGGGCAGCGCGCGTTGCGCCGAGCACCAGATCATGCCTGTCGACGGCAAGCAGAGCGGCGGCGGAATTGGCGCCTGCCGGGACCATCAGGAAACGCGCGCCGGCAAAGGCCGAGCGGAAAAGGTTGAGCTCGATGCGCATCGCCGCATCGCGCACGGTCTGCGTCAGGATTGCCAGCGTCATCTCGTTGACGTCGTCGCGGCATGTGGAGATGTCGAGGGCTGCTGCCACTCGGCCACGATGATCGCGGATTGGTGCCGTCGTGCAGCTGAGGCTGGTATTCGAGCAGAAAAAATGCTGATCGCGGAAGATGGCGACGGCACGCTCGTCGGCAAGTGCAGTGCCGATGCCGTTGGTGCCGATGCTGGCCTCGGTCCAGACCGAGCCGGTCCACAGGCCGAGTTCACGGAATTCCTTGTCGTCGCCGGCAGCCCCCCGGCGCTCCAGCGCGATGCCGTTCTTGTCGGTCAGAAGCAGGCAGCAGCCCGCCCTGCCAACGGTGGTAAAGAGACGATCGAGCTCTTCCGTCGCGCTGGCGATCAGCTGTTCGGACTGCTCGCGCGCACGGCGGAATTCCTGGTCGGTGAGGCGCAGTGGAGCCCGCTGGTCCTCGGGGGCGAGCTGGTGCATGGTCATGCACCGCCGCCATGAGGCGACTACAGGAGAACTGGCTGCCGCAGAATCGCGCTGGGCAGACGTGTAGACGTGCTCGGCGTGCGCAGAGTGTTCGTGCATCGGCTCCTCCCACCGAAGTTCAGCACATTCTGATGGAAAAGCGGCTGGTTTGCAATCGGCCGGTACTGGCGGTCGTCAGCATGCGGCTCTTCCTGACGAAAGTGGCGGAGATCACATTTCGGTGTTTGGGCGGCCATGGCGTAACAAATGACGCCTCTCTCTCGTAGTTCTGTACGGTAGAAGGTTTGCGAGATGAGGAGATCCGACCATGCTGAATAGACGATTGTTGCTGATGGGCGCCGCTTTTGGGGCGTTTGCGGTTCGCCTGGGCCCGGCCGGCAAGGCGATCGCCGCCGAGACGTTTGCGGTGACGCACACCGACGAGGAATGGCGCAAGCTGCTGACGCCGGATCAATATGTCATCCTGCGCCGGGCGGGGACGGAACAGCCCTTCACCAGTGCCTTGCTGCATGAGGAGCGAAAGGGCAATTTCGCCTGCGCCGGCTGCGACCAGGACCTCTTTTCCTCGACCACCAAATTCGACAGCGGCACCGGCTGGCCGAGCTTCTGGGCGCCGCTCGAAAAAGCCGTCGGCACCACGAGCGACACGACTTTCGGCATGGTGCGCAACGCCGTGCACTGCAGCCGCTGCGGCGGGCATCTCGGCCATGTCTTCGATGACGGCCCGAAGCCAACCGGGCTTCGCTACTGCATGAATGGGCTCGCCATGACATTCCGTCCCGCCTCGGCCTGACCGAGAGATGGCCTTGTCCGATGCAGACGACTGCCTGCGGCTAGAACAGGATGATTTTAGGCCGGGTCGGCCTAAAATCTGAATCCTGTTCTAAATTAAGAGCTGGAGCATGATGTCGTCCGAAAACCGATCACACTTCTCGGCATCATGCTCTGCGCTGCAACCAGGCCTCTATGCCGCGCGCTGCCGCCCGGCCGGTCGCCAGGCAGGCGGTGAGGAGATAGCCGCCGGTCGGCGCTTCCCAGTCGAGCATCTCACCGGCGACGAAGGTGCCCGGCAGCGCCTTCAACATGTAGCTGTCGTCGATGCTGCTCCAGCGGATGCCACCGGCCGAGGAGATCGCCTCGCCGATTGGCCGGGTCTCGATCACCGGCACCGGCAGCGCCTTGATCATGCCGGCGAGACGCTCCGGATCGGCTCGGTCGCGCTCGGGAGCGAGTTCGCGCAGCAGCGCCGCCTTGACGCCGTCGAGGCCGGCACCCTTGCGCAGGCGGTTTGAAAAGCTCGATTTGGCATCCTGCCGCGCAAGGTCGCGGCTCAGCCTCTCGGTGGTGCGGCCGGGTGCGAGGTCGAGGGTCAGGGCAGCGCTGCCGTGGTTCAGCAGCCGGTCGCGGAGGCTGGCGGTGTGGGCATAGATCAGGCTGCCCTCGATGCCGCTCCCGGTGATGACGAATTCGCCGGGAAATGTGCCGGCCTCGGATGTTGCGGTGACCGACTTTACCGGCTCGCCGGCGAAACGCTCGCTGAAGCTACCGCTCCAGCCAACGGCGAAGCCGCAATTGGCGGGTTTAAAGGGTTCGATCTCGACGCCTCTCTCCGATAGCCGAGTCAGCCAGCTTGCATCGGAGCCGAGACGCGGCCAGCTTGCGCCGCCGAGCGCCAACAGGGCTGCGTCGCAATGGACGATGCTGCGCCCTTCGAGCGTTTCGAAAGCATAACCATCTTCGGCAAAACCGGTCCAGCGGTGGCGGGTGCGCAGCGTAGTGCCCTGCGCCTCCAGTCGCCTGAGCCAGGCGCGCAGCAAAGGCGAGGCCTTCATCACCTTCGGGAACACCCGGCCGGACGAGCCGACGAAGGTCTCGGTCCCGAGCCCTGCTGCCCAATCCCTGATATCATCAGGGGTAAAGGCATCAAGAGCGGGGCGCAGATGGGCGGAAGCCGCGCCGAAGCGCGTGGTGAAACGGGCGTAATCCTCGGAATGGGTGATGTTGAGACCCGACTTGCCGGCCAAGAGGAACTTGCGGGCGAAGGTCGGCATGGCGTCGTAGACCGTTACCGCGTGACCGGAACGGGACAACAGTTCGGCAGCCGCGAGACCCGCCGGGCCGCCGCCGATGATCGCAATCCGTTTCTGGTTCATGGATGTCTTCGCCCGATTCTGTCTGCATTCAGTTTTGGCGCGGGCGCGGACCGCCTGCAAGGGCAGCGGTCAGTGGTGCGGATGTGTGCACTGGCCGTGGTCGGCGAGCACCTCGATGACTCGGCATTGGTCGACGCGGCCGTGGCCGCAGCCTTCCACCATGGTTTCCAGCTCGGCCTTCAGCGCCATCAGGCTGCGGATGCGCTGCTCGACTTCGATGAGACGCGCCTTGGCGATGGCGTCGGCCGAGGCGCAGGACTGGTACGGATCATCCTGCAGGGTGAGCAGCGTGCGGATCGCCTCGATCTCGAAGCCGAGTTCGCGGGCGTGGCGGATGAAGGCGAGGCGGCTGATATCGGCGGGCTCGAAGGAGCGCTGGTTGCCCTCGCTGCGGCTCGGCGCCGCGAGCAGGCCGATGCTCTCATAATAACGGACCGTCGGCACCTTGACGCCGCTTTGGCGAGCAGCTTCACCAATGGTGATCTTTTTCATGATTTTCCTCTTGCACCTCTAGTCGCTAGAGGATGTAGGAGGGATGCTTCTGTTTGACAAGGAAGCGGATGATGGCTGAGAGCGAGACACGATACCGGGTTGGCGGCATGGATTGCGCCGGCTGCGCAACCAAGATCGATACGGCGGTCAGACGCGTGGCGGGTGTCGCCGATGTTTCCGTCTCGGTGATGGCGGGCACGATGACCGTCCGGCACGATGGCAGCAGCGATCTCAAGGTGATCGAGAGGAAGGTGACGGGGCTCGGCTATTCCGTCGCGCCGCTTGCTGGAAGCGCTGCGCCTGCGCGCACCCAGGGCTCGCAGCATCGTCACGACCATGGACATGACTGCGGCGATCACGCGGGCCATGACCATGATCATGCAAGTCATGACCACGACCACCCTCACGATCATGGCGAGAAGGAAATCGAGGGGCTGCACGGGAATGACCACGCGCCGATGGCGGGACTCTGGTGGCAGAGCCGGAAGGGCCGGCTGACCATCCTTTCCGGTGCCGCACTCGTTGCCGCCTACACCGTCGGCCATCTTGTGCCGGCGATTGCGTCCTATGCCTTCATCGTCGCCATGCTGGTCGGGCTGGTGCCGATCGCGCGGCGCGCTATCATTGCCGCCCTATCAGGTACACCGTTCTCGATCGAGATGCTGATGACGATTGCCGCCGTCGGCGCCGTCATCATCAATGCCGGCGAAGAGGCGGCAACCGTCGTATTCCTGTTCCTCGTCGGCGAGATGCTGGAAGGGGTGGCGGCCGGCAAGGCGCGCGAAAGCATCCAGTCGTTGGCGGGTCTGGTGCCGAAGAATGCGCTGCTCGAAGACAATGGGCAGACGCGGGAAGTGCCGGCAGAAAGCCTTTCGGTCGGCGCGACTATCATGGTTCGTCCTGGCGACCGTATCTCTGCGGACGGCATCATCATCTCAGGCGAGAGTGCAATCGACGAGGCGCCGGTGACGGGCGAGAGCACGCCGGTGCGCAAGGGCGTCGATGCCGTCGTTTTTGCCGGCACGGTCAATGGCGATGCGGTGCTGAGGGTTCGCGTCACGGCGGCGGCCGCCGACAACACCATCGCCCGTGTCGTCAAGCTGGTGGAGGAAGCGCAGGAATCGAAGGCGCCGACCGAACGCTTCATCGATCGGTTTTCGCGCTATTACACGCCCGGCGTGGTCGTGGTTGCAGCACTGGTCGCGGTCGTTCCGCCGCTGCTGTTTGCCGGCCCGTGGGGCGAATGGGTCTATAAGGGCCTTGCGATCCTCTTGATCGGCTGCCCCTGCGCACTCGTCATTTCGACGCCGGCGGCAATCGCCGCCTCGCTTTCATCAGGTGCGCGGCGCGGGCTGTTGATGAAGGGCGGCGCGGTGCTGGAAACGCTCGGCAAGGTGACGATGGTCGCCTTCGATAAGACAGGCACGCTGACGGATGGCAGGCCTCAGGTCACCGATATCATCTCCTTCGGATTGAGCGAGGCGCAGGTGCTGTCGCGCGCGGCGGTGCTGGAGCAAGGCTCCAGCCATCCGCTGGCGCTGGCGATCCTCAACCGCGCCAAGTCAGTCGGCGTTCCCGTGCCGCCGGCCTTCGAGCTGGAAGCGCTGCCGGGCAAGGGCGTCAGCGGCAAAGTCGGCGGCGAGACGCTGGACCTGCTGTCGCCGCCCGCCGCCCGTGAGCGCGGGGCGCTCAGTGCTGAACAGGATGCACGCATCGCGGCGCTGAACGACGAGGGCAAGAGCCTGTCGGTGCTGCTCGTCAACGGTGTTGCGGCGGGTTTGATCGCCATGCGCGACGAGCCGCGCGAGGATGCCGAGGCCGGGCTCGCTGCCCTCAAATCAGCAGGCGTCAAGGCGATGATGTTGACGGGCGACAACAAGCGGACGGCGGCAGCCGTTGCCGGCATGCTCGGCACAGACTGGCGCGGCGAGATGATGCCTGAGGACAAGCAGCGGGTCGTCGGCGAATTGAAGCACCAGGGCTTCATCGTCGCCAAGGTCGGCGACGGCATCAACGATGCTCCGGCGCTGGCTGCTGCCGATATCGGCATTGCTATGGGCGGCGGCACCGATGTGGCGCTCGAGACGGCGGATGCCGCCGTGCTGCACGGACGCGTCGGCGACGTGGCGCGGATGATCGAACTTTCCAAACGCACGATGCGCAACATCCTGCAGAATATCACCATCGCACTCGCGCTGAAGGCGGTGTTCCTGGTGACGACGATCGCCGGTATCACCGGGCTCTGGCCGGCGATCCTCGCCGATACCGGCGCCACCGTGCTGGTGACGATCAACGCGTTGCGGCTGCTTCGGATAAAGATGTGAACCTTCGGGGAGCCGGCTTCTGCCGGCTCTTTTCTGACGGGTTCTAAACAGCGCTTTTCCGTTAACGCTTCGTTATCCACATCATACACAGGCGCGGCGATTCATTGCCGCCATTGCTGCGTCGCCACAACAACTTGTTGACGTCATCAGCGATTCGAGTACCATATCTAGTGTTCGAGGTTCCGTCGATTCGTGAGGATCGGCGGCTAAGACGGGAATACGGTGCGCTTCGCCATCATGGCGCGGCAATGCCGGAGCTGCCCCCGCAACTGTAAGCGGCGAGCAACTGTCCGATTTCAGGTCACTGGAGCATGATGCTCCGGGAAGGCTGGGGCAGGCGCTTTGACCCGTGAGCCAGGAGACCTGCCTCGAACGAAACGTCCACGGGCGGGGTGTCCGGAAGGTCGCGTTGCGTTGCTGCGGGGAATCTCCGCATCGCGTTTCGCAGGCCCGAGCCTCCGCCCCCGAAACCTTCGTATTGAGCCACTTCGGGGTGAAGTCATGTCAGTATCTCAGTTCAGACCGCCACCCGCTAGAGGTAGAGGGCGGAGTATGCCCAGCGGCTAAACAGCCGCATAGCTCAAATCACCAGAGATTTTTCGACGGATATCGGCAGATTTCCGATCAATGTCCTGCGTCCCAATCGCGTCTTCACGAGGAATATCATGACCATCACCGTCTACAGCAGGCCTGCCTGCGTCCAGTGCACCGCCACCTACCGTGCCCTCGACCGCCTGGGCGTCGATTATGACATCGTCGATATCTCGCGGGATGCCGAAGCGCTCGATCGGGTCCGCAGCCTTGGCTACATGCAGGCGCCTGTCGTCATCGCCGGTGAGCAGCATTGGGCCGGCTTCCGCCCCGACATGATCAGCGCGCTCTCCTGATCGAGAAAAGCGATGGGCCTGATCGTTTATTATTCCAGCCGATCCGAGAACACCCATCGGTTCGTCGCCAAGCTCGGACTACGCGCGGCGCGCATTCCGTCAGGTGGCGCTGAGGCGTTCCATATCCGCGAACCTTTCGTGCTTGTCGTGCCGACCTATAGCGGCGGCGGCAAGGGTGCCGTTCCCAAGCAGGTGATCCGTTTCCTCAACGATGCGGAAAACCGAGGACACATCCGCGGTGTGATTGCCGCGGGCAACAGCAATTTCGGCGAGACATACGGGCTCGCCGGCGACGTGGTCTCGCATAAATGCCAGGTGCCGTATCTCTACAGGTTCGAGCTCATGGGCACCGAAGACGACGTCGCCAAGGTCAAACACGGAATGGAACGATTTTGGATACGGGAACAACCCTGACGCGGGATGCGGGCGCAAAACCGCATCACACTGTTGCTCATCCTGCCGGGGAAAGGCCGATGAAGGCAGCCGAAACGCTCGACTATCACGCGCTGAATGCGATGCTGAACCTCTATGACGATGAGGGGCGGATCCAGCTCGACAAGGATCGAATGGCGGCCAAGCAGTATTTCCTGCAGCATGTGAACCAGAACACGGTGTTCTTTCACAATTTCCGGGAAAAGCTCGATTACCTCGTGACCGAGGACTATTACGAGCAGGAGGTTCTCGACCAGTATTCCTTCAATTTCGTGCGGGATCTGTTCGATCAGGCCTATGCCAAGAAGTTCCGTTTCCCGACCTTCCTCGGCGCCTTCAAATACTACACCAGCTATACGCTGAAGACCTTCGACGGAAAGCGCTATCTCGAGCGCTACGAGGATCGCATCTGCATGGTGGCGCTGGCCTTGGCGCGCGGCGACGAGGGGCTTGCCCGCGACATGGTCGAGGAGATCATCTCCGGCCGTTTCCAGCCGGCGACGCCGACCTTCCTCAATGCCGGCAAGAAGCAGCGCGGCGAACTGGTTTCCTGCTTCCTGCTGCGCGTCGAGGACAATATGGAATCGATCGGCCGGTCGATCAATTCGGCGCTGCAGCTGTCGAAGCGCGGCGGCGGCGTGGCGCTGTCGCTGACGAATATCCGTGAGGCGGGCGCGCCGATCAAGCATATCGAGAACCAGTCGTCGGGCATCATCCCGGTGATGAAGCTGCTCGAAGACAGTTTCTCCTATGCCAACCAGCTCGGCGCGCGGCAGGGGGCGGGGGCCGTCTATCTCAATGCCCACCACCCCGATATCATGCGCTTCCTCGATACCAAGCGCGAAAATGCCGACGAGAAGATCCGCATCAAGACGCTGTCGCTCGGCGTCGTCGTGCCCGACATCACCTTCGAACTGGCGAGGAACAACGAGGACATGTACCTGTTCTCGCCCTATGACGTAGAGCGCGTCTATGGTGTGCCCTTCACCGAGATTTCGGTAACGGAAAAGTACCGCGAGATGGCGGACGACGTCCGCATCTCCAAGAAGAAGATCAAGGCGCGCGAATTCTTCCAGGTGCTTGCCGAAATCCAGTTCGAGAGCGGCTATCCCTACCTCATGTTCGAGGACACAGTGAACCGGACGAACCCGATCGCCGGGCGCATCTCGATGAGCAATCTCTGCTCGGAGATCCTGCAGGTGAGCGAGGCTAGCGAATATCATGACGACCTCTCCTACAAACATCTCGGCAAGGATATTTCCTGCAATCTCGGCTCGCTGAATATTGCCGCGGCAATGGATTCGGCCGATTTCGGCAAGACGATCGAAACCTCGATCCGGGCGCTGACGGCCGTTTCCGACATGAGCCACATCTCTTCGGTTCCTTCGATCGAGAAGGGCAATGACGAGAGCCATGCGATCGGCCTCGGTCAGATGAACCTGCACGGTTACCTCGCCCGCGAACGCATCTTCTACGGCTCCGAGGAAGGCATCGATTTCACCAATATCTATTTCTATACGGTGACCTATCACGCAGTCCGCGCCTCGAACCTTTTGGCGGTCGAACGCGGCACGAGCTTCAAGGGCTTCGAAAACTCGAAATATGCCTCCGGCGAATATTTCGACAAATATACCGACCGGCTCTGGGAGCCGGCGACGGAGACGGTGAGGGCGCTGTTCGAGACCTCAGGTATTCACATTCCGACGCAGGAAGACTGGGCCGCATTGAAGACGGCGGTGATGGCCTCCGGCCTCTATAACCAGAACCTGCAGGCGGTGCCGCCGACGGGCTCGATCTCCTATATCAACCACTCGACCTCCTCGATCCATCCGATCGTCTCGAAGATCGAGATCCGCAAGGAGGGCAAGATCGGCCGCGTCTACTATCCGGCGCCGTTCATGACCAACGACAATCTCGACTATTATCAGGACGCCTATGAGATCGGGCCGGAGAAGATCATCGACACCTATGCGGCGGCGACCCAGCATGTCGACCAGGGCCTGTCGCTGACCTTGTTCTTCCGCGATACGGCAACGACGCGCGACATCAACAAGGCGCAGATCCACGCCTGGAAGAAGGGCATCAAGACGATCTACTACATCCGCCTTCGCCAGATGGCGCTGTCCGGCACCGAGGTGCAGGGCTGCGTGTCTTGTACACTGTAAGTTGATATTTCGCGCCGGAGCATTTTCCCCTCACCCTAATCCTCTCCCCGTTCTGACGCTAGGGCATATACATATCTCGCAAAGCCCATCCATCGGCGACGGCTCGAAAGTATTTGAGGCCGTTGAAGAAGGTGATTGGGCCCGGCGGCTTGGCCGAGGCGTAGCCGTTCCAGCCGCCGAGCTTGGCGATGATCCAGGCGGCCCAAGCCAGCGAGGCCTTAGAGTGGGGATTGGACTGCAGCTTGGTTGTGCCCTTGAAACGGCTTTCGAGGGCGGCGAGGGTATCGATCTCGGCTGCCGTGAAGGTCAGGCTTGCCGGCTGGTGATCGCCGCCGCTGCGGGCTTGGACGAGCTGGAGGACGATTGCTGCGGCCTTGGCGGCGATGGCGACGAGCTTTTCCAGCCGTGCCGCCAGATGCAACTGGCTGTCCTCGATCTTGAAGCCTTGGTTCTTCATCACCCGAAAGAACTGCTCGATCATCCAGCGCTGCTTGTACCAGGCGACGATCTGCCAGGCATCGGCCGGGCTGCTGAGCCAATGGGTGGTCAGGAGCAGCCAGTGCAAGGGCTCGACACCGTCGGGGGCGGCCGGTTCAACGATCTCGACCCAGCTCAGCCTGACGCCATCGGGCAGGCCGGCCTCGCGCAGGTTTTGCGGCCGCCGGATCGTCGCTTCGCCGAAGCGCAGGCACACCGTCGCCTGCCGCGCCGGACGGTCGGCGCGCTCGCGCAGATCAATCGTCTGAGTATCGCAAAACGCCACCGTTTCGACCGCGCGGCGCAGTTTGGAACCGTCGATGAGCGCATGGTCATGCATGACGCGCGACAAAAGATCGAAGCGCCGATCGGGCAGGCGCGCCCACATGATGAAGAAGTCACCCTCCCGGTCGGCGATCGCCGTGACCCGGGCCGCACGCGAAAGCACCAGTTTGGCCGCCTCTGCCGTCTCCACCCAGCGCCGCGATTCCTTTTCGTTCAACGGCCGCTCGGCATGCGGCGTAAGCTCTTCGCTACCCCGCGTCCAGACCCGCCGCCGCCCACCAGGCCAAGGCAGCTGCCGGTGTCGGCATCGAGCGCCAGCATCGGATGCAGCAAAAGGCCAAAGCAATTGCCTTTTTTGATCTTGCCCAATTCCCGCCGGCTGTCCGGCGTCGTCGCAAACTTGATCTCGCTGGTGTCCTGCAGCGCCAGCACGTGGCGACCCTCAACCGCAGACCGGGTCTCCTGGCTCCAGCCGGCAATGATCTCTTCCACGCTCACCGCACTGTTGTTGAGAAAACGCCCGAACCGGATCTCCTGCGAATGGTTGCCCTCGGCCAACTGGCGAAGGCAAACCGTCTCGCGCAGCACAATGCGACGGAGCAGCACCGCCCCCCTTTATCGAGACGACGATCTCCAAACCGGCCCAACGAAAAATCATGCCCTACATCCATCGGCGACGCTCCCAAATCAAAACGTCGCCAAAACAATCATACGGCCCGCAGTAAAGGAATCCGACCCCCGCAAACCGAGTCAATCCGTCGCACCGACTTATGTATATGCCCTAGCGTTCTGACGGGGAGAGGGGGCTTGCCAACGAACCGGCAATAAAAGACGGAAAAGGGCGCGGCATGTCCTCTTCGCCCCGCTGGCGGGGGTCCGTAGGACGGGTCGAGACCAGTGGCTCGACCCAGGCAACGGTGCCGGCAGGCGGATGAGGGGCAAATCCGGACACATTTCTCAAGAGGGACTACCTAATGAACATGCAAATCAAACCCGCCTCCCGCGTGCGCGCCATCAATTGGAATCGCATCGAGGACGACAAGGATCTCGAAGTCTGGAACCGGCTCACCGGCAATTTCTGGCTGCCGGAAAAGGTGCCGCTTTCCAACGACATTCCCTCCTGGGCAACGCTGACGCCGGCCGAGCAGCAGCTGACCATCCGCGTCTTCACCGGGTTGACGCTGCTCGACACGATCCAGAACGGCGTCGGCTCCATCCGGCTGATGGAGGATGCGGTCACCCCGCACGAGGAGGCGGTACTTTCCAACGTCTCCTTCATGGAAGCGGTGCATGCGCGCTCCTATTCCTCGATTTTCTCGACGCTGTGCTCGACGCCTGATGTCGATGATGCCTATCGCTGGTCGGAGGAGAACGAATTCCTGCAGCGGAAATCGGCGCTGATCATGGAGCAGTATCGCTCCGGCGATCCGCTGAAGAAGAAGGTCGCGAGCGCCTTCCTCGAAAGCTTCCTGTTCTATTCCGGCTTCTACCTGCCGATGTACTGGTCGAGCCGCGCCAAGCTGACCAACACGGCCGACATGATCAGGCTGATCATCCGCGACGAGGCGGTGCACGGCTATTATATCGGCTACAAGTTCCAGCGCGGGCTGGAGCGGCTCGGCGACGAGCGGAAGCAGGAGATCAAGGATTTCGCCTTCGAGCTGCTGCTGGAACTCTATGACAACGAGGCGAAATATACCGAGGCGCTCTATGACGGCGTCGGGCTGACTGAGGACGTCAAGAAATTCCTGCACTACAATGCCAACAAGGCGCTGATGAACCTTGGCTATGAGGCGCTGTTCCCGGCTGAGGCTTGCAAGGTCAATCCGGCGATCCTGTCGGCGCTTTCGCCGAATGCCGACGAGAACCACGACTTCTTCTCCGGCTCCGGTTCCTCCTATGTCATCGGCAAGGCGGTCGCGACGGAGGACGAAGACTGGGATTTCTGAGGCTCGATCGCCGTCTGCCTCTTATCATTTGCTCTCTGATCGCCCACATTCAGCGGAAACTAAATTCGGTCTTCGCCGATGATGCGGCATAGCGGGAGTTTTTGATGTCGTCTATTTTGAACAAGGTCGGGACTGCTGTCGAAGCGGAAGAGGGCGTCTGGCCGATCCGCAGAAGACGGATTCTCGACTGGCTGGTGAACGAGACGCGCGGCGAGCGGTTCATCGACAATATCCTGGTGGAGACGTGCGAGAAGCTTTTGGCCTCAGGAGTGCCGTTGGCGCGGGCGACATTGCATTTCAGGACGAACCATCCGCAATGGATCGGCGCCCGCATCCTCTGGAAGGAGGGCCTGGCCGAGGCGAAGATCAACACTTTCGCCTATGGTGTCGAAAATACGCCGGAGTTCCTGAACAGTCCCGTCAACGCGATCCATCAGGGTGCGGAGGAGGTGCGCAGACAACTGGAAGGCACAGCCAGCGGCGACGAGGATTCATTCTATCAGGAACTGCGCGATGACGGCCTCACAGAGTATATCGCCTGGCCCCTCGAGCATACTTTCGGCAAACGGCATGTCGCGACATTTTCCACCAGTCGCCCGGGAGGTTTTACCGGCGAGCATGTCGATTTCCTGCGCGATCTGCTGCCGGCATTAACCCTCGTCAGCGAAATCCGGCTGAAGAACATCATGGCACGCACGCTGCTGCAGACCTATGTCGGACCGCATGCGAGCGAACAGATCCTGTCGGGCGTCACGACGCGCGGCAGCGGCGCGACCGTCGGTGCCGCCATCATGATCTGCGACCTGCGCGACTTTACGGCGATCTCCGATCTCTGGCCGCGTGACGATGTCATCCATCTGCTCAACGACTATTTCGACGCCATGTCGGACCCGATCGAGCGGTATGGAGGAGAAATCCTGAAGTTCATGGGCGACGGATTGCTGGCGATCTTCCCATTGAGCAAGAACACGGCCTGTCACGATCTGCTGCAGGCGATCCGCGAAGGGCAGGCTTTAATGGCGCAATTGAACCAGCAATATGCGGGCAACGGACGCGAACCGCTGCGCTACGGCGTCGGCGTGCATGTCGGTGACGTCATGTATGGCAATATCGGCTCGCGCCGGCGGCTGGATTTCACCGTGATCGGCCCGGCGGTCAATGTCGCCTCTCGGCTGGAAACCTTGACCAAGGAGGTCAAGCGTCCAGTACTCTTATCGCGGGCCTTCGTCGAAATGGCGGGCTGCGCGAAGGACATGGATAGCCTCGGCACTTTCCCGCTGCGCGGGCTTGGAGAGCCCGTCGATGTTTTCGCCTTTCCGGAGCGTGTTGCCGCATAGTTTCAGTGCAGGCAGGCTCATACGCCTCGCTTGTTTCCCCAGAGCAGCACGTGCAATTGGGGCAGTACGCGTACCGCAAACCATTGGTCGGCCGTCACCTTATCGACAAGCCAGTGCATCCGATCCATCACGCCGTCGATATCAACGCGCGCGTCATCGTCATCGGGCGGCGGCGGCGTATGATTGCCGGGCTGAAGGAACAAGGGAATTTGGGGATAGCGCTGCCCCGCCTGTTGGGCGAATTCGTAGTCGGTTTCATCGAAGACAACGATCTTCAATGCGACCTCCGGTCCGCCGGCGGCCAGTTGAAGACAATGATCCACCTGGTTCCAATCCGTCAGCATTCCGCTTGATGGCGGTTTGGGGCTGATGACCAGGGTGTCGAGATCGCGAAACCAGCCCTGGGCTACGCTTCCCTGTGTTTCCAGGGCGAAGCGATATCCTTGCGAATGGCCAAGCTCGATCAGCGGCTTTAAGGGCTGAATCGCCGGATTGCCTCCGGAAAGGGAAACCGTCAGTGGCTTTCCCCCGGAGAGTTCGGTGACTTTATGCCAGATCGCCTCAGTGGACATGGGAATCCATTGATCCCGGAATGCGCTGTCGACCGCGTGAAGACTGTCGCACCAGGAACACCGATAGTCACAGCCGCCTGTCCTCACGAACACAGTCGGCAGCCCGATCAAAGCACCTTCACCCTGTATGGTCGGGCCAAAGATTTCGCTGACGCGAATGCTCCCCACGCTCACGGCCTGTACTCCGCCCAGGTTTTAGGGGTCTCGCTGACGCGAACGGACGATGTCTCCGGGAAGCGCTGTTTGCACCAGTCGTAAAAGTGCCTTGCCAGAAATTCGGAGGTAACTTTCGAATGGCCGAAGACATCGTTCAGGTGACGATGATCGAAAGTTTCGTCGATATAGCGTTTGAGCGGCGAGAGGTCGTGATAGTCACGGACGAAGCCATCATCATTCAGGTTTTCCGCAGCCAGTTCGACGACGACGACGTAGTTGTGACCGTGGAGCCGAGCACATTGATGGTCGACAGGCAGGTGATCCAATTGATGGGAGGCGGAGAGATGAAACTCCTTGGTGATGCGGTACATCAACGCACCTCCGTGGCCGAGTATCGCGACACGGCCGCTCTCCAAAAGTCCGGGTCTTCGTACTCCGTGGGATCGGGAACATTGGCAAGATGGAACGCTTCGCGGCGTTCCACGCAGGTTCCGCAGCACCCACAGTGAAGTTCGCCGCCTTTGTAGCAGGACCAGGTTTCCGAAAACGGCGTGCCGTGTTTTTCGCCGTCAACAACGATCGCGGCTTTGGAAACATCGACGTAGGGAGCAAGCAGTTTCACGCTGGCATAACCGTCCAGCGCTTCGTTCTGCATGCGCTGGAAGGCATCGATGAAGCCAGGCCGGCAGTCCGGATAGATGAAGTGGTCGCCGCCATGCACGGCGACGGCAACGGCATCTGCTTTTTGCGCCGCAGCCAGACCGAATGCGATTGCCAGCATGATGGCATTGCGGTTGGGCACGACGGTGGCTTTCATGGTTTCCTCGGCGTAGTGGCCATCCGGAACCTCGACATTGTCTGTCAGGGCCGATCCGCTGAGATGGCCGCCGATGCCGGCGATGTCGATGATATGATGGGGAACGGAGAGGCGTAAGGCACATCTGGCGGCGAAGTCGAGTTCCTTGCGATGCCGTTGGCCGTAGTCGAAGGAGACGAGACCGATAAGTTGTTTTTCCGTCGCTACCTTATGAGCAAGCGAAACGGAGTCCAGTCCGCCGGAGCAGACGACGATGGTTTTCATATTTTGGATCCCTTGTTTTGACCGGGTGGGCTGCGACCGGATTACGCGGTGCTTCTAGGACAAATCACGCGTCATGGAAACAGTTTTGAAGCGTGAGCGTCATTAAACGATGAGATGACATTGATTTCACGGCGGTGGCTTCGGGGTGCTAGCGCCTCCCATAGCCGAGTAGCCTAACCGATCGGAAAGTTGATCTGCGGCGGCAGCAGGAGCTGCAGATCCTCGGCGTCCGGATTGCTGATGCGCTGCAGCAGCATGCGTCCCAGATCCTCGCCGGCCGCCGTCAGGTCCTCGTGGATAGTGTCGACCTTCGGCTGCAGCTGGGTGAGAAGGCGGGACGTCTCCTTAGCGACGATATCGTAATCGACGGCGAGTATGCGGCCGGCATCGCTCATGCCGCTGATGACGGCGAGCGCCGAAACTTCGCCGGGACAGATGAAACCATCAGGAGCATCCGGGTCATCAGCGCGGCTGCGGATGAAGTCGCGCAGCACGTCTGCCGGTGTATCGAGATCGACTGCCTCGGGGATTTCATAGGCAATGCCTGCCTCCCGCACCGCCGTCATGAAGCCGTGCAGGATATGCTGGCAGAAGGTCAGCCGTTTTGGCGGCAGGATCAACATTACCTTTTTGCGGCCCTTGGCGATCAGCCGGCGCGCCGCCTCATAGGCAAAAGTGAAATTGTCGTAGTCGACATAGGGGTGCGGCGTCGAAAATTCGGTGCGGCCGTGGCAGACAAAGGGAAAGCCGGTTTCGAGCAGCAGGCGGACGCGGGCATCGAGCGGTTCGGTGCGCGTGAAGATCAGCCCGTCGGCGAGATGGTTGCGGATGATGTATTCGGCGGCCTCGATATCGGTCGTCAACAGGAAGTTCGGGGCGACGACAAGATGGTAGGAGGTCTCCTTCAGCGCCTTGGCGATGCCGTACATGATCGAGGTACTGAAACCGACCACTTCCTCGTGCGAATCGAGCAAGATGGCGATGACGTTGGTGCGGCCGGTCTTCAGACGTTGCGCGGCGCGGTCGGGGAGGTAGCCGATCTCGCGGGCGATGCGGTGCACCCGTTGACGGGTCTCGAGCGAAATCTGCGGCGCATCGGAAAGCGCCCGTGACACCGTCGTCACCGCAAGGCCGGCGATCGTGGCGATCGTTCGCAAGGTCGGCTTGCCGCGCTTATGCGTGATATCGAGATTTTCGCCGCGCTGCGGTCGGGACGGTTCGGTCACCCTTGGTTTTCCATGCTGGATTTGCCGACACAATAACACGACGATTCCCGCACGCAATCGACGAATGAAAACGTTTTAAATTTTAACGTTTTGTTGGTCACGAATATAATTCGCAGCAAATTCAATATAATGGCGAAATAGCCATATTTTTCTCGACTGTCGAGAGAGGGCTTGACGGCCAGTGACTTATAACGTTTTAAATTAGCAACCGCGCGGAGGAGTGCGGCCGTATGCTGACCGCTGCAAGAGCGGGAGGCATCGGGCGGCAGGGAGGTCCCGCCGCCGATTTGCAAACGGGAGGAATTCATGCGCAAGTTTTTGAGCTCGGCAGCTGTTGCTGTCGTGATGATGGCTGGCCTCAGTGCGGCCCACGCCGCCGATGTCAAGGAAGTCCAGATGCTGCACTGGTGGACGTCGGGTGGCGAGGCAGCGGCGCTGAACGTTCTGAAGCAGGATCTTTCGAAGGAAGGGTATGCCTGGAAGGACGTGCCGGTTGCCGGTGGTGGCGGCGATGCGGCGATGACGGCGCTGAAGGCGATGGTGGCGGCCGGCACCTATCCGACGGCCTCGCAGATGCTCGGCTATACCGTGCTCGATTATGCCCAGGCCGGCGTCATGGGCGATCTGACGGAGACGGCGAAGAAGGAAGGGTGGGACAAGTCGGTTCCGGCAGCCCTGCAGAAGTTCTCGGTCTATGACGGCAAGTGGGTTGCAGCGCCGGTCAACGTCCATTCGGTCAACTGGCTGTGGATCAACAAGGCTGTCATGGACAAGATCGGCGGCACCCAGCCGAAGACCTTCGACGAGCTGATCGCACTGCTCGACAAGGCCAAGGCCGCCGGCGTCATCCCGCTGGCGCTTGGCGGCCAGAACTGGCAGGAGGCGACGATGTTCGATTCCATCGTGCTGTCGACCGGCGGTCCGGAGTTCTACAAGAAGGCCTTCAACGACCTCGACGAGGAATCGCTGAAGTCCGACACGATGAAGAAGTCGTTCGATAACCTCGCGACGATCATCAAATATGTCGACCCGAACTTCTCGGGCCGCGACTGGAACCTGGCGACCGCCATGGTCATCAAGGGTGATGCGCTGGTGCAGGTGATGGGCGACTGGGCCAAGGGCGAATTCGTCGCCGCCAAGAAGACGCCTAACACCGACTTCCTGTGCTACCGCTTCCCCGGCACCGACGGCAGCGTGGTCTACAACTCCGACATGTTCGGCATGTTCAACGTTCCCGACGACCGCAAGGCGGCGCAGGTGGCGCTGGCGAAGGCAACGCTGTCGAAGAGCTTCCAGTCGGCCTTCAACGTCGTCAAGGGTTCGGTACCGGCTCGTACCGACGTTCCCGATACCGACTTCGACGCTTGCGGCAAGAAGGGCATCGCCGATCTGAAGGCAGCCAACGAGGGCGGCACGCTGTTCGGCTCGCTGGCGCAAGGCTACGGCGCCCCGCCGGCGATTGCCAATGCCTACAAGGATGTCGTCTCGAAGTTCGTCCACGGCCAGATCAAGACCTCCGACGAAGCCGTCAAGCAGCTCGTCCAGGCGATCGACGACGCCCGCTGAGACCAGGTGTGATGACAATGCTTCCCCGCATCTCGCGGGGAAGCTTCAGGCTCCGCGCCGATCATGCGGGATGATCATGCAGGGCGGATTGCCCGGACGATTATGCAGGGAGGAGATGATATTCCATGAGCACCGTTGCGACCACCGATCCGGTTCTCACGCCGCGGCATTCGACGGCGATCTCGTTGCGGGGCCGGCTGCAGGATGCGCTGCCGAAGATCGTCTTGGCGCCGAGCTTCGTCATCACCATCATCTTCGTCTACGGCTTCATCGTCTGGACGGCCTATCTGTCGTTCACCAATTCCAAGACCTTTCCCTCCTATGCGCTGACCGGCGCACGCGCCTATCAGCGGCTGTGGCGCTGGACCTTCGAGAGCGATCCGCCGTCTTCCTGGTATACCTCGATCACCAACATGGCGGTCTTCGGCTTCCTCTATGTCGGCATCTGCCTGGCGCTCGGCCTCTTCCTCGCCATCCTGCTCGACCAGAAGATCCGCGGCGAGGGTCTGCTCCGGCCGATCTTCCTCTACCCGATGGCGCTGTCGTTCATCGTCACCGGGGTTGCCTGGAAATGGTTCCTCGATCCCGGCCTCGGGCTGGAACAGACGCTGCACCATTTTGGCTGGACCAGCTTCCACTTCGACTGGATCAAGAACAAGGACTTCGTCATCTACACCGTCGTCATCGCCGGCGTCTGGCAGGCGTCGGGCTTCGTCATGGCGATGTTCCTGGCGGGCTTACGCGGCATCGACGGCGAGATCATGAAGGCAGCCCAGATCGATGGCGCGTCAGCCTTCCAGCTCTACCGGCGCATCGTCATTCCGCTGCTGCGGCCGATCTTTCTGTCGGCCTTCATCGTGCTCGCCCATATGGCGATCAAGTCCTACGACCTGGTGGTGGCGCTGACCTCGGGCGGCCCCGGCGGCTCGGCCTGGCTGCCGTCGAACTTCATGTATGAATACACCTTCAAGCGCAACGAGATGGCCGTCGGCTCGGCCAGCGCCATCATCATGCTGATGACCATCTCGGCAATCATCGTTCCCTATCTCTATTCCGAACTGAAGGAGAAGGCGCGATGAGCAGCGTGACCTCTTCAACCCAGACCTTGGCAGCAGCTTTGCCACAGGTCCGCGACGACAGGAACGACAGTAAGAACAGCACCAACACTCGCTGGATCGGCCGCACCGTCATCTATGGCCTGCTGCTGATCTTTGCCGTCCTCTATCTGATGCCGCTCTTCGTCATGCTGACGACCTCGTTCAAGACCATGGACGAGATCCAGAACGGCAACATGCTGGCGCTGCCGCAAGCGCCGACCTTCGATCCCTGGATCAAGGCCTGGGGCGAGACCTGCGTCGGGCTGACCTGCGCCGGCATCAAGGGCTACTTCTGGAACTCGATCAAGATGGTGGTGCCGGCGGTCGCAATCTCCACCATCATGGGGGCGCTGAACGGTTATGTGCTCACCAAGTGGCGCTTTCCCGGCCACACGCTGGTGTTCGGGCTGATGCTGTTTGCCTGCTTCATCCCGTTCCAGTCGGTGCTGCTGCCGATGGCAACGATCCTCGGCTCGCTCGGCCGCTTCGGCGCCACGCTGCAGAACGCCACCGGCTTCAACTTCGGCTTCGGCAATCCGACGGTCAATCTGGTCTTCGTGCATGTCGTCTATGGCTTGGGCTTCACGACGCTGTTCTTCCGCAATTTCTACGAGGCCTTTCCGACCGAGCTGGTCAGGGCCGCCCAGGTCGATGGCGCCAGCTTCTTCCAGATCTTCCGCCGCATCATGCTGCCGAACTCGCTGCCGATCATCGTCGTCACGGTGATCTACCAGTTCACCAATATCTGGAACGACTTCCTGTTTGCCTCGGCCTATGCCGGCACCGGTGAATCCATGCCGATGACGGTGGCGCTGAACAATGTCGTCAACACCTCGACGGGCGTCGTCGAATACAATGTCAACATGGCGGCGGCGATGATCGCCGCCGTGCCGACGCTCATCGTCTATATCCTCGCCGGCCGCTACTTCGTGCGCGGTCTGATGGCGGGCGCTGTCAAAGGGTAATCCATGGCCTTCCTCGAAATCTCCGGTCTCAAAAAGCGCTTCGGCGCCGTCGACATTCTCAAGGGGATCGACCTCGAACTGGAAAAGGGCGGCTTTCTCGTGCTGGTCGGCCCGTCCGGCTGCGGCAAGTCGACCCTGCTCAACACCATTGCCGGGCTGGAGACGATCACCTCTGGCGGTATCAGGATCGACGGGCGCGACATCAGCGGTCTGCACCCTTCCAAGCGCGACATCGCCATGGTGTTCCAGTCCTATGCGCTCTATCCGAACATGACGGTATCAGGCAACATCGCCTTCGGCATGGAGATCCGCGGCGTGCCGAAGGAGGAGCGCGCCAAGGCGATCGCCCAAGTCTCCGACATGCTGCAGATCGGCCATCTGCTCGACCGCAAGCCGAGCCAGCTCTCCGGCGGCCAGCGCCAGCGTGTCGCCATGGGAAGGGCGCTGGTGCGCAATCCGCAGGTCTTCCTGTTCGACGAGCCGCTCTCCAATCTCGACGCCAAGCTGCGCGTCGACATGCGCACCGAGATCAAGCGGCTGCATCAGCGCATGGGCACCACCTTCGTCTATGTCACCCATGACCAGATCGAGGCGATGACGCTGGCGACCAAGATCGCCGTGCTGAAGGACGGCGTGCTGCAGCAGTTCGGCACGCCGTCCGAGATCTATAACAGCCCCTCCAACATCTTCGTTGCCGACTTCATGGGATCGCCGGCGATGAACCTCTTGACCGCCACCGTCGAAAACGGCGCCGGCGGTCTCGAAGTCTCGCTGGAGCGGCCGAATGCCGCCCCGCTCCGATTGCCGGTCATCTCAGGCAATCACGGCCTGACCGCCTATACCGGCAGACAGGTGATCTTCGGCATCCGCCCCGAGGCGCTGACCGATCCCGATGGCGCCGACCGCAAGGCGCGCGCGCTGACCGAGGGCGATTGCCTGATCGAGGTGGTCGAACCCGCCGGCTCCGACACCTTCGCCGTCACTAAGCTCGGCGGCAAATCCGTCGTCGCCCGCCTGCGCGCCGATACCGGCATCGCTCCCGGACAACAAACCCGCCTGGCCTTCAATCTCGACAAGGCCGTGTTCTTCGATCCAGCGAGCCAGGTCCGGATTGGGTGAGGGTCAGGCAGCCGTGACACCGAGTGTCACCGGCGCGAAACGCGTGGAGACCGCTTCGACGGTGATCTCGCCAGTGAACCCCGTCGCCTCCAGCCAGAAGCCGGCGGTGCCGCCCTGCAGCGGCACATTGGTCGGTCCGACGATCCTGGCCGGGCCGTGAACCTTCAGCGAAATGCTGTCGTTCATGAAAGGCAGGCGCTGGCCGCGCTGGTCGAGGGCGCGGATGATGACGCGCGTGCTGTCGCGTTCACGGGCCTTCAGCGTCGAGCTATCGGCAACGACTTCCAGTGTCGTCGGCAGCGGATCGGCCGCCAGCGTCAGGCTGGCCACCGGCTCGCCGCCGATATAGCCGGTGAAAGTGCCGTCGATCCACTCGAGACCCCAGGTGCCGAGCTCATCGGCGGTGAAGTGCCGATGGTCGAGCACGACGGGCGGATGCGGCAGATGCGGATAGTTCTCGCGGTCCGGACCGATGCGCTTGCTGAGCGAGCCATATTGCAGCTCCACCTCGTCGCAGTTGGTCAGGATGATCAGCGGCAGCACGCCGCCGATATTGCGTTCGCCGCGCGCCCAGAAGGTCACCGGCTGCATGACGATCTCCTCGGAAGGGTCACACTGGCTGATATAGGCATAGGCCGCGAATTTCGGCTCGCGGAACATGTCCATCACGCCGTGATAGCAGATGCGGTCGCCGGAGCCGAAATCCTTGTGGGTGTTGTAATCGAACATGCACCAGCCGATGGCGCCGGATATATCGGGGTCGCCATAGGCGGCATTCAGCACTTCCAGGTGACGGCGCACATGCTCGGCCTGGCGCTGCTCCTGGTCATAAATCTTCGTCGGGTGCATGTGGCCGTTGAACTCGGTGATGAGGTACGGCACCTTATGGGACAGTCCGGTATTTTCCTGCTGGGCGCGCAAGGCGGTGCGCGGGCGGTTGGCGCCCGGCAGCTCTTCATTGCCAAGGATGAAGTCGTTCATCGTATAGACGTCTTCGAGCAGCTCGCTCTCGGTGAGATAACGCACGCCGCCGGTCTGGCGGGTGCTGTCGAGTTCACGGGCGAGGCGATTGGTCTCGGCGTAGAAATCGTGATTATCCTGCGACTCGTTGATGCGCACGCCCCAAATGATGATCGAGGGGTGGTTCCAGTCGCGCTCGATCATGCGACGAACGTTCTCGATCGATTCCTGCTGCCATTCGGCATCGCCGATATGCTGCCAGCCAGGGATCTCTTCGAAGACCAGCAGGCCGATCCCGTCGCATCGGTCGAGGAACCATTTCGACTGCGGATAATGCGAGGTGCGGACGATATTGCACTTCAGCACCGTCTTCATGATGTCGGCGTCACGCTCTTGGGCGGAGCGGCCGGCGGCATAACCGACATAGGGGAAGGCCTGGTGACGATTGAGGCCGCGCAGCTTCAGCGGCTTGCCGTTCAACAGGAAACCTTCCGGCGTGAATTCGGCAGTGCGGAAGCCGATCCGGGTGGAAAGACGGTCGGAGCCGTGTTCAGTCCTGAGCTCGACGGTGACGTCATAGAGCGTGGGATCGGTGATGTCCCAGAGAGCGATGCCGGTGAGCCCGCCAAAGGAGAGCGTGGTGCGGCTGCCGATCGTTTCGGTTGCGGCAGTGGCGACCACCGTGCCGTCGGCCTGTTTCAGCGTGGCGGTGACGGTCGCCGAGAAGCTGCGGCCCTCGGGGTTGGCGATGTCGACGCGTATGGTCGCCGATTTCTCTGGGCGAAGAACGTCGGTGGTTTCGATCTTGAGATTGCGGATCGAGACCGGGTTGGTGACCTTCAGCCAGACGTCGCGGTAGATGCCGGCATAGGTCAGATAATCGATGCGGCCGCCGAAAGGGGGAATGTCAGGGTTTTCGCTGCCGTCGATCTTGACGGTGACGAGGTTCTCGCCTTTGACCAGCTTGCCGGTGAGGCGGGCCTCGAAGGGCGTGTAGCCGTCCTTATGGGCAATGATCTCTTCGCCGTTCAGATAGACGACGCTGTCGGCCATAGCGGCATCGAAGACGAGCGAGATCTCGCGGCCCTCGAATTCCGGCAGCCAGCGCAGCACCTTCTGATAGGTGAAGGCGCGCTGATAGCTGGTCTCATCGAAATAGCTGAAGGGCAGTTCGACGGCGGTATGCGGCAGGCTGACCGACTTGGCGGCATCGAAAGCTTCGAGCAAACGCTGGCCGAAGCCCTCATGGAAACTCCAGCCTTCGTTGAAGGAAACGACGGAACGCATGTCAGGCTCTCCAGGTTGCGGCATCAAGGACGGTGCGGCGCCCTTCGGCGCATGAAAATTGGGTCATAATATTCCTCCTTGATGCAATCGATATGCTCGCCACCAGAACCGGATGCGGTCAGAAAACCGCTCACAAGTTTCGGCATCAGGCTCTGAGGCGCGCACATCGAATCTCATTCGTGTGACGCGCTTTAGCTTTTTTTACGGAACTCGTCATCCCGGAACGGCGATCTTGAAGCCGGCGCCCTGATCCTCACGGATATTGTGCGCCGGTCGTTTTGATGTAAATCGAATAGACCGAGCGCGTCGCGGTGATGAAGAGCCGGTTTTTCTTGGGGCCGCCGAAGGTGAGGTTGGACACCGTCTGCGGCACCCTGATCTTGCCGAGCAGGGTGCCGTCCGGCGAAAAGCAGTGTACGCCGTCGGACGCGCTCGTCCAGAGATTGCCGCTGACATCGAAGCGGAAACCATCAGGGTTGCCGACGTCTAGGCTGCAGAAATAGCGGCTGTTGGCAAGCGCCCTGCCGTCTACGACGTCGAAGACGCGGATATGGCGCGGCACTTCATGTTTTGCTGAGCCGGAGTCGGCGATGTAGAGCTTCGTCTCATCGGGCGAGAAGGCAAGGCCGTTCGGTTGGATGAAATCCTCGACGACAGCGTCGATCGCGCCGCTTAAGGGGTCGATCCGGTAGACGTTGCGCGTCGGCTGCTCGGGCTCGGCCTTGTGGCCCTCGTAATCCGACAGGATGCCGTAGGTTGGATCGGTGAACCAGACCCCGCCGTCGGAGTGCACGACGACGTCGTTCGGCGAGTTCAGCCGTTTGCCTTGGTAGCTGTCGGCGAGAACGGTGATGGTGCCGTCCGTCTCGGTGCGGGTGACGCGGCGGCCGCCATGTTCGCAGGAGACCAGCCGTCCCTGCCGGTCGCGGGTGTTGCCGTTGACGTAATTGGAGGGCGAACGGAAGACGGAGACGGTCCCATCCGGTGTCCAGCGCATCATCCGTTCATTCGGGATATCGCTCCAGAGAAGGCAGTTCAGGTCGGCAAACCAGACCGGGCCTTCCGTCCAGCGGCAGCCGGAATAAAGCTCCTCGAGGCCGGCGCTGCCGATGACCATTGCACCGAAGCGTTCGTCGCGGATCTCATAAATCGGATTGTCGCCCATGCCAGTTTCCTCCCTGAATGCTGCCGTTCTTTTCCTAGCGGCAAAAACCTGGAGGTGCCAGAGCCCGGCGATGGAAATGCCGGGCTCCGGTTTCGTCAGAGCGCCGCGACCGGATGCGGCGAGCCGTCGTAAGCGCCCCAAATCGACTGGTCGAAACAGATGACCGAGCCGGTCATCAGGCCGGATTCGGAAGACGACAGGTAAGCGCAGGCGCGCGCCACCTCGTTCGGATCGACGAGGCGGCCGAAGGGCTGGCTTGCCGCCGCCTTCTCCAGCCAGTCGGCGGGGGCATCGTGATATTCACGCTGGATCCGGTCCTCGCCTTCGGAGGCCATCCAGCCGATGTTCAGACCGTTGACGCGGATGCGGTTGCGCAGGAGCGCGTAGGCGGTGTTCTTCGTCAGCGTTTCCAGCGCGCCCTTGGAGGCGCAATAGGCGGCGATGAAGGGTTGGCCGGCTTTGGCCGACATCGAGCCGATATTGACGACCGTACCCTCGATGTTTTCGCGGCGCATGACCTTCACCGCCTCCTGCATCAGGAAAAACGGCGCGCGAACATTGACGGCGAACATGGCGTCGAAGAGCTCCGGGCTGGTATCGAGGATGGTGCCGCGATCGGTGATGGCGGCGGCGTTGACCAGCGCGTCGACGCGGCCGAAGGTCTCGTCACAGGCGCGCACGACATTCTGTGCATCCTCGACCTTGCCGAGGTCGGCTTTGACGTAGACGATCCTGGCGCCGGTCGCAGCCGAAATTTCCGCCGCCTTCGCTTTGCCCTTGGCTTCGTTGCGGCCGCAGATGACGATGCCTTCCGCGCCGCGTTCGGCGAAGATGACGGGCAATGGTTGCGCCCAATCCTTGCGTGCCGCCGGTGACGATGGCGATCTTGCCGTCGAGGCGGCCGTGGTCTGTGCTCATGTGGTTCCTCCATGTGTAATTGATTTGCGTGGCCTCCCGCCGGTTCGGGAGGCTGTTATGTCCGTGCGGATGAGAAGAGATTCGCGGCAACGTCTCGATTTCCCCTTCTCCCCTCAGGGAGAAGGTGCCGTAGGGCGGATACAAGGGGGCTCCAGCCTCCCAAGTTAGCTCAACTTCTTGCTGGTCTGCTCGGCAAGTGCTGCCGCAAATACTTCAGCGCTCCAGCCTTCCTTTAGCGCCTCATGCATCAGCTGCGCCTGTGTCTTCGGCGCCAGCCCGCCGAGCGGCGGGTCGCGGTCGAGGTTGGTCGGGAAGGAGTAGCCCTCGGAGCAGGCGGCGACGGCGTTGGCAATTTCGTCAGGTGAGAGCCTTCCCTGCAAGGCCTTCAAGGCGGGAAACAGCCTGGCGCTCATCCTCTCGCGGTTGACGGTTTCCATTGCCCGGCCGAAGGCGGAGGAGATCTGAAGGAGATTGGCGACACGTTTGATATCGGCCGAGTGGTTGGTGCCGGCGGCATGGAAGAGGGCGGGATTGAAGAAGACGACGTCACCTTTTTCGAGCGGCAGCTGGACATGGTTGGTCTCGAAATAATCCCGGAACTCCTGCCGCTTCAGCGCCAGGTAACCCGGCACATAGGTCTGGCTGTGCGGCAGGAAGAGCGTCGGGCCGCTTTCGAGCGGCATATCGCAATGGGCAACCGCACCCTGCAATGTCAGTACCGGCGAGAGCCGATGCACATGTGCCGGGAACTGCTCGATCACCTTTGAGGACTGAAAGCCGAGATGGTAGTCGCGATGCGCCGACTGCGCCGAACCGCCCGGATTGACGCGGTTGACCTGCGCCGTCATCTGGTAGTTCGGGCCGAGCCAGGCTTCGCTTGCCAGCGCGACGATGGCGTTGCCGTAATATTCGGCGAAATTTGCCGGATCGGCAAGGCAATGTTTTTCCAGCGAATTCCAGATGCGGTCGTTGGCGCCAGGCTTGGCGAAGTGGTCGCCACCGCCGGTCGAGGTGCGGTGCTGTTCCTCGATGATCGCATCGAAGATCGTGCTGGCGCGGTCGACGATGCCGGTGTCTTCGTAAGCGCGCTTGAACACGACGACGCCAGGACCCTCGCCGAAGGCCTCGCAGATTTCCGCCAGCAAGGCGCGTCGGCCTTCTGGCGTTGCGGCTGCCGTCATCACCTTGCGGCTGTCATAGATCAGCACGTTTTTTTCGACCGCAGACGCTGCGGGGTAATCGGCAAGTGCCGTCGTCTTTTCCGCAAGGGCGCGAAACTCATCGAGATCGCAGGCGTCTTCGCTCAGCCAGACGCGGTCGGCGCGCAGTTTCTGCTGGTTGTCGGTTTTCATGGCGGGCTCCTCCCTCTTTCCAATGGAGGCACTATACGCCGCGATGCCTGGTGATATAGATCAGAAATCCATCAAAAAACCATCAGGCCGGTCGCATGGCACACCCCTTTCTCGTCAAGGATATTGCCTTCCAGGCAGGGCTCAGCACCGCGACCGTCGACCGGGTGCTGAACGGCAGACCGGGTGTACGCCGGCAGACCGAGATGCGGGTGAAGGCGGCGATCGCGGAGCTGGAGAAGCAGCAGGCCGGGGCGATGGGCAGCGGCCGCATGCTGGCGATCGATATCGTCATGGAGACACCGCAGCGTTTCAGCGATGCGGTGCGCGCCGCCTTCGAGGCGGAGATGGCGACCTTCCTGCCGGGCATCTTCCGCTGCCGGTTCCATTTTGCCGAGGTGATGAAGCCGGCCGAGCTGGTGCAGCTTCTCGATCGCATCCGGCTGCGCGGCACGCACGGCATCGTGCTCAAGGCGCCTCACGTCGCCGAGGTGGCTGCCGCCGTCGCGCGGGCGGATGCGGCCGGCATTCCCGTCGTGACGCTGGTGACCGACCTGCCGAATTCGGCACGCATCGCCTATGCCGGCGCCGACAACCGGGCAGCGGGAGAGACCGCTGCCTATCTGATCGGCGAATTCCTCGGGGCTGGCGGCGGCAAGGTGCTGGTAACGCTGTCGAGCGGACGGTTCCGTGGCGAGGAGGAGCGCGAAATCGGCTTTCGCCGCGTCATCCGCGCCCGTTATCCCGACATCGGCATTACCGAGATCAGCGAGGGCCACGGCACCGATGCTGCGACGGGAACGCTTGCCGCGGCAGCGCTTGCGGCCGATCCCGCCATCAACGCCGTCTATTCGATCGGCGGCGGCAACCGGGCGGTGCTTGCGGCCTTCGACATGGCCAAACGCCCAGTCCGCGTTTTCGTCGCCCATGATCTCGATGCCGATAATCGCGCCCTGCTTGCGGCGCGTCGGATCGGCTTCGTGCTGCATCATGATCTCAGAACCGATGCGCGTTCGGCCTTCCGGGCGATCATGAGCCGGGCGACCGCCTTGACGCGCGCGGCTACGCCCTCGCTTTCATCAGTCGAAATCGTCACGCCCTACAATATGCCCGCGGCCGATTGAGCCAATTGACTTTCCTTCGATGCCGAATTCGGGCTACAGCTTTGACACGAGTGAAGGTGAGTGGCATGGATTACAGCGACGTCAGCACGATTGCAGCCTGGATCACGGAGCAGGGACTGAAAGGCGCTTCGGAGGCCGAACTCATGACCGGTTTCTGCTCGGCTTGCCGGGATGCCGGCCTGCCGCTCGACCGCGGTCTGGCGCTGATGGATACGCTGCATCCGGTGCATGAGGGCCGCGCCTTCCGCTGGGACAGCGTCGAGGAAGTCCAGACCGAATTCGAATATGGTCCGACGATCTCGGGGGAGGCGGCGTCGAACTGGCAGCGTTCGGCCTTCTATCATCTTTGGTCTCGCAACGAGCGGGAGATACGCCGGCGTCTCGGCTTCGGTGATCCGATCGATTTCTCCATGCTCGATACGATCGCTGAAGCCGGTCACACGGATTTCGTGGCGATGATGCATCGTTTTTCCGAGGCCGGCACGATCGGCGAGATGGATTGCTTCTTCTCGCATTTCGCGACGAAACATCCGGAGGGCTTTTCCGATCACGACCTCGCCATCCTGCGCAAGCTGGTGCCGGTGCTGGGGCTGGCGATCAAATGTATCGCGCTCGGGCGTATCGCCCGCACCATCGCCGAGGTCTATCTCGGCGAGGACGCCGCGCGCCAGGTGATGGAAGGCAAGATCAGCCGCGGCAAATCGGAGCGGATTTCCGCGGCACTCTGGTTTTCCGACCTGCTGAACTACACCAAGATCTCCGACAGCGTGCCGCCGGAGGAGATCATCCCGCTGCTTAACGACTATAGCGAGGCGGTGATCACGGCGATCCACGAGTCCGGGGGCAACGTGCTGAAGCTGATCGGCGACGGTGTGCTCGCTATCTTTAAGGGTGCGGTGCCGGCGGAGACATGTCGTGCGGCGCTGAGCGCCGAATCGTTGCTGCGGGAAAAGCTGACCACGCTGAATGCCGTGCGTGCGACCGACGGCCGGGCGACGACCGACGTCTATATCGGCCTGCATATCGGCGACGTCTTTTACGGCAATATCGGCAGCCAGGACCGGTTGGACTTCACCGTCATCGGACCTGCCGTCAACGAGGTCAGCCGCATCGCCTCGATCTGCCGCTCGGTCGATCTCAACGTCTTGATGTCCTCCGATTTCGCCGCAGCGATACCAGAGGAGGAACGCACATCACTCGCCTGCATCGGGCGCTATGTGTTGCGCGGCGTGCAGCGCGCGCAGGAACTGTATACTCTCGACAGCGCCCGGCTGAACGGCTGAGTTCCTGACTGCAAGGGCTATCGCAACAAGCCCTGGCCACCGTCGATCCAGATCGGCGTACCGGTGATATGTCGGGCGCGTTCGGATGCGAGAAAGAGGATGGCTTCGGCAACATCCTCGCTCTTGCCTGCCTTGCCGCCGGCGATCGGAATATCGCCCTCAGGCCAAATGACCGGAACCTCCGTCTCCTCGCGATGGCGGCTGTCGGTATTGGCGCTGATATTGGTGTCGATCTCGCCCGGGCAGACGGCATTGACGCGAATGCCGTGCCGGCCGAGTTCGAGGGCGAGTTGCTGGGCCATGGCGACCTGGCCTGCCTTGGTTGCGGTGTAGGCGGTGGCGCCCGGCGTGGTGAAGGTTCGGGTGCCGTTGATCGAGGAGACGACGATGATCGAACCGCCGTGCCGCTTCAGATGCGGAACCGTCAGATGCAGGGTCAGGTAGGTGCCGCGCAGATTGACGGCGATGGTCTTGTCCCATTCTTCCGGCTTCAGATCGTCGATCGGCGCCCAGACGCCGTTGATCCCAGCATTGGCGACAACGATGTCGAGGCCGCCGAAGGTGTCGGTCAGTTGCGCGACGGCGCCCCGCATTTGAGCTTCGTCGCTGGTATCTGCCGTCAACGCTATTGACTGGCCACTGGCGGCCTTGATCTCGGCGCAAGTTTTTTCGACCTCGTCGGTGGTGCGGCTCAATGCTGCGACCCTTGCACCCTCGGCGGCGAGCCGCAATGCGGCCGCTTTGCCGATGCCGGAACCGGCGCCTGTCACCAATGCGATCTTTCCCTTCAGCTCCATGGGCGGGCTCTCCTTGCCGTTTTGCCGCTAGGCCAATGTTCGGCACGGCTCTTGGTTCCGGAAGAGAGCGGGTCGTCGCGGTTATCTTAGAAGCGTTTGCTTCAAGGCCCATTTTTCCGGTCCATGGACGGCGGCAAAGAGCAGGCCGGCGAGGAAGGTAAAGTGATCGATGAAGAAGCCGAACTCGGCCTGGTTCTGCTGCCAATGGGACGGACCGTGGAAAGCGAAAGCGAGGAAGATCACATAGATGCCTGCGAGCAGGCTGGCCTCGGTGAAGAAGGCGCCTGATATGAAAGCGAGCGCCAGCGCGATCTCGAAGAAGGCGGCGACCCAAGCAAGAAATGTCGCCATCGGAAAGCCTGCGGCGGCGATATAGCCTGCCGTCGCGCCGATGTCGGCGAACTTGAAGCCGGCGGCCATGAAGAAGACGAAGCTGAAGATGATGCGGGCGACGATGATTGCGATTGCTCTGGCCATTTTGAAATCTCCTCTTTGAGCTTCCACTATGACGGACGAGACACGCGATATCCGACACGAGCAATGAAAAAGGGCCGCTTGCGCGGCCCTATCACTTTGAATTGCACAATTCTTTCCGAAAATCGGTTCCGATTTTCGGGGGTTATGCGCTCTCACCATTCGGCGAAGCTGCCGTCGGCGTGTCGCCAGATCGGGTTGCGCCAACGATGGCCTTCCCTCGCGCGCTCGATGACATAGGCTTCGTCGACCTCGATGCCGAGACCCGGACCCTGCGGGATTGAGACGAAACCATCGGCATAATGGAACACCTCCTTGTTGGAGATGTAGTCGAGGATGTCGTTGCCCTTGTTGTAGTGGATGCCGAGACTCTGTTCCTGGATGAAGGCATTGTAGCTGACGGCATCGACCTGCAGGCAGGCGGCGAGCGCGATCGGGCCCAGCGGGCAATGCGGCGCCAGCGCCACGTCATAGGCCTCGGCCATCGCCGCGATCTTACGGCATTCGGTGATGCCGCCGGCATGGGAGAGATCCGGCTGGATGATGTCGACATAGCCGTCGGACAGAACCTGCTTGAAGTCCCAGCGCGAAAAGAGCCGCTCGCCGAGTGCGATCGGCGTCGAGGTATGATTGACGATATCGCGCAGCGCTTCCTTGTTTTCGGAAAGCACCGGCTCTTCGATGAACATCAGCTTGTAGGGATCGAGCTCCTTGGCGAGAACCTTCGCCATCGGCTTGTGGACGCGGCCGTGGAAATCGACGCCGATGCCGATATGCGGGCCGATTGCCTCACGGATGGCGGCAATGGTCTCGACTGCTTTCTCCACCTTCTCGTTGGTGTCGACGATCTGCATTTCCTCGCAGCCATTGAGCTTGATCGCCTTGAAACCGCGGGCAACCACTTCCTTGGCATTGTTGGCGACATCCGAGGGACGGTCGCCGCCGATCCAGGAATAGACCTTGATGCGATCACGGAGCTGGCCGCCGAGCAGGGAATGGATCGGCTGGCCGAGCGCCTTGCCTTTGATGTCCCACAGCGCCTGGTCGATGCCCGAGATCGCACTCATGTGGACGGCGCCGCCGCGATAGAAGCCGCCGCGATACATCACGGTCCAGTGGTCCTCGATCAGGAAAGGATCCTTGCCGATCAGGTAGTCTTCCAGCTCATGGACGGCGGCCTGAACCGTGAGTGCGCGGCCTTCGACGACCGGTTCGCCCCAGCCGACGATGCCTTCATCGGTCTCGACCTTCAAAAACAGCCAGCGCGGAGGAACGATATAGGTGGTGAGTTTGGTGATCTTCATCGCTGTTCTTTCAGTCTCTTCCCGGGTTTTGCGATCGGCGGCGCGTCCGCAGATTTGTCGTGATCGGTCATTTCGTTCTGCCGATCGCTTTTTCGGCCGCGGCTAGATCGCGCACCGCAAGATCGAGCATGCGGTTGGCACATTCGCGGGCGCCCGCCTTGTCACGCATGCGCAGGGCCTCGACCAACTGGCCATGAACGAGCACCGCGTCCTCGCGGTTCTCGACGCCGATATTGGAGGCATGCAACGCATATTTCAGCGCCGCGTGAATGGCGCTCGACAGGCGGCGAAAGACCTGATTGTGGCTGGCGGTGAGCAGCACCGTATGGAACATGACGTCGGCCTCGGTGAAGCTTTCCGGGTCGCGGGCGCTGTCGCGCATCTGCCGCCAGGCATTGTCGAGATCGGCGATCTCCTGGGCGCTGGCGCGTTCGGCGGCATATTCGGCGGCTGCCGGCTCGATGGTGCGGCGGGCTTCGAGGATGCAGCCGAGCAGGTCGAAATCCTTGATATAGGGACCCATCCATTCAAGCACGTCGGCGTCGAGGATATTCCAGTCGTCCTTGTCGCAGACGGTGGTTCCGATGCGCGGCTTGCCACGGACAAGGCCTTTCGACTCCAGCACTTTCAGCGATTCGCGAATGACGGTGCGGCTGACGCCGTATAGCTCGCAGAGATCGTTCTCGCGGGGCAGCGGCGAGCCTGCGGGATAGCGGTCCGCACAGATATCCTGAGCGATCGCCGCCGTGACGTTGCGGCGTACGCGCGGGCGGCGCTCGATGCGGCGGCTTTCGGCCCCGCCCTTTCGTTCGATTGTTTCCAATTCACCTCTCCGCTCTGTCTCGCGTGCTAGGCAACCGAACCTGATTATCGGAATTCGATCCGCTTTGCGACGCTTCCTCCCGCCACCTCGTCAACAATCCTATTATTCCAATCATCATACATTGGCAATTGACTGGTATGATGATTTGTCATAATTCATTGGGCGTTGCCTGGGAGGCAGCTGCTCGGTTTTTGAGAGTTTAGGGAGAGAGACATGCGCTTGTTCAAAGCAGCCATTCTGGCTGGCACTTTCGCCATTCTGGCAGCCGGCTCGGCATTTTCCGCGGACGTCAAGATAGGGTTCATCGTCAAACAGCCCGAGGAGCCGTGGTTCCAGGACGAATGGAAATTCGCCGACCAAGCCGCCAAGGAAAAAGGCTTTACCGTCGTCAAGATCGGCGCCGAAGACGGCGAGAAGGTCCAGTCGGCGATCGACAATCTCGGCGCCCAGGGTGCGCAGGGCTTCATCATCTGCACGCCCGACGTGAAACTCGGCCCCGGCATCGTCGCCAAG
Source organism: Rhizobium sp. WSM1274 (assembly GCF_025200775.1). Lineage (NCBI taxonomy): Bacteria > Pseudomonadati > Pseudomonadota > Alphaproteobacteria > Hyphomicrobiales > Rhizobiaceae > Rhizobium > Rhizobium sp. WSM1274. The sequence continues at coordinate 3,957,463 of NZ_CP104138.1, read as the reverse complement.
GCCGAAGCCAACCAGCTGAAGCTGATGACGGTCGACGATCGCCTCGTCAGCGCCGACGGCAAGCCGCTGGAAGACGTGCCGCATATGGGCATTTCAGCCACCAAGATCGGCGAGACCGTCGGCCAGGCGATCGTCGATGAAATCAAGAAGCGTGGTTGGGACATGAAGAATGTCGGCGCCGTGCGGGTCTCCTACGACCAGTTGCCGACCGCCGTCGACCGCGTCGAAGGTGCGATCTCGGTGCTGAAGTCCGCCGGCTTCCCGGCAGAAAACATCTACGACGCGCCGCAGGCGAAGACGGATACGGAAGCGGCGCTCAACGCGGCGACCACCGTTCTCAACAAACATGCCGACGTGAAATACTGGGTCGCTTTCGGCCTCAACGACGAAGCCGTCCTCGGCGCCGTCCGCGCCTCCGAATCGGTCGGTATTCCGGCTGCCAACGTCATCGGTGTCGGCATCGGCGGTGCGGAATCGGCGATCAATGAATTCAAGAAGCCGACAGCGACGGGCTTCTTCGGTACCGTCATCATCTCGCCGAAGCGTCACGGCTATGAGACGGCGCTCAACCTGTACGACTGGATCGCCAACGACAAGGAGCCGGCAAAGCTGACGCTGACCTCCGGTTCCCTGGCGCTGCGCGGCGATTACGAAAAGGTCCGCAAGGATCTTGGCATCGAGTGATCGTCCTTCCAAGATGATATCGTCCGGCGGCCGCTCAGCGTGCCGCCGGGTCTTTCTCGGCGGAGCGATGATGGCTTTCCTCGAATTCAGCAATATCTCCAAAGGTTATCCCGGCGTGCAGGCGCTGGCGAACGTGTCCTTCACGGTCGAGAGGGGCGCCGTCCACGGCCTGATGGGCGAAAACGGTGCCGGTAAATCGACACTGATCCGCGTACTGTCAGGCGATCAGGCGGCCGATGCCGGCAACATCCTCATCGACGGCGAGGAGCAGAAATACGCATCCGTTCGCGACGCCTTCCATGCCGGCGTGATCGTCATCCATCAGGAACTGCAGCTCGTTCCCGAGCTGACGGTCGCCGAAAATCTCTGGCTTGGGCGTTTCCCGGCCAAGGGCGGCGTCATCCATTCGAAGACGCTGATCGAGACGGTGCGCTCGAAGCTTGAGGAGATCGGCATCGATATCGATCCGTCGGCCAAGGTCGCTTCGCTGTCGATCGGGGCACGCCAGATGGTCGAAATCGCCAAGGCTGTCATGCTCGATGCACGGGTGATAGCGCTCGACGAGCCGACCTCATCGCTCTCCTCGCGTGAAAGCGAGATTCTGTTTTCGCTCATCGATACACTGAAGGCCAAGGGAACGGTCATTCTCTACGTCTCGCATCGCCTCGACGAGATTTTCAGGCTTTGCGACAGCCTGACGGTGCTGCGCGACGGCAGACTTGCCGCCCACCATCCTCAGATCGCCGAAACGACGCGCGAGCAGATCATCTCGGAAATGGTCGGACGCGAGATCAGCAATGTCTGGGGCTGGCGCGAACGTCCGCTCGGCGGCGTACGGCTGGAGGTCAAGGGCCTGTCGGGGCCGAGGCTGCGCCATCCGATCAGCTTTTCCGTCCGCCAGGGCGAAATCCTCGGTTTCTTCGGGCTGATCGGTGCCGGCCGTAGCGAGATGGCGCGGCTGCTTTACGGCGCCGACACCAGGCATCAAGGGCAGGTGACGATCGACGGCGTTGCCGTTTCGCCGAACAATCCGAAAGCGGCGATCAATGCCGGCATGGTGCTCTGCCCCGAGGACCGCAAGTTCGACGGCATCGTCCAGGGACGATCGATCGAGGAGAATATCGCCATCTCTTCGCGCCGGCATTTTTCGCCTTTCGGCATTCTGAGTCCGAGACAAGAGGCGGCGCTGGCGGACCGGTTCATCGCCAAGCTTCGGGTGCGAACGCCGTCGCGCCGGCAGGACATCATCAATCTCTCGGGCGGCAACCAGCAGAAGGTCATTCTCGGCCGCTGGTTGTCCGAGCAGGGTATCAAGGTCCTGGTCATCGACGAGCCGACGCGCGGCATCGATGTCGGGGCGAAATCGGAAATCTACGAAATCCTCTACGAACTTGCGGCCGGCGGCATGGCGATCGTGGTCATTTCAAGCGAGTTGCCGGAAGTCATCGGCATTTCCGATCGTATCATGGTGATGTGCCAGGGCAGAGTGGCGGCCAATGTCGCCCGTCCGGATTTCGATGAGCGCAGCATCCTGACGGCAGCGCTGCCCGACAAGAACGCCGCAGGCACCCTTTAGGACCGGGAAAATACGGACGATGAATTCGTTGAAAAAAATCCTTCTCGGCGAACAGGGGCTGGTGGTGATCTTCGCTGCTGCCTTCGTGATCGTCTCGCTTTTCGTTCCGAACTTCCTGACCGAGCGAAACATGCTGGGGCTGCTGCAGTCGGTCGTCACGATCGGCATCGTTGCCTGCACGATGATGTTCTGCCTGGCGTCGCGCGATTTCGACCTTTCGGTCGGATCGATCGTCGCCTTCTCCGGCATGATCGCGGTGATGGTCTCGAATGCGACGGGCTCCATTCCCGTCGGGCTGCTCGCCGCCCTGCTTTGCGGCGCCGTCGTCGGCCTCGTCAACGGCATCGTCATTGCGCGGTTTCGCATCAATGCGCTGATCACCACGCTTGCGACCATGCAGATCGTGCGCGGGCTGGCGCTGATCGCCTCTGACGGCCGGGCCGTCGGCATCAACGATGCCGATTTCTACCAGCTTGCCCTGTCGCGATTTCTGACCGTGCCGACGCCGATCTGGATCATGCTGATCCTTTTCATCCTCTTCGGTTTCGTGCTCAACCGCACCGTCTTCGGCAAGAACACCCTGGCGATCGGCGGCAATCCCGAGGCCTCGCGGCTTGCCGGCGTCAATGTCGTCAATATGCGGGTCTGGATCTTTGCGCTGCAGGGGCTTGTCTGCGGCATTGCCGGCATTCTGCTTGCCTCGCGCATCACCTCCGGCCAGCCGAATGCGGCGACAGGGCTTGAGCTTTCGGTGATTTCGGCCTGCGTTCTCGGCGGCGTTTCGCTGGCCGGCGGCCGGGCGGCGATGAGCGGCGTCATCGTCGGCGTGCTGATCATGGGTATTGCCGAAAACGTCATGAACCTCTTGAATATCCAGGCGTTTTATCAGTATGTGGTCCGCGGGCTGATCCTGCTGATCGCAGTGCTGCTCGACAATTTGAGGTCTTCGGCTGCGGGACGGCGCGGATGAACCAGGGACAAGCCGGCGATGACATCGAAATGAGGCACGGCGATTTCGCCGTACGGGCCAGCCGTCGGGGTGCCGCCGTCACCGCCGCGACCTACCGAGGCATGCCCTTTGTCGTGGCGGCCGGCGGCCCGGATGGAGCGATGGCGAATTTCGCAATGGTGCCGTTCGGCAATCGCGTGGAGGGCAATGCCATGTCCTTTGCCGGCCGCGACTATGCCTTCCAGCCGAATGCTTCCGATCCGCTCTATCTCCACGGCGACGGCTGGCTCAGCCTCTGGCAGCTTGAAGACTCAAGCTCGGAGCATGCGCAGTTCTCCTTTTCCCGGAGCGCCGACGGGGTTTCACCTTATGCCTATCTTGCCCGGCAGGAGATCCGTCTCACTGGCGATGCTCTGGTGCTGAGGCTTTCCGTGGAAAACCGCGGCGAAGCGGCTCTTCCTTTCGGGCTCGGTCAACATCCCTTCTTCGCGCGGACGCCAAAGACGCGACTGGCGATTGCGGCCGATCGCTATTGGAGCGAGCGGCCGGACCATCTGCCAGAGATGCCTGGCCCTGTGCCGGACCATTTCGATTTCAGATCCGAAAAGCTTTTGCCGCAGAGGTGGATGAACAATGCCTTCGAGGGCTGGAACGGGCGGGCGGCAATCGCCTGGCCGGAACTTGGAATTCAGGCGGCGCTGAAAGCCGACGGTGCGCTCGATCGCTTCATGCTGTATATTCCGGTCAACCGGAGCGACTTCTTCTGCCTCGAGCCGATGAGCCACCTGCCGAACGGCCACCACCTTCCTGATTTCGGCGGGCTCACGCCGCTTGCGCCGGGAGAGGCGCTTGCCGGCACGGTGACGATCCTGATGTCGGCGCTGCCGGTTCAACCGGAGGAGGGATAGATGAGCGGCCGCCTGCAGGGCAAGAACATCCTGGTCACCGGCTCTGCGCAGGGTATCGGCCTTGCGATCGCAAAGGCTTTCATGCGGGAGGATGCCGCCGTCTTTCTCGTCGATCGCGACGCCGCGCTGCTGGTGAAGACAGCGAAAGACCTCCAGCGCAGTGGTGGCCGGCTTGGTTATCTGCCGGCCGATATCACCGATTCCGGGACGATCACCACATTGGTCGCTCAGGCGAATGAAGAGATCGGACAGCTGAACGCGCTCGTCAACAATGCCGGGGTGAATGTCTTCGCCGAACCGCTCGAGACGACGGACGAGGAATGGAACCGCTGCTTCGACATCAATCTCAAGGGCGCATGGAATTGCTGCAGGGCGGTGCTGCCCGGCCTGATCGAACAGGGTGGCGGCGTCATCCTCAACATCGCCTCGACTCACGCTTTCACCATCATCCCGCACACATTTCCCTATCCGCTGGCAAAACACGCCCTGCTTGGAATGACGAAATCCTTAGGGCTCGAATATGCCGCCCGCAATATCCGCGTCAACGCGCTGGCGCCGGGTTATGTCTCGACGCAGAAGGTGATCGATTACTGGAACGGCTTTCCCGATCCGGAGGCGGCAAAGGCCGAGACGATGAAACTGCATCCCGGCGGGCGCATCGCGACGCCGGAGGAGATTGCCATGGCGGCCGTGTTCATGATCTCAGACGAGTGCCCGTTCATCAATGCCACCTGCCTGACGATCGACGGCGGCCTCAGCATGCTGCAGCATTCCGCCTGAAGGGCTTCGACCCCGCTATTTTACAAGCCTGTCGTCTTCTCGCGATAGAGCATTATATTGCCCATCGGGAAGGTTATCTGATCTCCCGCAGGCATGGAGCGGCGCCCTGCCGCTTCCTGGAAATAGTTGGAGCATGATGTCGTCCGAAAACCGTGTACACTTTTCGGCATCATGCGCTGAAAGCTCAATCAAAAACAGGAGGACGGCATGCAGATCAATCGTACGGCTTCGGCTCACTGGACCGGTGGCCTCAAGGACGGAAGAGGCCTGATCTCGACACAGAGCGGCGCCCTGAAGGATTATCCCTACGGCTTTGCGAGCCGCTTCGAAGGCGTTGCCGGCACCAACCCGGAAGAACTGATCGGTGCCGCCCATGCCGGCTGCTTCACCATGGCGCTGTCGTTGATCCTCGGGGAAGCCGGCTTTACCGCCGAGCATATGGAAACCTCTGCCAAGGTAACGCTCGAAAGCGTCGAGGGCGGCTTTGCCATTACCGCCATCCATCTTTCGCTCTCCGGCCGTATTCCCGGTGCCGATGAGGCGACCTTCACCGAACTCGCCAACAAGGCAAAGGCCGGCTGCCCGGTTTCCAAGGCGCTCGCCTCCGTTCCGATCACACTCGACGTCAAGATCGTCTGACACGTTACTTCATTGACGAGGTGCCGCGCGCTTCTCGCCGCGGCACTTTCCATTTGTCGCCTGCATTCTCGAGTCCGCCTATCCCGAAGTCGTCGGCTGTCGGCATGACACGGGCGGTACAGGCCTTCTCACCGCTTGATTGTCGCTTCCGCCGGATCGTGCTCGTCCCGCGACAATTTGTGCTGCGCCGCGGCATATTGACAAATAACGTCTTATATTTTACGACTGACGAAATTCGAAAATCGTCAGTCGTAAAATCAGGCCTCGGAACTTATGAACGACCTCGCGGAAAATACACTCGACATCACGCGGCAGGAGAATGTCACGCGCATTCTCGATTCAGCCGAGCGGCTGTTCCGTCACTATGGCTACAGCAAGACGACGGTGGCCGACATTGCCCGCGACCTCGGCATGTCGCCGGCCAATATTTATCGTTTCTTCGCCTCCAAGGTAGAGATACACCAGGCGCTCTGCGGGCGCATGCTCGCCATGTGCTATCAGATCGCCTATGACGTCCGCCATCAGCCGGCCAGCGCCAGCGAAAGGCTGCGCCGCTATGTCGAGACCCAGTATCAGTGGACGCTGGATGTGATGCTCGACGAGACGAAGGTGCACGAGATGATCATCGTCGCGATTGAGCGCGACTGGCATGTCATCGAAAAACATATCGACCGCGTTCATGATCTCATCGCCGAAATCATTGCCGAAGGCATTGCATCCGGCGAGTTCGCCGAGCAGGACCCGGTCGTTGCCTCGCGCTGCTTCGGCGCGGCGACGAACACGCTCTGCCATCCGCAGATGGTGGCGCAATGTCTTGCCAAAACGAACCGCGCGAGCGTCGACGAACTGATCGACTACGTGATCAGGGCGCTGAAGAAATAATGGACGGCGGCCGCCGTCGAAACCCCCGAAACGATCCAGGAGTGCGGAAGATGTTTTCGCTCAAGAACCTCAGCCATCGCATGCCGTCCGTCGCCAGTCTCGTGCTCGTGGGCGCCATCGGCATCGGCGTTTCCGCCTGCTCGGAAGAGAAGGCTGAGGTCAAGGAAGTCATCCGGCCGGTGAAGGTCGTCGAGATCGCCAAGGCCGGGGACACGCGCAAGCTCGATTATTCGGGTTCGGTCAAGGCGCGCACGGAGATGAACCTCGGGTTTCGCGTCGCCGGCAAGATCACCGAACGCCTCGTCGATATCGGCGACCGGGTGACGCCGGGCGACGTTCTCGCCCGCGTCGATGCCACGGACTACCAGCTGGCAGTCCGGACGGCGGAAGCCAATCTCGCCTCGGCGGAAAGGGGCGTCGAAACCACCGATCTCGTTAACAAACGCGCCGAGCAGCTTTTCGACAAGAGCGTCGCCCCGAAGTCGCAGGTCGAACAGGCTTCGCTCAGCCATGACCAGGCGATCTCACAGCGCGATGCCGCACTTTCCGCGCTCGACCAGGCGAAGAACCAGGTGAGCTATACCGAGCTCAAGGCCGGTCAGAACGGCATCGTCACTGCGATTAATGCCGATACCGGCCAGGTCGTCGGTTCCGGCACCGCCGTCGTCACGGTTGCGGTCGACGGCGAGAAGGAAGTGCAGATCGCCGTTCCGGAAAACGACATTGCCGAATTCAAGCCGGGCAAGACAGTCAAGGCAAGCTTCTGGGCCGACGACAGGCTGGTACTCGACGGCAAGGTGCGGGAAGTTTCCGGCAGCGCCGACCAGCAGTCGCGCACGTTCGCCGTCCGGGTGAGCCTGCCGAACGATCCGCGCGTGCTTCTCGGCATGACGGCGACGATCGAGGCCGAGGTCAGCAATGGCAGCAGCTATGTCTCGATCCCGCTCAGCGCCCTGGCTGAAAAGGACGGCAAGCAGATGGTCTGGACCGTCGACCGCGACACGGCGACCGTACATGGCCGCGACATCAAGGTCGCCGATTTCACCGGTGACGGCGTGCATGTGACCGAGGGTCTCGATAGCGGCGATCTCGTCGTTTCGGCCGGCACGCAGTTCATGAGCGAGAACCTGAAGGTGAAAGTGCCGGACCAGCAGTCGGCCCTGGCCGCCACGGACCAGGCCGTGCGCTGATCGCGCCATAGGATAGGGAACAAGACCATGGACGCCACCACCACCGAAAAGCGGCCCTTCAATCTGTCGCGCTGGGCAATCGGACATCCGAGCATCGCCCGCTTCCTCTTCGGGCTGATCATCGTCACCGGCGTGCTCGGCCTGATGCGCATGGGCCAGCGCGAGGACCCCGAATTCACCTTCCGCGTCATGGTTGTTCAGGCGATCTGGCCAGGTGCTTCCATTCAGGAAATGGAAGATCAGGTCGTCAACAAGATCGAGCGCAAGCTGCAGGAAACGCCGCATATCGACTGGGTCAAGTCCTATACGCGGGCGGGCAGTGCGATCATCACCCTGCAGGTCAAGGGCGACACGAATTCGCAAGAGGTGGCGGATGCCTTCTACCAGGTGCGCAAGAAGGTCGGCGACATCTCCAACGAGCTGCCGCAGGGCCTGCTCGGCCCTTATTTCAACGACGAGTTCGGCGATACCTTCATCACGCTGCATTCGATCAGCGGCGACGGCTATTCCTATCCGGAGCTGAAGAAATTCGCGATCCAGGCGCGCGACATGTTGCTGACGACGCCGGGCGTCGAGAAAGCCGTCATCATCGGCGACCAGCCTGAGAAGATCTATGTCGACGTCTCGTCCAAGTCGCTCGCCGAGCGCGGCCTGACGATCCTCGATCTGCAGAATGCCATCAAGGGCCAGAACAATGTCGATCCGGCAGGCTCGGTCGATACCGGCCTGCGGTCGGTGCGCATATCGGTCGAAGGCGACGTGAAGAAAGCAGCCGACATCCGCGAACTGCGCCTTCGCGCCGGCGGTCAGGTGACGCGCCTCGGCGATATCGCCACCGTCAGTTCCGGGCTCGAAGATCCCTACCAGCGCAAGTACCGTTTCAACGGCCACGACAGCGTTCAGGTCGGCGTCGTGATGGCCAAGGGCTTCAACGTTACCGATGTCGGCAAGGGCGTGGAGGCGACCTATCAGCGCTTCGAGGAGGCGCTGCCCTACGGCGTTGCCGTCGACCAGATCGCCAACCAGCCCGACGTGGTGACGGATGCTGTCAGCGAATTCATGCATGCGCTCGGCGAAGCTCTCATCATCGTGCTGGTCGTCTCGTTCGTGTCGATCGGCTGGCGATCGGGCCTCGTCATCGCCATCGCCATTCCGCTGGTACTCGCCGCCACCTTTGCGCTGATGTACGAACTCGGCATCGATCTGCAGCGCATCTCGCTCGGCGCGCTGATCATCGCGCTCGGCCTGCTCGTCGACGATGCGATGATCGTCGTCGAGATGATGGAACGAAAGCTGGAGGAGGGGCTCGTCAAGATCGAAGCGGCAAGCTTCGCCTATTCCTCGACCGCCTTCCCGATGCTGACGGGCACGCTGATCACCACGGCCGGCTTCATTCCCGTCGGCTTCGCCGCCTCGACGGCCGGCGAATATGTGCGCTCGCTGTTCTACGTCGTCGGCATCGCGCTCGTCACCTCGTGGTTCGTCGCGGTCTACTTCACGCCGTGGCTCGGCTATATGATCCTCAAGCAGCGCCATCATGCCGGCGAGCATCGCGACGCCTTCGACACCGGCTTTTACCGTCGGCTGCGCGGCACGGTCGGCTGGGCGGTGCGCCACCGGGTCATCGTGCTGCTGCTGACGCTCGGCACCTTCGTCGCCAGCCTCTGGGCCTTCCAGTTCATTCCGCAGAATTTCTTCCCGCAATCCTCGCGGCCGGAAATTCTCGTCGATCTCTGGCTACCCGAGGGCACCAGCATTCGGGAAGTCGAGGTGCAGGCAAAGGCGCTCGAAGCCAAGATGATGGATGATCCCGACAAGCGGTTCATCGCCACCTATATCGGCGAAGGCGCGCCGCGCTTCTTTCTGCCGCTCGACCAGCAGCTGCGCAATCCGAACTTCGCCCAGCTGCTCGTCATGGCCAATGACGAACCGGCACGCGAGCGGCTGATCGTCAAGCTGCGGACGATCCTTGCGGAAGACTTCCCCGACATTCGCGGCAAGGTCGACCGCCTCTTCCTCGGTCCGCCGACCGGCTGGCCGGTGCAGATGCGCGTCATGGGACCCGACCGCCTGAAAGTCAGGGAGATCGCCGATCAGGTAAAGGCGCGCTTCCAGGCCAACCCGGAGCTCGGCGCCATCCATGACGACTGGCTGGAAGAGGTGCCGGCGATGAAGCTGGTGATCGACCAGGACCGCGCCCGGGCACTCGGCGTCACTTCGCAGCGCGTACGCCAGGTGCTGCAGACCGCCATGTCGGGGACGTCGCTCGACGATTTCCGTGACGGCGAGGAGACGGTCTCGATCGTCGCTCGCGAGCCGAATTCCAGCCGTTCGCTGCTGTCGGCCGTCAATTCCGTCTATGTGCCGACGGACTTCGGCAGTTTCGTGCCCGTTTCGCAGGTCGCCAAGGTCGTGCCCGTCATGGAGCAGGGCGTCGAATGGCGTCGCGACCGGCTGCCGACGATCACCGTGCGCGCCACGCTGCCGGACGGCGTGCAGCCGAACGACGTGGTGATGAAGATGTATGCCGACATGAAGGACCTGCGCGACAGCCTGCCGGCCGGCTACAATGTCGAGATCCAGGGCGGCGCCGAGGATGCGGCGGAGAGCCAGATGTCGATTGCCGCCAAGGCGCCGATCATGCTCGCCGTCATCATCGTGCTGCTGATGATACAGCTGCAGCATTTCGGCAAGGCGATGCTGGTGCTCGCCACCGGCCCGCTCGGGATCATCGGTGCGGCGGCCGCATTGCTGATCAGCGGCGCGCCTTTCGGCTTCGTGGCGATCCTCGGCGTCATCGCCCTGCTCGGCATCATCATGCGCAACTCGATCATCCTGGTCGATCAGATCGATCAGGATATCAAGGCCGGCATGCACCGGCAGGAGGCGATCGTCGGTGCTGCCGTGCGGCGTTTCCGGCCGATCATGCTGACGGCGCTGACCGCGGTGCTGGCGCTGATCCCGATTTCGCGCGGCGTCTTCTGGGGCCCGCTCGCCTACGCGATGATGGGCGGCATCCTGGTTGCCACAGTGCTTACCATTCTGGTTCTGCCCGCCGGTTACGCCCTCTTCTTCGGCCGGGAGCCGAAGGCAAAGGACGAGCCAGGCCAGCATGCCGACGCCATCCAGGAAGAGGCGGATGACAGATATCCGCCGGCGTTGGCAGCAGAGTGAGGACGGCGCGGCGAAAGCCGCGCCGTTTTCTTGCAGGGTCAGCTCTCCGTCAAAGCACGTTGCTGCTTAGCCGCGGCTCGGCAGCCAGCCTTTGAACGGCTCATCGCTGTCCGCTCCGCCTCGGACCCGGGCCACGATTCCATTGCCGCCTCGAAAAAGCTAAGCTGCGAAAGCATGCCGGGAGACCAACCGCGATCCCGGCCACTCAGCGACGAGGCAGGGCACGACCATGGTCGATTACCATCTGGAAGCAAGCTGGAGCCCGATCGAGGACAGTTTCGGGCGCCTCACCTTCACGCTTTTCAATCTTTCGGCAGAGCTGCTGTCCGGCTTCTCGCTCGCCTATACGTCAGAGACGCGGGTTGCCGACAAACATGTCTGCGACGGCGGCAGCCTCAGGCGGCAGGTCGCGCATTTCCACGAATTCCTGCCGCCCGAAGGGCTGAGCGTGCCGCCCGGCGGGCGCTGGCGGTTCACCGTCGAGGGGCTGACCAGGGCGCCGAAACATATGACATCAGGCGTCAAATCGGCCTATCTGACACTTGGCGACGGACGCCACGTTCCGGTTGGTTTCGGCGATCTCATGCTCGAAGGCCGGGATGCTGGCGTGGCGCCGCCGCTTCTGCCGCCGGGCCGCGCCGAGGAACCTTATTCGCTGCTGCCTTGGCCGCTGGCGCTTGGGCTGAAGGCGGGAGAGCTGCCGGTCGTCCTTCATCCGGTCGAGCGGACGCCGCCCGATGCGGTCAAGGCGCTCTCGCTGGTTCTTGCGCTTTACCAGCGGCTCTATCCGGCCGACAATATGCCGTTTTCCCTCAGTGCCGTCGAAGGCGGGCGGGCCATTCGTTTCGTTACCGAATCGTCGATCGCCGCCTCTGCTTACGAATTGCGTTTTACGGCGCATGAGATCGTGCTTTCGAGTGCGGATACGGCCGGGCGGCATTACGGGCTGATCAGCCTGGCGCAACTGCTGCACGGCTCCCGCGCCGATCGCGAGCGCTTCAAATTCCCCAATTTCGGCACAATCGCCGACCAGCCGCGTTATGACTGGCGCGGCTGCCATCTCGATGTGTCCAGGCAGTTCTATCCGGTGGCAGACGTCGTGCGGCTGATCGATATTCTCGCCTGGAACAAGCTCAACATCTTCCACTGGCATCTGACCGACGACGAAGCGTGGCGGCTGGAGATCAAGGCCTATCCGGCGCTGACGGAGATCGGTGCCCGGCACGGGCCGGATGAAGTGCTCGTGCCGCAGCTCGGCGACGGGGCTGAGACGCGCTCCGGCCATTACACGCAGCAGGACGCCAGGCGGATCGTTGCGCATGCAGCCTCGCTGCATATCGAAGTGGTGCCGGAAATCGATATTCCGGGTCACAGCACGGCGACGCTGTTCTCGTTGCCCGAACTCGTCGACGGGCAGGAGGCGCCGGACAGTTACCGCTCGGTGCAGGGTTATCCGAACAACGCCCTTAATCCGGCGGTGGAATTCACCTATGAATTTCTCGGCAAGGTGTTCGATGAGATGGTGACGCTGTTTCCCGGCGAATATCTTCATATTGGCGGCGACGAGGTGGCGCATGGCTCCTGGCTTTCCTCGCCGCTCTGCAAAGTGCTGATGGAGCGGGAGAAACTTGCCGGCACTGCCGAGCTGCAATCCTATTTCCTGAAACGCATCAAAGCCATGCTGTCGGAGCGCGGCAAGAAGCTCGCCGGTTGGAACGAGGTCTCGCATGGCGGCGGCGTCGATCGCGACGGCACGCTGCTGATGGCCTGGGAAAAGCCGGCCGTCGGCATCGAGCTCGCGCAAGAAGGTTACGACGTGGTGATGACACCGGGGCAGGCCTATTATCTCGACATGGCGCAGGCGGAGGCCTGGGCCGAGCCGGGCGCCAGCTGGGCGGGCCACGCACCGCCGGAACACACCTATGCTTACGAGGCCGAGGGCGAGCTGCCGGAGGCGCTGCAGGAGAAGATGCGCGGCATCCAGGCCTGTATCTGGACCGAGAACTTCGTCTCGCGCGCCTATTTCAACCGGCTGGTTTTTCCGCGTCTCCCGGCAATCGCCGAGGCTGCCTGGACGCCTTTGGCGCGCAAGGACTGGGATCGGTTCGCAGCAATCGTGCGGATGTGGCCGGTGCTTTAAGGAATGGCTGCGGACGGAAGATCGCTTCGCACTTTTCGCGGAATTGCTTCAGTCCGCCTTGGCCTTCAGTCCCAGCAGTGCCGCGCCGATCAGACCGGGTTCGATGCGGCATTCGCTGCGCACCACCAGCGGGCGATCGAGCTTGCGCAGGATGCGGGCGCGCACCGCGTGGTCGAGCGCGGCAAGCAGCGGCTCGGCATTGGAAAGCCCACCGCCGACAGGCACGATGGTCGCGCCGGTGATGTTGATCGTCAGCGCCAAGGGCGAGGCGACGAGATCGACATAGACGTCGATCGTCCGTGTCGCCTTCTCCTCTCCATGGCGCCACTGAGCGATGATCTCCTCGCTGGCAAGGTCGAGATCGTGCAGCGTCTTGTGCAGGCGTTCGAGGCCGCGGGCGCCGCCGACGGTGTCGACGCAGCCCCTCTGGCCGCAGCCGCAGGCATAAGCGGGAATGGCGACGGGCGGGTTGCCGGCCGCGGATGCGATGATCGGCCCGTGACCCCACTCGCCGGCAAAGCCGCCGGCCTCGTTGACGAGGCGCCCGTCGGCAACCAGGCCGCCGCCGACGCCGGTGCCGAGGATGGCGCCGAAGACGATGCGGTGGCCGCGGCCGGCGCCGAGACCGGCTTCGGCCATCGCGAAACAGTCGGCATCGTTGGCGATCAGCACCGGCAGGCCGAGTTCGGCTTCGAGATCGGCGCCAAGCGTGCGTTCGTGGATGCAGGGAATGTTGGCGCAGATCAGGCGCTGCGTATCGGGATCGACGACGCCGGCGATGGAGAGGGCGATGCCGTTCGGTTGTTGGCCGGTTTCGGCGATGATGTCGTGCAGGGTCTCGACGAAAGCGGCAAAATCATCCCTGGGCGTCGGGCGGCGGCCGAGGGGAACGATGTCTGTCTCGGAACGAGCGATGCCGCCCTTGATGGCGGTGCCGCCGATGTCGAATGAAATGATCATTGCCACTCTGCCGTTTCTCTCCCGCGTCTGCTTGCATTGTTGGCGGGGAATTTCAAGCGCTCATTCGGCGGCGGTGTCGCCGGGTTTAGGGTCGTGCCGTGTGGCACCTCCGCTGTTCTGCCGGACATCTCTCCTACAAGTGGGGAGATCAGATAGGCGGGACGGGTTTCCGTCCCCGCAAGTCATTCAATTGGCATATTGCATCGCCAGAATCCGGCCCTACACTTTCATCAACTGCCGGACCCACGACCATCGATACGAGAGAAAACAGTACCATCCGAAGACCACGTCCCAAAGGCCGCCGCCTCTCATCCATTTTGCGGCAAATGGCCGCCGATCAAAGCCGCGAACGGATCTCGATCGGCGATCTGTTCGACACGATGGGCGACAGGGCGATCAGCGCGTTGATGCTGATCTTCGCGCTTCCGAACGCCTTTCCTACGCCGCCGGGCACCTCGGCCGTGCTCGGGGCGCCATTGGTCTTCCTGGCAGCGCAACTGACCTTTGGGCTGAAACCCTGGCTACCGAAGGTGATTGCCAACCGTTCGATGCGCCGGGAGGATTTCGAGGCCATTGTCGGCCGCATCTACCGCTGGCTCGCCTGGGCCGAACGCATGCTGAAACCAAGGCTTGCGATCTTCGCCGAACCGCCGGCGGAATATCTTGCAGGGGCGGCATGCCTGCTGCTGGCGATCGTGCTGCTGCTGCCGGTCCCGCTCGGCAACATGCTGCCGGCGATCACGATCTCGGTCTTCGCCTTCGGCATATTGGGCCGTGACGGTCTCTTCGCGCTCATCGGCTTCGTGATGACGGCCGTGTCGCTCGTCGTCGCCGGCGGGGTGATTTACGGTCTCGTGAAGGCGGCGATCTATCTCGTCGTGCAATGGTTTGCCTAAACGGAGTTTGCTTGAGTGACGGCCGTTATTTGGCGAGGCTCTTTGCAATAGGCTCGACATTTGCCGGAATTTTGTTTTGATCTGGCGCGATACAGACTCAAATCATGTTCGGCGCCGGCCCGCCGGCTCACTTTGCGCGATAGGCATTAGATGGTAAAAAGATCCGAGACCCCCGCACGGCTGGACGATGCGGCGCGTGCCGGCTGGCTCTATTACGTCGCCGGGCGCACGCAGGATGAAATCGCCGCGGCGATGGGCATTTCACGACAATCGGCGCAGCGGCTGGTGTCGCTGGCGGTCGCCGAGCGCCTGATCAAGGTGCGGCTCGATCATCCGATCGCCGCCTGCCTGGAACTCGGCAATCAGCTGCGTCGGAAATTCGGGCTGAAACATGTGGAGGTGGTGCCGAGCGATCCCGCGTCGTCGTCGACGACGGTCGGTATTGCCGAGGCGGCCGCGGCCGAGATCGAGCGGTGGCTGAAACGGCCGGAGCCGATCGTACTCGCCATCGGGACCGGCCGCACGCTGAAGGCGGCCGTCGACCAGCTTCCGGCGATCGAATGTCCCAATCACCGCATCGTTTCGCTGACCGGCAATATTGCCCCGGACGGATCGGCCGCCTATTACAACGTCATCTTCAGCATGGCCGATGCCGTGAAGGCGCGGCACTATCCGATGCCGTTGCCGGTGCTCGTCACCTCGGCGGAGGAGCGGGAGCTGCTGCATGGTCAGCAGCTGGTACGCTCGACGCTTAATATAAGCGCGCAAGCCGATGTCACCTTCGTCGGCATCGGCGAGCTCGGCATCGATGGGCCACTCTGCGTCGATGGTTTTCTCGAGAAGGACGAGATGATGGAACTGATGCGCGGGGGTGCTGTCGGCGAAATCTGCGGCTGGATCTTCGATGTCGACGGCAGGTTGATCGACAACCCGATCAACGAGCGCGTCGCATCTGCCCCGATCCCGTCCCGCGATGCATCGATGGTCATTGGGCTGGCCAAGGGCAAGCGCAAGTTCAAGGCGATCAGGGCCGCCGTTGTCGGTCATCAAATCAATGCTCTGATCACTGACGAAGAGACGGCCGAGTTTTTGCTCAAGAGCTGAGCAAAAAATATCCGATTTAAATCAAGGGTATCACTACTGCCTTCGGCGTTGCAGCAACGATTGCCGATTGACATTCTTTATCGTTTGTTGAGTAATTGCCCATGAGCGAAGCGAATGCTCACACCCCATCTTCTGGGAGGAAGATTATGACATTGAGAACTTTTCTGCTGGGCGCCTGCTCAGCACTGGCGTTTGCCGGCATGGCTTCGGCCGAGACACTGACAATCGCGACCGTGAACAACGGCGACATGATCCGGATGCAGAAGTTGACGGATGATTTCAAGGCGAAGAATCCCGGCATCGACCTTGAATGGGTAACGCTCGAAGAAAACGTGCTGCGCCAGAAGGTCACGACCGACATCGCGACCAAGGGCGGCCAGTACGACGTCTTGACGATCGGCACTTATGAAGTGCCGATCTGGGCAAAACAGGGCTGGCTGGTGCCGCTCGACAATCTCGGCGCCAACTACGACGTCGACGACCTGCTGCCGGCGATCCGCAGCGGCCTGACCGTGGACGGCAAGCTCTATGCGGCGCCGTTCTACGGCGAAAGCTCGATGGTCATGTACCGCAAGGACCTGTTCGACGCCGCCGGCCTGAAGATGCCGGACGCGCCGACCTGGGACTTCATTGCCGACGCTGCCCGCAAGATCACCAACAAGGACAAGGAAGTCTACGGCATCTGCCTGCGCGGCAAGGCCGGCTGGGGCGAGAACATGGCCTTCCTGACGGCCATGTCCAATTCCTTCGGCGCACGCTGGTTCGACGAGAAGTGGAAGCCGCAGTTCGATCAGCCGGAATGGAAGGACACGCTCGACTTCTACGTCAAGCTGATGAAGGATGCAGGCCCTCCTGGCGCCTCCTCCAACGGCTTCAACGAGAACCTGGCGCTGTTCCAGACCGGCAAGTGCGGCATGTGGATCGACGCAACGGTTGCCGCTTCCTTCGTCGCCGATCCGAAGCAGTCGCAGGTCGCCGACAAGGTCGGCTTCGCGCTCGCCCCGGACAAGGGCCTCGGCAAGCGCGGCAACTGGCTCTGGGCCTGGAGCCTTGCCATCCCGGCAGGTTCGCAGAAGGCCGAAGCTGCCGAGAAGTTCGTCGCCTGGGCCACGAGCAAGGAATACAGCAACCTCGTCGCCGAGAAGGAAGGTTGGCTGAACGCACCTCCGGGCACTCGCAAATCTCTCTACGCGAATGCGGACTACCAGAAGGCGGCTCCCTTCGCCAAGATGACGCTCGACTCGATCGAGTCGGCCGACCCGACCAAGCCGACCGTCAAGCCGGTCCCCTATGTCGGCGTCCAGTTCGTGGCGATCCCGGAATTCCAGGGCATAGGCACGGCAGTGGGTCAGCAGTTCTCGGCAGCCCTTGCCGGCCAGCTTTCGGTCGACCAGGCCCTGAAGAGCGCACAGCAACTGGCAACCCGCGAAATGACCAAGGCCGGTTACATAAAATAGAACCTCCCGAGCAAGAGGCGGATACTTGACATTCCGCCTCTCTGGGCCGCCGATTGCCCGAACTGCATCGGCGGCCTCTTTTTTCAGACATAGCTGCCTTGCGGCCGCTCCCCGCTTCAGTCCAGATCGGTGATTGCCATGGCAACCTTACACACCCGCTCCTCCGCGCGTCTGATGATTGCGCCCTCCGTGCTGCTGCTTTTTGCATGGATGATCGTCCCACTTGCGATGACGATCTATTTCTCGATGCTGAACTACAATCTGCTCAGCCCCGGCATGGAGAGCTTCGTCGGCTTTCTGAACTACGAATATTTCCTATCCGATCCGGCCTTCATCGCCGCGCTGGTCAATACGCTGCTGCTCGTGGCCGGCGTTCTGTTGATCACCGTCATCGGTGGTATCGCCTTTGCGCTGCTGCTCGACCAGCCGATGTACGGCCAGGGCATCGTGCGCATCCTGGTGATCGCGCCGTTCTTCGTCATGCCGACGGTGGCAGCACTCGTCTGGAAGAACATGTTCATGAACCCGGTCAACGGGTTGTTTGCCCATCTTGCCAAGGCGATCGGCTTGCAGCCGATCGATTGGCTGGCGAATGCGCCGCTGTTTTCCGTCATTCTGATCGTCGCCTGGCAGTGGCTGCCCTTTGCCACCCTCATCATGTTGACCGCGTTGCAGTCGCTCGACGAGGAGCAGAAGGAAGCCTCCGAAATGGATGGCGCCGGTCCGATCTCGAAGTTCATCTACATCATCCTGCCGCACATGGCGCGTGCCATCACCGTGGTGATCCTGATCCAGACGATCTTCCTGCTTTCGGTCTTTGCCGAAATCCTCGTCACCACCAACGGCGGACCGGGCACCGACAGCACCAACCTCACCTACCTCGTCTATGCCCAGGCGCTGCTGCAGTTCGATATCGGCGGGGCATCGGCCGGCGGTATCGTGGCTGTTATCCTCGCCAATATCGTCGCGATCTTCCTCGTGCGCCTCGTCGGCAAGAATCTGGAGGCTTGAGATGGCCAGAAAAGTCACAACGAAGCGCAAGCTCATCGTCACCGCGATCGCCTGGACGCTCGGTATCCTGATCTTCTTCCCGATCCTGTGGACGTTCCTGACCAGCTTCAAGTCGGAAGCCGACGCCATTGCCTCGCCGCCGCAGTTCCTATTCTTCCACTGGACGACGGAAAACTATGCCGAGGTGCAGAGCCGGTCGAACTATCTCAGCCACTTCATGAACTCGGTGATCATCTCCTTCGGCTCGACGCTGATCGGCCTGATCATTGCCATTCCGGCCGCCTGGGCGATGGCGTTTTCGCCGACCAAGCGGACCAAGGACGTGCTGATGTGGATGCTGTCGACCAAGATGATGCCACCTGTGGGCGCACTGATCCCGATCTATCTGATGTTCCGCAATTCGGGTCTACTCGACACGCGCACCGGCCTGGTGGTCGTGCTGACGCTGATCAACCTGCCGATCATCGTCTGGATGCTCTATACCTACTTCAAGGAAATCCCCGGCGAGATCCTCGAAGCGGCCCGCATGGACGGAGCGTCGCTGATGAAGGAAATCGTCTACGTGCTGACGCCGATGGCCGTGCCCGGCATTGCCTCGACGCTGCTTTTGAACATCATCCTTGCCTGGAACGAGGCGTTCTGGACGCTCAACCTCACCGCCTCGAAGGCGGCGCCGCTGACGGCCTTCATCGCCTCCTATTCCAGCCCCGAGGGCCTGTTCTACGCCAAGCTGTCGGCGGCATCGACGATGGCGATCGCGCCGATCCTGATCCTTGGCTGGTTCAGCCAGAAACAACTCGTCCGCGGCCTGACCTTCGGCGCTGTGAAATAAGATAAAAGGGAGAGAAACATGGGCAGCATTACCCTTCAGAAGGTTTCCAAGGTCTTCGGCGAAGCCAAGGTCATCCCGTCGATCGATCTCGACATCAAGGACGGCGAGTTCGTCGTCTTCGTCGGCCCGTCGGGCTGCGGCAAGTCCACGCTGCTCAGGCTGATCGCCGGGCTCGAAGACGTCTCGGGCGGCAAGATTGTCATCGACGGCCGGGACGCCACCGAAAAGGCGCCGTCTGAGCGCGGCCTTGCCATGGTGTTCCAGTCCTATGCGCTTTATCCGCATATGAGCGTGCGCAACAACATCGCCTTCCCGCTGAAGATGGCCGGCATCAACAAGGCGGAGATCGACCGTAAGGTGACGGATGCGGCCCGGGTGCTCAACCTCACCGACTATCTCGAGCGCAAGCCGCGCCAGCTTTCCGGCGGCCAGCGCCAGCGCGTGGCGATCGGCCGCGCCATTGTGCGCCAGCCTTCGGCCTTCCTGTTCGATGAACCGCTGTCGAACCTCGATGCGGCGCTGCGCGTCAATATGCGCCTTGAAATCAGCGAGTTGCATCAGCAGTTGAAGACGACAATGGTCTATGTCACCCACGACCAAGTCGAGGCGATGACCATGGCCGACAAGATCGTCGTCCTGAACAGGGGCAATATCGAGCAGGTCGGCTCGCCGCTCGAACTCTACGGCCGCCCCCGCAACCTCTTCGTCGCCGGCTTCATCGGATCGCCAAAGATGAACTTCATCACCGGCCAGCACGCCGCCGCGCTCAACGCTCATACCATCGGCGTCCGGCCCGAGCATGTGCTGTTGTCGATGGAGAGCGGCGACTGGAAGGGCAGGGTCGTGGTCGCCGAACATCTTGGTTCCGACACCTTCCTGCATATCGATGCCGATAGCATCGGCATGGTGACGGCGCGCGGCAGCGGCGACTTCCCGGCCAAAGCGGGAGACACGGTTTTCCTGACGCCGGACCGTTCGCGTATTCACAAATTCAACGAGGGCGGTCTTGCCATTTGAAGCGGACCGCGGGTGGGGGCAGGCATGCGAGCCGGACGATGGCGCCCGGCCGTCTCGGCAAGACCTTCAAGAGGACTGAAACATGACGTGCAAATTATCGCTGGCAACACTTTCGGATGTGGCGCGCACTGCTGCCATTCCTGGATATGACAGGGCATCGCTGAAAGCCGGCATCGTGCACTTCGGCGTCGGCAATTTCCACCGTGCCCACCAGGCGATCTATCTCGACGATCTCTTCAACGCCGGCATGGATCACGACTGGGCGATCGTCGGAGCCGGTGTGCTGCCGTCGGATGCCGCCATGCGCGAAAAGCTGGCGGCGCAGGATTTCCTGACGACGGTGGTCGAACAGGACAACAACAAGACGGCGGCGCGCGTCACGGCACCGATGATCGATATCCTGCCGGTCGGCGATGCCGCTGCCATCATCGCCAAGCTTGCCGATCCCGAGATCCGCATCGTCTCGATGACGATCACCGAAGGCGGCTATTTCATCGATGCATCGGGCACCTTCAATCCGACCCATCCGGCGATTGCCGCCGACGGACAAAATCCCAACGCGCCGAAGACGGTGTTCGGCCTGATCGTCGCCGGCCTGAAGGCGCGCAGACACAAGGGCATCGGTCCCTTCACCGTCATGTCCTGCGACAACATTCCCCATAACGGCGTCGTCACCGCCAATGCCGTCGTTGGCACGGCCGCACTTTCGGACCCAGCCTTTGCCGATTGGATCCTGGCGAACGTCGCCTTCCCGAATGGCATGGTCGACCGCATCACGCCGGCGACCAGCCAGCGCGAGGTCGATTTCCTTCGGGACAATTTCCAGATCGAGGACAGTTGGCCGGTCTATTGCGAAGAATTCAAGCAATGGGTGCTCGAGGATAAGTTCACGGCCGGCCGGCCGGCGCTGGAAAAGGTCGGCGTCACTTTCGTTGCCGATGTCACGCCCTACGAGCACATGAAGATCCGCATCCTCAACGGCGGGCATGCCGCGATCGCCTATCCGGCGGCGCTGATGGACATTCATTTCGTTCATGATTCCATGGAAGATCCGCTGATCCGCGCCTTCCTTGCCAAGCTCGAGAAGGACGAGATCATCCCGATCGTGCCGCCGGTGCCGAACACGTCGCTGACGGATTATTTCGCGCTGATCGAACATCGCCTGCTCAATCCGAAGATTGCCGATACCATTCCGCGGCTGGCGCAGGATGGCTCCAACCGCCAGCCGAAATTCATCCTGCCGTCGACGCTCGACAATCTGCGTCAGGGTGGTGACGTCATCGGCCTGGCGCTGGTTTCAGCACTCTGGTGCCGCTATTTCGCCGGCAAGACCGACAGCGGCAAGGATATCGTCTTCAACGACGCCAGTGCAGAGCGCCTGCATGCGGCAGCGCTGAAAGCCAAGGACGACCCGTCGGCCTTCCTCGTCTTCGACGATATTTTCGGCGAAGTGGCGAAATCCGAACTTTTCCGCAAGCGTTTTGCCCATGCTCTCAAAACGCTGTGGGAAAAGGGCACGCGGGAGACGCTGCAGCTCTATCTCGACGGCAAGCTCGCAGTGTAAGGAATCCCGATGGCGGTAACTGCTGCCGCCATTCATCCGGCCTTGCGAGCGACGCGGGACGGTAACACGTGCGATTTGAACTCAGGTTGGGTCTTCCATGGCTGATGCTGAAACACGGCTGGTCATCTTCGATTGCGATGGCGTACTCGTTGACAGCGAGCCGATCTCGATCAGTGTGCTCGTCGGGGCGATGAACGATCTCGGCGTCTCGATCACCGAAGACCAGGCTTATGAGCGTTTTCTCGGCCGCAGCCTGTCTACTCTCATCGATACGCTGGAGACCGAATTCAACGTTCATGCCGGCGAGGAATTCCTCGAGCGCATCCGCACCGATCTTTACGCCCGTTTTCGCACAGAACTGAAGCCGATCGAGGGTATCGCCGCGGCCATCGACGGGCTTGGCGTTCCCTGTTGCGTTGCCTCGTCCAGCCAGATGGAGCGAATCCGGCTGTCGCTGTCGGTGACCGGGCTTCTCGACAAGCTGCCCGATATCTTCAGCGCGACGATGGTCAAGCGCGGCAAACCGGCACCCGATCTCTTCCTGCATGCGGCGCGTGAAATGCAGGTCGAGCCGGCTCATTGCCTTGTCGTTGAAGACAGCCCGGCCGGCGTTGCCGCCGCCAAGGCGGCAGGCATGACGGTCTTCGCCTTCACCGGCGGATCACACGCCAACTTCGCCGGATACCGTGCCGAACTCGACCGCCTTTCGCCGGAAGTGGTGTTTGACGCCATGCCGGATTTGATACACCTTGTCCGCAACCATAAGCTGGACGGGACCAAGACTTGATGCGTGATCATGTGGTTGCGGTGGATATCGGCACGGGCAGTGCGCGCGCCGGCGTCTTCGATGCACGCGGCCGACTGCTCGCCAAGGCCGAGCATCCGATCGTGATGAACCGGCCGCGCGAAAACCATGCCGAGCATGATTCCGAAGATATCTGGTCGGCCGCCTGCACGGCAGTGCGCAGGGCGATGGAGCAATCCGGCATCGCCGCCGCCTCGGTCAGAGCGATCGGTTTCGACGCCACCTGTTCGCTCGTCGTCCGTGACCTCGAGGGCCGGCAGCTCAGCGTTTCCACAGGCGGGGAGAGGCGTTTCGACACGATCGTCTGGCTCGATCATCGGGCGCTGAAGGAAGCCGATTTTTGCACGGCGACGCAGCACAGGGTGCTCGAACATTCCGGCCACGTGATGTCGCCGGAAATGGAGATGCCGAAGTTGATGTGGCTGAAGAAGAAGCTGCCGGCCACATGGGAAAAGGCTGGCTATTTCTTCGATCTCGCTGATTTCATGACGTGGAAATCGACCGGATCGCCCGCCCGTTCACGCTGCACGCTGACGGCGAAATGGAACTATCTCGCCCATCTCGAAGAGGGCTGGCAGCAGGATTTCCTCGAACGGATCGGTCTCGAGGATCTTCAGGCGCGCGGTCATCTGCCGGATGAGACCACGCCCGTCGGAGACAGCGTCGGCCGGCTGACGCAGGAAGCGGCGGAAGCACTGGGTCTGACGACGGACTGCCATGTCGCTGCCGGGATGATCGACGCCTATGCCGGCGCACTTGGCGCGCTCGGCGGCTACGCCGCCGATCCTGTCAAACGCGAGCACCAACTGGCGCTGATTGCCGGCACGTCGAGTTGCATCGTTACCTTCTCGCGGGAACGCAAGCCGAGCCATGGCATGTGGGGTCCCTATTACGAGGCTGTCTTCCCGCAGTCCTGGCTGGTGGAGGCCGGGCAATCGGCGACCGGCGCGTTGCTCGACCACATCGTGCGCATGCATGCGGCCGGTGGCGAGCCGACGGCAGCGCTGCATCAGAAGATCGTCGCGCGCATCGCCGAATTGCGGGCCGAGGAGGGCGATGACTTCGGTGCGCGGATCTTCGTGCTGCCGGATTTCCACGGCAACCGTTCGCCGCTCGCTGATCCGCATGCCGTCGGCGTTGTCAGCGGGCTGACGCTCGACACGTCCTTCGACGGGCTCTGCGCACTCTATTGGCGCTCTGCAGTGGGGATTGCGCTCGGCATCCGCCATATCCTGGAAATGATGAAGGAATACGGCTACATGCCCGATACGCTGCATATTGCCGGCGGGCATGTGAAGAACCCGGTGCTGATGGAGCTTTATAGCGATGCAACCGGCTGCAAGGTTGTGATGCCGAAGATGAACGAGGCGGTGCTGCTTGGCACGGCGATCGCAGCATCCGTCTCCTGCGGCTTGTACAAGGATCTGGCGGCGGCCGGGGAAGCGATGTATCCGGGCGGCGACGAACGACTTCCCGACAAAGCGAAGCAGGCGCTCTACGACCGCGACTACCGCCGTCTTCTCGCCATGCACCGGCACCGCGCCGAATTGGAAACGATGCAATAAAGCGACGCTCTAAGGACGCTCCATCACATTGAATCTGCGTATAACCGTTCAAATTAATGGTTTACCGTCTCGCCGAGGACGGTCGCGAATTCCATCATGCGGCGGCGGCGAAGTGCGGCCTCCTCTCCGACTTGGAGGATGACGGATTCCGACAGGCAATCGAGCAGCGCGATCAGCGGCGGAAGATTGTCGAGATCGGGGGCGCGAGCGGGCGGCAAGGGCAGCATGACGTTCGACTGGTCCGCCATCCAGTCCGCTTGCTGCGGTGAAATGAGCACGACCTTATAGCCGTAGCGCCGCGCCGTTCTGGCCAGCAGCCGCGCCTTGGCGAAGCGGCGACAGTCAATGATGACAAGCAGCGCGTCGTCGACTGCCAGTCGGGCGAAAAGTTCCGCGAAACGGTTGTCGGCGGCGTCGAGCGTGTGCACGCCGTCGCGAGCTTGCGTCAGCCGCTGGCAGAAATGATTGGCCAGGCTCGAGAGCCGCGCATGCGTGGCGATCGACACTTCGCGGGCAGTGCTGATCAAACTGACGGCTTCCGACCAGTGCGGCTGCGCCGTCAGATGATAGATATGATGGAGGGCCTGGATCTGTTCGGCAACCAGCACAGCGAGCGGTTTGCCCGCCGCGGCGTCCGCATGCAGCTCGCTCATGGCGCTTTGCAATTGCGCCGGCGATGCTGTCACGGTCTCGCGAATCTCCACCTTGACGCTGTCCAATCCCTGATAGCCAAGCGCGCGCAGGAAGCGCCCGACGGTCATCGGCGAAAGATCCAGCCTGTCGGCGACAGACGCAGCCGTCTCGAACGGCAGGTCGTTCAGGTGTTCGGTGAAATATTTCGCGATACGGCGTTCGGCCGGCGTGCCGGTTTTTGCGTATTGCCTGAGTTTGTGCACAAAGTCTTCCACGTTAGCCTCCCCCGTCTCCCCTCAGAGGCGTTCCGTGGGTGCGCTTTCTCGCCCCCTTGTCTTTGCAACTATTCTCGGAAGCTGCTTCTCAGGCCCATGCGTATTTTTAGATGCCTCACAATATTATATTAGCATTCAGTTTTCGACAAGTTTTCTATTACAGAATGCAATTTTATTCTCTCTTGCCGATGGCCTCCACCCTTCCTACATCTTCGGCGCAACCGGAGACGCCTGGGACATGATTCTTGACGCCGCTCGACTATCGCTCGCCAATTTGTTCGCATCGGAAACGCGTTCTGTCTTCTGGAAGGTACTCGGCCTGACGATTCTCGTGCTCGTCGGCCTCTGGTTCGTGCTGCGCGGGGCCTTCATGATCTTCCTCTTTCCCTGGCTCACGGGTTTTTTTCCCGATCTGCCGGATTGGGCGGGATGGCTCGCTTTCCTCTTCGCGATCCTGGCCGGTATCGGCCTTGCGTTGATGCTGGCGCTGCTGCTGTCGCCGGTCACGGCGCTGATCGCCGGCCTGTTTCTCGACGATGTCGCCGATGTCATCGAAAAGCGCGACTATCCCAAGGATGCGCCGGGCACCGCCATGCCGCTCGGTCCGGCGATGGCGAGTTCGATCAAGTTCCTCGGCGTGGTGATCCTCGGCAATATCGTGGCATTGTTGCTGCTGTTTATCCCCGGCGTCAATCTGGTCGCGTTCTTTCTGGTGAACGGCTATCTGCTCGGACGGGAATTCTTCGAATTCGCCGCCATGCGCTTCCGTTCGCCGGATGAGGCGCGGCTCTTCCGCGCCAAGCATGCCTCCACCGTCTTTCTCGGCGGGCTGGTAATCGCCCTCTTTCTGGCCATCCCGATCGTCAATCTTCTGACGCCCCTTTTCGCAGCCGGCATGATGGTGCATCTGCACAAGCTGATTTCCGCACGGGACACCGGGTTGCGAGCCTGAGGCTCAACCGGGCAGGGCGGAGGCCTCGTACATCGCCGCGAATTCGGCGCTTGGCGGGATCAGCTTGATGATGTCGATCAGCACGCCGTTCGGATCGGCGGTGATGAAATGCCGCTGGCCGAAATCCTCGTCGCGGATTTCTCTCAGAATTGGCAGGCCGGCGCTCCGGCAGGCTGCACAGATCGCATCGACATCGGCGACCTCAAAATTGAGGAGCAGGCCGGACACCCTGCCGCGGGCTATGGCCGGAATGGTTTCGTGGCCGCCGTCAAGGACGGCAAGCGAGATATGCTCCTCCTCTGCCGATTGCAGGTGTACATACCAGTCGCTCTCGAACAGAGCTTTAAAGCCGAAATGCGTGCAATAGAAGCTGGCGGTGCCGGCGACGTCGTCGGTCATGATGACCGGATAATAGCTCGTCGCTTTCATCTCTTTCCTCCTTTTATTTGCATACAATCTGTATGTTTTTGGGTATTAACATACATTCTGTTTGTATGTAAAGAGGATGTATGAGCCGCAGCAATCGCGAGAGAACGGAACAGACGAGACAGGCGCTGATCGATGCCGGTCGACGTCTCTTCGTCGAGAAAGGTTATCCCGAAACCTCGACGCCGGAGATCGTTGCGGCGGCTGGGGTAACGCGTGGCGCGCTCTATCATCATTTTGAAGACAAGAGGGCGCTTTTTCGCGCAGTCATCGAATGCGAGGCGAAAGCGGTGGCCGAGGAGATCGAGGCGCGCTCGGCGTGCTACGACGCGCCGCGTGCCGGGCTGATTGCCGGCGCCTCGGCCTATTTCGATGCAATGATGGCGCAAGGGCGCACGCGGCTACTGCTGATCGAGGCACCTGCCGTGCTCGGCCCGCCGGCGAGCGCGACGATCGATGCAGAGAATGCGCAAGCGACGCTGCGGGCAGGGCTTGCAGCTATGCTTCCGGAGGCCGGCGCTATGCTCGAACCGCTGACGTCGCTGCTATCGGCAGCCTTCGATCGCGCGGCGATCGCGATCGAGGCGGGCGCGGAAAGGCTGCATTACGAGCAGGCGATCGCTGTCCTACTCGACGGCCTCGCCGATCACCTGCGGCGGTAGCTCGACCAGCGGAGCCGGCACATCCCAACTCTTCTCCGGTGATTTGCAGAGATCGGCAATGATACAACGCTCGCATTCGGGCCGGCGCGCCTTGCAGGTGTAACGGCCATGCAGGATCAGCCAGTGATGGGCGTGATAGAGGTAGTGGCTGGGGATCACCTTCATCAGCCGCGCCTCGACCTCGTCGGGCGTCTTGCCGGGGGCAAGCCTGATGCGATTGGCGATTCGGAAGATGTGCGTATCGACGGCCATCGTCGCCTGGCCGAAGGCCATGGAAAGCACGACATTGGCCGTCTTGCGGCCGACGCCCGGCAATTTCACCAGTTCGTCGCGCGTCTCCGGCACCTTGCCGCCGAATTGGTCGACCAGCATCTGCGAGAGCGCGATAACGTTTTTCGCCTTGTTGCGGTAAAGGCCGATCGTTCTGATGTAATCGCGCAGCCGCTCCTCGCCGAGATAGAGCATCTTTTCCGGCGTATCGGCAACCCTGAAGAGCGCGCGCGTCGCCTTGTTGACGCCAACATCGGTCGCTTGCGCCGAAAGTGCCACGGCGACGACGAGCGTGAAGGGGTTGGTGTGCTCGAGTTCGCCCCTCGGCTCCGGCCGCTGCACCGAGAAGCGGCGGAAGATCTCCTCGCGCTCGGCCTGGGAATAGGCCGTGCGCACCGCGGCTGGCGGTTTGCGGCGGACGATCACTTTCGTGTCCTGAGGCATCTTGTTAACGGATTTGAGTTTCGGATTTGCCATGGAAACTCTATACTCAGCAGCCATGATGGAAAGCAACGCCGACAGCTTCAACGAGCAGCCTGTTTTCGCCGCCGAGCTCTTTCCCCACCGGTCGCTCGGCCGCCGGGGCTTCAAGGTGTTGCTTGCCCTATCCGGTGCCATCTGCTTGCTTTACGGCATGTTCTTCATCGCGACGGGGGCCTGGCCGATCGGCTTCTTCTTCGGACTGGATTTCGTGCTTCTCTACGGCGCATTCTGGCTGAATTACCGCTCCGGGAAAGCGCGCGAACAGGTGACGGTGTCGCGCACGGATGTGTCGGTGCGTAAGTTTGCGCCATCGGGACGGATGGTGGAGCATCATTTCAATCCGTTCTGGGCGCGCTTCCTCGTTCGCCGGCACCAGGAGATCGGCATCCTTTCCATGCATATCTTCGGCGAGGGCCGGCGTACGGATATCGGCTCCTTCCTCAATCCCGACGATCGCGAAAGCTTCGCCAAAGCCTTCAAGGGAGCACTGGCGACGGTCAAGCAGCGGATCTGAGCTAGAGCGGTTCAGCTTTTCACGGAAGCGCAGAACCGCTCTAACTTTTGTTTTTACGCAATTCCGGACGGAAAACCGCTTCGCACTTTTCCTGGCATTGCTCTATCCAGCGACCGCGCAAGAAACGGGTGGTTTGCTCACCCCCTATTGACTATCTCCTTGTTACAAGGAGAAAGACGATGAATATGATTGCCAACCCGCAGACAGACATCACGCCTGACGGCCCTGATTATGACATTGTCCGTCGGGTAATCGAACTCATCACCGAGGATTACCGCGACCAGCCTTCGCTGGAAACGATCGCTGCGCGGCTCAACCAGTCGCCGACCCAGCTGCAGAAGACCTTCACCCGCTGGGCTGGGCTATCGCCCAAGGGCTTCCTGCAGGCGGTGACGCTCGACCACGCCAAGCGACTGCTGCGCAAGGAAGACATGCCGCTGCTCGAGACCTCGATCGAGGTCGGCCTCTCCGGGCCGAGCCGCCTGCACGACCTTTTCGTCACGCATGAGGCGATGTCACCCGGCGAATGGAAGGCGAAGGGCGGTGGTCTCACCATCCGCTACGGCTTCCACATCTGCCCCTTCGGCGTGGCGCTGATCATGGTGACCGACCGGGGCCTTGCCGGCCTTGCCTTCAGCGATTCCGGCGACGAGCGGGCCTGCCTCGAGGATATGACCTGCCGCTGGCCAAACGCCTGTTATGTCGAAGACCTGCAGGCGACGGTTCCCTATGCCGCCCGCATCTTCGAGCCCGGCAAATGGTCCTGCGACCAGCCGCTGCGTGTCGTGCTGATCGGTACGGATTTTCAGGTGCGCGTCTGGCAGAGCCTGCTGAAAATCCCGTTCGGCAAGGCCGTCACCTATTCCGATATAGCCAACGATATCGGCCGGCCGACGGCGCAGCGCGCCGTGGGTGCGGCGGTCGGGGCAAACCCGATCTCCTTCGTGGTGCCTTGCCATCGGGCGCTCGGTAAGAATGGCGCGCTGACGGGCTACCATTGGGGCCTCACCCGCAAACGGGCGATGCTCGGCTGGGAATCGGCGCACGCCTGAGCGGGTTTGTGGAGCGAAGCGGTGGGTCATTCGCCGCTTATCGCTGCGACCGCTCGCTCCCCCAGCCGCCTGCCGGCACCGACCGAGGTCGAGCCACGGGTCTCGACCCGTCCTTCGGACCCCCGCTGGTGAGAAGAGTCAAGCCGTTATGTCTCCGCCAATTCCAGCAACGCGCGTGCGGCACTTTCGTCGGTGATCAGCGTGTTGCAGCCGATGCGCTTGATCGTCGCACGGATCGCCACGGCCCGATGGGCGCCGCCGGAGGAAAGCACGATGTGCTTTGCCTCCTTCAGCGTGTCGAGGTCGACGGACATGACGCGGCGGTTGATCGAATGGTCGACCGAATTGCCGTCCTTGTCGAGGAAGTTGAACATCGTGTCGCAGACGCAGCCGGCATCGATCAACTCCTGCAACTCGGCCTTCGATATCCAGCCTTCCGACAGCGAGGTCGAATGCGGGCCGATATCGCCGCAACTGACGATCGCCAGATCGAGGTTCTCGGCGAGACGATAAATCGTGTCCAGCCCGCATTTTTCGATCAGATTGCGCTTGGTCTCGATGGAATCGACGAGAAGCGGCGCCAGGAACATGTAGCATTCGGCACCGAGCTGGTTTGCCAGTCGCCATGTGTAATCGATCGGGTTCGTCTGATGCACGGCGACGATACCGCCGAGCAGCGAGACGACCTTGCAATTGGCGCGGCGCGGCGGCCGGAAGCTCGACAGCGAGGCGGTCATGGTGCGGCCCCAGCCGACGCCGATGGTGTAGTCGTTCGGGATCGCTTCTGAGAGGAACTGGCCAAGCGCCAGGCCGACATTTTTAGCCAGTGAATTGACGTCGCCATTGACCGGCGCAGGGACGACGATCGCCTCGTCGAGGCCAAAGGCATGCTCCAGCTTCACCGAAAGTTCAACGCAGTCGCCAATCGGATCGTTGATCCAGATCTGGACTTCGCTGCGTTTCATCGCCTCGTCGAGCAGGCGGATGACGGTGGTGCGGCTGATGCCGAGCTGTTCGGCGACATCCTTCTGGGTCAGACCCTCGTTGTAATAGAGCCATGCCGCCCTTAGCCGCAGCGAGGATGCCTCCGAATAGGCCGTGTGCGTACCGCGTTTGAGCTTGACCACATCTCCTCCGCACGATTTCGTGCCCTAGATCCCTCATGGGATGAAAGGCCTTAGCGACGCCCTTGTTGCCGGGGATAATGACGGGTGTGACACTTATGTCAATTGAAATGCACAAATGTCCTTGACTTTTCGTAGGGCAAATGGCGATAGTCCGGGTGACATACGTCGTTCTTGTCCGTCCGAGGAGGACATAGTGCGGGCATACCGAAAGTCACGACTGGCCCTCCAGCCGCAAGCGGCATCGCTTGCGTTTGAGCTGCCGTTCGTTCGCGGCCGGAACAGGGCCACTGTCCTTCACGTTTATGAATCATCCGTAACGGATGCGCGCCTTTTCGCCTGCAGCATGCAAACTACCTGTCGGTAGATCACCTTGCCCGGCGGAACGCGCGCCGGTCGCAGCCCAAGTTCAACAAGGATTATTGACCATGACATCCAAGCTTGACCAACTCCGTGAGATTACCACCGTGGTCGCCGATACCGGCGACATCGAAGCCGTCGCCCGCCTGAAGCCTGTGGATTGCACGACAAACCCCAGCATCGTGCTCAAGGCTCTCGGCACGCCGATGTTTGCCGACGCCGTCAAGGAAGCCGTCGCCTGGGGCAAGAAGCAGGGCGGCAATCCCAAAGCCGTTTCTTCTGCCGTCGCCGATCGTCTTGCCATCTCCGTCGGTGCAGCCCTAGTGAAGCTCGTCCCGG
The DNA here is from genome assembly GCF_025200775.1 of Rhizobium sp. WSM1274. Lineage (NCBI taxonomy): Bacteria > Pseudomonadati > Pseudomonadota > Alphaproteobacteria > Hyphomicrobiales > Rhizobiaceae > Rhizobium > Rhizobium sp. WSM1274. Next base: position 3,926,240 of record NZ_CP104138.1, on the reverse strand, counting down.
GCCGCGTCTCGACCGAGGTCGATGCCGACCTGTCCTTCGATACCGAGGCTTCGCTTGCCAAGGCGCGCGCAATCATTGCCGCCTACAAGGATCGCGGCATCGGTCAGGACCGCATCCTCATCAAGCTCGCTTCCACCTGGGAAGGCATCCGCGCCGCGGAAGTGCTGCAGAAGGAAGGCATCGACTGCAACCTGACGCTTCTCTTCAGCAAGGCCCAGGCGATCGCCTGCGCCGACGCCAAGGTGTTCCTGATCTCGCCCTTCGTCGGCCGCATCCTCGACTGGTACAAGAAGTCGACCGGCAAGGAGTTCGCCCCTGAGGAAGATCCGGGCGTCATCTCCGTCCGTGAAATCTACAACTATTACAAGACCAACGACATCAAGACGATCGTCATGGGCGCCTCCTTCCGCAGCGCCGGCGAAATCGAAGCCCTTGCCGGCTGCGACCGCCTGACCATCAGCCCCAACCTGCTCGACGAGCTCGCCAAAGATGAAGGCAAGCTGGACCGCAAGCTGTCGCCGGAGAGCCGCAAGCCGGACCCGAAGGTCTCGGTCGACGAGAAGACCTTCCGCTGGATGATGAACGAAGACGCGATGGCGACCGAAAAACTCGCCGAAGGCATCCGCGCCTTCGCCAAGGATCTCGGAACGTTGCGCACCATGGTGCAGAAGGAACTGCAGTTCGCCGCCGCCTGATAAGGCACGGCATGCAATCGAAGGCGCGGCTGCCGGCTGGCAGGCGCGCCTTTTTCGTGCTGTTATCAAGGGCATATGCTGTCGGAGACCGATATGGCGGATGAGGAACGAGCAAATTCGCTCACGGCATTTGCCTATAAGCATGCGAGCTTCATCATCGCCGCCCTTGCCGGACTGGTGGTCTTCTTGGCTGTGACCTCGCGTGAGGTCAGCGCCGGCAACATCCTGTTCGGCTGGAATGTCAGCGCCGGCGTTTTTGTCGCGCTCACTTGGCGCAAGATGTTGCGGGCGACGGTTGAAAGCATCCGGAAACGCTCCGCGGATCTCGATTTCTCCGACACCGTCCTCTTGGCTCTTTCGATCGGTGCGGCACTTGCCAGCATCGCCGGCATCGGTCTCGAGCTTCATTCGATCAAGGAGGCGGCACCTGATGTCGCGCTGGCACGGGCAGGTGTCGCGGTGCTGACGATCCTGATCTCCTGGATCTTCCTGCACACGCTTTTCACCATTCATTATGCCCACTATTTCTATGGTGGTTCGGACGAAGAAGGCGGCCTCAAGTTTCCTGATGGAATCGAGGAGCCCGGCTACTGGGATTTCCTCTATTTCTCCTTCACCATCGGCGTTGCCGCTCAGACGGCGGATGTCGCGGTCAGTTCGACCAGCATGCGCAAGCTGACGCTGCTGCATGCGGTGCTGTCGTTCCTGTTCAACACGACGATCCTGGCGCTTGCGATCAATGTCGGGGCGAGCTTGCTTTAGATCATTAAAAACTGGAGCGTGATGTCATCTGAAAACCGCTCACACTTTTAGGCATCATGCTCTCGCCGCCGCCCTGAAGACGGACTCGAACTCGGCCAGGTCGCCCGCGGCGACATCCGAAATCGCCCAGAACACGAGCCCGCCATCCGACCATTGCTTCATGTTGTAGCCGTCGTGCACCGTCGTCGTCTGCGCGGCCGATGCCGTCGGCCAGATGAACAGGTTGATGACGTGGCCATGGCGCCGGTAGACGAGGGCCGCAACGGCGCGATCACCGATATAGTCGACACGTCCGCCGACCAGCGGAAAGCCATCCTTGGCGAGATCGCTGACCGGCGGCGAAAAATCGACCTTGCCGTTGAACCAAGGTTTTACTGTATGCTGATCCGAGGTCAGCACATCGGTCAGATGATCGGCCATCATCGACCTGACATGGCTTGCCATGATCTGGTCCTGCAAAAGCACAGTCTGCGACGGCGCGTTGACAAATAGGATGGTGCCTGCCGCCAGGACCGCGAGCGAAGGCACGAAGCTCCATTTCCGAATGAAATCCAAGACGCGGTGCCAGACAGGCGCCTGGCGCGGCGGGGGCAGGCTGGACGCCGCCGCTGCCTGTTCGAATGACAGCATCGACAGGACCTGCGATCGCAGTGCCTCCGGCGGACGCCACTTGACGCCATCCTGATCGATGATCTCTCTCACGGCACGGACCCTTTCCATCTCCGCCCTGCAATGCGCGCAGCTGGCAAGATGATCCTCGAACTGCGCTGCATGGGCGGAATCCAGTTCGCCATCGACAAAGCCGTGCAGCATGACGCGCCATTCCGGGCAGCCTTTCCGTTGGGCTTCACTCATCCTGCGGTCTCGCTCTTGTTGCATGCATCCCAGGCTTCGCCAAAGTCACGCCGCGCCCTGGCAAGCCGCGACATGACAGTGCCAATCGGCGCATCGATGATCTCGGCGATCTGCCGGTAGGAGAGATCCTCAAGCTCGCGCAAGACAAGAATTTCCCGCATCGCCTCCGGCAGCCGGCTGATAACGGCGCGCACGCGCTGCTGCTCGCTTCGCCGGATCGTTTCTGTCTCCGGCGAATCCTCCTCCGAGGCGATCTGATACTCACCACCTTCATCAGGGTCAGCGTAACCGTCATTGCCCATAGGCTGCTCGAACCGCGCTTTGCGGCGATCCTGCTTGCGCCAGACGTGGCAGCAGTTCCTCACAATGGCAAAGAGCCAGGCGCGCGGATCGCCGCCACGATAGGTTTCGAAATTGCGGTAGGCGCGCAGGAACGCTTCCTGAACAATATCCTGTGCGGCATCTGCGTCGCGGCTGAGGAAGCGGGCAAAATTATAGGCCGCGTCAAGATGCGGAACGATCATGTCCTGAAAGCGCTGCATGAACTCGCGCTGCATGGTCGCATCCGCCGTCGAAGCGATCGGATCGCTGCTCGATTTTTCCGAGACCATGAGGTGCAATAGTCGGCCCACGCCGCCGAGAAACACCGCTAGCGGTGATGGCCGAATGCGGGTCCCTGACGCGTGCCGGGCCAACAGCAGCATCCAATCGGTCGAACCGACGGGATAGGTGATCTGAGCGTTTGTCATCATCCTCCCTGCCTCAACAGCAGCAGAATCTAGGCGTGAGACCGGCAGGCATGCAATGCGGTCCTTGCCGTCTAGACCGATCGGCACGCGGTTTTATTCCACGTCGGCGCCGATTTTTCTGCATGCAGCGGGATGCTGGTCGCACGCGATAGAAATCACGCTTGTTTTTCAATCGCTTGAAGAAATAACACCCAAGATCGGGAATAAGCGTGCCCCGCCGGCGATCTAGTTTGTCAGCGAGGACATCTGAGCAATAGCCGTCTTCGCCACCAGAAATGCCATCAACAAGAGGAGACATATCATGTTTACCATGTCACGTCGCGCCGTCCTGGGGTCGGCTGCTGCGGCGGCAGCATTCGGGCTGTCGTCGAAGCTTGAATTCGTCATGCCGGCATTTGCTGCAACACCACTGGAGCCGGCGGTCGGCTTCTATAAATACAAGGTCGGCGATATCGAGGCTACGGCAATCTACGACGGCATCTGGAGAAAGCCGCATGACCCGGCCTTCATCAAGAATGCCTCGATCGAGGATACCAAGGAGGCGCTATCGAAGGCCGGGCTTACCACCGAGTTCATGCCGATCCCGCTGACCGTCGTGGTCCTGAAGCTCGGTAACCGCCTGATCATGATGGATGCCGGCTCGGGCGTCGGCCAGTGGCAGGAAAATGCCACCCATCTGCCAGCGAACATGGCCGCGGCGGGGATCGACTACAAGAAGATCGATACGATCATGATCTCGCATTTCCATCCCGACCATGTCTGGGGACTGATGGAAAAGGGCACCAACAATCCCATCTTCCCGAATGCCGAGCTCATCGTCAATGCCGACGAATACAATTGGTGGACCGCGCCCGGCCGCGTCGAAAAGCTCGCCGAAGGCCGCAAACCGGCAGGCAAGCGTATCGCTGAGGTCTTTCCGAAATGGAAGAACTGGAAGCTCGTCGCCGATGGTGCCGAAGTCGCACCCGGCGTGCAGCTTGTCGCCGCGCCCGGCCACACGCCCGGCCATTCGACCTATCTTGTCGCCTCCGGCAGCAAGCAACTGCTCGTCTCGGCCGATATCATGTATGTGCCGGCGCTGCTCGCACCCCATCCTGAGTGGCAAGGCAGCTACGACCAGGATGGGCCGACGGCCATCGACACTCGCCGCCGTCTTATCGACCGCATCATTGCCGACAATATCGCGATTTGCGGCTCACATTTTCCATTCCCTGGCTCCGGCACCTTTGTCAAGGACGGAAGCGCCTATGGCTTCACGCCGACAATCCAGGCCTGAAAGGCCGAAAGGAGATCACCATGACGAAATATGCAATTCTCGGATACATCTGGCTTTGCGCTATATCCGCAGGCTTCTCCGCGGTGACGGCGCTTCCCGCCTTTGCCGTCGACAACATGCAATCGACAGACGCTCCCGACCTGACCTCGGCGCGCGCCAAGATCGATGCCAAGGACTATGCTGGTGCGTTGGCAGAGCTTCGCGGTCTTGCCGAAGACAACCAGCAGGCGGATGTCTATAATCTGATGGGATATACGCTGCGCAAGACCGGCGACTACAGAACGTCGCTGACCTACTACACCAAGGCGCTAGAGCTGCAGCCCGATCACAGGGCAGCGCGTGAATATCTCGGCGAACTCTATGTCGAGACGGGCGATATGGCGAAGGCGGAGGAGCAGGTGTCATCGCTGAAGCAACTTTGTCCGAGCGGCTGCGAGGAACTCGAAGATCTGCAAAAGGTCATCGCGGCCAAGGACGGCAATTGACGAGCATATGAACGCGAGAGCAGGCGGGAGAGCCGCCTGCTCTTCTAACTGGAGGGTATGATGGAAAGCGCCTCAAGCCGGCCCGGACTGGCCGATCTCATTCTTTTCCACGGCAGGCTCTTGCTGTCGCTGATCTTCCTGCACGAAGGTTGGTCACTCGCGGCAGATATCACGGCGACCATCGACATTTTCGCGAAACTGGGGCTATCGGCGCCGGTCGCGCTTGCCACCATTGCCCTTCAGATCGGCGCCGGCCTTTCCGTTGCGACAGGCTTCCTCAGCCGGCTTGGCGCACTGGCGCTGGCGCTCTTCTGCCTGGCGACCGCCTTGCTCTTTCACACGAACTTTGCGAGCCAGAACGAGCTGCTGCATTTCGAGAAAGACTTGGCGATTGCCGGCGGCATGTTCGTCCTGGCGGCTTCGGGTGCGGGAGCCATATCGATCGACAGGCTGCTGAGAAAGCGGGCCGGGATGCATCCCTGGCTGAGGGCGGCGTTGTCGTGAATATGCGCCGAAGTCAGCATACCTTGGCAAGAGAACGAATGACGATGGCACGTGGAATATGCGGCGGGATCAAAAGGGCCGCCGCCCGTTACCGAAGGGCCGAGTAGAGGGGCGAGAAGCCGCGCCGCCCCTCCATCTCAATCTCTCCTCCGAATCGTGTGTCGGAACGAGCCTCAGGCGCGTCGTGATCTTTCCGATTCCCTTTGATTTCCACATGTCGTGCTTGCAAAGCCGCCGCACACTTTTTGCGCGACATGCCTCAGGCTGCGCTGAGCCGTCCGTCCGCTTACAGAACCGCCTGGCCGGCCATCAGTGCAAGGACGAGGAAGATCAGGAAGATCACCAGCGCGATGCCGAAGAGAACGCGGGCTATCGTCGCGGTGGCGGCGGAGACGCCGGAGAAACCGAAGAAGCCGGCGATGATCGAAATCACGAAAAATATCAGAGCCCATTTCAACATGACGTCATCCTTTGCGGTTGCCTGGGAAAGACGCAGCAACCGGCAAATTGTTCCAGTTCATTTGAAATGGGCTGGCGTTCTCCCTGGGTAAATGAGGCTCTTTTCAAAGCCTATACGATCTGTTTCAAGAGATTGTCGATTTGCCCATCGATGAAAGCTCCGCCATCATGCCAGCTTTTCTGGACCAACATACAATCTCCGCTTATTTCGAAGTCGTCGTGATCAATCTCCTCCTGTCGGGAGACAATGTCATCGTCATCGGCATGGCCGCTGCCGGCCTCGTCAGCGAGCTGCGCGGCAAGGCGATCGCCGTCGGCATTGCAGCGGCGGCCGTTATCCGCATCATCTTCGCCGTTATCGCTGCCAGGCTTCTTGTCATCACCGGCATCACGCTTGCCGGCGGCCTGATGCTGCTGTGGATCTGCTGGACGATGGGCTGCGAGCTGCTCTCGGCGGAAGCGGAGGAAGCTCATGCCGGCGATGCGGTCTCCCATATCAAGCCGAAGCTCTTCCGGCAGGCGATCGGCCAGATCATCTTCGCCGACGTCTCGATGTCGCTGGACAATGTGCTCGCCGTTGCCGGTGCTGCGAAAGAGAACACAAACGCGTTAATCTTCGGCCTCCTCCTTTCGGTGCTGCTGATGGGCGTCGCGTCGAATTTCGTCGCCAAGCTGCTCAACCGCTTCAGGTGGATCGGCTGGATCGGCCTTGCGATCATCGTCTATGTCGCGTTCGACATGGTCTGGAGCGGCGGCGAACAATTGCTGGCGCTTTACGGCCACACGGCTTGAGATATTCCGCGGCGGATGTCGCGTCGAGCAGTCGTTCGGCCGGAGGCGCGCTTCATATCCATGGGATATCTTTCGCCGTCAGCCGTGATTGATCATCACGTGGCGCACCGCCGTGTAATCTTCCAGCGCGTAGACCGACATATCTTTGCCGTAGCCCGACTGTTTGAGGCCGCCATGCGGCATCTCGTTGACCAGCATGAAATGCGTGTTGATCCAGGTGCAGCCATATTGCAGGCGGGCGGCGGTCTTCATGCCGCGACCGATATCCTTGGTCCAGACGGAGGAGGCCAGGCCGTAGTCGCTGTCGTTTGCCCAGGCAACGGCGTCGTCGGCATCGGAGAAGCGGGTGACCGAGACGACCGGGCCGAAGACCTCGCGGCGGACGATCTCGTCGTCCTGCGTGGCGCCTGCGATGACCGTCGGGGTGAAGAAGAAGCCCTTGTCGCCGGAAATCTTGCCACCGGCGGTGATTTCCATGTGCTTGTGCTCGGAAGCGCGGGCGACGAAGCTTTCGACGCGGTCGCGCTGGCGCTTGGAGATCAGTGGGCCGATCTCGTTTTCGGTATCATCGGCCTGGTTGAAGCGGATGCTCGAGACGGCGGAGGAGAGGTCGGCGACAAAATTGTCGTAGACCTTGGCATCGGCATAGATGCGGCAGGCGGCCGTGCAGTCCTGGCCGGCATTGTAATAGCCGAAGGTGCGGATGCCTGCGACGACGGCATCGATATCGGCATCGTCGAAGATGATGACCGGGGCCTTGCCGCCGAGTTCCAGATGCGTGCGCTTGACCGTCTTGGCAGCAGCCTGCAGCACCTTCTTGCCGGTGGCGACATCGCCGGTGATCGAGACCATGCCGATCTTGGCGTGATTGATCAGCGCATTGCCGACACTTTCGCCGCGGCCGAGAATGACGTTGACGACGCCCTCGGGAAGGATTTCGGAGAGTAGCTTGGCCATCTTCAGCGCCGTCAACGGCGTCTGCTCCGAGGGTTTGAAGACGACGGTGTTGCCGCCGGCGATCGCTGGCGCCAGCTTCCAGGCCATCATCATCAGCGGATAGTTCCACGGCGCGATCGAGCCGACGATGCCGATTGGATCGCGACGGATCATCGAGGTGTGGCCGGGCAGGTATTCGCCGGCCGCCGGTGCGTGCAGGTTGCGCACGGCGCCTGCAAAAAAGCGATAACAATCGACGATCGCCGGGATTTCGTCGTTCAACACCGCATTGATCGGCTTTCCGCAGTTCAGCGCTTCCAGCGTGGCGAAGCCGACGGCATCCTTTTCGATTGCATCGGCGATCTTCAGCAGGTAGCCGGAGCGCTCACCGGGCGTTGTCTGCGACCAGCTCTTGAAGGCCTTTTCGGCGGCATCGACGGCAGCGTCGACCTGGGAAAGCGACGCTTCGGCAAGGTCCAACACCGTTTCGCCCGTCTTTGGGTTCAGGACGTGCTCTTCCGTTTCCGTGCCTTTTTCAAAGCGGGAACCGATCAACATTTGGATATCCATGATGTTCTCCCTGTTATTTGCCGCCGCCGGCGATCTGGTCGCCGTCGCGGGTGAGGTAATAGGCTGCCAGGATCGGCAGGAAGGTAACCAGCACAACGACCATGGCGACCACGTTGGTGACCGGGCGCTGGCGCGGGCGGATGAGCTCTTCGAGCATCCAGATCGGCAAGGTCGATTGCTGGCCGCCGGTGAAGGTGGTGACGATGACCTCGTCGAAGGACAGCGCGAAGGCGAGCATGCCGCCGGCAAGAAGTGCGGTGCCGATATTCGGCAGGATGATATGGCGGAAGGTCTGAAAGCCGTCGGCGCCGAGATCCATCGAGGCCTCGATCAGCGAGCCTGAGGTGCGGCGGAAGCGGGCGACCGCATTGTTGTAGACGACCACGACGCAGAAGGTGGCGTGACCGAGTACGATGGTCCAGACCGAAAACGGAATATCGAACAGGCTGAAGGCGGAACGCAGCGCAATGCCGGTGATGATGCCGGGAAGGGCGATCGGCAGGATGACGAGCAGTGAGATCGCCTCGCGGCCGAAGAATTTCGTCTGGCTGACGGCTGCCGCAGAGAGCGTGCCGAGCACCAGCGCGATCGCCGTGGCGATGACGGCGACCTGCACGGAAAGCCCAAGCGCCGACCAGACATCAGACCGGTTCCAGGCAACCGCGAACCATTGCAGCGTCAGGCCAGGCGGCGGCCACTGATAGCTCTTCTCCTCCGTCGTGAAGGCGTAGACGAAGATCAAGAGGATCGGCAGGTGCAGGAAGAGCAGCCCGCCGGCGGCTGCGATCTTCAGGGGAAGCGGCGATGTCTTGAGGTCAGAGCGCATCGAAGGCCCCCTGTTTCTTGGCGAGCCAGAGATAGAGCGCCATGATGACGATCGGCACGACGGAGAAGGCGGCCGCCAGGGGCACGTTGCCGGCCGTTCCCTGCTGGGTATAGACCGCCTGGCCGATGAAGAGCCTGGACGAGCCGATGATCTGCGGGATGATATAATCGCCCAATGTCAGCGAGAAGGTGAAGATCGAGCCGGCGACGATGCCGGGCAATGCCAGCGGCAGCAGCACGGTGCGGAAGGTTTGGCGCGGCGTGGCGCCGAGATCGGACGAGGCCTCGATCAGGTTGCCGGGCACACGCTCGAGGGCTGCCTGTGTCGGCAGGATCATATAAGGCAGCCAGATATAGACGAAGACGATGAAGGTGCCGAGGTAGCTCACCGAAAGCGAATTGCCGCCGATAACAGGCAGGTTCAGGATGCCGTCCAGCAGCCAAGAGAGATGCACCTTCTCGAAGATCCAGGTGAGTATGCCTTCCTTGGCGAGGATGAGCTTCCAGGCGTAGATCTTGACGAGATAGCTCGACCAGAGCGGCAGCATGATGCCGAGATAGAAAAGCGCCTTCCATTTGCCTTGCGCATAACGAGCTGTGTAGTAGGCGATCGGGAAAGCGATCAAGGCGGAAGCGATGGTCACCAGCGCTGCCATGACGAAAGTGCGGATGATGATGTCGAAATTCGTCGGGTTTAGAAGCTGCGCATAGGTCGAAAGGGTGAATTCGTAATTCACCAGGCCTGAGAAATCGTCGATCGAAAAGAAACTCTGCAGAAGCAGGGCGAGCAGCGAACCGATATAGATGATGGCGAGCCAAAGCAGCGGCGGCGTCAGCATCAGGAAGAGCAGCAGTTTCGGGTGCCGCCAGAAGACATCGGACAGCCGGCCGAAGAGGCCGCCGCGCCCCGGAAGAATCGATGTCGCCTCATTGGAGGTGATGAAGATCGCCGTCATGCCGCGTCATCCATGTAGTGGATATCGCCGGGCTGCCAGGCAAGGCGTATGCCGGCGCCGACGACAGGCACATCTGCGCCCGCCGGCAGCATCACATGCAGCCGCGCCCCCCGGAGGCCAACGGTGAGGCGCGTGGCTGCGCCGAGGAAGCTCGCATTGTCGACCTGCGCCTCGACGCCGTCGCCTGCCAGCCGGATTGCTTCGGGACGAAGGCTTGCCCAGCGTCTTTCGCCGCCGAACGAGGCCATCAGATCAGGCGCGATGACATTCGACGAGCCGACGAAATCGGCGACGAAGCGGTTCTTCGGGCGGCGGTAGATATCCTGCGGCGTGCCCTCCTGCACGATGTTGCCATCGTTGAAGACGGCGACGCGGTCGGCCATGGACAGGGCCTCGCCCTGATCGTGAGTGACAAAGATGAAGGTGATGCCGAGCGCGCGCTGGAGGCTCTTCAACTCCTCCTGCATCTGTTCGCGCAGTTTCAAGTCCAGGGCGCCGAGCGGCTCGTCGAGCAGCAGCACCTTCGGCTTGTTGACGAGCGCGCGGGCCAGGGCCACGCGCTGGCGCTGGCCACCGGACAGCTGGCCGGGGCGGCGGGCGCCGTAACCCGGCAGCTTGACGAGCTCGAGGGCGTCGCCTGCTGCCTTCATCCGCTCCGCCTTGCCGATGCCCTTGACCATCAGCCCGTAGGCGACATTGTCGAGGATGTTCAGATGCGGGAAGAGCGCGTAGTCCTGGAATACAGTGTTGACGTTGCGGCGATAGGGCGGGACGCCCTCGGCCGTCTCGCCGAAGATCTGGATATGGCCCGATGTCGGCTGTTCGAAGCCGGCTATCAATCGCAGGCACGTCGTCTTGCCCGAGCCGGAGGGGCCAAGCATCGCGAAGAACTCGCCCGGCGCGATCTCGAGATCGACGCCGTCGACGGCGCGAACCTGACCGAAATGGCGCGATACCTGCTGGAAACGAACGGCTGACGTCATTGGGGGCTCCGGCTTCTTTGCTTTTAGAGAGGCTGCGGTCTTGGTTCATATGACCCCGCCCCAAACCCCTCCCCACGAGGGGAAGGGGCTTAATCTGCCGTACCCCTTTCGCAAATACCTTGGTGTTTCGGCAGGAATTCGGCGGTGCCACTCGGAGCCCCTCCCGCTTGTGGGGAGGGGTTGGGAAGGGGTCTCACGCTACAACGGTCATCTCGGTGAGGACGTAAATTACCGCCCGCCGATCACGCCGATATAATCCGACACCCAACGATGGTACGGCACGCATTCGCTCTGGGTGGCGCATTTGGCGACCGGGGTCTTCCAGAACTTGATCTTGTCGAAGTGATCGAAGCCGTTGGTGGCGCAGCCGGCATCGCCCATCAGTTCGTTGCCCTTGCAGGCGGCGGGAACGGAGGGAACGGCGCCGAACCAGGCGGCGGCGTCGCCCTGGACCTTGGCCTTCAGCGAATGTTCCATCCACATATAGGCGCAGTTCGGATGCTCGCTGTCGGCGTGCAGCATGGTGGTATCGGCCCAGCCGGTCACGCCTTCATCCGGGAAGGTGGAGGCGATCTTCTGCTTGTCGGCCTGCAGCAGGTTCACCTGGAAGGGCCAGGAGCCGGAAGCGACGACGCCTTCGTTCTTGAAATCGTCGATCTGGATCATCGCGTCGTGCCAGTAGCGCGAGACGAGCTTGCGCTGCCCGCGCAAGAGGTCGAGGGCGGCCTTGTACTGGTCCTCGTTCAGCTCATAGGGGTCCTTGATGCCGAGATCCGGCTTATGGGCCATCAGATACATCGCGGCGTCGGCGATGTAGATCGCACCGTCATAGGCCTGGACGCGGCCCTTATTCGACTTGCCGTCGGGCAGCGTCTGCTCTTCGAAGACGACATTCCAGCTCGTCGGCGCCTTGTCCTTGAAGGCGTCGGTATTGTACATCAGCACGTTCGGCCCCCAGAGATAGGGCACGCCGTAATGCACGCCGCCGACCGTGTACCACGGGCCGTTCTGCAGGCGCTCGTCGACGGTCTTGAAGCTCGGGATCAGATCGGTGTTGATCGGCTGGACACGTTTGCCGGCGATGAGGCGGAGCGAGGCGTCGCCCGATGCGGTGACGAGATCGAAGCCACCCTCGTTCATCAGCGATACCATTTCATCGGAGGTGGCGGCGGTCTTGACGGAGACCTTGCAGCCGGTCTCCTTTTCGAAATCGGTGACCCAGTCGTAATTCTTATCGGTTTCGCCGCGCTCGATATAGCCGGCCCAGGCCACGATGCTGACCGCACCTTCGCCCTTGCCGAGTGCCTTGAGCGGTTCTGCGGCGATCACCTGCGTGGCGAAACTCAAGCAGGCGATGGCTGCCGTGCAGGATTTCAAGAGATTCGTCATCATCCGTCTCCCGGTTTGGTGCCACTTCTGTGGCGCTTTGTTCCCGCTTGAAAAGGTGACGTGAAAAGTTCGCTTTCGCAAATTCATTTATCAGAAAGGCGATATCGGAAATTCCGATATCAGCGGACGCGGCCAGAGCGCATGCTTTCGGCGATGCCGACAAAATCGCGTGCTGCCTGCGGCAGGCTGGAACCCTTGCGCCAGACCATGCCGACCTGAACGACCGGCAGCGAGCCCGAGACATCGCGGCTTTCGATGCGGTCGCCTTCCAGCGACCATGGTCGGTAAACGAGATCGGGAAGCAGGGCTACGCCGGCGCCTGTCGCAACCAGGCTTCGCACCGCTTCCACCGAGCGGGTGCGGAAGGCGACATGCGGGCGGGCGCCGAGGGCTGAGAGCAGCTTGCCGGTGTTCTCCTCGATTTCGTCGACCGTCAGCATGATCAGCGGTTCGCGGGCGATATCGGCGACCGAGATGATGTCGGCCGACACCAGTGGGTGGCCCATCGGCAGCCATAGTCGATAGGGCGAGGTCTCGAGGATTTCCGCCTGCAGCGCCATGCGGTCGCGCAGGTTTGATATCACCATGACGGCGACATCCAATTCGCCGCCGACCAGCAGATGTTCGAGATAACCGCCATTGTCCTCGATGGCGCTGACCTCGATGCCCGGGCAGGCGCGGCGGTATCGCGCCAGCAGGTCGGAGAGCACGTAGCCGGCGACAAGCGAGGTAACGCCGATGTTCAGCGTGCCGGAAAGAGCGCTTTGCTGGCCGGAAAAGCTGGTCCGAGCATCGGAGACAGAGGCCAGGATCTTCGTCGCGTGACGCAGGAATTGGTGGCCGTTATGGGTGATCGTCAGGCCGCGCGGATGGCGCTCGAAGAGCTCGACGCCGAGGTCGGTTTCGAGCTCCTTCAGTGCTTCCGTCACCGAGGATTGCGAGATCGAAAGATTCTGCGCGGCTCGCGTCACCGAACCCTGTTCGGCGACGGCGACGAAATATTGAACCTGGCGAAGCGTGAAGGCCATGGGCGTTTAGAGCATGGCGGAACAGGCCGTGGCAAGCGGCCGGAAAAAGCGGACCTTTTTTGGTGTTTTCCCAAAATGGGTCAGGCTTCGCATGCCCACTTAAACTTTCGGAAACGTCATTTCCTTAGCGTTCTTAGCACTTGTCCTGCGTTGGAGTTTCAGATGGCGGAGCAGTTGGCGTGAAGGCCTTACTGCGCATCTTCCGGCCTTCCCGGAAATTGGCAATCATCATCGGTGGAGTCGCTCTTCTCATGGGCGTGTCCGGCGGTGCGGCGGTCTATGTCGGCAAGGACAGGCTGATCGGTGCAGCTGGTGGTAGCTACGGGCTCGAATGCAGCGACGTCAACCTGGTGACGATCCGGAAGCAGGACCACGTCTGGGTACGCAAATACATCAAGACCGAACCGACCGATGGGATGACCCGCGTCAAGACCGCGCTTCGGGTCGCCCAAGCCGTTTATGCCGCGCAGAAGCCGGATCTGGTCCAGGTGGTGGTGCTCGACGACAACGGCCCGACGTTGCGTGCCGACATTCGCGGCCGCGCGATCGGCGCCGATGTCGTCTATATCCCGCATCCCGACAAGACCGTTCCCGGCCTCGACGACAAGTCCTATACAGCGCGCTACTATGACGGCAAGGCCAGCGAAAACGGACTGTTCTTTGGCGAGCGGATAGAGATGCCGTTTGACGAGATCGCCATGATCAGCGCCGCTTTCAAGGATCCTGAGGATTGCGTCGACCCGGTCGCGGTTGCTTCCACAAAGGGTGAGGGCAAGGCAGCCGGCGGGCACGGCGTAGCGCCCAAGGATGCAGCCACTCCAGCAAAAGCCGCTGCCGAAGAGGCGCCGCCAGCCAAGAGCGGGCACTAGACCCAAAAAGCATCAGGCGGCAGGCCTGATATTTTCTCTTATCAGCGAGGCGTCGCGCGCCGGCGGCTGGCCAAAGAAGCGTGCATATTCCCTGGTGAATTGGGAAGCGCTTTCGTAGCCCACGGAATAGGCGACGGAGGATGCATTTCCGGATTGGGAAATCAGAAGCTGGCGGGCCTGCAACAGGCGGATGCGCTTTTGGAACTGGATCGGGCTCATCGCCGTCACAGCTTTGAAATGGCGATGAAAGGCCGAGACGCTCATGGCGGTGAGGCGGCGAGTTTTTCGACCTCGACCGCTTCCGAATAGTGTTCGCGAACCCAGCGGATGGCGAGCCGTATCCGCGACAGGGCGCTATCAGGTGCTGCGATATCGCGCAGCATCCAGCCCTGCGGTCCCTGCAGCACGCGATAGAGGATTTCGCGTTCGTAGGCCGGGGCAAGGGCAGGGACATCCTGTGGGCGCTCCATGAGCTGCAGCATCCTCAGCCAGGCACCCAGAAGTTCCGCCGTCATGCGACAGACGGAATAGCCGCCGGTTTGTCCCTCCTGATAGGATTGCGGCGGAAGATCCAGAAGAAGCGCTGCGACCCTTGCCGGATCGAGCGATAGGCTGACGCCGATATAGGGCCGGTCGGGACCTGCCTGTTGCACCATGCCCGTCGCCGGCACATCGATCGATATCACGAAGTAGCTCGCTGGATCGTAATAATAGTCCTGCCCGGCGATCGTCAGCGTCTTGCTGCCATCAAGGATCAGGTTGACCATCGGCTCATAAACGGCGCCGAGCTTGTGTTCGGGGATCTCCCCCTTGACCATCAGGATGCCGGGGATGCCGGTTTCCGTCGGGCGGTTTTCAGCATGGGCCGTCAGGCGGCGCATCTCTTCGAGCATCGTTTGCATGGCGAAATCCTGGACCAGCAAATGGTGGGACGCAAGGCAAAAGCAGGAATAGGCAAGAACGAGGCAGTTTCCGGCGGAGTGCAGGCCGGCTGTTTCCCATAGCTTCCGGCCATCGAAGCAAAAGGAGACAGAGATGAAAATCGCAATCATTACCGGCGGCAGCCGTGGCATTGGTCAATCGGCAGCGCAGGAATGCGCAAGGCGCGGCATGGGTGTCATCCTCACCTACAACAGCCACAAGCCAGGTGCGGATGACGTCATCGCCGAGATCAAGACAGAAGGTAGTCAAGCCGTTGCGCTTGCCCTCGATGTCGGTGATGCCGACAGCTTTCCGGCCTTCGTGACGGAGGTGAAACGGCTGCTTTCCACTTATTGGGGCCGGAATACGTTTGACTGCCTCGTCAACAATGCCGGTTTCGGCATGTTCAATCTCATGGAGACGGTGACGACAGGCCACTTCGACGCTCTGATGAATGTCCACCTGAAAGGGCCGTTCTTCCTGACGCAGGCCTTGCTGCCGCTGATGGTCGACGGCGGCGTGATCCTCAATGTAACGAGCGCTTCGGTTCGCGTCGCAACAGCTGGTGTCGCGCCCTATGCAGCCCTCAAGTCCGGACTTGAAACGTTGACCCGCTATCAGGCGAAGGAGTTCGGCAATCGCAGGATCCGCGCCAATGCTATCTCGCCCGGTCCCATCCGCACCAATCTTGCCGACGCTGCGCTGGACAAGAACCCGGAGTTCGCCGCGTTGCTTGCCTCACAGACGGCTCTCGGCCGTATCGGCGAAGCCGAGGATGTCGGCCGCGTCATCGCCATGCTCGCGTCCGACGACAGTGCATGGATCAATGCGCAGACAATCGAAGTCGCCGGCGGCTACATGATCTAAGTGTGACGACGAACGCGGTCATTCACAAGCCAACGAAATAAGGTCACTCCGTCATCGACCAATCCACTGTGTCTTCGTCCGTCGGCTGAGTTTTCGCTAGAGCACTTCCGTTTTTCTTCGAATCACGGAAGTGCTCTATCTCTTTGTGTTCACGCAATTCCGGACGCAAGACCGCTGCGCACTTTTGCTGAAATTGCTCTAGCCTGCCTAAAACAAAACGGAGCGTCCTTTCGGGCGCTCCGTTTTTTCAGTTAAAAAATGTGGTTCTCAGTCGGCTTTGTTGCGGCGGGCCGGGAAGAGAATGACGTCGCGGATAGACGGCGCATTGGTCAGAAGCATGATGAGACGGTCGACGCCAATGCCGAGGCCACCTGCTGGCGGCATGCCCTGGTCGATGGCGTCGAGGAATTCCTCGTCCAGCTGCTTTTCCTTTTCGCCGCGGGCATGCGCCAGTTCGAGCTGCTCGACCATGCGGCGGCGCTGCTCCTCGGGATCGTTCAGCTCCGAGAAGGCGTTGCCGAGTTCCCAGGCGTTGCAATAGGTCTCGAATCGCTCGACCAGGCGCGGCTCGCCCGGCACTTCCTTGGCGAAGGGCGATATGTCCTTCGGGAAATGCGTGACATGCGACGGCTGGATCAGCGTGGATTCGACCTTTTCCTCGAAGATGAAGGCGAGGCATTCGCCCCAGGTCCAATCCTTCTCGACCGCAAAGCCGGCAGCCTTGGCGGCGGCGCGCGCCTCTTCATCGGTCTTGATGGCGAGGAAGTCGATGCCGGTCGCTTCCTTGACGGCATCCGGCATCGGAACGCGCTTGAACGGACCCTTGAAGGACATGGTCTTGTCGCCGAAGGGGAATTCCGTCGCACCGTGAATGGAGAGCGCTAAATTCTCGAACAGCCGCTCGACGAGGTCCATGATGTCCTCGTAATCGGCATAGGCCCAGTAACACTCCATCATGGTGAATTCGGGATTGTGCCGGGTGGAAACGCCTTCGTTGCGGAAGTTGCGGTTGATCTCGAAGACCTTGTCGGTCAGCCCCGAGACCAGCGTGCGCTTGAGGAACAGTTCCGGCGCGATGCGCAGGTACATGTCGAGTTTCAGCGTGTTGTGATGGGTCTTGAACGGCTCGGCGGTGGCGCCGCCATAGACCGAATGCAGCATCGGCGTCTCGACTTCCATGAAGCCGTCATTTTCCATGAAGCGGCGGATGCCGGACAGGATCTTCGAGCGCTGCTGGAAGCGGAGCTTCGAATCCTCGTTGGTCATGATGTCGAGATGGCGCTTGCGATAACGCAGTTCGATGTCGGAGAGACCGTGCCACTTCTCGGGCATCGGTAAGAGCGACTTCGTTAGCATGGTGATCGTCTGCGCGTTGATCGTCAGCTCGCCCCGCTTGGTGCGGCGCACGATACCGGTGACGCCGATGATGTCGCCGATGTCGATCATCGGCAGCAGGGCGCGGGCTTCTTCCGGGGTCGTGTCCTTGTGACTGAAAATCTGGATCTTGCCGCCGGCATCGTGGATGTCCATGAACATGCCGGAGTTGCGCGACGAGTATACGCGGCCGGCGACGGTGACGACATCCTGCGTCTCGACGTCAGGTTCCAGGTTCTCGTATTTCGCGATCAGCTCGGCATTGGTCATCGTGCGGTGGAAATGCGCCGGATAGACCTCGCCGATCTGCTCGCGCAGCAGCTTCAGCTTCTGGGCGCGCACTTCCGTGGCGTCGGAGGAAAGGGTGTTTTCGGTCTTGTTGTCAGCCACTGTCGAAATCCTCTGACTGTTCTTACTTCGAGCCGACGAGGGCGGCGACCGCCTGCGAGGCGAGCTTCAGGCGCTGACGCACGACGGACCGGCCAAGGATCGCCATGGAATCGAAGAGCGGCAGGGAACGCGACGAGCCGGATACGGCGACGAAGAGCGGCGAGACCACGACCTTCAGCTTCTTGCCCATACGGTCGGCGATCGCGCGCAGCTCCGCCTCGATCGTCTCGACCTTCCATTCCAGGATCTTTTCGAGATCCGGCTGAACGGTGTTGAGGATCTCCAGAATCTCTTCCGGCGGTGACTTGATCTTGGCGAAGTCGGAAGGCTGCAGGCCAAGATCGGATTTCAGCAGGAAACCGGCGAGATCGGGCAACTCGCCGAGCTTGGAAATGCGCGTCTGCGACAGGCGCAGACCTTCCTTCAGGCGGTCGTTTTCCATCGCCCAGGTCAGTACACGTGCTTGGAATTCCTCTTCTGAGAGCTTCTCGCGGATCCAGCGGCCATTCAGCCAATCGAGCTTCTGAATGTCGAAGATCGCACCGGCCTTGGAGAGGTTTTCCGGATCGAACTTCTCGGAGAGCTCGTTGATATCAAGCAGCTCTTCGCCTTCGGCGATCTGGATGAAGAACAGACCGAGGAAGTTCATCAGCGCTTCCGGGATATAGCCGAGCGCGGAGTAATAGGAAATCGAGGTCGGGTTCTTGCGCTTCGACAGCTTCGACTTGTCGGAGTTGCGCATCAGCGACAGATGCATGAAGACCGGCTCGTCCCAGCCGAAATAGCGATAGAGCAGGATGTGCTTCGGCACCGAAGCCAGCCATTCCTCGCCGCGCGCCACATGGGTGATCTTCATCAGATGGTCGTCGATGACGTTGGCCATGTGATAAGTCGGCATGCCATCAGCCTTGACGAGCACTTGCATGTCGACGGAATCCCAGGGGATGCTGACGTCGCCGTAGACGCCGTCCGTGAAGTCGCAGGAGCCTTCGGCCGGGATCTTCATGCGGATGACGGTCGTCTCGCCGGCGGCCATGCGCGAGGTGACTTCCTCGGCCGTGAGGTTGAGGCAGAGACCATCATACTTCGGCGGCTTGCCGGCGGCGCGCTGAGTTTCGCGCATCTGCTCCAGCCGCGCGGGCGTGCAGAAACAGCGGAAGGCATGGCCCTTGTCCAGCAATTCTTGCCCGTAAGGATGGTACATTTCCTTGCGGTCGGATTGGCGATATGGGCCGTAGGGGCCGCCGATATCAGGGCCTTCCTTCCATTCCAGCCCGCACCATTTCAGTGCGTCCAACACCTTCGTTTCGAATTCCGGGGTCGAGCGCGTCGCATCGGTATCCTCGATGCGAAGGATGAACTCGCCACCGTGCTTCTTGGCGAAAAGGTAGTTGAAAAGAGCGATGTAAGCGGTGCCGACATGCGGCTCGCCTGTCGGCGAGGGAGCGATGCGGACGCGGACGCCGGTAGCTGTCCCGGAAACTGTCATTGTGTGTGCCCGTCAATAAGTACCGGACGGCTTTCATGGGGAAAGCGACGTGCGGCCGGAAGGATGCAGATATCTTCATCGGCAAACCGGCCGGAAAAGGGCATGCGCCCGCACCATCCGCCGATCGTCCGTTCGGCTGGCCTTAGGCCATATTCAACCGGTCGCGTCAAGAAAAACCATGCCTGCAAAGGCCTTGATGGCGGTGTGTGAGGGCGCGCCGGTTCCGCCGCGCCCTCCTGCCCAGCCTCAATGCGCGGCGTCGCGTTTACGTTTGCGGGCGTTGCGCGCGAACATGTTCAGCACCTCGACCAGCGCCGAGAAGGCCATGGCGGCGTAAACGTAGCCCTTCGGCACATGGAAGCCCATGCCTTCGGCGATCAGCGTCGTGCCGATCATCAGCAGGAAGGCGAGCGCCAGCATGACAATCGTCGGGTTCCTCTCGATGAAGTTGGCAAGCGGGGTCGCGGCAACAAGCATGACGGTGACGGCGGCGACGACGGCGACCACCATGATCGGCAGATGCGGCGTCATGCCGACGGCGGTGATGATGCTGTCGACGGAGAAGACGAGGTCGAGCAACAGGATCTGGCCGATGGCCGATGCAAAGCCTGTCGTGACGGATTTCGCGATGAAATCCTCCTGATGATCGATCGGATCGACGGTGTGATGGATTTCCTTGGTGGCCTTCCAGACGAGGAACAGACCACCGGCAATCAGGATCAGATCCTTCCAGGAGAAGCCGTGGCCGAAGGCTTCAAACAGCGGTTCGGTCAGTTGCACGATCCAGGCGACGGTGCCGAGCAGGGCGAGGCGCATGACGAGCGCAAGACCGATGCCGGTCTTGCGCGCCTTCTCCCGGTGCTCAGGCGGCAGTTTGTTGGTGAGAATGGAAATGAAGATCAGGTTGTCGATCCCGAGAACGACTTCCATCACCACCAGCGTGATGAGCGCCACCCAGGCGGCCGGATCCTGAATGAGCGTCATGATTTCCTGCATCAGCGTATATCCCCTTCGCGTCACATACGTGAATGACGCTCGCAATGTAATGTTGCCGGCCTGCCAGGCAAGCGCCGCAAGGGGTATACGAAACCGATGTGACTTTTATTCCCTACAACAGGATGATTTAAGGCCGGGTCGGCCTTAAATTTGAATCCTGTTCTAAATTAAAGAGTTAGAGCATGACGTCCGAAAACCGCTCGCACTTTTCGGCATCATGCTGTGATCGGCAACCAGATTTCGGTGACGCCCATGCCGGTATAGGGGTCGAAGCGCTCGTCGTAGCGTTCGAACATGTCGGGTGTCTCGCCGTGCTCCAGGCCTGAGGTCGGCCACCATGCGCCAAAAATCCGGTTCATCGTCGCCGGAATGCCGGAGACATGGCCGCGATGAGCAAAGACGACGTAGCGCTGGCCCGGTAGCTTGAGCGCTGCAAAATCCGCCGGCAGATCGCCGGCATCGGAAATTTCGACCGCAGCCATATAGCGGAATTTCTCCACTTCGCCGTCGATATGGGTACAGATGCCGTAGGCGACATTGCCTTTCTGGCCGGAGATATGTCCGAAATGGGCATTGAATTTCTGCCAAAGAGAGGGGATGGCGGCATTGCCGCCATAGGGGTAGGTCTCCTGCAAGCCGGCAAACAGCATCGGCTGGAGGGTTTCGAAGCGGGGCGGTTCGAGGTCGCTGAGGTGGGCGGGGTCCATTCTGATCGGCTCCAGCAAGACAAGGTTACGAGCGTGCCCCTGTCTGCGCACCGCATCCGGCGTCATGCCGAACTGGTCGCGGAAGGCACGGGTGAAAGCCTCGTGCGAGCCGTAGCCCGCACAAAGCGCAACCTCGAGAATGGTGGATGAACCGCCGACCAGTGTGGGCACGGCGCGGCTGAGGCGGCGCCCTCTTATATAGCTGCTGATCGAGTGGCCGGTGACGAGCCCGAAGACGCGCGACAGATGGTAGCGCGACAATCCGGCTGCTTCCGATATCTCTTCCAGCGATATATCGCTTTCGAAATGGCTCTCGATGAACCAGATCGCCCGTCCAACGGCGGTCATCCTCATTCTCCTGATTGCAGCTTCTTTCTTAGAGGAAGGCCGGCAGCCGGATTTGATCGCTGTTGCGGGATTTCGGCCGATGAAGCGCGACGGTCAAGAGTGCGGTCGGGCGGCCTGGTGCCGGGGCGCGCCGTAGGCGGCCATGAAGACCCGGATCGCGCCGCGGATGACGCGCTCGATTTCGTCGCGCGGCGGCGGCTCTTCCATGCTTCCGAACAGGCGGAGTTTGAAGAAACTGCCGCTGGCGAGATCGAGGAACTGGCCGGCGGCAAGATCGATGTCGTCGATCTCGAGTGCGCCTTCGGCGATGTGCCGTTTCAGGAAGTCGCGCATGATGGTGCGCAGGTTTTCCGGGCCCCTGAAGAAGCGTTGACAGAGCACCGGCATACGGTCGCGAACGCCGAGAACGGTGCGCATCGCGCTGATGACCTTTTCATCGGTCATATGAGTGACGAAGCTTATCCCAAATTCGTACAGGCCGGCCTCGGGATCGTCATGTTCGGCAAGCGCCGTGCGCACGGCCGCCACGAAGGCGGCGCGCTCGGTCTCGATCATCGCCGAAAACAGTTCTTCCTTGTTGGTGAAATAGACGTAGAGCGTTCCCTTCGAGACTCCGGCCTCGCGCGTCACGTCGTTCATGCTGGCGGCGTCGAAACCCATCTTCATGAAGACACGCTTGGCGCCGGCGAGGATCTGCTGGCGCTTGGCCGGATCTTCGCCTGCGGCAAATCGGCCTCCGGCAGCGGGAGGACTGAATACGGCGGCGTGGTCGGGTTTCAGCGTCATGTCCTCTTAACCGTGTTGACGGTTTCGCATTTTCTTTAAAGAAATCGAACCGATTGGTTCTATACATCTTGATATGACGATAAAACAGGTTTAAGTCAACTGAACCGAACCGTTCAGTTCGATTATTTACTCCAAGATCGGTAAAGTGGCCATGTCGAGCAACCAGAAGAGCAATGTCGCGCGGATCGTCAGCGAAAACGCCGAGACCGAAGAGCTAAAGTCCGAGGTCGCTGCCGTTGCAGAAGCTCCAGTGGCGGAAGCTCGCGAAGTGCCGTCTGCCCCCGCGCAGTTGGCGCCGGCTTCGGTCGCCGCACCCGCAACTGCGAAGAAGCGCCGTAGCCCGGTGCTACCGATCGTCGTGCTCGCCCTTCTCGCAGGCGGCGGCTGGTATGGTTACGAATGGTGGACGAACGGCCGCTTCATGGTGTCGACCGACGACGCCTATATCGAAGGCGATATCGCAACGATTTCGCCGAAGGTCACGGGCTACGTCGCGAAGGTGAACGTCGTCGCCAACCAGGAAGTCAAAGCGGGCGACGTGCTTGCCACGCTTGATAATGGCGACTATCAGAACGCCCTCGACTTGGCGCAGGCCCAGATCGTCACCGAACAGCTTTCGCTACAGCGTATCGACGCGCAGATCGAAGGCGCGAATGCGAGCCTCGTGCAGGCGCAGGCGCAGAAGGTGGCACTCGAAGCGGCCGTTCGCGGTGCCGAGATCACCCAGAAGCGCCAGAGCGACCTTCATGCGAAGTCGGTCGGGACCGCCGCCGATCTCGACAACGCCAATATCGCCCTCGACCAGGCCAAGGCCAATCTTGCCGGCGGCGACGCCAACATCACCGCTGCGCAGGCCAACATCACCATTCTCCAGGCCCAGCGCAAGGAAGCCGAAGGCTCGGTCCGTTCGCTTGAGATCTCGCGCGACAAGGCCGTCCGCGACCTTTCTTTCACAGTGCTCAAGGCGCCTTATGACGGCATTGTCGGCAACCGCTCCGTCCAGGAAGGCGACCTCGTCTCTCCCGGCCAGCGCCTGATGGCGCTCGTTCCGGTGCGCCAGCTCTATATCGATGCCAATTTCAAGGAAACGCAGATCCAGCATCTGGTGCCGGGCTCGAAGGTCAACGTCCATGTCGATGCCTATAGCGATCATCCGATCGTCGGCACCGTCGCATCGATCTCGCCGGCTTCCGGGTCGGTCTTTTCGATGCTGCCGCCGGAAAACGCCACGGGCAATTTCACCAAGGTGATCCAGCGGGTACCAGTGCGCATCGCGCTGCCGCAGGATGCGCTCGACAGCGGGCGTCTGCGCGCGGGCCTGAGCGTCGTCGTCGACGTCGACACCCGTACGGCGCCGAGCAAGTAAGCCTTCAGAGCAATTCCAGCAAAAGTGTGCAGCGGTTTTGCGTCCGGAATTGCGTGAAAACAAAGAGATAGAGCAATTCCGTGACTCGAAAAAAAACGGAATTGCTCTGGAAAAGGCGGAGGTGATCTGATGGCCGGGAGCGCGGCAGCAACAGCGGGAACGATTCCGGCAGCGCCTGCCCATGCCGACGAGCGCATGGATCCGAAGAAGCTCATCGCCTTCTTCGCGATGGTGCTCGGCATGTTCATGTCGATCCTCGACATCCAGATCGTCTCGGCCTCGCTTGCCGAAATCCAGGCCGGCCTTTCGGCAGGCAGCGACGAGGTCGGCTGGGTGCAGACGGCTTATCTGATCGCCGAAGTAATCATGATCCCGCTTTCCGGCACGTTGGCGCGCATTATCTCGACGCGTTATCTCTTCGCGATCTCGGCCGCCGGCTTCACCATGGCGAGCGCGCTTGCGGCGACGGCGACGAATATCGACCAGATGATCGTCTACCGCGTCATCCAAGGCTTCATCGGCGG
Source organism: Rhizobium sp. WSM1274 (assembly GCF_025200775.1). NCBI lineage: Bacteria > Pseudomonadati > Pseudomonadota > Alphaproteobacteria > Hyphomicrobiales > Rhizobiaceae > Rhizobium > Rhizobium sp. WSM1274. The sequence goes on along the minus strand of NZ_CP104138.1, from coordinate 3,902,339 downwards.
CGGCATGATCCCGTCGGTTTTCGCGGCTGCCTTTACCATCTTCCCGCCTTCGAAGCGCAGCATCGTCTCGCCGATCATCGGCCTGATCGCGACGCTGGCACCGACCATCGGCCCGACGGTCGGCGGTTATCTCAGCCACGCCTTCTCCTGGCATTGGCTGTTCCTCGTCAACATCGTTCCCGGCATCATCGTCACGATCGTCACCTGGAACTTCATCGATTTCGACAAACCGGAACTGTCGCTCTTCAAGAAATTCGACTGGTGGGGGCTGATTTCGATGGGGGTGTTCCTCGGCGCGCTGGAATATGTGCTCGAAGAGGGCAATTCGAACGATTGGTTCAACGACAGTTCCATCACCATCGCAGCGATTGCCTCCAGCGTTGCAGCCATCGTCTTCTTCTACCGCGCCTTTACGGTGGATTTCCCCGTCGTCGACCTGAAGGCTTTCGCGAATCGGAATTTCTCGTTCGGTTCGGTGTTTTCTTTCGTCATGGGCATCGGTCTCTATGGCCTCACCTATATCTATCCGGTCTATCTCGGGCGCATCCGTGGCTATGATTCACTGATGATCGGCGAGACGATGTTCGTCTCCGGGCTGGCGATGTTCTTCACCGCGCCGATCGCTGGACGATTGTCGACCAAGATGGACCTGCGCCTGATGATGGCGATCGGCTTCGTCAGTTTCGCCGCCGGCACTTTCATCATGATGCATCTGACCGCGGATTGGGATTTCTACGAGCTGTTCATTCCGCAGATCTTGCGCGGTTTCGGACTGATGATGTGCATGGTGCCGATCAACAATATCGCGCTCGGCACAATGCCGCCCTCGCGCATTCGCGGCGCGTCCGGCCTTTTCAATTTGACCAGAAACCTCGGCGGCGCTGTCGGCCTTGCCGTCATCAACACCGTGCTCACCAGCCGCCAGGACGTGCATTACGAGCGGCTGCGGGAGAATATGGACTGGGGCAATCCGGCGGCGATCGACCAGATGAACAACATGGCCGCCAAGTTCAACACTTACGGCATGGACGGCGCCTCTGTGGCGATCAAGCAGATGGTCGGGCTTGCCACCAAGCAGGCGATCATCCTTTCCTTCAGCGACGTGTTCCTGATCCTGACCGCACTCTTCCTTGCCATGATCCTCGGTGTCGCCATGATCAAGAAACCCGCGCCGCAAGGCGGGGGAGGCGGTGGCGGCCACTGACCTCCGGCCAGCCGCCCCTTGAAAAGGCCCTCTTCGGAGGGCCTTTTTGTTGCTGTTCTCCGGCCGCTGTGTCATCAGGCGGATGATCGTCGGCTGGATCGGTGCGACTCGGGTAGGCAATGCCGGGAAAACGAAGCGGGAATCGGGTCGCTCGATTTTTTGATTTACGTACATCAAAATTGGCGCTAATGGTCTCGTCAGGAGGAATGATGAGGCCAACCGTTCACGATATCGCTGCTGCCGCCGGTGTCAGTCTCGCGACTGTCGACCGGGTCCTCAACCAGCGCCCCGGTGTGCGCCACGTCACGCGGGAAAAGGTCGAGACCGCGATCCGCGAGCTCGGTTATATCAGAGACGTCGCCGCCGCCAATCTTGCCAAGGGGCGCACCTATCCCTTGGTCTTCATCCTTCCGGCCAGCGACAATTCCTTCATGCACGGGCTCAATGCCGAGATCCGCCAGGCGATCGTCCGCTCGTCGGCCGAACGCACCGATATCCGCACCATCGAGGTGCCGGCCTTCGATCCCGCCGCCCTGGTCTCCGTGCTTGAAGGGCTTTCCCGGGAAAAGCCATGCGGCATTGCGCTGGTTGCGACCGATGCGCCCGAAGTACGCGCTGCCGTCGACAGGTTGGTTCGCGAGCGCTTTCCCGTCGTCACCCTGGTTTCCGATCTCACGGGGTCGCTACGCCATCACTATGCTGGTGTCGACAATATCGCAGCCGGCCGCACAGCCGCCCGCCTGCTCGGACGATTCCTCGGGCCGCGAAAGGGCGAAATCGCCGTGCTCGCCGGCTCCATGCTGGTGCGTGACCATCGCGAGCGGCTGGAGGGCTTCACCGCTGTCATGGCCGAGGAATTTCCCGATCTTGCGATCCTGCCGGTCCTCGAAGGCCGCGACGACCCGGAGGTCGCCCATAGGCTCGTCGCCGACGCGCTCGGGAATGCCGGCATCATCGGCGTCTACAGCCTCGGCGCCGGCAATCGCGGCCTGATCCGGGCATTGAAGGAGAAGGCCGTCGACCGCGTACTGACTGTCATTGCCCACGAACTGACCGCCCACACGCGCGCGGCACTGATCGACAATACGATCGATGCGATCCTCAACCAGGACGCCGGCCATGAGGTGCGGAGCGCCATCCGCGTGCTGAAAGCCAAGGCGGACGGGCTTGCCGTCATCGAAGCGCAGGAGCGCATCCGCCTCGACATATTCCTGAAAGACAATCTGCCGTAACGGCAAAGGGAGAAATGCCACATGTATCTGGGTCTCGATCTCGGAACCTCCGGCGTCAAGGCGATGCTGATCGACGGCGATCAGAAGATCGTCGGCTCGGCCAATGGTTCGCTCGACGCATCGCGTCCGCATTCCGGTTGGTCGGAGCAGGAGCCGGCCCACTGGGTGCGCGCCACGGAAGAGGCTGTCGCCGGCCTCAAGGCGAAGCATCCGAAGGAGCTTGCCGCGGTCAAGGGCATCGGGCTTTCCGGACAGATGCACGGCGCGACGCTCATCGATGCCACCGACAAGGTCCTGCGCCCCTGCATCCTCTGGAACGACACGCGCAGCTACGTCGAGGCCGCGGCACTCGATGCCGATCCGCGCTTTCGCGCGCTCACGGGCAACATCGTCTTTCCCGGTTTCACGGCGCCGAAGCTCGCCTGGGTCGAAAAGCATGAGCCCGATGTTTTCGCCAAGATCGCCAAGGTGCTCTTGCCGAAGGACTATCTGCGTCTTTGGCTGACCGGCGAATATATCTCGGAAATGTCGGATTCGGCAGGCACTTCCTGGCTCGACACCGGCAAACGCGCCTGGTCGTCCGAACTGCTCGCCGCCACCAAGCTTTCTAAGGAGCAGATGCCTGCACTTGTCGAAGGCACCGAGCAGGCCGGCAAGCTGCGGTCCGAACTGGCGGCGCAATGGGGCATATCAGGCGGTGTCGTCGTGGCCGGCGGCGCCGGCGACAATGCGGCCTCGGCCTGCGGCATGGGCACGGTCAGCGATGGTGCAGCCTTCGTCTCGCTCGGCACCTCGGGCGTGCTTTTTGCTGCCAACGCTTCCTATCTTCCGAAGCCGGAAAGTGCCGTGCATGCCTTCTGCCACGCGTTGCCGAACACCTGGCACCAGATGGGTGTCATCCTGTCGGCCACCGATGCGCTCAACTGGCATTCCAGTGTCACCGGCAAGTCGGCCGCCGATCTCACCGGCGAAGTCGGCGAGACGCTGAGGGCTCCCACCGGCGTTACCTTCCTGCCCTATCTCTCCGGCGAGCGCACGCCGCACAATGATGCCGTCATCCGCGGCGCCTTCATCGGCCTCGAACATGAAAGCAGCCGTGTCGTTCTCACCCAGGCGGTACTCGAAGGCGTCGCCTTCGCCATCCGCGACAATCTCGAAGCGTTGCGCTCGGCCGGCACCGGCATATCCCGGGTCACGGCAATCGGCGGCGGTTCGCGCTCGCGTTACTGGCTGGCGTCGATCGCGACCGCCCTCGGCGTTCCGGTCGACCTGCCGGCCGACGGCGATTTCGGTGCGGCCTTCGGCGCCGCCCGTCTCGGCCTGATTGCGGCAACAGGGGCGGATCCCATTGCCGTCTGCACGCCGCCAATAACAGCCGGAACGATAGAGCCGGTGTCCGCACTGAGCGGCGCTTATGAGGATGCCTACAAGCGCTACCGTGCGCTCTACCCGGCGATCAAGTCGCTGGCGCACTGAGAACTGGAGCCAGCGGCCTCCTCATCCGCCTGCCGGCACCGACCGGGGTCGAGCCACGGGTCTCAACCCGTCCTTCGGACCCCCGAGGGGAGAAGAGGTTCGCAGCGGCGCCTCATTCCCCTTCTCCCCTGGGGGAGAAGGTGGCCCGAAGGGTCGGATGAGGGGGCTGCACGGCACGAACGATAAGACTGAATTACGAACCCAAGGAGAACCAACATGAGCACCGGATTTTTCGGCGATATCCAGAAAGTAAAATACGAAGGCCCGGACAGCACCAATCCGCTGGCCTTCCGCTATTACCAGCCGGACGAGATCGTCATGGGCAAACGCATGAAAGACCATCTGCGCTTTGCAGTGGCCTATTGGCATACCTTCACGTGGCCAGGCGGCGACCCGTTCGGCGGCCAGACCTTCCTGCGTCCCTGGTTCGAGGACTCGATGACGGCCGCCAAGCTCAAGGCCGACGTCGCCTTCGAATTCTTTTCGCTGCTCGGCTCGCCCTATTACTGCTTCCATGACGCCGACGTACGTCCCGAAGGCAAGAATTTCGCCGAGAACACCAAAAACCTCAACGAAATCGTCGATTATTTCGCCGAGAAGCAGGCGGCAACCGGCACCAAGCTGCTCTGGGGCACGGCGAACCTCTTCTCCCACCGTCGCTATATGTCGGGCGCTGCGACCAATCCGGATCCCGACGTCTTCGCTTTCGCAGCCGCGACGGTCAAGACCTGCATCGATGCCACGCAGAAGCTCGGCGGCGAAAACTACGTGCTCTGGGGCGGGCGCGAAGGTTACGAGACGCTGCTCAACACCGATATCGGCCGCGAGCTCGACCAGCTCGGACGCTTCCTCAACCTCGTCGTCGAATACAAGCACAAGATCGGCTACAAGGGCACAATCCTGATCGAGCCGAAGCCGCAGGAGCCGACCAAGCACCAGTACGACTATGATGTCGCGACCGTCTATGGCTTCCTCAAGAAGCACGGCCTTGAAAACGAGGTGAAGCTCAATATCGAGCAGGGCCACGCGATCCTTGCCGGCCATTCCTTCGAGCACGAACTGGCGCTTGCCAATGCGCTCGGTATCTTCGGCTCGATCGACATGAACCGCAACGACTACCAGTCCGGCTGGGATACAGACCAGTTCCCGAACAATGTTCCCGAAATGGCGCTCGCCTATTACCATGTTCTGGTAGGCGGCGGCTTCAAGACCGGCGGCACCAACTTCGACTCGAAGCTTCGCCGTCAGTCTCTCGACCCGGCGGATCTGCTGATCGGCCATATCGGCGGCATGGATTGCTGCGCCCGCGGCCTGAAGGCCGCTGCCAAGATGATCGAGGACAAGGCTCTGTCGCAGCCGCTCGCCGATCGTTATGCCGGCTGGGAATCCGCCGAGGCGCAGAAGCTCTTCCGCGGCGAGTATTCGCTGGATGAGATCACCCACTATGTCGAGAGCCACGACGTCAACCCGCAGCCAAGGTCGGGCAAGCAGGAATTGCTCGAGAACGTCGTCAACCGCTACGTCTGATAAAGCGCGCCGGGGGTCATCGGCCGCCGGCGCAACCCTCTCCGGCCGGAAGCTTTCAGCCTATATGGGCTTACCGTTTCAACCAGTTGCGCGACGGCGCCGAGACGGAGTTCCGAACCACCAGATCCGGCCTCAGCAGGATTTCCGTTTCGGTCGGCCGGCCATCGGACAGAAGTTCCAGCAGCAGCGCCATTGCCTGCTTGCCGATTGCCGTTCTCGGCTGGCGGATGGTGGTCAACGGTGGGGATATGAAGACGGCCTGCGGCACGTCGTCGAAACCGGTCACCGAGAAATCCCGTGGAATGTCGTAGCCTCGCGCGCGGAGGCCGACCATGACGCCGATTGCCGTCTGGTCGTTGACGCACATGAAGGCGGTCGGAAGCGTGTCGCGCATGAAAAGCTGTTCGACCGCATGCCGCCCGCTTTCGATCGTGCCGTCACCTTCGAGCACGATCCTGGTGTCGGGTGGGATGCCGGCGGCGTCGAGGCCGGCATCGTAACCCATGCGCCGTCTGGTGTAGGCAAGCCGAGTGCGCGAATCGCCGATGAAAGCGATCTTGCGATGCCCTTCGGCCAGCAGCAGGTCCACCGCTTTGCGAGCACCCTCGGTATCGTCGACGCCGACATAGGGAATGCCGCCGTTGAAGACGGGCTCGAAAACGCCGACGCTCGGCGGCAGCCGCGCGGTCATGGTCTGATGACCAAAGGGCAGGATGCCGGTGAAGAGAATCAATCCGGCCGCTTGGTTGGAATTGAAGAATTTCAAATATTCCAGGCCGCGCTGGGCATCGTTCTGGGTGTGGCCGATCAGGATGCCGTAGCCATGCGCGCGCGCTTCGTTCTCCAGGCCGACGAGAATGTTGGAGAAATTCGGATCGCCGATATCGGGCGCCACGACGAGGATCATGTTGGAGCGGCCGAGCCTCAGGCTACGCGCCATGGCATTGGTCGTATAGCCGGTGATGGCGATCGCCTGGTTGACCTTTAGGCGGGTGGAGTTGGCGACCTTCTCCGGCATGTGGATTGCCCGGGAAACCGTCGCGATAGAGACCTCGGCGATCCGGGCGACGTCTTCGATGGTTGCGGGCGTGGAATTCGACACTTGGCTCTGCCTTGGGGCTGTCTTCGCCGCGACACTACACAGACTTGTCGAGAGGTCAAAGGCAGGCTTCAACTGATCTGTGTAAATCAACGATGTAAACCTTTACACGATCTATGTAAAGGTTTACATAAGGCTTCAGAGCGGATGGGATGCCGCTTTGGGAGGGTCAGATGACTGTGGAAGCTGCCGACACCGCACCTGTGGTGCTGTCCGCCAGGCGCATATGCAAATCCTTCAGTGGAGTGCAGGTCCTCTTCAGCGTGAACTTCGATCTCCGCGCCGGCGAAATCCATGCCCTTATGGGTGAAAATGGCGCCGGCAAATCCACGCTCGTCAAGGTTTTGTCCGGTTTCGAGCAGCCGAGTTCCGGTGAAATCCTGCTCGACGGCAAGCCCGTCGTGCTGCCGCCTAATGGCGCCGCCGAGGCGCTCGGCATCGTCATCATTCACCAGGAATTCAACCTCGCCGAACATCTGACCGTGACGGAGAGCCTCTTTCTCGGGCGCGAAGTCACGCGCTTCGGCATGCTCGACCGCAAATATATGCGGTCGGAGACACGCAAGGTTCTCGACGTGCTCGGTTCGCATGTCGATGAGAACGCGCTGGTCAGCACGCTTTCCATCGCCGACAAGCAAATGGTCGAAATCGCCAAAGCGATCAGCCGCGACGCGCGGGTGGTGTTCATGGACGAGCCGACCGCGGTGCTGTCGCGAGAAGAGACCAATATGCTGTTCAAGCAGGTTCGCAAGCTTCGCGACCAGGGTACCAGCTTCGTCTTCGTGTCCCACAAACTCGACGAGGTGATGGAATTGACCGACCGCGTCACGGTGCTGCGCGACGGCCAATGGATCAAGACTTCGCCGACGTCCATTCTGGACGGGGAATCGATCGCGCAGCTGATGGTCGGCCGCGAACTCTCCAGCCTCTATCCCGCTAAGGTCGAGCCCGATGTCGACGAGGAGGTCGTCCTCAGCGTCGCCTCGGTGTCGACGGGTTATGTGAATGATGCGAGCTTCGAGGTGCGCAAGGGTGAGATCATCGGTTTCTCAGGCATGATCGGCTCCGGCCGCACCGAGCTGATGGAAGCGATCGCCGGGTTGCGAAGCCGTCTCGAGGGCGAGGTGGTCATCAAGGGGGAAACGGTTCCCTCCGGCGACGTGCATGCCGCCAATCGCTGCGGGCTCGCCTACATGACCAAGGACCGCAAGTCGAAGGGCCTCTTGCTGCGCTCCGGCATGGTCACCAATCTGACATTGCAATCGCTCGGCAGGCACGCGCGTCACGGCTATCTCAGCCCGGGCAGCGAGGCGGCCGCGATGGCAAAGGCCAAGCGTCGTTTCGATATCAGGGTTCGCGACGGCAATATCGTCGCCGGCCGGATGTCGGGGGGAAACCAGCAGAAGCTGCTGCTCGCCAAGGTCATGGAGACCGATCCTGATATCATCATCATCGACGAGCCGACGCGCGGCATCGATGTCGGCACCAAGCAGCAGATCTATCATTTCATCTCGGCGCTCGCCCGGGACGGCCGGTCGATCATCGTCGTGTCGTCGGAGATGCCGGAGGTCATCGGCCTCTGCACCAGAGTGGCGGTGATGCGCGAAGGGCGTATCGTCGGCGTGCTCGAAGGAGACGAGATTTCCGAACAGGAGATCATGCGATACGCCGCCGGGCTCAAGAGGAAGGCGGCCGCCTGAGGGCTAGCAGGGCTTTGCCTGATCAGAACGATAGATAAGATTCCCAGAAAATATGGGACGGGAGGTTGGTTTTGGAAATGAGTGTCAACGAGGAGACCAGGGAAATCCGGCGCCGATCCTGGCGGGATGTCGACCTGCGTGCGGTCGCGCCCTTCGTCGCCCTGGCGCTGCTGCTGATCGTCGGAGCCCTGGTCAATCCCAATTTCATCGGCATCACCAACCTTGCCAATGTCGCGACGCGCAGTGCCTTCATCGCCATCATCGCGGTCGGTGCGACCTTCGTAATATCAGCAGGGGATCTCGATCTGTCGGTCGGCTCGATGGTGGCCTTCGTCGCCAGCCTGATGATCCTGCTGATGAATTCGGGCGCCATCGCAAACCCGGCTTTGATGCTCGTGGTCGCGGTCGTCTTCACCATCGTCGCCGGTTCGCTGTGCGGCCTGGCGAACGGCCTGATCACGACCGTCGGCAAGATCGAGCCGTTCATCGCAACGCTCGGCACAATGGGCATCTATCGCGGCCTGACGACATGGCTGTCGCAAGGCGGCGCGATCACGCTTCGCTCCGCCGATATCCAGACGCTCTATCGCCCTGCTTATTTCGGCAATGTCGCCGGCATACCAGTGCCGATCGTGGTGATCCTGGCGGTGACGGCAGTCGCGGCCTTCATCCTCTATCGCACCCGCTACGGGCGCCATGTCGTGGCTGTGGGATCAAACAGCGACGTTGCCCGCTATTCCGGTATTGCGGTCAACCGCGTGCGCACGATCGCGTTCGTCATCCAGGGACTGTGCGTTGCCATTGCCGTGCTGCTCTATGTTCCCAGGCTTGGGTCGACATCGGCGACGACGGGCATCCTGTGGGAGCTGCAGGCGATCACGGCCGTCGTCGTCGGCGGTACGGCGCTCAAGGGCGGCGCGGGCAGGGTCTGGGGCACGATCTGCGGCGCCTTCATTCTCGAACTGGTCGGCAACATCATGCTGCTTTCGAATTTCATCAGCGAGTATCTGATCGGCGCCATCCAGGGTGCGATCATCATTATCGCCATGTTCGTTCAGCGCTCGCTGGTGCGCAAATCATGAGTTGACCGGGCTTGCAATTGATCGGGCTTACAGGGCGTCCGGTCCCGATATGGAAAAGTCCCTGAAGTTATGGGAGGAAATAGCATGCGTAAATTAATGTTGGGCCTGGCGGTTGCGGCGGTGACGTTCGCCGGCGCCGCTCACGCCCAGGACAAGAAATTCACGATCGGCGTCTCCATTCCGGCCGCCGACCACGGCTGGACGTCGGGCGTGGTGTTCCATGCCGAACGCGTCGCCAAGCTGCTGATGGCCGAACATCCCGGTCTCAACGTCATCGTCAAAACTTCGCCGGACGCCGCAAGCCAGGCCAACGCCGTGCAGGATCTCGATACGCAGGGCATCGACGCCCTCGTCATCCTGCCGTCGGATCCGGATCCGCTCGTCAACGCCATCAAGGAAGTCAAGGGCAAGGGCAAGTTCGTCGCCCTCGTCGACCGCGCGCCGAGCAACAACGATAATTCCGTGCGCGACCTCTATGTCGCCGGCAACAATCCGGCTCTCGGCGAAGTCGCAGGCAAGTACATCAAGGACACCACGCCGGACGCCGAAGTGGTGGTCATCCGCGGTCTGCCGATCCCGATCGACCAGCAGCGCCAGGACGGCTTCGACAAGGGCATTGCCGGCTCGAACGTCAAGGTTCTCGACCGCCAGTACGGCAACTGGAACCGCGACGATGCCTTCAAGGTCATGCAGGACTACCTGACCAAGTACCAGAAGATCGACGTCGTCTGGTGCCAGGACGACGACATGGCCGTCGGCGTTCTGCAGGCGATCGAGCAGGCCAAGCGCACCGATATCAAGTATGTCGTCGCCGGCGCCGGCTCCAAGGACATGGTCAAGAAGGTCATGGACGGCGACAAGCTGATCCCGGTCGACGTTCTCTATCCGCCGGCAATGGTCGGCACGGCAATGGAGCTGACGGCTGCGGCCCTCTACGATCAGGTTCCGGTTCATGGCAGCTACATTCTCGATGCGACGCTCGTCACTAAGGAGAATGCCAAGGACTTCTATTTCCCGGATTCGCCGTTCTGATCGATTGACTGGAGATATGCGCCCATTCGAAAGGATGGGCGCATTTTATATGCTTCCACTACAGCGGCTAGCCGAAAATGCTGCACGTACCTCTTGCCCGTCAAAGCCCATCATGATTAGCTCGCAGCCATATCGCATTTGGCCTCGCGCCAAATTCGACGCAAGGGCGAGGAGGCGCCTTGCTCCCGCTAAATAGCGTGCTACAACACTTCAGAAACGTTTACGGTCGATATTCAGGGAGGAATCTGACATGAAGGCGATCAAGGGCCCCGGCCTTTTCCTTGGCCAGTTCGCGGGCGATACCGCGCCGTTCAACTCGTGGGACGCGATCACCAAATGGGCGGCCGACATCGGTTATAAGGGCGTCCAGGTGCCGACATGGGCCAGCCAGCTGATCGATCTCAAGAAGGCCGCCACGTCCAAGGATTATTGCGACGAATTCGCCGGCAAGGCCCGCGAAAACGGCATCGAGATCACCGAACTCTCTACCCATCTGCAAGGTCAGCTCGTCGCCGTTCACCCGGCCTATGACGAAGCCTTCGACGGGTTTGCGGCACCCGAGGTGCGGGGCAATCCGAAGGCGCGTCAGGAATGGGCGGTCGAGCAGGTCAAGATGGCGCTGACGGCATCCAAAAACCTCGGTCTCAAGGCGCATGCGACCTTTTCCGGCGCGCTTGCCTGGCCCTTCATCTATCCCTGGCCGCAGCGCCCTGCCGGTCTGGTCGAGACGGCCTTCGACGAACTCGCCCGCCGCTGGACGCCGATCCTCAATCATGCGGATGAGAACGGCGTCGACGTCTGCTACGAGATCCATCCGGGCGAAGACCTGCATGACGGTATCACCTTCGAGATGTTCCTCGCGCGCGTGAAGAACCATCCGCGCGCCAACATGCTCTACGATCCCTCTCACTACGTCCTGCAGTGCCTCGATTATCTCGACAATATCGACATCTACAAGGACCGCATCAAGATGTTCCACGTCAAGGATGCGGAGTTCAATCCGACCGGGCGCCAGGGCGTTTATGGCGGCTATCAGGGCTGGGTGGAACGCGCCGGCCGCTTCCGCTCGCTCGGTGACGGTCAGGTCGATTTTGGCGCGGTGTTCTCGAAGATGACAGCGAATAATTTCGACGGCTGGGCCGTGGTCGAGTGGGAATGTGCGCTGAAGCATCCGGAGGATGGCGCCCGCGAAGGCGCCGAATTCGTTGCCGCCCATATCATCCGCGTCACCGAGAAAGCGTTCGACGATTTCGCCGGCAGCGGTACGGACCAAGCGGCGAACCGGCGGATGCTGGGGCTCTAACGCATAGGGGTACCGTGATGCTGCCCCTCACCCTAACCCTCTCCCCGTTTGGCGGGGAGAGGGGACTTGCCACACCAGACGGCAGAGATGGGCATAGACATCGCGGCATATCCCTTCTCCCCTTTGGCGGGGAGACGGTGGCGGCAGCCGGATGAGGGGCCGCGTCCGCACCAAATTAAATTTCAGGAGGAATCATGGCAATCGAAGCATCATCCGAACAGACCCGCGAGCCGCGCATCCGGCTCGGTATGGTGGGCGGCGGCGCGGGCGCGTTCATCGGCGCGGTGCACCGTATCGCGGCACGCATCGACGATCAGTACGATCTCATCGCCGGCGCGCTGTCGTCGACGCCTGATAAGGCGATCGCATCCGGCCGCGACCTCGGCCTCGATCCGTCGCGGACCTATTCCAGCTATCGCGAGATGGCGATCCGCGAGGCGAAGCTGAAGAACGGTATCGAGGCGGTGGCGATCGTCACGCCGAACCATGTGCACTACGATGCAGCCAAGGAATTCCTGAAGCGCGGCATCCATGTCATCTGCGACAAGCCGCTGACGTCAAACCTTGCCGATGCGAAGAAGCTGAAGAAGATCGCCGACGAGAGCGGCGCACTCTTCGTGCTGACGCATAATTACACCGGTTATCCGATGGTCCGCCAGGCGCGCGAGATGATCGCGAATGGCGAACTCGGCGATATAAGAGTCGTCCAGGCCGAATATCCGCAGGACTGGCTGACGGAAGCGGTGGAGCAAACCGGCCAGAAACAGGCCGCATGGCGCACCGATCCGGCGCAGTCCGGCGTCGGCGGCTCGACCGGCGATATCGGCACGCATGCCTATAATCTCGCCTCCTTCATATCGGGCCTGGAACTCGACAGCCTCGCCGCCGATCTCGATAGCTTCGTTCCCGGCCGCCGGCTGGACGATAATGCGCATGTCATGCTGCGCTTCAAGGCGAAGGGCTCGGAGAAGCCGGCCAAGGGCATGCTCTGGTGCAGCCAGGTGGCGCCCGGCCATGAAAACGGCCTGATGGTGCGTGTCTACGGCACCAAGGGCGGGCTGGAATGGACTCAGAAGGACCCGAACTACTTGTGGTACACGCCTTTCGGCGAGCCGAAGCGGCTGATCACTCGCGGCGGCGCCGGTTCAGGCGCGGCTGCCGGCCGTGTCACGCGCGTGCCATCAGGGCATCCGGAAGGTTATCTCGAAGCCTTTGCGACGATCTATACGGAAGCCGCGCATGCAATCAACGCCCGCAAGAAGGGTAAGGCCGTCGACAAGGTAGTGGTCTATCCCACAGTCGATGACGGCGTGAAGGGTGTGGCTTTCGTCGAAGCCTGCGTCGCGTCTTCCAAGAAGAACGGCGCCTGGGTCAAGGTCTGAATTGCCGATCTGGATTGCGCCATGAAAGCGCCGAGGCGGGGTCAAGCCGCCTCGGCATTTGCTTATTTGGTCAGGCAGTAGCAGTGCGGCCGCGCTTGAGCAGGCTGTCTACGCTCAACGGTCCGGCTCCCGCCGCCACCAGATAGAGAAACACGAAGCAGAACAGGATCGCCGCGACGCCGCCGTTCTGCGCAGGGTAGATGCCCTTCGATGCATGCCCGATGAAATAGGCGAAGGCCTCAGGCCCGAGAGCACGAAGGCTGCGATACGGGTCTGGAATCCGACGAGCACCAGGAAGCCGAAGGTGAGTTCGAGCAGTCCGGCAATCCAGGAGAGCGATCCCGCCGGCGGCACGCTTGCCGCAGCCGGAAAATGCAGGATCTTCTGTGTTCCGTAGCTGAAAAGCACGAGTGACGAGACGATGCGCAACAGGGTCAGCAGATGAGGCTGCAGCGAATGGACCGAAGAGAGCATTGGATTGCTTTCACATTTGTGATGCCATTTCCCGTGTAAGGATCTCGGTCTCAACGGCCAAGTCACGACTGCTGACATTGCCGTTTGATGTCGGCTGCGCGGTAAAGGAAGGGCGGTTGCAGCTGTTCTGGCTTCCCTCCTGCAACGTTGCAGTTTTTCTCGCCGTCAGCCTGTACTTTGCCTTCAGGCTTGGCTAAATCCGGCGCAAACGGCTCAACCTGAGAGATAGGACTTGCAGATGATCGATCCGAAGAAACTCGCGGAACGCTTTCCCGGCGACTTCACTTTCGGCGTTGCCACCGCTGCCTTCCAGATTGAAGGCGCCAGCAAAGCCGATGGCCGCAAGCCATCCATCTGGGATGCTTTCTGCAATATGCCCGGCCGCGTCCACAATCGCGATAACGGCGATATCGCCTGCGATCACTACAATCGCCTGGAACAGGACCTCGATCTCATCAAGGAGATGGGTGTCGAAGCCTACCGGTTCTCGATTGCCTGGCCGCGCATTATCCCCGACGGCACGGGTCCGGTGAACGAGGCCGGCCTCGATTTCTACGATCGGCTGGTCGACGGCTGCAAGGCGCGCGGCATCAAGACCTTCGCGACGCTCTACCACTGGGATCTGCCTCTGTTGCTCGCCGGCGAAGGCGGCTGGACGGCGCGCTCGACCGCCTATGCGTTTCAGCGTTATGCCAAGACGGTGATGAACCGCCTTGGCGACCGCCTCGACCGGGTCGCGACCTTCAACGAACCCTGGTGCATCGTCTGGCTCAGCCACCTCTATGGCATCCATGCTCCGGGCGAGCGCAACATGCAGGCCGCCCTTCACGCCATGCATTACATGAACCTCGCCCACGGCCTCGGCGTCGAGGCGGTTCGCTCGGAAGCCCCTGGCGTGCCCGTCGGGCTTGTGCTCAACGCCGCCTCGATCATTCACGGCTCCGACAGCCCGGCCGATCTTGCCGCCGGCGAGCGTGCGCATCAGTTCCACAACGGCGCGTTCTTCGATCCTGTCTTCAAGGGCGAATATCCGAAGGAATTCGTCGAGGCGCTCGGCGACCGCATGCCCGTCGTCGAGGATGGCGACCTGAAGCTGATCAGCCAGAAACTCGATTGGTGGGGCCTGAACTACTACAAGCCCGAGCGCGTCACCGACGACGCCGAACGCAAGGGCGATTTCCCCTGGACGGTGGAAGCGGCGCCGGCAAGCGACGTCAAGACTGATATCGGCTGGGAAATCTATGCGCCTGGCCTGAAACTCTCGATAGAGGATCTCTACCGTCGCTACGAACTGCCGGAATGCTACATCACAGAGAACGGCGCCTGCGACAACACCGATGTCGTCGACGGCGAGGTCGACGACACGATGCGCCTCGACTATGTCGGCGATCACCTCGACATCGTTGCCGGTCTCATCAAGGACGGCTATCCCCTACGCGGCTACTTCGCCTGGAGTCTGATGGACAATTTCGAATGGGCGGAAGGCTATCGCATGCGCTTCGGCCTCGTGCATGTCGACTATCAGACCCAGGTACGCACGGTGAAGAAGAGCGGCAAATGGTACCGCGAACTTGCGGCCCAATTTCCGAAGGGCAATCACACGCCGGGTTAGGGGCGCGCCTTCCGACGGCTGCAGGCACAAAAATAGCGCGTCAGAAAGCTGCAACAGGCGGTTGCTTAAACGTTTTTGAACCGTTGACTGGCAAAGTCCGACGGTCAGGGAGCCGTAATGCAGACAGTCGGAAAGTCGCAGAGCAAGGGATTGGGAATAGGCCGTCACATCACCGTTACCGGCGTGCTTTTCTCCTTCGCGGTCATCGTCGCCGTCGTCACCGTCATGGTGCTGACTGCGCTCGAACGCGTGACCGAAAACGCCAATCTCCTCGATGACGAGCGCTCGCGCGAAACGACGATCGGCGCGGTGAAGACATTCGAGGATCAGCTCGGCGCGACGCTGGACGATTATGCCGCCTGGGACGATGCCGCCGCCAACGTCTACGCGCCGGACGGTATGGCCTGGACGGTGAGCAATTACGGCGAGATGTCGGTCAATAGCTCGCTGTTTGACATGGCGATCGTCGTCGATGGCGAGAAGAAGGCGATCATGACCTATCGCGACGGCAAACCGATGGAGGAGCCGCTCACGGATTTCTTCGCGCCGTCGCTCTGGATCCTGCTCGACAGAGTGAAGGCGGTCGGCCCGGCCGATCGTCCTCAAGCGGTGGGTTTCGTTACCACCAAACGGGGCATTGCCGCTGTCGGCGTGGCATTGGTGCGGGAAAAGTCCGGTGCGCTGGATGCGCCCGCCGGCCAGCACCGCTATCTTATTTTCGCCCGCCATCTCGATGACGACAGAGTGACCGCGCTCGGCCAGACCTATGTCATCGGCGGGCTGAGGCTGGCGCCGCCGAGTTTTGCTGCCGACTATCGCGTACCCATCGTTGATCCGATGGGGGCAACGCTCGGCAAGCTCGTCTGGACTTCGCGTTCACCCGGCGATATCGCCTATGCGCAAGTGCGGCCGATGGTCATCCAGGCGCTCGGCCTCGTCGGATTGTTCTTCGTGGTGCTGCTGGTCATCGGCTGGCTTGCCGGCCGCCGCCTGAAAGCGGAGGAAAACAGCGCTCGCAAGGAAGCGCTGCGCGACAGACTGAGTGGTCTTTCCAATCGCGACGGCCTCGGGCTCGCCGTCGATCGTTTTGTCGTCGAGGCACGCCAGACCAAGCGCAACGTGCTGCTCCTCTACCTCGACCTCGATGGCTTCAAGGAGGTCAACGACAGCTATGGCCACGGCACCGGCGACCAGCTAATCCGGGCGGTCGCGGCCGGGCTCGCTGTGCTCATTCCGCAGGGTGCGGTTCTCGCCCGCATCGGCGGCGACGAATTTGCGATCGCCTTTCTCTCCGACAGCGAGAATGCCGCCGCTCTGCAGTTGGCCGAGCAGATCCTCGATTTTCTTGTCGAGCCGCTGGAGATCGGTCGCCGTGTCGTCGTCGTCGGGGCAAGCATCGGCATCGCCATGTCGCCTTCCGGCGCGATTGGGCGTGAGGAACTGGTGCGCCGCTCCGACCTTGCCATGTACAAGGCGAAGGAGGCCGGCCGCGCGCGCATGATGCTCTACGATCCGTCGATGGATGCGGATCGGGAGCAGCGCAATGCGCTGGAACTCGATCTCCGGATCGCTATCGAAAGCGGCGACCTGACGCTCGCCTACCAGCCGCTGATCGATGCGGCGACGCATGCGATGACCGGCGTCGAGGCATTGGTGCGCTGGAACCGTCCGGGCCATGGTCCCGTCTCGCCTGAGCTGTTCATCCCGATCGCCGAGACCAGCGGCCTCATCGAATCGCTTGGCTTGTTCGTGTTGCGCAAAGCCTGCGAGACGGCCAAACAATGGCCGAACCTCAACGTCTCGGTCAACGTCTCGCCCGGCCAGTTCCGCAATCCCGCGTTTACCGACTATGTGCGCTACGTGCTGAAGCAGACGGAGATCGAGGCCGGTCGCATCACGCTGGAGATCACCGAAGGCTACATGATCCAGAACCCGCAGCGCACCCGCCAGTCGATCGAACGGTTGAAGGGGCTGGGGGTCAAGGTGGCGCTCGACGATTTCGGTTCCGGCTTCTCCTCGATCGGTTATCTCAGGCAGTTCGGTTTCGACCGCATCAAGATCGACCGCTCGCTGGTCTTGGGTGTGAACGACAAACGCCAGCGCGAGATGCTGCAGGCGACGGTGGCGCTCGCCCGCTCGCTCGATATTCCGGTGACGGCCGAAGGCATCGAGACCGAGGAGCAGGCGATAGCCATGCGCCTTTTCGGCTGCGACTGCCTGCAGGGCTATTGGTTCGGAAAGCCTATGACATCAGATCTCATCACCGAGATGCTGAATGAGCAACGTGCAGCGCAGCCGGAAGCTCGGCGATGCATCGGCGCAGCCTGACCGGCGGCCCCGACCCTCAAACAGCAAGGCTGACCCCAACAGAATCCCGGCTCAACTGCCGATATGTCGCTGGCCGCGCTTTTTCGCGAGGGCTATCTGGTGCTGCCGCTGACGGTAACGCAGCCGGTCTTCTTCCGTGCGCGTATGATAGCAGTGACTGCAGGAAACCCCCTCTTCGTAAAGCGGGGAGGTGATTTCTTCCGCGGTGATCGGGTTCCGGCAGGCGTGGCACAGCCGGTGTTCGCCTTGCTTCAGCCCGTGCTCGACGGAGACGCGCTCGTCGAAAACGAAGCAGGCGCCGTCCCAGAGACTTTCCTCCTGCGGCACTTCTTCGAGATATTTCAGGATGCCGCCCTTCAGATGATAGACCTCGTCGAAACCCTCAGCCTTCATGAAAGCGGTGGCCTTCTCGCAACGTATGCCGCCGGTGCAGTACATGGCGACCTTCGGCTTGTTGTGCAGGCTGGTATTGTTGCGCACCCAATCGGGAAATTCACGGAAAGTCTTGGTCTTCGGGTCGAGCGCGCCGCGAAAGATGCCGATTGCCGTCTCGTAATCGTTGCGGGTGTCGATGACGATGGTATCAGGATCGGAAATCAAAGCGTTCCAGTCCTTGGCCGCCACATAGGTGCCGACCACCTTGTTGGGGTCGATGTCCTCGACGCCCATGGTGACGATTTCCTTCTTGAGCTTCACCTTCATGCGCAGGAAGGGCATTTTCGAGGCGCGGCTTTCCTTGTGCTCCAGGCCCGAAAATTCCGGCTGGACGCGCAGGAAGGCGAGCGCGGCGTGAATGCCGGCATCCGGGCCTGCGATCGTGCCGTTAATGCCTTCATGCGCCAGAAGCAGCGTTCCCTTGACGCCGTTCTCCTCGCAAAGCGTCTGCAGCGGCGCTTGCAGGCTGGCAAAGCGCGGCACGGAAACGAAATGGTAAAGTGCGGCCACGAGAAACGGGCTGGTGTGTGTCAGGCTGTCGGTCATGGGCCGGAAATACAGAAAATCGGCGGGCCGCGCAATTGCCTTCACCAGGGGCGGCCTTGATCCCTGACCGATTACGCTCGCGCCTGCCACGCGGAAAACGGCCGCACGCCGAAGCTCCGGTCGGGGATGTCGTCGAGAACGTTGATGAACTCGATCGAGTGCCCGTCCGGATCCTTGAAATAGATCGACAGCGCCGGCATCCAGCCGAGAACCACCGGTTCCGTCACCGGTTCACCGGCAAAGCCGAGAGGTTCCACACCTTTTGCCCTGAGAATGGCGGGCGCTTGCAGCACGCCGCTGGCGGTCATGCGGAAGGCGATATGCAGCCGCATCTTCATCGGTCCGGTTCCTGTTTCCCAAAGGCCGAGCATGCCGGTCTTCCTGTCGTCCACCCAGAGGAAAGCAACTTTACGCTCCTCGAATGAGGCGGCAGTTTCGAGCCCGACGACATCGCGGTAGAAATCCGCGGAGGTCTTGAGATCGGCAACGGTCAGATGGGTCTCGTAGAGCCCGAGCACCTTCGGCATCGTGGTATTTTCGGCGGTCATTTTTTCCTCGCGGATCAAGTCGTTAGCTTGTTCGACCACCGCAGGCTAGGACCTCAAGTTTGGTTGAGGTCAACGGGTTTCCTCGCGAAATCTTCAGATGCTGAAGCAATCGGAAATGCAGAGCAGCGCAGAAGCACTTCCGGTTTCGCCGCCTCTCAACTCCCGGCCATCAGCCAGAGAAGCTCGATGCGTTGGGCTTCCTCGTCGGCATCGTCGGCGAAGACTGCTTCGGCTTTGATCAGCGCTTGCCGTCGGTCTTCCTGCTGGCGGAAGATGATGATGTCGAGCAGATGCGCAAGATCATCATTGCGGGTGAAGAGCTGCGGTTCGGACTCGACCAGTTCGGAGAGCACGGTGAGATCGTGGATGTGGCCGAGATCCTCGACGAGCTCCTTGGCCGCATCGCGTTTGGCCTTCATCGCGCCCGGCCAGACGTCACGCAAAAGGGCATGGTAGAGCCGATAGTCGTAGGTGCGTTTGCGCAAAGTATGGAAATCATCGGCCGATGCCTCGCCGTGGCAAGCCGCAAGCGCGGCTTTGGCCTTGCGCGCAGTGCGGCGCCAGCTCTTCGCCAGCATGCGGGCATTCTTGCGATGGCCGCCATTGAACGAGACTTCATCCAGTGCGGCGATCGCCTCCTTCAGAGCGTCGGATGTTTCCGTCAGCCGCTGTTCCAGGCCGCTTTCGGCTTCCGCCATCCATTCACGGCGTCCTTCGAGAATGTTGACGATGCGGCCGAGCGCCTCGTTCTCCTCGTTCCCGCGTGCCGAGTGCTGCAGATATTGCCCGGTGCCGATCAGGGCGGCAGCGTCGCGGATCGCCGAAAGCGAATGTGCGGCATCGCGCAGCCTTGCATTTTCATGGGTCTGGAAATCCGGAACCTCGCGGGCCACGAGGCGGTAGAGCGACCGTAGTCGTTTCAGGTTCTTGCGGAAGGAATGGATTGCCTCGTGCGCGCCGTCCGGCCGCTTCTCGAGAACCGTGACGGCGTGTTCCAGCTGCTCGATGGCGACCTTGCGAAACGCCTCGGTAAAATCGGCGTCAGGCCGAATGCGATAGGCCATGCCTGTCGTGCCCGTATTCTGTGGCAAGGGCCTGATTGGAATATCGGAAATCGCCGGTCACCTCGCGGCCGAGCCAGGTGGGCAGCGCCGGACTGTCGGTCTCGGCCGTCATCTCCACCTCGGCGATCACCAATCCGCGGTGCTCGCCGGCAAAAACGTCAACCTCCCAGACGAAGCCCTCATGTGGAACGCGGTGGCGCGTCTTCTCGATGACGACGCCGATGGCTGCCTGCAACAGCTCCTCGGCGTCGGCGATCGGGATGTCGTATTCGAATTCGTCACGGGTGATGGCGCTGCGGCCGATCTTGATCGTCAGTTTCGCTTTCCTGCCGTCGAGGATGCGCACCCGCACGGAACGATCGTCCATCGACGCGATGTAACCCTGTCTGAGGACAGACTTCGTCTCGACGGCGGAACGCCATCCATCGCTGCGTACAAGAAACTTCCGCTCGATCTCTTTCGCCATACCGGTGAACCTTTTGTGACGATTGCGGCACGGTAGCCCAATTTCCACGCATTTCATACCCTTCTCGGCATGCGGTCCGGTTTTATCTCGACAAGGTTCCGCAGGGGCGTTATTCGGGTCCGAATTCAATCGTTTCAAGGAGGTCGCGTGACCATGGGCGAGAAAACAGAGAAGCTCCTTTCCATCCTGAAACTCCAGCCTGTCGTTCCGGTCTTGATCGTCGACGATGCGAAGACGGCGGTGCCGCTGGCTCGCGCGCTCGTCGCAGGCGGTCTGAAGGCGATCGAGATCACCATGCGCACCCCGGCGGCACTCGAGGCCGTGCGCGCCGTCGCCGCAGAGGTCGAGGGCGCCGAAGTCGGCGCCGGCACGATCCTCAATGTCGCTCATTGGGAAGCCGCCGTCGCGGCCGGTTCGAAGTTCATCGTTAGCCCGGGTACGACGCAGGAACTGCTCGATGCCGCCGCCGATTCCGACGTGCCGCTGCTTCCAGGGGCTGCGACCGCCAGCGAAGTCATGGCGCTGCGCGAGGAAGGCTACCAGGTGCTGAAGTTCTTCCCAGCGGAGCAGGCCGGTGGCGCCGCCTATCTCAAGGCGCTGTCCTCACCGCTTGCAGGCACGCTGTTCTGCCCGACCGGCGGCATTTCGCTGAAGAACGCCAATGATTATCTCTCGCTGCCGAACGTTATCTGCGTCGGCGGCTCGTGGGTGGCGCCGAAAGAACTGGTCGCGGCCGGCGACTGGGCTGGCATTACCAAACTCGCGGCAGAAGCGGCGGCGCTGAAGGCCTAAACCTTTGTTCGGTGGGGGGACACCCCCTCTGTCCTGCCGGACATCTCCCCCACGAGGGGGGAGATCGGCAAGAGACCAGCTCTTTCTCCCGATCCGCCGCTTGAGCCAATTGTTTGAGGAAACCCTCACGCCCAGCCAATCTCCCTCCTCGTGGGGGAGATGCCCGGCAGGGCAGAGGGGGTGGCAACTCGGCACGTCGCATTTGTATTTCAGCCGTCGCAAACCTATGTTCTCCTCCAGCTTCAAACAGGGAGACGACGAGGAATGTTCGACGCAAAGAAGCTTCTCGACCAGTTCTTGGGTTCGCAGGTGCCGGGTCTCGGCGGCTCGGTCCGCGACAGGGCGGGCGATGCTATGCAGACGGCCAGGAACAATCCGCTGGCGACCGGCGCCATTGCTGCGGTGCTCCTCGGCACCAAGACCGGTCGTGGTCTTGCCGGCAATGCGCTGGCGGTTGGCGGTCTTGCCGCCATTGCCGGCCTCGGCTACCAGGCCTACAAGAATTACCAGGCGGGGCAGGCGCCCGCAGCCCCCTCGGATGCACCCTCGGCAAATAATCCGGTTCTCCTTCCGCCGCCTGCCGAATCCGGTTTCGGGCCGACGTCGCCTGCCGGCAGCAATGAATTCGTCCTGGTGCTGATCCGCGCGATGATCGCCGCCGCCAAGGCCGACGGCCATATCGACGATGCCGAACGCGCCCTCATCATGGAGAAGGTCAAGGCCGCCGACGTCAGCGGCGAGGCTGCGGCCTTCATCGAGAATGAACTCGCTTCGCCGACGGATATCGATGCGCTCGTTGCCGCCGCGACGACGGAAGAACAGCGCGTCGAGCTCTACACCGCCTCGCGGCTCACCATCGAGCCGGATTCGCGCGCCGAGCGCGGTTATCTCGATTTGCTTGCCGGCCGCCTCGGCCTTGCCGACCAGCTGGTCGACCATATCGAGGCGACGGTGTCGTCGGCCAAGACGACCTTGTCACAGTGACATCTAGGCCGGTTGCCTTTGCTGGGCGGCTGGCCTATCCACTCTTCGGAAAAGAGGAGTGAACATGCGCGATCTTGCAAATTTCAAGGGCTGCCCGGCGCCGAAGCCGGTCACGCTGAAGGGCCGCTTCGTTACCGTCGGGCCCTATCGGCGCGCGGAACATCTCGAGGCGCTGTGGGACGGGCTCGGCGGCATGGGCATCAACCCGCTGCTTCTCTATTTCGCACAGGATGATTTCTCCGGTATCGACGATTTCGCTAACTGGCTGGAAACCGTCAATACCAAGTCCGGCTGGCTCACCCACATCTTCCGCGACAACGCCACCGGCAAGATTGTCGGCATGGCGAATTACATGCGCGCCGACCCGGCAAACGGCGTCGTCGAGATCGGAGGGGTGGCGCACGGGGCCGAGATGAAGCGGTCGCCGCTGTCGACCGAGGCGCATTACCTGATGGCCAAGCACGTCTTCGAGGATCTCGGCTACCGCCGCTACGAATGGAAATGCGACAATAACAACGAGGCGAGCAAGACGACGGCCGCGCGTTACGGCTTCAGCTTCGAAGGGGTCTTCCGCCAGCATATGATCTCCAAGCATCGCAACCGCGACACCGCCTGGTTCTCGATGATCGATGCCGAATGGCCGATGATCAACGATGCCTTCGAAGCATGGCTTTCGCCGGAGAATTTCGACGCCGAGGGCAACCAGATCCGTCGCCTGCAGGATATCCGCGCCGATCTCGAAAAGGAAAGGCTCGTATGAGCCCGGAAAGCCGCTCGCAGGCGACCGCCGCCGGCATCATCCTGCTCAGCGCCGCCCTCGTCATCTATTTCCTGCCGACCATCGTGCTGTGGATCGGCAATTTCTCGCCGACGCTGGCGATCGTCGTCGGCGTCTGCCTGATCATGGCGTTTTTTGCGGTCTTCTGGCTGCGGGCACGCTATCAGCGCGGCCGGGGAAAGTAAGTCTCCAGCATTGCGCAATTCCGGACGCAAAACCGCTGCGCACTTTTGCTGGAATTGCTCTAGCCCTGCAGCGAGGCCCCGAGCAGCAGGGCGCCCATCAGAATGACGAGCACGGCCCCGAGGATTTCGATGGCGTTGCCGATCCAGATCGAGGCGGTCGAGCCGCGTCCGGAGAGACGGACGGCTGCACTCTTGGCGGTGACGGCAAGTGTGGCAAGCAGGGAAACGGTGATCGCCGTGCCGAGCGACATGGCGGCGACCGAAAGCACGCCGCCGAGATAGAGCCCGTTCAAGAGCGAGAAGGTCATGACCAGAAGTGCGCCGGAGCAGGGGCGCAGACCAACGGCAACGATAGCCGACCAGGCCTCGCGGGCGCTGAATCTGTCGCCGCCAAGCAGGGCCGGGTCGGGCACATGGGCATTGCCGCAAGTCTCGCAGACCATGCCGGGAACGAAAGTGTGGCCGGCTTCCACAGCCTGCGCCTTGCCGTTGAAGGCATAGGCCTGGCGTTCGACGGCATTGTCCTTCCAGTCGAGCATCATGCTGACCGGGCCGGCAGGCGTCGCCATCAGCCGGCGGCGCGGCATATTGCCCGCCATCGAGCGCAGTTTTCGAAACAGCAGCCAGCCGCCGAACAGGATGACCATGACGAAGCTTGAGATCTCCATTGCGTGGGTCGCCTCCGTCAGCGTGATGCCGGTGCCGCGCAACACCAGCCAGGCGCCGCCGACCAGCGCCACCGCCACCACGCCCTGGATGAAGGCAGAAATGAAGGAAATCACCACGCCGCGCTTCAGCTCGACCTCGTTGGCGATCATGTAGGAGGAGATGACCGCCTTGCCGTGGCCTGGGCCGGCGGCATGGAAGACGCCGTAGGCGAAGGACAGGCCGATCAGCGATGCCAGTTGCCATGGGTCTTGGCGCATCGCCTTCAAGGCGCCGGTCAGTGCCCGATAGAAGGTCTGCTGTTCATAATTCACATAGAGCAAAAGCGGTGCGAGCGGCCCGCCGGTCGGTTGGAAGCTCGGCTCTGCAGTGCCGATGCCGAGCGGCGACTGCGCATGGGCGAGGCTTGCAGCCGTTACCAGCGCAAGGATTGCAGCGGAAAGGATGAGGGACAGGCGTTTCGTCAGCATGTAACCTCCAGCCGGGTGGCGAAGAGTTTGGACATGTTGGTGCCGGTCGGATCGTTGAAGAAAGCGTCCGTCAGCGACTGTTTGTTTTGCGAGATCACCTCGTCGGCATCCGGCCGCACCACCTGATGTTTGCAGGATTTGAAGCCGTCTCCGACGATCGCCAGCTCGGTGTCGGTGGGAAAATCGATCGAGGTGTAGAGCGTCGGGTCATAGACGCCGAAGGTGAGCCTGCCCTTGAGCGGCATCTTCTCGACCGGCTTTACCGCGAAGAACATCAGCAGCTGGCCATCCTTGTAGTCGACATGGATGATGTCGGGCTTCTGGACGGTGATATTCTTCCCGTTGATCGTCAGGTTCATATAGTAATCGTAGTCGGCAAGCGATTGCTTCACCGTCTTTCCGACCTCAGCGAGTTCGTTCGGCTCCAGCTTCAGGTCGGTGTTCTTGTCGAAATCCATGACGACGGAGGACGAAAAGACCTCGTCGAAGCGCCAGACATTGCGCAGTTCCTCGACACTGCCGTCCTTGCCGGCCACGACTTCGAGGCGGGCTTCCACGAAGATGTGCGGATGGGCAAAGGCGGCGGCCGGCGCCAGCGAAAGAAGCGCGGCGATCAGTATCGTCGAATGTTTCATTTATTCCGCTGCTCTGTTCGGTGACCCTGACTTCTTGCCAGAAATTGGGACGGAATTGGGACGGGCTTCACTGTGGATCCCCGATCGTCGCCGTCCGATCGTCTCAGCCAGGTGGATCAACATGGAACCTGTTGTCGCATCATGGGTGCTTCTTGAACCAGTTGTGCAGGTAATCGACGAAGATCCTCACCTTGGCCGGCAGGTAGCGCCGGTGCGGATAGACGGCATAAATGCCGCGGTCGGTGGGGATGTAATCGTTGAACAGCGTAACCAGTTCGCCGCTCTCGATCGGCTTGCGGGCGATGAAATCCGGGATGAAGGCTACGCCGATGCCGGCAAGTGCCGCGCGTAACGTCGCATGCGGGCTGTTCACCTCTATCGGTCCGGAAACGGCGACGGCGAACGAGGTGTTGTCGGGGTTGTGGAAGCGGATGCTCGCCTGGGTGCGCGCATTGGTATCGACGATGAAAGGGACGTTGGAAAGGGCCGTCGGGTGATCGAGATCGGGATAACGCTCGAGAAAATCGGGGGTAGCGCAGATATGGATGCGGAAATCCGAGATCTTGCGGGCGATCATGCCGGAATCCTCGAGTTTAGTGATGCGGATCGCCACGTCGAAGCTTTCCTCGATCAGATCGACGAACCGGTCGTCGGCGGCAATCTCCAGCGTAAGATCCGGGTTCTCCTTGGCGAAATCAATCAGCGACTGGCCGACCTCGGCATCGACGAAGGTGCGCGGCACCGAGATGCGCAGCCGTCCCTTTAGCTGTGCATTGTTCTCACGCACGAGATCGGCGAGGTTGTCGATCTCCTTGAGGATATCGGAAGCGGTGCGATAATAGGTGTGGCCGGCTTCGGTCATGGAGAACTGCCGGGTTGTACGGTTGAGCAGCAGCGCGCCGAGTTCATCCTCCAGTTCACGCACATATTTGGAGAGCAGCGCCTTGGAGCGGCCGGTGCGCCGTGCGGCGGCGGAGAAGCCTTCGGCCTCGACGACATCGATGAAGGCGCGTATGCGGGTCAAGGTATCCATGGCACCCCTCGGGCTGTTTCGGAATGTTGAACAAATTGGCTTGTTTTGTTCAATTATTTTTTTAGCCCAAGGATCAAAAAATCGCTTGATTATGAAGGCGAATATTCTTATTTCCCACTCAGCCCAAAGTCGCACGTGCCCATGGGTGTCCGCCGAACCCTCGAATTGGTGAGGAAATCGGTAAGGTACCTGGAATTAACCCCTCCAGTCGCTATTCCGGCCAACCGGAAAATGCGAGGACGCCTGAAGCAACGACGGTGCGGGCCTTTTTGTTCTCTCCCTGCTTTCCATCAGCGGGGGTTACTGAAGAGGCACACCATCATTGCCGGAAGTGCGGTTGGGATTCTCCCTCCAATCCATGGCAGACAAAGCCGAACTTACACCGCACCGCGGCGTTGGTTCACTATTCGCGCATCGAGCGCTAGCTATGGTTCCGGGGTCTCCACCGGCTGGTTCCAATGCGAGCTATCGTATGCCCTTTGTCCTCCGGTTCATGCCGGAGCTCTGGAATTGGAAGAGGGAATCGATATGACCACCCAGCGCATCCGCGACTTTCTCGCAACCCGACGTCCCGATGGTCCCTGCCTTGTGGTTGACCTCGACGTCGTTCGCGACAATTTCCACGCCTTCCGTCACGCCATGCCGGACAGCGCCATCTATTATGCCGTCAAGGCCAACCCGGCCCCGGAAGTGCTGAAGCTGCTCGCAGGCCTCGGCTCCAATTTCGATTGTGCATCCGTTGCCGAAATCGAAATGGCGCTCGACGCTGGTGCGACCGCCGCCCGTATCTCCTATGGCAACACGATCAAGAAGGAGCGTGACGTTGCCCGCGCGCATGCGCTCGGCGTCAGCCTCTTTGCCGTCGACAGCCATGAGGAAGTCGAGAAGATTTCGCGCGCCGCTCCCGGCGCCCGTGTCTTCTGCCGCGTGCTCACGGATGGCGAAGGCGCCGAATGGCCGCTGTCGCGCAAGTTCGGCTGCGTTCCGCAGATGGCTGTCGACGTTCTCGTCTACGCCCATCAGCTTGGCCTGCAGTCCTATGGCGTCTCGTTTCATGTCGGTTCGCAGATGACCAAGGTCGACGCCTGGGATTCGGCGCTTGCCGATGCCAAGCGCGTCTTCGTATCGCTCGCCAAGCAGGGCATCCACCTGCAGATGGTCAACATGGGCGGCGGCTTCCCGACCAAGTACCTGCGTGACGTACCGTCCGCAGAAGCTTACGGCAAGTCGATTTACCAGGCGCTGCGCACGCATTTCGGCAACCAGATTCCGCAGACGATCATCGAGCCGGGCCGCGGCATGGTCGGCAATGCCGGTGTCATCAAGGCGGAAGTCGTGCTGATTTCGAAGAAGTCGGACAATGACGATGCCCGCTGGGTTTTCCTCGACATCGGCAAGTTCGGCGGTCTCGCCGAGACGATGGACGAAGCCATCCGCTATCCGATCCGCACGGAACACGACGGCGACGAGATGGAGCCCTGCGTCATTGCCGGTCCGACCTGCGATTCGGCCGACGTGCTCTACGAGAAGAACCTCTATCCGCTGCCGATCTCCCTTTCGATCGGCGACGAGGTCCTGATCGAAGGCACCGGCGCCTATACGACGACCTATTCGGCGGTCGCTTTCAACGGTTTCGACCCGCTGAAGGCCTACGTCATCTGAGGTCGTTTCCGCCGGCCCCGTAACCAGCCGGGGCGGCAAATTCACAATTTTCCTTCATCGCCGCTGATAACGGTATTGGGTACGGGAGGCCAAGATGGCCGCTGTTCTTGATTCTGTCCGCGCATTCTTTGCGCCCACCACTTTCACCATCGACGCCGAAAATCCCTCGGATGTCGTTGCTCGTGAAAATCTGCTCGACCGCGTCATGGGCGCGGGTCGCCGCAAGAAGTCGTCGGAGAAGATCCGCCGCAACCGCGTTCCGGCCGAGGGTCTTGCGCTCGTCGCGCGCGATCGCGACGGCCGTGTTATCGGTACGGTGCGGCTCTGGAACATCGAAGCCGGCGTCAATGATGAAGGCACGCCGATCAATGCACTGCTGCTCGGGCCGCTCGCTGTTGCCTCGCAGCATGGCGGCAAGGGCATCGGTGCGGCGTTGATGCGCGCGGCAATCCTTGAAGCGAAGAATCGCGGGCATGGCGCCGTCCTGCTCGTCGGCGATGTGGCCTATTACGAGCGTTTCGGCTTCTTTGCCGAAAAGGCCCGCCATCTCGTCATGCCGGGTCCGTTCGAACGCTCGCGCTTTCTTGCGCTCGAGCTCACCGAAGGCTGGCTTGACGGCGCGGCCGGCATGATCGTCCCCTCGGGACGTATGCTAGCCAGTGCGCCGGTTCGCCGCGCAGCCTAGAACGGGATTGGGCCGGGTCGGCTTGAAAAGACGCGCGGCGCTGTAAGGCTTGACCGGCCGGCCAGGTTGGGAATTCTTCCCCCGGCTGGTAATATTCGCGCCGTTTAATCACGCAGGCAGGCGGGTCTGGTGTGGTTGCGGCTTGTCTTTCTGGCGATGAAGCTGCGCGGTCGCTAGCTCCCCGACACACGGAAACACGATTGCGTGAAATGGGTCGCCGGCACGCGAACATATTGCGGCGATATCCTATCTTGCGCCGCATGATCCGCGTTCTTTCCCTTCTGCTTTTCTTCTACCTACCCTGCGATGGGGCCTCTCAAGACGGTGATCGTCGCTCGCGACGGACGCGTGCTCAGCGAACGCGCGTTCCATGGTCATTCGCCGTCGGAATCGACCAATATCAAATCCGCTTCGAAGTCGATCATTTCGGCGCTGGTTGGTATCGCCATCGACAAAGGTCTGCTCAACGGGCCGGATCAGAAGATCGCACCGATCTTGAAGGCCGATCTCCCTGCAACGCCCGACCCGCGCATCAACGACATCACCATCGGTAATCTTCTCTCCATGCAGGCTGGGCTCGATCGCATGTCGGGGCCGAACTACGGCCGCTGGGTCTCCTCGCGCAACTGGGTGCGTTTTGCGCTCTCGCAGCCTTTCGTCGATCAGCCCGGTGGCGAGATGCTTTATTCCACCGCATCCACGCATCTGCTTTCGGCCATTTTGACCAAGGTCAGCGGCCGGTCGACCCTGGCGCTGGCGCGCGAATGGCTCGGCCCGGTCGAGGGTTTCCACATCGGCGCATGGGAGCGTGACCCGCAGGGCATCTATCTCGGCGGCAATCAGATGGCGATGAGCGCCCGGTCGCTGCTTGCCTTCGGCGAACTCTACCGCAACGGCGGCAAGACCGCCGACGGTCGCCAGATCGTCCCTGCCGACTGGATCTCCCAGTCGTGGCAGCCGCGCACAAACTCGCGCTTCGCGGGCGATGAATATGGCTATGGCTGGTTCACGCGACTGATCGGCGGCGAGCAGGTGCATTTCGCCTGGGGTTTTGGCGGGCAGATGCTCTACATCGTGCCGTCGCTCGATCTCACCGTCGTCATGACTTCGGAAGAGAGCGGCCCGTCTGCCCGGAATGGCTACAGGGACTTGCTGCACAGTCTGTTGGCGGACATTATCGGCACCGTGCGGGCCGCCTGAAGACAGGCCGCGTGGCTTTGCAGACGCGCAAAGGACGCTGCAACGCTTGAATTGCTGCATTATGCAGCAGAAAAACCCCGCTATCGTTAAATTCGTAGCGAAGCGATGCCGCGGGCGACAACATGCTGCGGCTTTTCGCCAGCGTTTCGAGAGGCATCATGCGCTCCGACGACCTGCTTGCCCGCCAAGGTGGCGATGAATTCCTGGCGGTACTGAGAAATGTTTCCTGCGAAGATGCGGTGGCGATTGCCGAGCGCATCCGTTTCACTTTCGCCGCTGCCGTCATGCAACTGCCGGATCTGGCCGTCTTTCCAACGCTGAGCATCGGCGTTGCCGCGCGTGCGGAAAGCGGCGGAGATTTGAACGACTGATGCCGAAGGCAGACGAGGCGCTCTATCGTTCGAAGCGCGAAGGCCGCAACCGGGCCGAAGCCTTCTGCGAAAATCAGCAGGCCGCTTAGCGAAAAGGGCCGAACTCTTTATCTCGGAGCGATCCTAGATGTTCTGGTCCATCGTCTCGGCCGGGATTTCATCGGCGCGATGGATGCGTACGACGGCGGCTGGCACGCCGGCGACCGTGCAATGCTCGGGCACCGATTTCAGCACGACGCTGCCGGCGGCGACTTTGCTGAAGGCGCCGATTTCGATATTGCCGAGGATCTTGGCGCCGGCGCCGATCATAACGCCGTGGCGGATCTTCGGGTGGCGGTCGCCGGTCTCCTTGCCGGTGCCGCCGAGCGTTACGTTCTGCAGGATCGAAACTTCATCCTCGATGACAGCCGTTTCGCCGATGACGATGCCCGAACCGTGGTCGAGCATGATGGACGCGCCGATCCGCGCCGCCGGATGGATATCCGGGCCGAAGACCAGCGAAACGAGATTGGCGAGCCAGCTGGCGATCTCCGGACGGCCGGCGACCCAGAGCGCATGGGCGATGCGGTGCGTCTGCAGCGCATGAAAGCCCTTGAGGTTGAGAAGCGCGTGCAGAAATGTGGTGCAGGCCGGATCGCGTTCGCGCACGGCAACGAGATCGGCCTCGACCTTCCGCATGATGTCTGTGGTCAATGTGGACCGGATGAGATCAAACAGATCACCCGTCTCCACCTGCGCAACGGAGAGCCGCGCGGCCAGCACGCGGGCGATGATCTCATCATTGCCGGCAGTGTCCGTTACCTCAGCGGCAAGCAGCCGCTGCAATATCGGCTCGCGTGCGGCGAGCTCGGCCGCCTCGGCGCGGATCACGGTCCAGACCGATGCATCGCCCAAAGGCCGCGGCTGTTGCTCGGTCAAACCGAGGCCGGTCGATTTCGACATTCCCGTTTCCTCCGTCAGCCAGGGCGGCGCGCAAGGCGCGTCCTGCGTGCGTTTCATGTTTCGCCTGGGCAAGGCATTTGGCAGCCCTGATTCAGTCTAGCCGTCCGACGGTTGCAGGTCCGGTGTCAGCTTCGGAAGCCGGCGCCAGTGATAGAGCACATCGGGCTCCCGTTCTTCGTTGTCGGCGCCATCGGTCTCCTCCTCGGCGGCAAAACCGTGCCGTTCGTAGAAAGCGCGAGCGCCCGCATTACGCTGGAACGTCCAGAGCCTGATCTCGTTCATCTCCTCCTTGGCGCAGCCGAGGAGTGAAGAGCCGATGCCCATGCCCTGGAAATCGGGGAGAACGTAAAGCTGCTCTATCCAGTTGTCGCCATAGGCGATGACACCGACGAGCCGGTTGCCCATGGCTGCGCCGAGGATCGAGCAATTCGGCAGCAGATGCATGCGCCAGTACTGCTCCTCTTCCTCGGGCGTATGCACATTCGGCAGCCTGGGCAGCCGCTGCCAAAGGGCGACACGTCTGATATCGGCTGCGGCTTGCATGTGGTCGGCCGTCAGCGTCACGATTTCAGGTTTCGCCAGGGCGTCGTCCATTGCCGGCAGCGGGGCTCAGGCCGAAATATCGATGACGCCGCAGTCGCCGGCTTCGGAGCCGAAGGCGAGCAGCTTGCCGTTTTTGCTCCAGCTCATCGCCGTGATCGCGCCCTTACCAGGTCGGCGCAGCAGCGCTTCCTTGCTGTCGGCGATGCGCACGGCCAGAATCATGCCGTCGATGAAGCCGATGGCGAGGATGTCCTCGAGCGGATGGAATTTCACCGCGGTCGCCATGATATTGGCGCGAGTGCCGAGCTCCAGCGGCGCCTTGCCCATCGGCCCGTCCTTGCCCTGGAAGGGCCAGACGATTGCCGCAGGCGCGCCTGAAGACGCGAGCCACTTGCCCTTGACCGACCAGGAGAGTGATTTCACCTTGGAGGGGTAGCCGGTCATGCGCATATGGCGGGCCTCGGTCCCGGGCTTGATGTCTAGCTTCCAGCCGTGCAGTGCGTTTTCCTGCATCGAGGTGACGAGGAAATTACCATCCGGCGAGAAGGTGACGCCGGTATGCGCACCCTTCCATTCCAGATCGACCGGCTTGGCGTTCATGCCGATCCAATGCAGCGACACGCCGTTGTAGCGCGCCGCTGCGATGCGCAGGCCCTTCGGTGCAAAGGCAAGGCCTTCGACCGTGCGCTCCTCGGGGAATTCCTTGGTCGTGCCATCGGCCAGGCGCACGAGCGCACTCTTGCCGTAGGAATAGGCAACGGCACCCTGAGGCCCGGCTGCGACCTGCGAAATCCACTTGCGCGGCGCGGTCGCGATCTCGCTGACGCTGCCGTCGGCGGCAATGCGCAGTACCTTGCCATCCTCGCCGCCTGAGATCAGGCTCTCGCTGTAGGGGTCGCGGATGGCGGTGAGCATGCCCTGGTGGGCTTCGGAAACCCTGTCGCCGCCATCCAGCCGGTGGAATGTACCGTTTGCGCTTGCGAAGAAGGGAACATCACCTAAAAATTCGACGGCCAGAACGTGGCCGTCGAGATCAAGCGGTGCAACTGTCGGCATCAGGCGGCTGCCCCGCAGGCCTTGAAGGAGGCTTCGAGCTTCTCGCGGTCGAGTTCGCGGCCGATAAAGACGAGACGGCTCTCGTGCTTCTCGCCTTCCTTCCAGGGCCGCTGGTGATCACCCTCGATGATCATGTGCACGCCCTGAACGACGTAACGCTCGGGATCGTCCTTGAAGGCGATGATGCCCTTGAGGCGCAGAATATTCGGCCCCTGCGTCTGGGTGATCTTCTGGATCCACGGGAAGAAGCGCTCCGGATTCATCTCGCCGCCGCGCAGCGACACCGACTGCACCGTTACATCGTGGATCGCCGACATTGCGCCATGGTTATGGGCGCCATGGTGATGATTGTCGTGATGACCGTGATGATCATGGTCATGGTCATGATGGTCATGATCGCAATCGGGGCCGCAGACATGGTCATCGTGGCCGTGCTCAAGGAAATGCGGATCGTTTTCGAGCGCGCGTTCCAGGTTGAAGGCGCCCTGATCGAGCACGCGGGCGAGGTCGACGCCCGAGCGGCTGGTCTTGTAGACGCGGGCGGCCGGGTTGATGGCGCGGACGATATCCTCGATTACATCAAGTTCTTCCGGGGTCACGAGGTCGCTCTTGTTGATGATGACGACGTCGGCGAAGGCGATCTGGTCTTCGGCCTCGCGGCTGTCCTTCAAGCGCAGCGGCAGGTGCTTGGCATCGACGAGGGCGACGACGGCATCGAGCTCGGTCTTGGCGCGCACGTCGTCATCCATGAAGAAGGTCTGGGCGACCGGCACCGGATCGGCAAGGCCCGTCGTTTCGACGATGATGCCGTCGAAGCGGCCGGGACGGCGCATCAGGCCTTCGACGACGCGGATCAGGTCGCCGCGCACCGTGCAACAGACACAGCCATTGTTCATCTCGTAGATTTCTTCGTCCGACTCGACGATCAGGTCGTTGTCGATACCGATTTCGCCGAACTCGTTGACGATGACCGCATATTTCTTGCCGTGATTTTCGGAGAGAATGCGGTTGAGCAACGTCGTCTTGCCGGCGCCGAGATAACCGGTGAGCACGGTAACGGGAATAGGCTTCAGGGTGGAGATCGCGTCGGTCATGAGAACCTCTAGGATTAGGCGTGCGGCCGAGCGGCTTGGGATCGGCTGCTTGAACGGTTGGTCTCATATAATGGCTTGAGCGTGGCAGTTCAAAGGGTTTTATAATGTTATAAGATCACATTGTCTGGCCAGTGCAGATGACCGTATTCACCGGAGTTGCGTGACGTCGAATGCATCGACATCGCTCAGCAATTCCACCAGCCCTTCTACCGCATGGGCAATCAGCGCCTCACCTTTCTCTGCCGTTGCGGCCGCGGCATTGCCTGCCACACCTTCGGCATTAAGGTCCGACATCTTCCAGCCGAAGGCGTGCGGCCCGTAGGCGCGCAGATGCTTGAAACGCTCGGCGAATTCCGTCTGTCGCGAGGAGAAGTCCGCCGCCTTCGCCATATCAACCTTATCGGGATGAAACGCCAGCATCACCGAGGTCTCGATTTCGCCGCCATGGATTCCGATCGCCTTTTCCTCCGGCGTGACCGCGCCATCCGGCACGCCGAAACGGGTCCAGCTCGTCGCCACCGCCAGCATGGCAAAGCGGACCCGCGCCTCGGTCGCGACGACCGATATGACCGGCGAATTGCCGCCATGGGCGTTCAGCATCACGAATTTGCGGATGCCCTGCTTCGCCAGACCTTCGGCGATGCCGAGCCAGCGGATTACAGCTTCGTCGAACGCAAGCGTCTTCGTTCCTTCAACATCCATATGCTCTATGGAATAGCCGATGGATTCGGCGGGCAGGAAGGTGACCGGCAGGCCGGCGGGCAAGGCTATCTTCAATCGCCCGGCGATGCCTTCGGCAATCAGAGTGTCGGTTTCGAAGGGCAGGTGGGGGCCGTGCTGTTCATGTGCACCGAGCGGCAACACGGCGATCGGATGACGCCCGTCAGGTGCAAAGGCCGGACTGCTGTCCTCGAAGCGCGGCGAAGGTGTCATCATCCGGTCGTTGCCTCTTGTTTATGACGAGATCCTGGGCAATGTCATATCGCAGCGGCGTCGGGGCTTAAAGATCAAAGGGATGGCTATGGGAAAGAAGCACAAGGACGGCAAAAAGAACAAGTCCAAGAAGAAGGACCAGACCGAGTATACGCTCGTCGATCTCTCCCCGGCTCTGACCCAGGCGGCGCGTTCCATGCGGACGGTGCTCTCGCGCAACCTGCTTGAAAGCGGCCTCTATGCCGGCCAGGATGGTGTCATCCTCTCGCTTGCCGAAAGTGACGGCATGACGGCAGGCGGCCTTGCCCAGAAGCTCGGCGTCAAGGCGCCGACGATGACGCGCACGATCGGCCGCATGGAGGCGCAGGGCTTTCTCGAGCGCAAGCCCGATGCCGAGGATGCACGCCTGACCAAGGTCTATCTCACCGACCTCGGCCGAGGCAGCGTGCAGGGGATCGAGATGGCGGCTTCGGCCTGCGACAGGCTGGCGACGCAAGAGTTCTCTGAGAAGGAAATCCGCAATCTGGTCCGCCTGCTGAAGGCGATCGATGCCAATCTGCAAGCCGAAGCCATTCCTGTCGAAGAACCGGACGAAGACTGAAATTTCCCGAAAGACGAATTGCTTCCACCGATTAAATCTTTTAATTAAACATTTTAAGGGCCGCGCCGGTTTGACGGCGGGGTCTTGTCGCTTGCGTGCTGCCTGGAGGAGGACACGTGGTCCAGAAGATCAAGCTTTCGACAATCGCCGAAACGCTCGGCATTTCAACGGCGACCGTATCGCTTGCCTTACGCGACAGTCCGCTCGTTGCCGGCATTACCAGGGAGAAGATCAAGGAACAGGCGCGCGCGCTCGGCTATATCTACAATCGCCGTGCCGCCAGCCTCCGTACCTCGCGCTCCGGCATCATCGGCGTCGTCGTGCACGACATCATGAACCCCTTCTATGGCGAGATCCTGAAGGCGATCGAAAGCGAACTCGACCGCAGCCGCCACACCTTCATCCTTTCCAACCATTACGACAATGTCGAAAAGCAGCGCACATTTATCGAGACGCTGCTGCAGCTCGGCGGTGACGGCGTCATCATGTCGCCGGCGATCGGTACGCCGCCTGAGGACGTGCAGCTGGCGGAAGAGAACGGCATGCCGGCGATCCTGGTCGCCCGCTCGATGGAAGGGCAGGACCTGCCGACCTATCGCGGCGACGACAGCTACGGCATTTCGCTCGCCACCAACCACCTGATCGGCCTCGGTCATCGCTCGATCGCCATGATCGGCGGCACGGACCAGACATCCACCGGCCGCGATCGCTACCAGGGCTATGTCAATTCGCTGCGCAAGGCCGGCATCGAAGTTGATCCGAACCTGCGTATTCCCGGTCCGCGCTCGAAACAGGGCGGTTTCGAGGCTGCAGTGCATTTCCTTTCGCTACCGCAGAAGCCGACGGCAGCCGTGTGCTGGAACGATCTCGTGGCGATCGGCCTGATGAACGGCATTGCGCGCGCCGGCCTCGTGCCGGGAGGCGATATTTCCGTCACCGGCTACGACGATCTCGAGGAGGCCTCGATCGCTACGCCGGCGCTGACGACTGTCTGGAACGGTCAGGCCGAGGTCGGGCGCCTGGCAGCCCGGGCGCTGCTCGATCGCCTTGCCGGCAGCCATGAGCCTGACGGCATGCATCTGATCAAGCCGGAAATGCGCATCCGCCAGTCCACCAGTCCCCATCGGCCCCGCGCCTGAATCAAGACCGCCATCCAAGAGGAAAGCCATGTCCCGCATCGCCATTCTCGTTCCTGGGAAGATACACGAGCGTGTTCTCGAAAGGTTGAAGGATCGTTTTGAGATTATTGCGGTCGCACGCGAGGAGAAGCTTGCGCTGGACAGCGAGACCGCCGGCCGTATCCGCGGCGTCGCCGTTTCCGGTTCCTTCCCGGGCGCCTGGATGGAGCAACTGCCGCATGCTGAAGTGATCGCCAATTTCGGGGTCGGTTATGACGGCATCGATGTGAAACACGCCGCAGAGAAAGGCATCGTCGTCACCAATACGCCTGATGTGCTGAATGACGAGGTCGCCGATACGGCGATCGGCCTGCTGCTGAACACGGTTCGCGAATTGCCGCGGGCCGAAGCTTGGCTGCGTGCGGGCAACTGGAAGCCGGGCACGGCCTATCCGCTGTCGCGCTTCTCGCTCAAGGGCCGCCATGTCGGGCTTTATGGCCTTGGCCGCATCGGGCTCGAAATCGCCAAGCGGCTGGAGCCGTTCAAGGTGAAGATCAGTTATCACACGCGTTCACGCCATGCCGATGTATCCTACGATTATCACTCGACGTTGAAGGGGCTGGCGGAAGCGGTGGATACGCTGATCGCCATCGTTCCGAAGACGGCGCAGACGCACAAGACGATCGATGCCGATATTCTGGCAGCACTCGGCCCTGACGGCATCCTCGTCAATGTCGGCCGCGGCTGGACGGTGGACGAGGAGGCGCTGAGTGCCGCGCTTGCTTCCGGCGCGCTCGGTGCTGCCGGTCTGGACGTCTTCTATGAAGAGCCCACGGTGCCGGCCGACCTGTTTGAGCCGGCCAATGCCGTACTGCTGCCGCACGTCGCCTCCGCGTCCGTGCCGACACGCAATGCGATGGCCGATCTCGTCGCCGACAATCTCATCGCCTGGTTCGAGAAGGGTGCGGCTTTGACACCGGTGCCAGAGACACCGCAGAAGGCTTAAGCGGGTTGGCTCGGCGGACGGTAGTTACCGAGTAACAGGCATAGCGCTTCGCGGGCGCCGCGCCGTCATGCGATCGCCTGTGCTGACATGAACGGTAGCTTGGCCGCGGCATAGCTGCGGACGGCGTCGCCGAAAGCGGCGAACAACTGGTTCGAAGACTTGTCGGTTTCAGCCCAATATTCCGGATGCCATTGCACGCCGACGGCAAAGGCCTTGGCGTCGATGACGGAAACGGCCTCCACCGTGCCATCCTCGGCGATCGCTTCCACCTGCAGGCCCGGGGCGGTCCT
This sequence comes from Rhizobium sp. WSM1274, assembly GCF_025200775.1. Classification (NCBI taxonomy): domain Bacteria; kingdom Pseudomonadati; phylum Pseudomonadota; class Alphaproteobacteria; order Hyphomicrobiales; family Rhizobiaceae; genus Rhizobium; species Rhizobium sp. WSM1274. The sequence continues at coordinate 3,864,785 of NZ_CP104138.1, read as the reverse complement.
GGCGATTGCCTGGCGATGCAGTGAATTCACGCGGATCTCGCCCGGGCCGAGAATGCCTGCGATGCAGGAGCCTTCCTTGACATGGACGGTCTGGCGAATGGCGTACATGCCGTCCCGGTCGACACCTTCCGGTCGGCGATGGTCCCAGTTGCCGGGCTGTTCCTGGATCTCGCTTGCCAGCGAGCCGCCGAGGGCGACATTCAGCTCCTGGATGCCGCGGCAGATGGCGAGCAGCGGGATGGCGCGGTCGATGGCGCGGCGGATGAGCGGCAGGCTGGTGGCGTCGCGGGCGGGATCGAATGGGCCGTCCTTGTCATTCGCCTCGGCACCGTAGTGCGAGGGATGCACGTTGCTGGCCGAACCGGAAACCAGAAGGCCGTCGACGCGGTCGAGAATCGCGTCGGTATCGTAGCCCTCCTCGAAAGCGGGGATCATGAAGGCCATGACACCGGATGCGTTCAATGCGGCGCGCAGATATTGATGCTGTACGGCATGCCAGGTCGCGCCGTCGAAGCTGCGGATATCGGCAGGAATGGCAACGATCGGTTTCGTCATATCAGCCCCGGTCAAAATCTTTCTTCTCGTCGTTTCTTCCGCCTGAACGGCCGCCAAGTCAACGCTTGGCTGTATCAGGCGGCCAAATTGCGACGGAAGAGGCACCCCGCCTTTGCGGTTTACCGCTAAGCCGCTGATTCTGATGGATACGTGCACGTTGCCTTATTGCCCGTCTTGATGCCAAAGGCTAATAGACTAAAGCTTGAACCGCGGCTGGCGCCATGCTTAGCTTTGCCCTTGCTGCGGGTAGGGGTGAGATTGGCCGCGCAGTGTCATCTATTTGGGAGGTTTTTGATGGATCGTCGTTCGTTTTTCAAGAAGGCGGGAACCGCCAGCGCCGGTGCGGTCGCCGCAACGGCATTGGCAGCGCCTGCGATCGCGCAAGAGAATCCGAAGATCGCGTGGCGCATGACGTCGTCGTTTCCGAAGAGCTTGGATACGATCTATGGCGGCGCCGAGGATATTGCCAAGCATGTTGCCGCCGCGACAGACGGCAATTTCACGATCCAGCCCTTCGCTGCCGGTGAAATCGTCCCCGGCCTGCAGGCCGTCGATGCCGTCGCCGCCGGTACGGTCGAAGCAGCCCACACCACCTCCTATTATTTCGTCGGCAAGGACCCGACCTATGCCATCGGAACGGCCATTCCGTTCGGGCTGAACAGCCGCCTGACCAATGCCTGGTACTATGAAGGCAACGGCAATAAGCTGATGAACGAGTTTTATGCCACACAGGGCATGTATGCGCTGCCGGCCGGCAACACCGGTGCGCAGATGGGCGGCTGGTTCCGCAAGGAAATCAACACGCTCGATGACCTCAAGGGCGTCAAGATGCGCATTGCCGGCCTCGCCGGCCGCGTCATGGAGAAGGTCGGCGTCATCCCGCAGCAGATCGCCGGCGGAGACATCTATCCGGCGCTGGAAAAAGGCACGATCGATGCGGCGGAATTCGTCGGTCCCTATGACGACCTGAAGCTCGGCTTCCACAAGGTGGCGAAGTACTACTATTATCCGGGCTGGTGGGAAGGTGGCCCGACGGTGCATGGGTTCTTCAATCTCGAAAAGTGGAGCAGCCTGCCCAAGCATTATCAGGCAGCGCTGACTGACGCCTGCGCTTTCGCCAACACCAACATGCTGGCGAAGTACGACACGAAGAACCCGACCGCGCTGAAGCAACTCGTCGCGGAAGGCGCGACGTTGCGCCCGTTCAGCCAGGAGATCATGGAAGCCTGCTTCCAGGCGGCGACGGGCATCTATAGCGAAATCTCGGGCACGAACCAGTATTTCAAGAAGATCTACGACGACCAGGCCGCCTTCAAACGGGACGCCTATCTCTGGATGCAGCTTTCGGAATACACCTTCGATACGTTCATGATGATCCAGCAGCGGGCCGGAAAGCTTTAAGGCTTTCCGCCGTTGACGCTTTAGACGCGTGTAATACCAAAACCCCGGATTTCCGTCCGGGGTTTTGCTTTTTGCTGGACTATTTGGCGGGTGGCGGCGGTGCTCCCGGCAGGCCGTTCAGGGGCGGCAGGGTCAGGCCGGGGATCTGCGGCGAGCCATTGCCGCCGCCGCCCATCGGCGGCAGGCCGAGCTGGCCGCCGAAGCCCGGGATTTCGATCTTGATCGAGTTCGGGTCGACCTTCGGGCCGTGATCCAGCCAATAGGTTACCGATTGCGGCCAGAAGATCACGATCGCCACCAGGATCAGCTGCATACCGACCCAGGGGAGCGCGCCCATGTAGATGTCCGAGGTCTTGACGTCCTTGCTGGCGATCGAACGCAGGTAGAAGAGCGCGAAGCCGAAAGGCGGGTGCATGAAGCTCGTCTGCATGTTGACGCAGATCAGCACGCCGAACCAGATCAGGTCGATGCCGAGACTGGAGGCGACGGGAGCGAGCATCGGGATGACGATGAAGGCGATCTCGAAGAAATCGAGGAAGAAGGCGAGCACGAAGATGAAGATGTTGACGAAGATCAGGAAGCCGACCGGGCCACCTGGTATGCCCGTCAGCATGTGCTCGATCCAGCGCGAGCCGTCCATGCCCTGGAAGACCAGGCTGAAACAGGTGGAGCCGATCAGGATCATCACCACCATGGATGTGATGTGCGTGGTCGATGCCATGGCTTCACGGATCAGCGGCCAGGTGAGGCGACGGTTCATGGCGGCGAGCAGCATGGCGCCGACGACGCCGAGCGCTCCTGCCTCCGTCGGTGTCGCAAGGCCCATGAAGATCGTGCCGAGCACGAGGAAGATCAGCACGATCGAAGGCACCATGCCCATCAGCACCTTGACGAGCAGCGCCCAATTGAAATCGCCGCGCACCTCCTTCGGCAGCGGCGGCATCGATTTCGGCCGGACGATCGACATCACCAGGATGAAGAGCACGAAGATCGCCACCTGCAGGATCGAAGGGCCGATCGCGCCGAGATACATGTCACCGACCGACCTGCCGAGCTGATCGGCAAGAACGACGAGCACGAGCGAGGGCGGGATGACTTGGGTGATCGTGCCCGACGCGGCGATGACGCCGGTGGCAAGGCGCGGATTATAGCCATAGCGCAGCATGATCGGCAGCGAGATCACCCCCATGGTGATGACGGAGGCGGCCACCGTGCCGGTGATCGCGCCGAGCACGGCGCCGACGAGGATGACGGCATAGGCAAGGCCGCCGGGTATGCCGCCGAAAAGCTTACCGGTGCCTTCGAGCAGGTCTTCGGCCAGCCCGCAGCGCTCCAGCACCGCACCCATGAAGGTGAAGAAGGGAATGGCGAGCAGGAGGTCGTTGGAAAGAATGCCGAAGAAGCGCAGCGGCAGAGCCTGCAGGAAGACCTCGCCGAAATGGCCGGTGGCGATGCCGATGATGGCGAAAAACAGGCCGACGGCGGCGAGCGAAAAGGCGACCGGAAAGCCGTAGAGCATGAAGATGACCATGCCGAGGAACATGGCCGGCGGGATGATGCCGAAATCAAACAAATCCGTGTCTCCCAGCCCGCCTTACTGCAGCGGCTTTTCGTATTTCGTGTCGATGCTGATATGGCCGGCAAGCGCTGCGATCCGCTTGACCAGTTCCGAGAGGCCTTGAAGGGAGAGCAACGCGAAGCCGGCGACGAGGATGAGCTTGACGGGCCAGCGGATCAGCCCACCAGCATTGCCCGATATTTCCCCCTGGTGGAAGGAGAGCGCGAAGAAGGGCCAGCACAGCCAGGTGAGATAGACGCATGCGGGAAGCAGGAAGAGGATGAGGCCGACGATGTCGATCCAGATCTTCGCCTTATCGGAAACCGAACCATAGATCAGGTCGACGCGGACATGCTCGTTGTTGCGCAGCGCATGCGAGGCGCCGAGCATGACGACGAAGGCGAAGAGATACCACTGGATCTCCAGCCAGCCGTTCGAACTGTAGTTGAAGGCATAGCGGACGATGGCGTTTCCGGCGCTGATCAGACAGCAGAACAGCACCATATATTCGGCAAGTTTGCCCATGAACTGACTGATCGAGTCGATCAGCCGACTGGCGGCCAGAAGTACCGACATTCGCCTCCCCTTGTTCTTGTCCTGCCGGTTTTTCGGCAGTTTTTCCCTCTTGCAATCGATGTAGACCACGGCCTTTGAAATTGGAAGGATAAATGCCTCGTGTTGGAGTATAGTCTTAGACGCATCGGCCGGTCCGTAGAGCCGTCAACTGTTTCAACAACCGAAGCGTGGATAAATTATTTCAATAATCTCGCCGGTAGGCTGCATTAACGCGCATAGGCTGTGCGGTTCACGCTGTGGTTTTAGAAAATTTGACCAAATGTTTGATTCCATTGAAATCAAATTTTAAAGGGTTGGGCTTAGAATTCCCGCGCACAGGGAAAGTGTGGATGAAGCCAGATAACCCGAACAGGGTCCCTATTGATGTGTATCTGTCGTTTGTGAGTTCCCTTTCCGGGAACCGCATGACGCTGCTTGTTGGCGTGATCGTCCATGTCGCGACGTGCATTGCAGTGGCTGCCAAGACGCAGTACTCCATCTACATCCTGCTGTCGGTCGCCTTCCTTCTGGTCTTCGGCGCTCGCATGGTCATCTTCCGGCAGTTCGATCGCGTCGACAAGCAGAGCCTGTCGCACGCCGGAATTGAGCGTTGGGAGCGGATTCTCGTTGCCAGTGGAGCATGCACCACCGCGCTCCTCGGCATCGCCAGCGGCTACGCCATCTTCGTCGTCCACGATTCCTTTGCGGAGCTTGCCTGCATTTCCGTCACCATGGCGACCATGGTTTCCGTCGTTGGCCGCAACTACGGCTCGCGCTTCGCAGTCGACCTCCAGACCTTCTTCTGCTGCCTGCCGATGATCGTCTGCAGCCTGCTGGCGATGGACTTCTATCGCGGCGTGCTGTCGATCTTCCTCATTCCTTTCTGGCTGACGACGCGGGCCATGGCCAATGGCGTGCGCGAGTTCCTCTATGAGAACGTCATCGCACGCCGGGAAATCACCATCATCGCCGACCGCTTCGATACGGCGCTCAACAACATGCCGCACGGCCTGGTCATGGTCGATGCCGAGAACCGCATCCAGGTGGTCAACCGCAAGGCCTGCGAACTTCTGAAGATCGGCGCGCCAGAGCGGCTGAAGGATCGGGACCTCGGCGCCGTGCTGCGCTATGGCGCGCGCTACAGCTTCATGGACGCCTCGCAGCCGGAGCTCATTCTGCGCCAGCTCACCCAAGTGGCAGAGGGTAATCTGTCGCGCACGCTCATTCATTTTCCCGAGGGCCTGTCGCTCGAATTCTCCGCCAGCCGAAGGGCCGACGGCGGCGCTGTGCTGATCTTCGAGGACGTGTCGAGCCGGGTGAAGGCAGAGCAGAAGATCATGCACATGGTCCGCTTCGATGCGCTGACCGGCCTGCCGAACCGCCAATATTTCGGGCAGCTGGTGCATGAGTATCTCGCCAAACATCAAAGGAAGTCCGGGCCGCTCGGCTTCATGGTTCTCGATATCGACGAATTCAAACATGTCAACGACATGCGCGGCCACGTTACGGGCGACCACCTGCTCTGCGCCATCGCCGCCCGCATCAAGCAGGCCTCCGGCAACGCCATCCTCGGCCGGTTGATGGGAGACCAGTTCATCCTGTTCTTCCCACATGCGAAGGAGCAGGCTTCGCTCGACGTCGAAATCCGCCGCGTGCACGCTGCAATCCAGGGCAATTACGCGGTCGACGAACTGACGTTCCTCGTTTCGCTCAGCGCCGGTTACGCGATTCTCGAAAGTACCGCGTTTGCGATGGATGAATGGAGCGTCAAAGCGGATCTGGCGCTGTTCGAAAGCAAGTCGCGCTTCAAGGGCGGCATATCAGGCTTCGAGCGGGAGATGGATGGCCGCTATATCGAGCAGCAGAGGCTGAAGGCGGATCTGCGCGAGGCGGTTTCGGCGCAAGCGCTGCATCTCGCCTTCCAGCCGATGTTCCGGGCCGACGGCTCGCGGATCGAGTGCGCCGAGGCCTTGGCGCGCTGGGTGCATCCGGAGAGGGGCTCGATCCCGCCCGACGTCTTCATCCGGCTCGCCGAGGATATGGGCATCATCTCCGACATTACCCGTTTCGTCCTGTTCAAGGCGTGCAGCGAATGCATGAACTGGCCGGAGCATATCGCCGTCTCGGTCAACCTCTCGGCGCGGGACCTGCGCGATGCCGATATTCTCTTTGTGGTCGCCGAAGCGCTTGCCCATTCCGGCCTCGACGCGGCGCGGCTGCATCTTGAAGTCACCGAGAGCTGCCTGATCGACGAGCCGGCGGCCGTGCGCGCCATCCTGGCGGAGCTCAGATCCCGGGGCATCACCATCGCCATCGACGATTTCGGCACCGGCTTCTCCAGCCTCAGCTATCTCGACACGCTGCCGCTCGATATCGTCAAGATCGACCGCTCCTTCGTGCGCAACATCGTCGAGGATGGGCGCCGCCTCAAGCTCTTGCGCGGCACGGTCAATCTCGCCCGCGAACTGGGCCTGAAGATCGTCATCGAGGGTGTGGAGACCGAGGAACAGCTGACGCTGCTCAACAAGCACCGTAGTGCCGATCTGGTGCAGGGTTACGTTTTCTCGCAGCCGGTCCCTTCCCAGAATATCAGGCTGCTGCAAGAGGGCATCGGCCGCCGCACCGTCCAGCGCCGCCGCAACAAGGTCGCTTGAGCCGCCTGCAAGTGACTGGTTATCCAACCGAAAATCTTGCGCCCTGTTAACCTTAATAGTTTAAATTCAACGGAAACTCGTAGATTTTCTTGCCTATGTGTCGCTGGCATATGATTAATGATCCGTTAACGAGCGGATCGAGAGAATGTCAGACACACTTTTTACGCGTGGCGATTTCAGCAGGAAAATACTGGAAATTCTGGATCACGTCGAATATCGCCGTGTCGAAAGCGGTGAAGACATGGAGGAAGTGGAGCGGCTGCGCTACAAGGCCTACAAGGCCCGTGACGCGCTGTCGCTTGCCCCGGAAGGCCTATTGGACGATGTCGATTTCGACAGCCATGCCTATATCTTCGGCCTCTACTATTATGGCGAACTGGTCAGTACGATTCGAATTCACTATGTGACGCCGGAGCATCGTATCAGCCGGTCCGGAGAAGCCTTTCCCGAGGCGATGGATGAGCTTTTGGACGCCGGGCTAACCTTGATCGACCCGGCGCGGTTCGCGGCCGATCCGGAGTTCACCGCCGAGATGCCATGGGTTCCCTATCTGACGTTGAGACCCGCCATCGTTGCGGCAGCGCATTTCCGGGCGGACCGCGTTATTCAGTCCGTCCGGCCCCCGCATGCCGCCTTCTACAAGCGGGTCTTCTATGCCGATACCATCGTGCCCGGCCGACTGGCGGAGAGTTACGGGGTCGACGTGACGCTGATGGCGACGAATGTGATCGAGGTCGGGCGCAAGCTGTTGACGCGCTATCCCTTTTTCATCTCCAGCGCCAGCGAGCAGCGCATGATGTTTTCACGCAATCCCAACGATACGCTGCCGCCGCTCACCATCATTCCGACGGCGCGTTTCGTGCCGCCAGGCGAACTCGGCACCGATCTGCCGCTGTGATCTGCCTTGCCCCGAGGGGGAGACGACGTAGCGACGGAAGCAGGCAAAATCAGCCGTCCTTCAGGGCCCGTTCCGGGGCTTTGAGGTGACGGTTGCCACGTGCGCCTGCGGCATTCTCATGCATTGCGCTTTCGCCTGTCATTGTGTAATCCCTGCAGGCAGGGATTTCCCTCGCCTAGAGGGAAATTAGGCAGCGCAGAGGCATATCAGGGAGACGATATTTATGGCCGAACATCATACCGGACCGGTCGAGACCGGCGCGCCAATGGATTACAAAGAACATGAAAAGACCTACGACATGTTCATCGCCAGCGCGAAATACGGCTCGATGCTCCTCATCGTCCTCCTGCTTGCGATGACCGCCGGTTTCTTCGGCGGCGCCGGCCTTCTCGGTGGCCTCTTCGTCTTCATCATTCTTCTCGCCGCCGGCATCTTCCTGTTCCGCTGATCGCGTAGAATCAGAGGGTCAGAGCGTTCTTTGTGCGTCCGAAAGGACGCACGGCGCTCTGAGGGGGAGGAGAGACTTCTCCGAAGCTTTGTGAATGAGGTGCTTGGCCCGCGCAGGTGAGCCTGTGGCGGTCTGGCTGACCCGGAGGAGGGGCAGTTGGGCAATATCGTTTTCGTTGCAAGGGAAATCACGGGCGAGGAGACGCGTGTCGCCGCCTCCGCCGAGACCGTGAAGAAGATGAAGAACTTCGGCTTCGACGTCGTCGTCGAAGCCGGTGCCGGTGCGGCTTCGCGCATTCCAGACGGGGAGTTCGAGGCCGCGGGCGCCAGGATCGGCAGTTTTGCGGATGCAGCCTCCGCCGATGTGGTGTTGAAGGTGCGCCGGCCCAACGGATCGGAAATCTCCGGCTATAAAAGCGGCGCTGTGATCATCGCCATCATGGATCCCTACGGCAATGACGAAGCGATCGCGGCACTGGCAAGTGCCGGGCTTTCGGCCTTCGCGATGGAACTGATGCCGCGCATTACCCGCGCCCAGTCCATGGACGTGCTGTCGTCCCAGGCCAATCTCGCCGGTTACCAGGCCGTCATCGAGGCTGCAGCGGTCTATGACCGCGCCATGCCGATGATGATGACGGCGGCTGGTACCGTGCCGGCCGCCAAGGTCTTCGTCATGGGCGCCGGCGTCGCAGGTCTTCAGGCGATTGCGACCGCACGGCGTCTCGGCGCGGCGGTCTCGGCCACCGATGTTCGCCCCGCGGCCAAGGAGCAGATCGCCTCGCTCGGCGCCAAGTTCATCGCCATCGAGGACGAGGAGTTCAAGGCGGCGGAAACGACCGGCGGTTATGCCAAGGAAATGTCCGCCGACTATCAGGCGAAACAGGCGGCTCTAGTTGCCGAACACATAGCCAAGCAGGATATCGTCATCACCACCGCGCTGATCCCCGGTCGTGCGGCGCCGCGGCTCGTTTCGCAGGCCATGCTCGCCTCGATGAAATCAGGGGCGGTCGCCGTCGATCTCGCAGTCGAACGCGGCGGCAATATCGAGGGCGTCGTCCCCGGCGAGATCGCCGATGTCGAAGGCGTCAGGGTCATCGGTTTCGCCAACATGCCGGGCCGGGTTGCGGCCAGCGCCTCGGCGCTCTACGCCAAGAACCTCGTCACCTTCCTCGAAACCATGGTCAACAAGGAAACCCGGAGCGTCGTCGTCAATCTCGACGACGAGCTCGTCAAGGCGACGATGCTGACCTATGCCGGCGACGTCGTTCATCCCGCCTTCGGCGGCGCGAAGAAGGGAGACCTCTGATGGCCAGTGAAGCAATGGACAAAGCGCTGGAGCAGCTCGATCAGGCGGTGACCGCCGTGATCACGGCGGCGGCCCAGGCGCCGGAAGCGGCAAGCGCTGCGACCGGCGGGGCGATCGATCCCTTCGTTTTCCAGCTTGCCATCTTCGTATTGTCGATCTTCGTCGGCTATTACGTCGTGTGGTCGGTGACGCCGGCGCTGCATACGCCGCTGATGGCCGTCACCAATGCGATCTCCTCCGTCATCGTCGTCGGCGCGCTTCTGGCGGTCGGCATTTCGACCAGCGGGCTTGCGACCGGCTTCGGTTTCGTCGCCCTCGTACTCGTGTCGGTGAACATCTTCGGCGGTTTCCTCGTCACGCAGCGGATGCTTTCGATGTACCGCAAGAAGGACCGGTAAGGACTGATGACCAATATCGCAGCCTTCCTCTACCTCGTCTCCGGCGTGCTCTTCATCCTGGCGCTGCGCGGCCTGTCGCATCCAGCCACCAGCCGCAAGGGCAATCTCTACGGCATGATCGGCATGGGGATCGCGATCCTGACGACGCTGGTGCTGGCGACCCCGAATTTCGGCGGCTTCGTGCTGATCGTCCTTGGCCTTGCCATCGGCGGCAGCGTCGGCGCCTATGTCGCCCGCACCATCCCCATGACCTCGATGCCGCAGCTCGTCGCCGGTTTCCATTCGCTGGTCGGCCTTGCCGCCGTGTTGGTCGCGGCTTCCGCGCTCTATACGCCTGCCTCCTTCGGCATTGGCGAGATCGGCCATATTCACACCGAGGCGCGCATCGAGATGGCGCTCGGCGTGGCGATCGGAGCGCTGACCTTCACCGGTTCGATCATCGCCTTCCTAAAGCTCGACGGACGCATGTCCGGCAAGCCGATCCTGCTGCCTTACCGGCATATGATCAATGCGAGCCTGCTGGTGCTGATCGTGCTCTTCATCATCGGGCTTGCCGCCACCGAAAGCCATTTCGACTTCTGGGCCGTTGTGGCCTTGTCGCTGGCGCTCGGCGTTCTGCTGATCGTGCCGATCGGCGGGGCCGATATGCCCGTCGTCGTCTCGATGCTGAACTCCTATTCAGGCTGGGCCGCGGCCGGCATCGGCTTCACGCTCGGCAATCTGGCGCTGATCATCACCGGCGCGCTCGTCGGCTCCTCCGGCGCGATCCTTTCCTACATCATGTGCAAGGGCATGAACCGTTCCTTCGTCTCCGTCATCCTCGGCGGTTTCGGCGGTGAGACGGCGTCCGGCGGACCCGACACATCGGACAGGACGGTCAAGCTCGGCTCGGCCGAGGATGCGGCTTATCTGATGGCCAACGCATCGAAGGTCATCATCGTGCCGGGATACGGCATGGCGGTCGCCCAGGCCCAGCATGCGCTGCGCGAACTTGCCGACAATCTGAAGAAGAACGGCGTCGAGGTGAAATATGCGATCCATCCGGTCGCAGGCCGGATGCCCGGCCACATGAACGTGTTGCTCGCCGAAGCGAATGTTCCCTATGACGAGGTTTTCGAGCTCGAGGATATCAACTCGGAATTCGCCCAGGCCGACGTTGCCTATGTCATCGGCGCCAATGACGTCACCAATCCGGCGGCGCGCGACGACAAGACCTCGCCGATCTACGGCATGCCGATCCTCGACGTCGACCGGGCAAAGACCTGCCTCTTCGTCAAGCGCTCGCTCGGTTCCGGTTATGCCGGCATCGACAATACGCTGTTCTACAAGGATGGTACGATGATGCTGCTCGGTGATGCGAAGAAGATGACCGAGGATATCAACAAGGCGCTCGCGCATTGATCGACGCAGAAACAGCCGCCCTTTGGGTGGCTGTTTGATTCATGCTTGGCTGGCCGGCCGCTTTCATCAGGTCTCGCCGGGCACGAGTGTCATCTTCTCGACGCCGATCGCCAGGTTCAGACCTTCCTGAGCCTGGACGTTCAACGGCTGCAGCATGAAGGCCCCGTCGGTGCCGCCGGCGATGACCTTGGCGCCGGCGCCTGCACCGATGCTTGCGTCGGCGCCGATCCCGTAATATTCGCCGGCAAGGGCGAATTGCGGAATATCCGTGCCGGTCTTTGCCAGCACCTGCCAGATCATGACGCTCTTGCCGGTCTGGCCGATATCGAGGCCGAATTTCTCGATTTTGCCGGCATAGACCGCCTTGGCGCCGCCGGCCGCCGGCGTATAGGTGCAGATGAGGTTCTTCTGCGAGGTGACGATCAGACCCTGGCCGCCATCGGATCCGCAGACAAGACGGCCAAGCGTGACATAGTTTTCCGCGCCCGCCGGGCTCGCCCAGGCAGCGGCCGTCAATGCCGCGGCGGCGATCATCGTTTGCTTGAACATGGTCTTTCTCCTTTGGAACGACCTGTCCGAAACGGGTGGAGGTAGCGATTGTTCCGGGACTTTTATTCCCGCTCCAGCGTGGCGCGCTGCGCCGTCAGCACCCATAATAGGCCCTCGGGCCGGAAGTCGATCTCAACCGTGCCGCGAAAGGCGGAGGCGGCATGGGCTTTGATAACGGTGGTGCCGAAGCCCGAGCGCGATGGCTGCTCGGTGACCGGTGGGCCGCCGCGCTCTTCCCAGGTGAAGCGGAGCAGGGCCTCCGGCTTGTCTTCCTCCTTGACATCGCGCCATTCGAAACGGACACGGCCTTGCGGTACGGAGAGCGCACCGTACTTCACCGAATTGGTGGCGAGTTCATGCAAGGCGAGACCGAGATTCTGCACGGCATCCGGTTTCAGCACGAAGTCTTCGCCGCTGATGTCGATCTGCTCGCGCGATTGCGGGAAGGCGTGCAAATGGATGTCGACGACCCGCCGCAGTGAGACGCCTCCCCATTGTTCGCTGGTCAGCAGCTCGATCGACCGAACCAACCCTTCGAGGCGGTCGGCGACGGCGGCGCGGAAGGTCTCGACGCTGTCGGACTGCTTGGCGAGCTGGCGCATCATTGCCTGGGCAAGTGTCAGAAGATTCTTGGTGCGGTGGACGAGCTCGTGCATGACGAAACGCAGCCGGTCTTCAGTCTGGCTACGGTCGAAAGAGGCATTCGAAAGGGCAATCGCCACTTGGTTCGCCTCGATGACGCTGGTCTCGACAGGCGAGACGATATGGCCTTCACCCATGCGGTTCGCCATGTCGGCGATATCGCGGATGGTAGTGCGCACCTGCCGTGCGACGGCATAGGCAGCCAGGACGGCGACAAGCACCAGTGCCACGCCACCGATGATGAGGAAACGCCAGGTGCTGAGGATCGACGCCTGGGCGATCGGTCCCCAGATCACCGTCTTCCACGACCAACCGGGAATTTGGGCATAACCGAGCAGCATGTGCGGCAGGATCTTCTCGTCTTGGAAGACGCCGCGGGGCGCGGTGAGCGCCGGCAGAATGCGTGGATCGAAGGGCGTGCCGGATTCGAGATTGGCAGGGCCGGTGGCTGCAACGACGTGGCCGCTCTCATCGATGACGGCCGCCGACCAGCCGGGCGCAAGGCCTTCGGTGGTCACGAGTTTGCCCAGATCTTTGGCGTCCTGCGTGATGATGAGGGCCGCAACCGGATCATTCTTACGTGGCAGGGTGACGTTGTAGACCCATTCGCCGCTGGTCCGGCCGCGAAAGACGTCTGATGCCTCGATGCGACCGGAAGCCATGGCCGCTTCGAGGGCTGTCATATTCGCCGTCTTGCCGAGCGGCGTGCCGAACGCCTGGCGCGTGTTCAGTAGTTGCTGGCCGGTGCGGTCGACGGCGATGACGAAAAGCGTGTTGTCTCTAAGGGCTGTTTCGGTGCGCTCGTGGAAGGAGGCGAGATTGCCGTTTTCAAGCTCCGGCGAACTCGAAAGCAGCCGCAGGGTCGTTGCCATGTCCTGAAGCTGCCGGTCGATGATGCGCGAAAGGGCAAGCGCATCCTGGGCCGTCTCGCGCTTCAGCGTCGAACGCTGGTTATCCTCCAGCTGCAGCAGAAGCAGCGCCACGAAGGCGAAGATCGGCACTGCGATCGCCACCGCCATGGCGACGAGGTAGGTTCCGATCGAGGCTTTCGGAAAGAACAGCGCGACGATCTTCATCTGCCGCAATTCAAAATGTCGCAATGTCCTTTGCGCGTCTGAAAAGACACGCAGCGCTGTAATGCGCGTGGCCCGCAACGTTTTTCGCTTGCGGCCAGGACAGCAAAGATCCACATCTCTCGCAAACCGCCCCCAACACGTGTTCAAACGTCCGATAGCGGGCTATCGAAGCAGGTCCATGTTAGGGGGAGCAAGAGCAGGTTGCAACATACTATGACCGGCCATCGACGACGACAGACGCTTTTTCGGCTTCTCTTGGCAAGGCGGTGCGACTGACTTTGCGCCACGTCGCTTCCACCGCCTGGCGTGGCACAATATCACCTCGATGATATCCAAAGCCGGAAGATTCGCTTGAATCATCAGGGCCTTTGCCGGTGTCCGATGGGTGGTGCGACCGGTAAATGGCGGTTGCGGTCCGCGCGATGCTTCGGGCCGTTCAATTATGTCTTTAGCCGGCTGGGGCCACGCCGACGCGGGCAAGCCCGTCGCGAGCCGGCTGGTATTTGGCATCGAGGCCGACCGCATGGCGATAGGAGCGGGCCGCTTTCGCCTTGTCGCCGCGGCGTTCGTAGACGAGCGCCTGGTTGGCCCAGGATTCGGCGATGTTGCCGTTGAGCTCGATCGCATGGTTGAAATCGGCAAAGGCGTTGTCATCGTCGTTCAGCGCGATATAGGAAATGCCGCGGCCATTATAGGGCTCTGGCGAATTCGGCGCGAGCGAGATCGCTTTCGAGAAATCGTCGATCGCCTTATCCTGCTGATTGCGCTTCTGATAGATCAGGCCACGATTGTGATAGGCGCGGCCATCGGTGGTGCCGAGCTGGATCGCCTTGTCGAAATCGTTGAAGGCCTGGTCGTCTTGGCCGGCCATGCGGTAGACATTGCCGCGGCCGATATAGGCGACGTCGTAGCTCGGATTGATCTGCAGGGCGGCATTGTAGTCGGCAATCGCCTGGGCCTGTTGGCCCATATTGCGATAGACGAGGGCGCGGTTGGCGTAAGCCTGGAAAAACCGCGGATTGATCTGCAGCGCCGTGTTGAAATCGTTCAGCGCCGGGCGGAACTGGCCAGCGCGGCCATAGGCGGAACCACGGACGTTGTAACCTTCCGGATCCCGCGGGTTGGCGTTGATGACAGCCGTCAGGGAAGCGATATTCTCTTCCGAACCCTGCGCCTTATCGATGCTGATCACCGCATCCGAGGTATTGGTCGTCTCGCAGCCGGCGAGCCCGAACATTGCTGCCAGCGCCAAAGCGGGCAGGAATGCCATTTTCTGCAAGCGCAAAGCGCGGGACGGTTTGAAGATGTTGACAGCCATTCGGGCTCGCTTTCCCCATGCGGCATATCCGGTGCGCGGATATGCGATCCTCAGCGGCAAACTAAAAAAGGCGGCGGCGAACCCATCGCCCCCGCCACAATGCATCTGAAAACGTCGAAAAAACGACGGAAATGCTCAGCGCGCTGCAACCAGACCCTCGCGCTGAGCGCGCTTACGGGCCAGCTTGCGAACACGGCGAACAGCCTCGGCCTTTTCGCGAGCACGCTTCTGCGACGGCTTCTCGTAGTAGTCGCGCATCTTCATTTCGCGGAAAATGCCTTCGCGCTGCATCTTCTTCTTGAGAGCGCGGAGAGCCTGATCAACATTGTTATCGCGGACAAGTACCTGCACGAGAATCACGTTCCTTTGGTTGGTTGATGCCGGAGGCGGCGCAGCGGCCAGAGGCAAAACAATAACGTTCGCGCGGCCGCAGCCTTGCGATTGGTGATGCGGGATAGCAGATTGGGCACGGCAAGTCCAGATGGATATGGGAGGCGCACGGAAAAATCATGCTTGCCCGATATCCGGTCACGATCCGGCGGTTTCGGGCAGGGTTTCGTCCAGCGCGGCGATCGCCTCTTTCAGAGCCGTCCTGACTCGGAGGCGATCGGCAGGCTCCAGCCGGCTCATATCCAAATGCAGGTCAAGGCCCGAGAGGTGCTCGCTGAGAACTCGGCTTTTGTGGTCCGCACCGAGCGTCAACCCATCCACCGCATAGGGCACTATCTCGCGCTGTATGCCCTTCATGGTGATCGGCGGCAGGGGATGGGCGTCGACGATTTCGTTCACCAGCGCGTAGGTTTCGTAGCTGATGACGATCTCTCCTCCCTGGGCGATCGATTGCAGCCGGGCTGCGAGATTGGCCTCCGCCCCGATGATCGTATAGTCCATGCGGTCGTTGCTGCCGAAATTGCCGACGTTGCAATAGCCGCTGTTTGCCCCCATGCGGACGACGAAAGGCTCTTCGGTGCCGTTTCTGCGCCATCTGTCCTTGAGTTCGCCGAGACGGCGCTGCATGTCGACGGCCATGCGCAGACATGCTTTCGCATCCTCTTCCGGGCCCCTGGTTTCGGGATCGCCGAAGAAGACCAGCATCGCGTCGCCGATGAACTTGTCCACCGTGCCGCCATGCTCCAGGGCAATGTTCGACATCTCGGTCAGATATTCGTTGAGCATCTCCGTCAGGGCTTCCGGTTGCAGGCGCTCGGTCGTCGCCGTGAAGTCCTTGATGTCGGAGAAGAAGATCGTCAGGCGCTTGCGCTCTGTATGGACCACCACGTCCTTCTGCCCGGAGAAGATGCTCTTGTAGATCTGTGGCGAGAGATAGCGCGAAATCTTCATGGAAACGCTGGCGAGGAATTCGTTCGCTGCTTCCAGATCCTGGTTGGCGCTATGGATTGCGCGCGCCTGCTGCCGCTGGAGCACAATGAAGCTGATGCCGATGACGGCGACGAAAAGAAAATAGCAGAGCAGGTATTTGAATGCGAAGACGTTGCTCGCGTAGGGCTGCCGGATGATGACTTCCTGAATGCCGCGCACATCGCCCACCTTCCAATCGGTCTTCGGGCTTTCCGGATGGGTGTTGTGGCAGGCGACGCAGGCCTGGCCCATGACGACGGGGGTGATGAAGCGCAAGGTATCGGTCAATCCGACGCGGGTGAGATCGTTCAGCGTCTGCTGCGGATTGGCGCGCAACGCGGCGAGCGCATTCTTTTCGAAGTCGTCGAGCTCGTGGGATGCGCGGCTTTTGAACGGCAGGTCGGAGACGAAACGATAGGTGATATTGGCCTGCTGCTCCTTGATGACGTCGCCGAGCTCCAGGGAAAGCGTGGCCGGCAGCGGGATGGCGCCTGGTATATTCGCGTAAGTGTGGGAGACCACCGTGCCCTCGGCCGCGCCGCTGGCATGGGCGGCGAGAACGCGCCCCACAACATTCGTGGAATAATAGGAGCGGATGCTCGATATCAGCGAGCTCATGTCGCGGGCCTGGCGCCGCAGGGTATTGCCCGAGAGATCGCTGATATCAAGCCAGACGGCAAGCGGCAGCCCGGCGAGCATTGCCAGCACGACGACAATCAGCCAGTAGCCGCTTCGGCGTGCGGCGGATTCGGAAATCACGGCGACCTTCATCCTTCTCTCGAAAGAGCATCCGATTTTCGATCGTTACAAGAGCATTTCACCGCGCGCCGGGCAAGGTTGAAGCTTTTTCATCCAGGCAAAAGCCCGGCGAAAACTGGAGGCGTGGCCGTATTAAAGACGGTTGCCTGCCGTTCGGCGGAAAGCGAAATGCGGGAGGCTGAAAAGAGAGCGCCCGGGATGCATCTGCGAATGGCGTTTCGGAGGAAAGCGGCGTAGCTTGTCTGCCGGCAGGTGTGGGTCTCCCTGCCGGCCGTGGGAGGGGACACCCGGTGAGATCATGACGCGCGCGCAGCAAATCGGTGTCGTTCTCGGCCTAGCAATCGTGACTGCGCTGACGATCCTTCGAGCAAGTGATCCCGGGATCTTCAAGTTGATCCGCGGCGTGACCTTCGACGAGTATCAGCGGCTGGTTCCCAGAACCTTCGAGCCAATGCCGGTCCGCGTGATCGACATCGACGAGGCCTCGTTGCACGAATTCGGCCAATGGCCCTGGCCGCGCGACCGGATGGCCTTGCTGGTGAACCGGCTTTCGGAGATGGGCGCCTCGGCCATCGCCTTCGATATTCTTTTCGCCGAGCCGGACCGGCTGTCACCGCGCAACGTTGTCCGCGAGGTCGCGGGGATAGACCCTGCGCTTGCCGAGAAACTGCCCGACAATGACGAGATATTCGCTCGATCGATTGCCGAAAAACCCGTCGTGCTCGGCTTCGGCCTTTCCAATGAAGGCAATTACCGGCCGCCGGTGAAGGCGGGCTTTGCCTTTACAGGCGAAAGCCCGGTTTCGGCTCCGCCCCATCTTGGTGCCTCGACGCCGCTGCGGCCGCAATTGGAGACCAACGCGGCGGGACTGGGCCACATCAGCCTCAATCCCGGCAATCCCTCGCCGGTGGTACGGGCGGTCCCTCTGTTCCTGACCGACGGCGAGCAGCTCTATCCGAATCTCGCGATCGAGGCGCTGCGTGTCGCACAAGGGGCATCGACTTATGTGCTATCAGGCGCGCCCGATCGCGCCGGCATCATGACATCGGTAAAGATCGGGGATTTCGTAGTGCCGCTAACCGCGGCGGGCGAGCTCTGGCTCTATGTCACCCCCGACCGGGCGGAGCGTTATATATCCGCCAGGCAGGTGCTTGCGGCCGAAGGGGTCTCTCCAGATGTCGCCGCCGCCATCGACGGCAGTATCGTCTTCGTCGGGACATCGGCGGCCGGCCTGCAGGACATCCGCGTCACCGCGCTCGGCGAGAACGTTCCAGGCGTTTCGCTGCATGCACAGGCCGTCGAGCAGATCCTCTCCGGCCGCTTTCTCTCGCGGCCCGACTGGGCGGACGGTCTGGAAATCCTGATGATCGCCGTGCTTGGATGCCTGCTCGTCGGGGTGACGACCTTCGTCAGTCCCGCCGTCGCGCTGGCCTGCGGCCTGCTGATCACGGCCATGGCGCTGGTGGCGTCTTGGCTTTCGTTTCTTTATGCGGGGCTTCTCCTCGATCCGCTGGCTCCGATCATCAGCGGGTCGATCACCCATTTCGCATCGACCTCGTTCCGGATCCTGGTGATCGATAGAGAGCGGCGCGAGGTGCGGCGTGCCTTCGGGCATTATCTTTCCCCGTCGCTGCTCCATCGCATCGAGCATTCCCGCGACGCGTTGCGCCTCGGCGGAGACGATCGCGAGCTGACGGTCATGTTCGTCGATGTCAGGAGCTTCACCGAGATCAGCGAGCGGCTGGCGCCGACTGCCGTGGTCGCATTCCTGAATACGTTGCTCGATGCCCTGAGCCGCCATGTAGTGGCCAATGAAGGCACGCTCGACAAGTTTATCGGTGATTCGATCATGGCGTTCTGGAATGCACCCGTCGATGTGGCGGATCATGAAACCAAGGCCGTTCGCGCAGCGCTTGCCATGCGCGAAACGCTGGCCGAACTGAACGCCGGCGACGCTTTCGGCTTCGGATCCGGACAAGAAGTCGGGATCGGTATCGGCATCCATACCGGCCTTGCCTGCGTCGGCAATATGGGCGCCAAGACGCGCTTCAACTATTCGGCGGTCGGCGATGCCGTCAACATTGCGGCGCGGCTGGAATCATCCTGCAAAGAGGTCGGTTTCGATATTCTGATATCAGACAGCACGGCGAGATCGGTGCCGGGAATGGCGCTGATCGAGGCCGGCGCCATTCCGCTCAAGGGGAAGAGCAGCCGAACGCAGATTCTCGCCGTCGTCGGCGACGAACGCGTTGCAGCCTCTGCGGAGTTCGCCGCGCTTGCGGTCGTTCACGAGCAGCTGACGCAGGCGCTGCATTCGCATTCGAAAAACACGCGCAAGCTTATCGGCACGGCAAAGCTCAGGGCGGCGAAAGTGATCGGCGGGCTGGCGGAATTCTACCGGCGGATATCCAGCAGAAGCGATCACTTCCGCGAGGTGGCGGATGGTTTCGAGAAGAGCGTCGCCGATTGACGGCATCATCGGTTGCGATTGAAATTCCGGGCCCTGTCGTGGTTTGTGTCCCCATCACGATCGCGATCTCTATCGTGATCACGATCGCGATGATGCCCTTGATCGTTATAGTCGTGATCATCGTGCTGAT
The DNA here is from genome assembly GCF_025200775.1 of Rhizobium sp. WSM1274. Classification (NCBI taxonomy): domain Bacteria; kingdom Pseudomonadati; phylum Pseudomonadota; class Alphaproteobacteria; order Hyphomicrobiales; family Rhizobiaceae; genus Rhizobium; species Rhizobium sp. WSM1274. Next base: position 3,845,309 of record NZ_CP104138.1, on the reverse strand, counting down.
CGTGATGTTCATGCCGACCGTGGCCATCATGCTTGTCGGGTTTATCCGGTTCGTCGTGATGCGGCGTGTCAGGCTTGGTCGGCCGTTCCTTCTGCGGCTCGGCCTGTTTCTGCGGCGGATCCTGCCTCTGGGGCGCGGGCGAAGCCGGAGGCGGGGGCCGTTTTCTGTCCTTTCTTTCCGGCGCGACGGAGGCCATATTGCAGCCGCCGAGCATGCCGATGCCGCCCGCAAGCCGCTGATTGCCGGAGAGGAAGGGCAAGGCGCGCTCATTTCCGAGCGTCGCGAAGATGCTCGGATCGACCCGGCGCGCCGCCGACATATTGCCGTTCGGCTTGGCCACCACGCAATCGCAGCGCTGCTGCAGCTGCCGGCAGCCGCCCGGACCGCAGAAACGGGCAGCACCGTTCAGCAGCACGACGGCGGTCGTGCCGTCAGGGCCGACGTAGAAATCGAAAGCGGTGCCGCGTACGCCAATCGTGCCGGCCGGCGTCAGGATCTGGTAGGCCGAGGAGTTGGAACTGCCGCTGACCCAGCGAAATGTGCCCTTTGCCGCCCTGATGGTCAGTTTCTTGACCGATTGGGAATCATCGAAGACATATTTGTCGATGACGACCGACGAACCCCAGCCGACGGCGAGCTTTGTGCCGTCACGAAACAGGAACTGGCCAAGCCCCGATTGCGATGTCTTGATGCGCTCGTTGCGATGAACGCTGGTGTCGACCTCGATAGGACCGCTCTGTCCCGTCACCTCTGTCTTGATGACGACAGCCTGGCCGACCGGCTCGGCGGCGGGTGCCGGCCATGCGCTGCTTAACGCGATGCAAAGCGTCGCGACTGATACTGAGCGCCAACCCCACATGATACACATACCCCACAACATGTGATGGTTAACATTTTAGTAATTGCTTGTCTTCTAACCCTCTTGGGTTAGGCCACCGGTCGATGGACAAGCAGAAATGCTGCCGCTTGCGTCATTCGCCTGAAGCGGCATTCTCTTCAGCGTGTCGAAACCAAAGCTCTCGCGCGTCGCAAAAGAACCGTTGTGCCGCATTTGGATTTGCGATTTGTATGAGCGCGGAGAACAAGCCCTTTCCCGAAGGAGAAGAAGGCGGATGCGGAAATATTCGGTTTTTGCCGTGGCACGGGAGGCCCTTCGCGGCCACAAGGGCTGGGAGAAGCAGTGGACGTCACCGGAGCCGCGCGCCGAATACGACGTCGTCATCATCGGCGCCGGCGGCCACGGGCTGGGTGCTGCGTACTATCTCGCCAAGGAGCACGGCATCACCAATGTGGCGGTGATCGAGAAGGGCTGGCTCGGCGGCGGCAATACCGGGCGCAACACCACCATCATCCGCTCGAACTATCTCTACGAAGAGAGCATGCACATCTACGAGCATTCGATGAAGCTCTGGGAGGGGCTTTCCCAGGAGCTCAACTACAATGTGATGTATTCGCCGCGTGGCGTGATGATGCTCTCGCACAATATTCACGACCAGCAGTCCTTCAAGCGGCATATTCATGCCAACCGGCTCTACGGCATCGACAATGAATGGCTGACGCCGGAGCAGGCGAAGGCCTATTGTCCGCCGCTCGATATCTCGGCCAGCGCGCGCTACCCGATCAACGGGGCGGCACTGCAGCGGCGCGGCGGTACGGCGCGGCACGACGCGGTTGCGTGGGGTTATGCGCGGGCCGCCTCAGACCGCGGTGTGCACATCATTCAGAATTGCGAAGTGACCGGCATCCGGCGCGGCGCAGATGGACGGGTGACCGGGGTCGAGACCTCGCGTGGCTTCATCGGCGCCAGGAAAGTGGCGGTGTCGGCGGCCGGCCATACGACCACTGTCATGCAGATGGCTGGCGTGCGCGTGCCGCTGCAATCGAGCCCGCTACAGGCGCTGGTTTCCGAACCGCTGAAGCCGATCTTTCCCTGCGTCGTCATGTCGAACACGGTGCATGCCTATATCTCCCAGTCCGACAAGGGAGAGCTCGTCATCGGCGCCGGAACCGACCAGTACAATTCCTATTCCCAGACCGGCGGGCTGCAGATCATCACGCACACGCTCGACGCCATCTGCGAACTCTTCCCGATGTTCCGGCGCGTCAAGATGATGCGGCAATGGGGCGGCATCGTCGACAATACGCCGGATCGTTCGGCGATCCAGTCGAAGACACCGGTTCCCGGACTCTACGTCAATTGCGGCTGGGGCACCGGCGGCTTCAAGGCGACGCCGGGTTCGGCCAATCTCTTCGCCCATCTGATCGCCCGCGACGAACCGCATAAGTTCAACGCCGGCCTGACGCTGGAACGTTTCCGCAGCGGCCGGCTGATCGACGAGGCTGCTGCGGCGGCGGTGGCGCACTGACGATGGGCGTTTTCGTGCTAACGCTCGCTCCATTCGTCGCTCACCCCCTCATCTGTCTTTCAGGCACCTTCTCCCCGCTGGGGAGAAGTGGAGGAGAAGGAAATCCTACATGCTGCTGATCCATTGCCCTTACTGCCAGGAAGAGCGCTCCGAGCTCGAATTCCGCGGCGCGGGTGACGCGCATATTGCGCGGCCCGCAGATATTGCCTCGATCTCGGACGCGGAATTCGAAGCCTATTTCTTTCTGCGCGACAATCCGAAGGGGCTGATATTCGAACGCTGGCGGCACATCCATGGCTGCGGACGTTTCTTCAATGCAGTCCGCGACACGGTAAGCGACAAGTTCCTCATGACCTATAAGGCCGGTGAGCCGAAGCCGGTGGTCGGCGCTGCTGCCGAGAAGCACGCGCCTGTCGAGACTTATGAAGCCCTGGAAGGAGAGGCGCAATGAGCGGCGTGAACCGTATCGCCGGCAAGGGGCGCCTGACGCCGGCCAAAACTGCGCGCTTCACCTTCGACGGCAAGAGCTATACGGCGCTCGAAGGGGATACCGTCGCCTCGGCGCTGATTGCCAATGGCGTGCATCTGATCGGCCGTTCGTTCAAATATCATCGGGCCCGCGGTATTCTGTCGGCGGGGGCCGAGGAGCCGAATGCGCTGATCGACGTTTCCCGCGACACGGCGCGCAAGCAGCCGAACGTACGCGCCACCGTGCAGGAAGTCTTCGACGGCATGATCGTCAGCTCGCAGAACCGCTGGCCCTCGCTTGCCTTCGATGTCGGCGCGGTCAACAATCTGATGTCGCCGTTCTTCGCCGCCGGTTTCTACTACAAGACCTTCATGTGGCCACGCGCCGCCTGGAAACACGTCTACGAACCGCTCATCCGCCGCGCCGCCGGCCTCGGCGTCGCACCGACGGAGGAGGATCCAGACCATTATGCCAGCCGCTATGCCCATTGCGATGTGCTGGTGGTCGGCTCCGGCGTCGCCGGGCTTTCGGCAGCGCTGGCCGCGGCCGAGACCGGTGCCCGGGTGATCCTTTGCGACGAGCAGGCGGAAGCCGGCGGGGCGTTGCGCTACGATACCGGCGTGACGATCGACGGACAGGACGGGCATCGCTGGGCCCAGACGGCAGTGGCGCGGCTGAAGGCGATGGACAATGTCGAAGTGCTGGTCCGCACGACCGCCTTCGGTTACTACAACCACAATTTCGTCGGTCTTGCCGAGCGCGTCACCGATCATATCGCCAAACCTTCCCGCGATCTGCCGCGCGAGCGGTTGTGGCAGGTTCGGGCCAAGCGGGTGATCCTCGCCACCGGCGCGATCGAACGGCACATGGTATTTCCAAACAACGACCGGCCGGGCATCATGCTGGCCTCGGCAGGACGGATGTATCTCAATCATTACGGCGTCGCCGTCGGGACCAAGGTCGGCATCTACACGGCGCATGACTCGGCCTACGAGGCGGCCTTCGATCTGAAACGATCAGGTGTTTCGATCGCCGCCATCGTCGACAGCAGGCAGGCGCCGGGAGCAGCGGTGCTGGAAGAGGCGCGTGCGCTCGGCATCGATGTTCTGGCCGGCCAATCGGTCGTCAATACCTCGGGGCGGCTACGGATCTCATCGATGACGGTAGCGCGCAACGGCGGCGGTTCGCCGCGCAAGATCGCGGTCGATGCGCTCTTGGTTTCGGCCGGCTGGACGCCGTCCGTGCATTTGTTCTCGCAGTCGCGCGGCAAAGTGGCCTTCGATACCGAAAGCCAGCGTTTCCTCCCCGGCTCCTATGCCCAGGACTGCCTCTCGGTCGGCGCCTGCAACGGCACCGACGACCTGCAGCGGACGATCGAGGAATCGCTTGCCGCCGGCGAACTGATGGCGCAGGCCACCGGCAAAAGCAGCGGCGAGAAGATCGCAATTTCGGCCGAGCAAGCCTATGACTGGACGGGCGGCATGATCGGCGCTGCCGAAGGCGCGGGACCGAAAACCAACGCCAAGGCCTTCATCGATTTCCAGCACGACGTCTGTGCCAAGGATATCCGCCTTGCCGTGCGCGAGGGCATGCATTCGATCGAGCATATCAAGCGTTTCACGACCAACGGCATGGCCTCGGACCAGGGCAAGCTCTCCAACATGCATGGCCTGGCGATTGCCGCCGAGATGCTCGGCAAGGAAATCCCGCAGGTCGGGCTCACCACTTTCCGTGCGCCCTATACGCCGGTCACCTATGGTACGCTGGTCGGCCATTCGCGCGGAGAGCTGTTCGATCCAACACGCAAGACGCCGCTGCACGACTGGGAGGAAGCTCATGGAGCGGTCTTCGAGGATGTCGGCAACTGGAAGCGTGCCTGGTTCTATCCGCAGGCCGGCGAGACCATGCACCAGGCGGTCTCTCGCGAATGCCGGACGGCACGCGAGGCGGCCGGTATCTTCGATGCCTCGACGCTCGGCAAGATCGAGGTGGTGGGGCCGGATGCAGCGGAATTCCTCAATCTCATCTACACCAATGCCTGGGACACGCTGAAGCCCGGCAAGGCCCGCTACGGCATCATGACCCGCGAAGACGGTTTCGTTTATGACGACGGCGTTGTCGGACGCCTGGCGGACGACCGTTTCCATGTGACGACGACGACCGGCGGCGCGCCGCGCGTTCTCCACCACATGGAAGATTACCTGCAGACGGAATTCCCGCATCTGAAGGTCTGGTTGACCTCGGTAACCGAACAATGGGCTGTCATCGCCGTGCAGGGCCCGAAGGCGCGCGAGATCGTCGCGCCGCTGGTCGAAGGGCTCGATCTTTCGAACGAGGCCTTCCCGCATATGAGCGTTGCCGAGTGTACGGTCTGCGGGGTGCCCGCACGGCTCTTCCGCGTCTCTTTCACTGGCGAAACCGGCTTCGAAATCAACGTGCCGGCCGATTACGGCCAGTCGGTGCTCGAAGCGGTTTGGGCCAACGCCGAACCGCTCGGCGCCTGCGTCTACGGCACGGAGACGATGCACGTTCTTCGCGCCGAGAAGGGCTACATCATCGTCGGGCAGGATACGGATGGGACCGTGACCCCGGATGACGCCGGACTTTCCTGGGCGGTTTCGAAGAAAAAGACGGATTTCGTCGGCATTCGCGGGTTGAAACGGCCGGATCTCGTCAAGGACGGGCGCAAGCAGCTCGTCGGCCTCGTCACCAAGGACCCGAAGCTGGTGCTGGAAGAAGGTGCGCAGATCGTCGCGAGCCCGAACGAGCCGAAGCCGATGACCATGCTCGGCCACGTCACATCAGCCTATTGGTCGGACAATTGCGACAGGTCGATTGCCTTCGCGCTGGTCGCCGGCGGCCGGGCGCGGATAGGCGAGACACTCTTTGTGCCGATGCCGGACCGGACGATCGCCGTCGAAGTGACGGATCTGGTATTCTTTGACAAGGAAGGTGGCCGCATCCATGGCTGATGTCGCAATTCGCAAGCCGGCGCTTGCCGGCCGTTTCGGTGGCTCCGCAACGGTGCGGCTGACGACCGCACCCACTGCCAGCCGGGTGGCGCTACGTGCGCCCGCAGAATCGCTCGCAGCACTTTCCGCTGCTCTCGGCCTGTCTCTGCCGGCCGCCCCGAAAACATCCGGCCGGGCCGGCGCCCGATCGGCGCTCTGGCTCGGGCCGGACGAATGGCTGGTGATCGACGAGAATGGCACCGACCTGATGGCGGCATTTTCCAGTGCCGGTGCGCTGCATTCGGCGACCGACGTGTGCCACCGCAATATCGGGATCATCGTCTCGGGACCGGGTGCGGAGGCGACGCTTTCGGCTGGTTGCCCGCAGGATCTGTCGCTTGCTTCCTTCCCGGTCGGAGCCGCATCGCGTACGATCCTCGGCAAGGCGGAGATCGTGCTTTTGCGTACGGAAGAAGACACGTTCCGGGTGGAGTGCTGGCGGTCGTTTTCGGATTATGTCTTCGGGCTGTTGAACGAGGCGGCTGAAGACGCGGGGCACTGAGTCTCATCAAATCGTGTGCGTGCGCTCGTTCACGGGGTAAGCAAATGCTGCACCATGCCTCCCTAGGCGTTTCCGACATCGAACGGTCGGCGGCGTTTTACGATGCCGCCCTTGCGGCGCTCGGTTCTGGGATGATATCAGGCCGGGGGAAACAGGGCAGGCAATCGGCTACGGCAATCCCGGCGGCGGGGACAAATTGGCGATCAAGCATCGGCCGGATGGCCAGCGGCCGCCCGGTCCGGGCTTTCATCTGGCGTTTGCCGCTCCGAGCCGCCAGGCGGTCGATCGGTTTTATGCGGCAGCAATCGCGCATGGCGGCAGTGATAATGGCCCTCCCGGCCTGCGATCCCATTACGGCGAGCACTATTACGCGGCGTTCGTCATCGATCCCGACGGACATGCTCTCGAAGCCGTGTTCAATTCGGCAGAGTAGCAAAAGCAGTTTTGCTCAAACGTCCTCAGGACGGTCCTTCGGGTCGAATTGGATGATAGTGATCCATTTTGCCGTCAACGCCGGCTTCTTCTCGTTTTCGATCTCGATTGTGACATCATAAGTGGTCATCAGCATGCCGGCGCCGCGGAAGCGGGCGTCGGAGAGCAGGAAGCGGCCGCGGACGCGGGCGCCACTCTTCACCGGCGTCATGAAGCGGACGCGCTCGAAGCCGTAGTTGATGCCCATGGTCTGCTCGCGCACTTTCGGCAGGCAGTTGTAGTTCATCGTCGACAGCAGAGACAGTGTCAGGAAGCCGTGGGCGATGGTGCCGCCGAAGGGGCTCTCGGCGGCGGCGCGCGCGGGATCAACGTGGATGAATTGATGGTCGTCAGTCGCCGCCGCGAAAGCGTCGATCATCGACTGGTCGACGGTGATCCAATCCGATAGGCCCGTTTCCATGCCGATCAATCCCCGCACGTCGGAGAGTGAAATTTCCGTGACCATGAATTCCTCGTGAAACAAGCCGCCGCGGCAAAGCCTTATCGTGCATTTGTGACGATTGCGACAAGGATTTGCGCAAGCGAGGGCAGGCGGTCAATTTTCTACGAAAAAGGCGACGGAGCGTGGCTCGACGGCTGCACCATTGCCGGCTTTCTTCGTTCCATCCCGCGTCAACTGCCGCCAGCCCGGTTCGCCCCGGGAAGGCAGCGTGAAAAATTGGCGGCTCTGCGAGCGGTTGAAAAGCACGCCAAGCCGGGTCTGCCTGCCGCGTGCGGAGCGGTCCCCGGTCGTCAGCAGCATGCCGAGGATGGACAGCGACGGCGTCTCCCATTCGGCGACGGTCATCGGTTCGCCGGAGAGCGAAATCCATTCGATATCGCCGTTTCCTGACAGGAAACCCGTTTCGGAGAAGACGGTGAAGCGGCGGCGCAGCTCTGCAACGAAGGCGGTGTGGCCGATGAGATCCCCGTCCAACGCCTCCCAGTCCAGCCAAGTGATCTCGTTGTCCTGGCAATAGGCGTTGTTGTTGCCGCGCTGGCTGCGGCCGCCCTCGTCGCCCGCTGTCAGCATGAGGCTGCCGCGGGTGGCAAAGAGGGTTGATATCAGCGCCATCACATCGTCGCGGCGACGCTTGCGGATCGTCGGATAGACGGTTTCCCCCTCGACGCCATTGTTCCAGGAGTGGTTCTCGTTATGACCGTCGCGATTGTGTTCGCCGTTGGCGTCGTTATGCTTTCCGGCGTAGGAGACGAGATCGATCAGCGTGAAGCCGTCATGGGCGGCGAGGAAATTGACACTGCGCGTTTCCTTGCCGTCGTTGCGGGAGAAGATGTCGGAGGAGCCGGCGAGTGCGGTTGCCAGCGCGCCGGTCTTCCAATCGTCGCCGCGCCAGTAGCAGCGCAGATCGTCGCGAACCCGGTCGTTCCATTCAACGAATGGCGCTGGGAAATTGCCGAGTTGGTAACCGCCCGGGCCGATATCCCAGGGCTCGGCGATCATGATGCGGTCGGCAAGCACATCGTCGGAGAGGATCGCGGCCAGTGTTCCCCCGTCGCGCTCGAAGCCTGTCGCGGTGCGGCCGAGCACTGGGGCCAGATCGAAGCGAAAACCGTCGACCCCGGCATTGAGCACAAAATGGCGCAGGCTGTCGATGACGAGACGGCGGACCTCGGGATGATCGCAGGCGATCGTGTTGCCGGTGCCTGTGTCGTTGACGAGTTCGCTCGGCCAATTCTGGGCGTGGCGATAATAATGCAGGTTGTCGAGGCCGCGAAGCGACAGCGTCGCGCCGTACCGGTCGCTCTCGCCGGTATGGTTGAAGACGAGGTCGAGGATGACGGCGATACCTTCGGCATGGAGGGTCGCGACCGTCTCGCGCAATTCCGTCATGCCGCCGGGGACGAGCCGCGGATCGAGCGCCATGAAGGCGACGGGATTGTAGCCCCAGCCGTTGGTGAGGCCGAGTGGCGGCAGGTGGCGTTCGTCGATCCAGGCAGTGATCGGCATCAGTTCGACGGCATCGACGCCGATCCGCTTCAGGTGCGCGATGACGGAGGGATGGGCAAGCGCTGCGACCGTGCCGCGCTGAGCCTCCGGCACGTCGGGATGAAGAATGGTGAAGGGCCGCACCGCCACCTCATAGATAAAACCGCCCGGCTTGAAGAGCGGCTTGCTGATCGCGGCTGGGGTATCGGTGGTGACGATCGCCTTCGGCATCAGATCCTGGCTGTCCTCGCCATAGATGCCGAGGCGTGGATCGTAGCGGAACGGCCTATCGATCTCCTTGGCGTAGGGATCGATCAGCAGTTTGGAAGGATCGTACCAGAGGCCGTTATCAGGTGCATAGATACCATCGGCGCGATAGCCGTAGCGCGCGCCCTGCTTCAGTCCGTCGACAAACAGATGATGGAAGTAGTTACTGTCGCGCGCCATTGGCAGGCGCGCGAATTCCCTGTTGCCGTCACCCTCGAAGAGGCAGAGTTCGATCTGTGCGGCATGATGCGACCACACGGCAAATTCGACGCCGGTCTCGAAGACGATCGCGCCGGCTCGCGCCGAACTGCTTCCCCGCATGTTTCCCCCGGATCAGGTGATCACGGTTGGCGCATCGCGTCCCGTGCGTTCCCGAATGCTGGCAATGCTTTCGGCGGCCGCGATCAAATCGGCGAGCGCTTCCTGCGTTTCGATGTTATGGCGAGTCGAATCCGGCTCGTAACGCTCGATATAGACACGCAAGGTTGCGCCAGACGTGCCGGTGCCGGACAAGCGGAAGACGACGCGGGAGCCGCCCTCGAAGAGCACACGGATACCTTGATGTTCGCTCACCGACTTGTCGATCGGATCGTGATAGGCGAAGTCGTCGGCCTTCTCGACCTTCAGGTTGCCGAAGCTCTTGCTGGGCAGGGTGGACAGTTGGCTGCGAAGATTGTCCACCAGGCCGTTCGCCGCATCGGTGTCGAGGCCTTCGTAATCATGTCGCGAATAGTAATTGCGGCCATAGGTCTGCCAGTGCTGGGTGACGATATCGGCGACGCTCTCGCCGCGCACGGCAAGAATGTTCAGCCATAGAAGCACGGCCCAGAGGCCATCCTTTTCGCGGACGTGATTGGAACCCGTGCCGGAGCTTTCCTCGCCGCAGATCGTCGCCATGCCGGCGTCGAGCAGGTTGCCGAAGAACTTCCAGCCGGTCGGCGTTTCATACATGCCGATGCCGCGCTTTTCGGCGACGCGGTCGGCCGCACCGGATGTCGGCATCGAGCGGGCGATGCCGGCGAGGCCGCCGGAATAGCCGGGAGCGAGATTGGCGTTTGCGGCAAGGATCGCCAAGCTATCGGAAGGTGTGACGAAGATGCCCCGGCCGATGATCAGGTTGCGGTCGCCGTCGCCGTCGGAGGCGGCGCCGAAATCGGGCGCGTCATCGCCCATCATCTCATCGAAGAGTTCCTTGCAGTGAACCGGGTTAGGGTCCGGATGATGGCCGCCGAAATCCGGAAGCGGCATGAAGTTTCGCACCGAGCCCGAGGGAGCGCCAAGACGATTTTCGAAGATTTCCTTGGCATAGGGCCCGGTGACGGCGCTCATCCCATCGAAAGCAATGCGGAAGCCGAGGCTGATCAGGTTGCGGATGGCGCCGAAATCGAACAGTTCTTCCATCAGCGCGGCATAGTCCTCGACCGGGTCGATCACCGAGAGGATCGTGCCGCCGGGAAGCTCGTCTTTGCCGATGCGGTCGAGATTGACGTCGGCGAAATCGGCGATCTTGTAGCTGTCGATCGTCTTGGAGCGCGCATAGATCGCGTCGGTGATCTTTTCCGGCGCCGGGCCGCCATTGTTGATGTTGTATTTGATGCCGAAGTCTTCGGTCGGGCCGCCGGGATTGTGGCTGGCGGAGAGGATGATGCCGCCGAAAGCCTTGTATTTGCGAATGATGTGGGAGGCGGCCGGCGTCGACAGGATGCCGCCCTTGCCGACCATGACCTTGCCGAAGCCATTGGCGGCGGCCATCTTGACCGCCTTCTGGATGACCTCGCGATTGTAGTAGCGTCCGTCGCCGCCGATGACCAGGCACTTGCCCTGATAGCCTTCCAGCGAATCGAAGATCGACTGGATGAAGTTCTCCGCATAGTTCGGCTGCTGGAAGACCGGAACCTTCTTGCGCAGGCCCGACGTGCCGGGTTTCTGGTCCAGATAGGGCGTGGTGGGGACGGACTTGATCATTTTAGGTCACATGCCTTTCGAGACGAGGCTTGAATAGAGGGCAGCGTAGCGTTCGGCGCTCTTCTCCCAGGAGACATCCGATTTCATGCCCTGCTTTTGCAATTGGGTCCAGAGTTTTCGGTCCTGGTAAAAATGCATCGCACGGCGGATTGCCTGTAGCATGCCCGTTTCTGTCACGGGGGCAAATTGTATGCCGGTTGCCACTTTCGCCGCAAGTGCGGCATGATTGGCGTCGATCACCGTGTCGTTCAAACCGCCGGTGCGGGCGACGATCGGCACGCAGCCGTAGCGCAGACCGTAAAGCTGGGTCAGGCCGCAGGGCTCAAAACGCGAGGGGATGATGATCGCATCGCAGCCGGCCTGCATCAGGTGCGACATCGGCTCGTTATAGCCAATCGAGACGCCGATGCGACCGGGGTGACGGTTGGCGGAAGCGAGCAGCGCGCCTTCCAGCGCGGCTTCGCCGGAGCCGAGCACAACGAGCTTGCCGCCCATGGCGACGATCTCGTCGGCGACGTTGGCGACGACATCCATGCCCTTCTGCCAGGTGAGACGGCTGATGACGCAGAAGATCGGGGCGTCGTCATTGTCGAGACCGAAGAATTCGGCGATCGACCGACGGTTCTCCTCGCGGTTCCTCAGCGTCGTCGGGCCGTAATGGGTGTGGACGACAGGGTCGGTCGCCGGGTTCCAGATATCGGTGTCGATGCCGTTGACGATGCCGTGCAGATCGTCGATGCGGCTGGCGATGACGCCTTCGAGCCCCATGCCGAATTCCGACGTCAGGATCTCGTCGGCATAGGTGGGGCTGACTGTCGTGATCGCATGGGCGGTCTTCAGCCCGCCTTTGAGGAAGCCGACAGTGCCGTAATATTCGATGCTTTCGGTGGCGAAGGCATGGGCGGGCAGGCGCAGGCCGGGAAAGATCTCTGAACCGAACTGGCCCTGGAAGGCGATGTTGTGGATGGTCAGAACGCTCGGCAATTCCGGCGTCGGGTAGTAACGCATATAGACCGAGGTCAGCGCCGCCTGCCAGTCGTGGGTGTGGACGAGATCCGGCCGCCAGCCGGGCAGCAGACCGGCCGCGATCTCGGAGGCGGCAAGCGACAGGGCGGCGAAACGGCGCCAGTTATCGGGATAGTCCTTGCCGAGCGGATCGAGATAGGGGCCGCCCGGCCTGTCGTAATAGGCCGGCGCATCGAGGATGAGCAGATCGAGGCCCTCGTGCTCAACCTCGATCACGGTCGCCCGCTCACCGAGCAGGTCGGGGAATTCGAGCCTGACGACGGGGTCGCGAATGACCTTCATGACGGCGGGATAGCCGGGCAGAAGGGTCTTGGTCTCGACCCCGAAGGCTTTCAGAGTAATCGGCAGGGCGCCGGACACATCGGCCAGACCCCCTGTCTTGATCAAAGGGAAGACTTCGGACGAAACCGAAAGAACTTTCATAAGTCAGATATCCAGCTTGTCGATCATCGGTTGCGTGATCAGGCAGATGCCGCTTTCCGTCCGCCGGAAGCGCTTGGCATCGAGCTCGGCGTCCTCGCCGACAACCAGGCCCTCCGGAATGATGACACCATGGTCTATCACCACATTCTTGAGCTGCGCGCGCCGTCCGATCTTCACGTTTGGCAGAATGACCGCCCCTTCCATCTTGGAGAAGGAGTTCGCCCTGACCCCGGTGAAAAGCAGGCTGTTGTTGAGCATGGCGCCCGAGATGATGCAGTCGCCTGACACAACGGAGGAGGTGGCCGAGCCGCGGCGATCTTCGTCGTCATGGACGAATTTCGCCGGTGGGGTGATTTCGGCATAGGTCCAGATCGGCCAGGACTTGTCGTAGATGTCGAGCTCTGGAACGATCGCCGTCAGGTCGATATTGGCCTGCCAATAGGCATCGATCGTGCCGACGTCGCGCCAGTAGGGCTCGTGCTCGAAATCGGAACGGACGCAGGACTTGGCGAAGCGGTGGGCGACCGCCTTACCGTTGTTGACGATATAGGGGATGATGTCCTTGCCGAAGTCGCGGCTCGACGTCGGGTCGGCGGCGTCGCGGCGCAACGCATCGAGCAGGAACTTGGTGTGGAAGACGTAGATGCCCATCGAGGCGAGGGCGAAATCCGGCTTGTCGGGAATGGGCGGCGGATCGGCCGGTTTCTCGACGAAGGCGATGATCTCGTCCTTGTCGTTGACATGCATGACGCCGAAGCCCACCGCTTCCATGCGCGGCACTTCCAGGCAGCCGATCGTGACGTCGGCGCCGGAATCGACGTGCTGCTGCAGCATCCATTCATAGTCCATCTTGTAGACGTGGTCGCCGGCAAGAATGACCATGTATTCGACGCCGTAATCCTGGATGATGTCGATGTTCTGATAGACGGCGTCGGCCGTGCCTTCATACCATTGCGTCTCAGAGACGCGCTGGCTGGCGGGCAGAATATCGAAGCTCTCGTTGCGCTCGGGGCGGAAGAAGTTCCAGCCGCGCTGCATGTGGCGGATCAGCGAATGCGCCTTGTATTGCGTGGCGACGCCGATGCGGCGGATGCCGGAATTCAGGGCGTTCGACAGGGCGAAATCGATGATGCGGGCTTTGCCGCCGAAATAAACGGCCGGCTTGGCACGCCGGTCGGTGAGTTCCTTGAGACGGCTTCCCCTGCCGCCCGCCAGAACATAAGCCATTGCATCGCGGGCAAGTGGCTGAACGCGCTTTTCTACCATTTTCTCCTCCCACCAGTCACTAATTTTCAGGTTCAAGCATGATTGTCGCCAAGGGCGGCAAGGTAATCGAGCAGGTGATGTTGCCGCCGGCATCGACGGCCTGCACGCGCCCGCCATTGCCCTTGCCGCTGCCGCCGTAGATGTCGGCATCGGTGTTCAGGATTTCCCGCCAGCGCCCTGCGGACGGCAGGCGGATCGAGTAGTTCTCGCGGTAGACAGGGGTGAAATTGGTAATGACGGCGACCGGCTTCTGGCCTGGCGCCTTGCGCAGCCAGGCAAAGACGGAATTCTGGTGGTCGTCGGCGACCAGCCATTCGAAACCTTCGCCCTCGCAGTCACGCGCATGCAGCGCCGGCTTGCTGCGATAGGTGAAATTAAGATCGCGGACCAGGCGCCGCATGCCCTCGTGCATGCGATACTGAAGCAGGTTCCAGTCTAGTGCCTTATCTTCGCTCCACTCGCTCCATTGGGCGAATTCCTGGCCCATAAACAGCAGCTTCTTGCCCGGATAGCCCCACATATAAGCGTAGTAGGCGCGCAGATTGGCGAACTTCTGCCAGTCGTCGCCCGGCATCTTGGCGATCAAAGAGCCTTTTCCATGGACAACCTCGTCATGCGAGAGCGGCAGGACGAAATTTTCCGAATAGGCGTAGAGCAGGCCGAAGGTGAGCTCGTTGTGATGGTGCCCGCGATAGATAGGATCGCGGCTCATGTAGCTCAGCGTGTCGTGCATGAAGCCCATGTTCCACTTGAAGCCAAAGCCGAGGCCGCCTTCATGAACGGGCTGCGAGACTTTCGGCCAGGAGGTCGATTCCTCGGCGATGGTCATCACGTTGGAATTTTTGCCATAGATGCGGATGTTGAGATCCTGCAGAAAACGGACCGCTTCGAGGTTCTCGTTGCCGCCGTATTCGTTCGGGATCCACTCGCCGTGCTTGCGGGAATAATCAAGGTAGAGCATCGAGGCGACGGCATCGACACGCAGACCGTCGAGATGGAATTTTTCGGCCCAGTAGAGCGCGTTGTTGACGAGATAGGAAACGACCTCGGTGCGGCCGAAATTGTAGATCGCCGTGCTCCAGTCGGGATGGAAGCCCTTGCGCGGGTCCTCGTGCTCGTAGAGAGCCGTGCCGTCGAACCAGCCGAGGCCGTGCTCGTCGGTCGGGAAATGCGCCGGCACCCAGTCGAGGATGACGCCGATGCCGACCTTGTGGCAGCCGTTGACAAAACGGGCAAAACCCTCGGGCTCGCCGAAACGTGCGGTCGGCGCGTAAAGGCCGGTCGTCTGGTAACCCCAGGAGGGATCGTAGGGATGCTCGGTGATCGGCAGGAATTCAATATGGGTGAAGCCCATGTCGGCGCAATAGGGGATGAGGCTGGAGGCGAGCTCGTCCCAGGACAGCATCGTGCCGTCCTGCCGGCGCTGCCAGGAGGCGGCATGCACCTCGTAGATCGAGATCGGCTGCCGGCGCTTGTCGGTCTCGCGCCAGTGTTTCAGATGGGCTTCGTCTTCCCACTCCTGCTCCAGCTCGGCGGCGGTGATAGAGGCTGTCTTCGGCCGGAGCTCGCTGCGGCGCGCGAAGGGATCGGCCTTTAGCGGCAGCAATACGCCGTCCTTGCCGCGGATCTCGAACTTGTAGGCAACGCCGATCGGTACATCAGGGGCAAAGATTTCCCAGATGCCGCTGTCGGCGCGGAAGCGCATTACGTGGCGGCGGCCGTCCCAATTGTTGAAATCACCGACGACGGAGACGCGCTGCGCATTCGGCGCCCAGACGGCGAAATGGATGCCTTGGGCGCCGTCATGCTTGATAAGGTGGGCGCCCATCTTGTCGAACAGCCGCAGATGCGAGCCTTCGCGGGCGAAATAATCATCCATCGGTCCGAGCACCGGACCGAAACTGTAGGGATCGGTGACAGCCCATTCGGCATCGCCGCGCCGGGCGCGGTAACGCACCGGCTGGAGTTTGGTAAGGGAAACCGGACCGGCGAAGACGCCGTCGGCATGGAGCCGTTTCAGTTCGCCGATGACGCCGCCGTCGAGCGTCATGGCGGTCACCTCCTCCGCGCCCGGGATGAAGCACCGGGCGACGAAAACGTCGCCGGCCTGGTGCACACCTAGGACGGCAAAGGGATTGGAATGCGAGCCGGCAAGGATCGCCGTGATTTCATCTGCCGAAATTTCCCAGGAAAGCTTTACTTCAGGGATGGTTTTCGGCGTTTTCATCCGGCTCTCCAGATTTCGTCTGCATATTGCCTGATCGTACGGTCGGAAGAGAACCAGCCCATCCGCGCCGTATTGTTGATCGTCTTGGTGTACCAGGCGGACTGGTTGGTCCAGATCTGGTCGACCTCGCGCTGGGCCTGGGCATAGGCGTCGAAATCGGCGGCGACCATGAACCAATCGTGCGAATAGATGCCGTCGATCAGCGCCGTGTAACGGTTGCGGTCATCGGGCGAGAAGACGCCGGAGCTGATGGCGGCGAGCGCCTGAGCGAGTTCGCGCGATCCTTCGATGATGGCGCGGGGATTGTGGCCATCGCTGCGGACCTTCGACACTTCGTCGGCCTTCAGGCCGAAGATGACGATGTTGTCCTCGCCGACATTGTCGCGCATCTCGACATTGGCGCCATCGAGCGTGCCGATCGTCAGCGCGCCGTTCAGGCCGAACTTCATGTTGCCGGTGCCGGATGCTTCCATGCCGGCGGTCGAGATCTGCTCGGAAAGGTCGGCGGCCGGAACCATGACTTCGGCGAGGGAGACATTGTAGTTCGGGACGAAGACGATCTTCAGCAGGCCGCGCACCGACGGGTCGTTGTTGATCGTGCGGGAGACGTCGTTGATCAGCTTGATGATGAGCTTGGCATTGTAGTAACTCGGCGCCGCCTTGCCGGCGAAGAGTTTCACGCGCGGCACCCAGTCGAGCTCGGGATGCGAGCGAATCTGATCGTAGAGCGCGACGGCCTCGATGATGTTCAGCAGCTGACGCTTGTATTCGTGGATGCGCTTGATCTGGATGTCGAACATTGCCGACGGATCGAGCTTCACGCCCATGCGGCTGGCGACGAGGTTGGAGAGCGCCACCTTGTTGGCGCGCTTTACCGCCGCGAATTTCTGCTGGAAAGCCGGATCGGAGGAATGCCCGTCGAGCGCACGCAGCTTCTCGGCATCATCGAGGAATTCGTCGCCGATCGCTTCGCGGATCAGACCGGTGAGACCGGGATTGCACTGCTGCAGCCAGCGGCGCGGCGTGATGCCGTTGGTCTTGTTGTTGATGCGGTTGGGATAGAGCTTGTGCAGGTCGGCGAAGACCGTGACCTTCATCAGGTCGGTGTGCAGGGCCGAGACGCCGTTGATCGAATGCGAGCCGACGAAAGCGAGGTTGCCCATGCGCACGCGGCGATCGCCACTTTCATCGATCAGCGAGATCGAGCGGATTTCCGCATCGGAGAAGTTCTTGCCCTTGCGAGCGTCGATCAGGATCTTGGCATTGATCGCATAGATGATCTGCATGTGACGCGGTAGCAGGCGCTCGAACAGCGGCACCGCCCAGCTTTCCAGTGCTTCGGGCAGAAGCGTGTGGTTGGTGTAGGAAAAGGTATGGCGGGTGATTTCCCAGGCCTGGTCGAAATCCATCCCGTGTACGTCACAGAGCAGGCGCACGAGTTCGGCCACCGAGACGGCGGGGTGAGTGTCGTTCAGCTGGATCGCCACCTTGTCCGGCAGCGAGGTGAAGTCGTCATATTGCTGCAGATGGCGGCGCAGTATGTCCTGCAGCGAGGCCGACGAGAAGAAGAATTCCTGGCGCAGGCGCAACTCTTGGCCGGCCGGGGTGGCGTCGGCAGGATAGAGAACCCGGGTCAGGCTTTCGGCTTTGTTGCTTTCGCGGAGCGCGCCGATGTGGTCGCCGGCATTGAAGGCATCGAGCAGGATCGGATCGATCGGTTGCGCCGACCAGAGGCGCAGCGTGTTGACGCGCTTGCCGCGCCAGCCGACGGCCGGCGTATCGAAGGCGGCGGCAATGACGCGCTCGGCTGGTTTCCAGACGTAGCGTGGCTGGTCGTCATGGGTGGTGATGAATTCGACGGCGCCGCCGAAGCCGATTTCATAGGAGCTTTCGCGGCGCTCGAATTCCCAGGGATTGCCATGGGCGAGCCAGTTTTCCGGCAGTTCGACCTGCCAGCCGTCGGCCAGCTGCTGGCGAAAGAGCCCGTGGACATAGCGGATGCCGTAGCCGTAGGCTGGAACGTCGACCGTCGCCATGCTCTCCATGAAACAGGCAGCCAGGCGGCCGAGGCCGCCGTTGCCGAGTGCGGCATCCGGCTCCAGGCCGGCGATGACGTTGACATCGACGCCGAGCGAAGCGAGCGCATCGCGCACCTCCTCCATCAGGCCGAGGTTGGAGACGGCGTCGCGCATCAGGCGGCCGATCAGGAATTCAAGAGAAAGATAATAGACGCGCTTGGCGCCGGTCGCATAGACCTCGCGGGTGGACGCCATCCACCTGTCGATGATGCGGTCGCGCACCACCAGGATCGTCGCCGTCAGCCAGTCATGCGGCTTTGCCACCTTGGCATCCTTGCCGATGCGGTAGGTCAGACGTTCAATGATTTCTTCAGCGAGAATTTCCGGCCTTGAACTGCGAGGGGCGGGGGAAGGGATGATCGGCTTAGAAACAGTGTTCATCGTCAGGTCTCGCCAATTTTAATTTTGTTTCAGGACGTTATGCCTGATTCAATCAATTCGTCGCTTGTGCAGCCGACAGTTTATGCATCGTTACTAAGCACTTGCAACAAAGGATTTGGACAAACGAAAAATTTGCGAAACCTTCACATTCACAGGGGTCGAGGGGTTGATTTCAATCGCTTTTCCCGATCAGATGGGTGGGATAGCGATAACGAAAAGCCGCTCCTGTTTGTTCCGGAGCGGCTTTTTGTTCGGCTTTTCGCGGGGACCGATCGTCAGTTCGTCAGACGTGTCAGCTGCGCGGAAGCCTTCGCTCCGATCGCCTTGAAGGCGGCAAGCAGGTCTTCCATCTTTTCCGCCTGGAAATAATGCGCGTCATCGGAGGCGCAATAATGCAGCAGCGCCTGCCCGCCCGAGGGTGCCATGAAGGCAATCGTATAGATTTCGATGCCTTTCGATTTCGCGTCGTCGCATGTCTTCTTCGTCGCGGTGTCGTAGGAACGGCCGCCGCTGCTATCATTGTTATTGTCGCCGTCGGTCATGAAGACGATGTACTTCTTCGGTAGCTGCCCGGTTTTCTGCTGGTGGGCGGCGTCTTCGGCGTCATTCCCCGCAGCGTTCTTAGCCGTCAGGGACGAATAGGCCGTGTTCATTGCGCCGCTGGAGTTCGTGCCGCCGCCGGACTGAAGGGCGTTGACATAGCTGGAGACACCGGCAGTTCCCCAGGCGAGACTGCTGGCTGGATATTCAATGATATCGTAGGATACCGCGCCTGTGCGTACATATTCGGCATTGGGATCGGCGCTATTGAGTTGACCAAAAAGATTGCCGGCGGCGAGCTTCAGCGCTTCTATTTTTGTGTAATAACGCGTACGCGTGCCGGTGCAGGTGTCGTAGATTGTCTTACCGTTTTTGTTGAGGTGCTCGTTGCATTTATAGGTGAATGATTCCGTCATGACGGTGGCGGTAGGATCTCCCATCGACCCCGACTTATCGAGGGCGAGATACATCGAGATGGAACCCTGGGTTTGCGATTGGCCGCCGATCGTCGTGCTTGATGTCGAAAGATGCTGCGTGCTGAAGCCGACCGCCTGCATGAGTGGGTTGACCGCTAGGTCGTAACTTGGTGAAACCGTCACCTGGTACGATATCGACTTTCCCGATGTCGTTGTCCGGACGTCGACGCCTGTCGCGCTCTTGATATCGACGCTGCTTTGCAGGTAATTCGCCATCTGCCCCGCCACGAAATCCCGCGCAAAGGCTTCGGCCTGTGAGGTTTGGATCGTGCCGTTTGCCAGGGCGGTCGCGGTTGCCAGCGCGGCCGAATCGGCGGCTTCCCGCAACTGCTGTTTCGAGAGCAATATATCGCCCACCTGGATCGCCATGCCGGCAGCCCCAAAAAGGACGGGCAGTACGATCGCCGTCATTATACCGAAATTACCGCCACGGTCGCCAAGCATGCGACGCAGGCAGGGATGCAAAAAGGAGGTGCTCATCATGTTCACCCGTGTATGGAGGCCCTGTCGAGGTGATATTGGGCACGCTCTCCTTTCCGCCGTCCTTACGGCGTCAATGCAATTTTAACGAATCGTCGGATTTTTCCAGTTTTGGGATTATTTCAGCGGAATGACGTCGACCGCCTGGACGGCGCGGTGGCCGCCATAGCTCTTCAAGACGCCGATGACGGGGACGACATCGGAGTAGTCCCGGCCGTAGGCGACGACGATGTGGTCCATGCCGGCGGGAATGTTGTTGGTCGGGTCCAGTTCGATCCAGCCGATCGTCTCGCCGCACCAGATGCGCACCCAGGCATGCATGGCGTCCGCCCCTTCCAGCCGTTCCTTGCCGGGTGGCGGGATGGTGCGCAGGAAGCCGGAGACGTAGCCGGCCGGAATGCCGAGGCTTCTGAGAGCCTGGATCATCACATGGGTGAAATCCTGGCAGACGCCGCGCTTCAACTTGAACGCCTCGAGCGGCGTGGTGTCCACCGTCGTCGCCTCCGGGTCGTAGGTGAAATCCTTGTTGATGCGGGCGCAGAGCGCATGAGCGATCTGCATGGCCGTCAGATCAGGCGTGGCGCAGCCTCGCGCATAGTCGGCGATCTCGCGCGCTTCGGTGAGGCGCGGGCTGTCACCGAGGAAATGGTGCGGCGAATCCGGCGCCAGCGACCACATGCCTGATATCTCCTCCGGCAGGTCGGCAAGCAGCGGCGAGAAATCGGCGGCGATCGGCTGGCTTTCCACCTGCACCCGGGCCTGCATGCGAATGTCGAGCGTCTCGTGCGGCGCGCGCAGCAGGAAGGAGGTGGTGGGGTGATGGAAGAAATCGACGAAATGCGACTGCTCGTCCGGCGAGGGCGAAATGGTGATCGAGCCGGCGATCAGCCGCTGCCGATTGGCCAGCGACAGCGGCATCAGGCGCATGATGTGGCGGGCGCCGGAGGCCGGCGCGTCGTAGCTGTAACCCATGTGGAGGGAGAGATCGTAGAGCACGGCCGTCACCCGAGATAGGTTTGGGCGAGCAGATCGGAGAGCTGCTCCAATTCGCGTTCGAGTCGCTGATAGACTTCGACGCCCATGCCCTCCGGCGTCATCACCGCCAGGCCGGAGTGGAGCCGCATCGCCTCGCGGTAGAAGGGCGACATCTGGCCGTTGATCATGGCATTCGGCAATTGTTCGACCTCGTGATGGATCTCGTTCACCTGGAAGAGGACCGAACGCGGGTTGAGCGGGTCGAGCGCCAAGAGGTCGGTGACGGTCAGCCGCGCGGTGTTGACGTTATAGCGGCGGCGATGGGTCATGACGCTGTCGCCGATCTCCAGCAGCATGTCGAGCGCGCCGTCAGGCGCTTCCGGGCCTGACATGTGGCCGAGCAGGCGCGTCATGTGCAGGCCGCGTTCGATATAACGGCCGAGCGAAAGGAACCGCCAACCGGTGAAGCGGTACATGTTTTCATGCATGAGACCGGCGAAGCCTGCAAGCTTCCGCAAGAGGATTGTCATTGCGTGGCTGGCATCGTCGCCGGCAGCGACGGTGACGTGGAAGCGGCGGGCGGTCTTGGCGAGATCGTTGAGCGCCAGCCAGCCGTCCGGGGAGAAACGGTCGCGGATGTTGCTGGCCGAATAAACGGCGCTGTCGATGTTGCGCAGCAGCGTTTCCGGCACGGCGTCGGCAGTATCGATATCGACGGCCGTGAGATAGTCGGAGACATCGGCGAGCAGCGGCTGGCTCGGATCGGCAGCTTCGGCGTAACGCGCATGCCAGGCGCGCAGGATGCGCAGCGCCCCTTCGGCGCGCTCGATGTAGCGGCCGAGCCAGAACAGGTTGTCGGCCGCCCGACTCGGCAGGCTGCCCGGCATGTTGCGGGTGAAGCTGCCTTCGGCAGGCAGCAGCGTGTGGCGCTCGACCGGCTTGTCACTGACGATCCAGACATCGGCGGCCGCACCGCCGGACTGCATGGCGATCGCCGCGACATCGGCGCCGGAGCCGATGCGGGCAAAACCGCCGGGCATGATCTGCCAGCCGTTTGCGGTGCGCGCGGCGAAGACGCGCAGCGACATCGGCCGCGGCACGAGCTTGCCGTCCACCCAGGCGGGTGTGGTCGACAGCGTGACGACCTCCTGGCCGACGAGCTTCGGGCCGTCCGAACTCAGCCAGTCGGTGATCGAATCCTTGGCAGCCGCGCGCAGCGATGAGCCGAGCACGGATTCGCCGTTATCGTCGAAGAAGGGGGCACGGGAATAGGCAGGGCCGATGACCATCTTTTCGATGTTTTTTGCCACGTGCTCGCGCTCTTCCTCCTGACCGCACCACCAGGTAGCGATCGAGGGCAAATGCAGATCCTCGCCAAGCAGATGGTGACAGATGGTCGGCATGAAGGCGAGAAGCGCCCGGGTTTCAAGAATACCGGTGCCGAGCGCATTGACGATGGTGAGGCTTTCGGCGCGCAGCGCTTCCACGAGGCCGGGCGTGCCGATATGCGAATTTTGGTTCAACTCCAGCGGGTCGGCAAACGCCGAATCGAGACGGCGCCAGAGCACGCCGATCGGCTTCAAGCCGGCGACGGTGCGCACCATGACACGGCCCTTGACGACGGTCAGATCCTCGCCCTCGAGCAGCATGAAGCCGAGATAGCGGGCGATGTAGGCGTGTTCGTAGTAGGTCTCGTTGGCGGGGCCGGGTGTCAGCACGGCGATGCGGTCGTCGCCCGAATGTTTCATACCCTGTAGCGCGTCGCGGAAGGCGCCGAAGAAGGAGGCGAGGCGATGGACCGGGGTTTCGGCATAGATATCCGAGAAGGCGCGAGTCGTCGCGACGCGGCTTTCCAGCGCGAAACCAGCGCCTGAGGGAGCCTGCGTCCTGTCGGCCAGCACCCACCAGTTGCCGTCAGGACCGCGACCGATCTCGAAGGCGCAGAAATGCAGATAATGACCGGATGCCGGCTTGATGCCGGCGAGCGGGCGCTGGAATTCGGGATTGGCGGCGATCAGTGCCGGCGGCAGGAAACCTTCCTCCACCAGCCGGTTGTCGCCGTAGATATCGGCGATGATCGCTTCCAGCAGGTCGGCGCGCTGGACGAGGCCTGCCGAAAGCGTCTGCCATTCGCGCTCGTCGATGAGCACGGGGATATGCGAGATCGGCCAGGCTCGCTCGCCGGTGCCCTTGCTGCCATAGGCGCGATAGAAGACGCCGGCATCACGGAGGTAGCGGTCGGCGCGGGCGAAGCGCTCGGCAAGATCCTTTTCCGGCATTGCGCTCAGATGCGAGAGGAAATTTTGCCAGACAGGGCGGACGGCGCCATCGTTGTCGACCATCTCATCGGCGGTATCGGGATGCGGCGCATAGTCGAAGGCCGCATTCTTGGCGATGCGGTCCTCTGCCTCTTCCCTGCGCTCCACTGCCGGCTTCTTGCCCATCAAAACCTAAGCCTCAAACCCTCGGCCTCAAACCCCGGCGGGCCGCCTCAGATCCAGCGTCAGCGGAAATTCCGGCGAACCCGTCTCGACGCGCGGAATGTATCCGCCCGCCGTATGCCCCCACGGCTCGAACCGGGTGAGCCGTCTTGCTTCCGCCTCGTTACCGTTGACCGGGAAGGTGTCATAGGTCCGGCCACCCGGATGGGCAACATGATAGATGCAGCCGCCGATCGAACGTTTGGACCATGTATCATAAATGTCAAAAGTCAAAGGTGTGTTGATCGGCAGGACGGGATGCAAGCCCGACGCCGGCTGCCACGCCTTGTAGCGGACGCCGGCGACCGACACGCCCGATGTGCCGGTGGGCGTCAGCGGCAGGGTGCGGCCATTGCAGGTGACGGTATAACGCGAGACGTTGTTGGTTTCGAGCCGCACCTGCAGGCGTTCGACGGAGCTGTCGACGTAGCGGGCGGTGCCGCCCGGCGCGCCTTCCTCGCCCATGACGTGCCAGGGCTCCAGCGCCTGGCGCAGCTCCAGCTTCGAGCCCTCGTATTCGACCTCGCCGCAGAAGGGGAAGCGAAATTCGAGCTGGGCCTTGAACCATTCCGGACTGACGTCGAAGCCGTTTTCGCGAAGATCGGCGAGCACGTCGAGGAAGTCGGCCCAGACGAAATGCGGCAGCATAAAACGATCGTGCAGGGTCGTGCCCCAGCGGACGAACTTGCCGTCGACCGGATTGACCCAGAAACGGGCGATCAGCGCGCGCACCAGCAATTGCTGGGCAAGCGACATGCGCGCGTTCGGCGGCATCTCGAAACCGCGGAACTCGATGAGGCCAAGCCGTCCTGTCGGGCCGTCGGGCGAGAACAGCTTGTCGATGCAGATCTCGGCGCGGTGGGTGTTGCCGGTGACGTCGGTCAGAAGATTGCGGAACAGGCGGTCGACGAGCCAGGGCAGCGGTTGCTGGCCACGGCCGGGGGCTCCGATCTGCGCCATGGCGATCTCCAGCTCGTAGAGGCTGTCGTGACGAGCCTCGTCGATACGCGGCGCCTGGCTGGTCGGGCCGATGAACATGCCGGAGAAGAGATAGGAGAGCGCGGGGTGACGCTGCCAGTGGAGGACGACGCTCTTTAAGAGATCGGGACGGCGCAGGAAGGGGCTGTTGTTCGGATTGGCGCTGCCGACGACGACATGGTTGCCGCCGCCGGTGCCGGTATGGCGACCATCGATCATGAACTTGTCGGCGCCGAGCCGGGTCGCGCGCGCCTCCTCGTAGATCGCCGTGGTGATGTCGACGCAGTCCTTCCAGTTGGAGGCCGGATGGATGTTGACCTCGATGACGCCGGGATCCGGGGCGACGCGGATGACGTTGATGCGCTCGTCCTGCGGCGGCGGATAGCCTTCGATATGGACGGGAAGCTTGAGCTCGGCGGCGGCGTTTTCGGCGGCGGCGATCAGCTCGAGATAATCCTCGATGCGCTCCACCGGCGGCATGAAGATGCAGAGCCTGCCGTCGCGCGGCTCAACCGACATGGCGGTGCGTACGGCGCCGCGAAGCTCGCCGAGCGTCTGTTCGATCCGGCCGCGATTGCTCTCGTCGGCATGGAAGGAGGCTTCCGGCATGGCCCGACCGGCCGGTACGAAGACGTCAGGCAGCGGTCCCCGCGGGATCGTCGGATCGGCGGGGTGGATATAGGGGTAACGCGCCGGGGGAACATAGGGCAGCGTGCCGAGCGGCAGGCGGTATCCGATCGGACTGTCGCCCGGGACGAGGAAGATCTTGCCGCGGCGGGTGCGCCATTTCTCGCTGACCCAGACCCGTGTTTCGGCTGCCTTGGCGTTCCATGCCTGAACCGGAAGGACGTAACCGGTCGGGGTCGTGAGGCCGCGGGCGAAGACGCGAGCGATACGGCTGCGCTCCTCGGGATCCTTCAGCTTCGAATTCGACGGATCGACATTTTCGGGAAGGCTGCCTTCCTTGATGATCCAGTCGGCCGGATCTTCATAGGCCGGCTGCACCATGTCGGGCTTGATCGCCAGTTCCTTTGCGATCGCCGTCAGGAGCTTTTCGGCATCCTCGGCTTTGACGCCGGTATCCTTGCCTTCGGCGGCGACCAGATCGAGATTCTGCCAGACCGGCTTGCCGTCGCGGCGCCAGTAAAGCGAGAAGGTCCAGCGCGGCAGGCTTTCGCCCGGATACCATTTGCCCTGGCCATAATGCAGGAAACCGCCGGGGGCGAAGCGTTCATGCAGCTTGCGGATCAGGATGTCGGCCTTTTCGCGCTTGGTCGGGCCGACGGCGGCGGTGTTCCACTCCTCGGACTGGAAGTCGTCGATCGAAACGAAGGTCGGCTCGCCGCCCATCGTCAGATGCACGTCCTCGGCTTCGAGGACGCTGTCGACCTTCTCGCCGAGTTCGTTGAGCTCCTCCCAGCTTTCATCGGAAAAGGGCTTGGTGATGCGCGGGTGCTCGGCGACGCGCGAGACCTTCATGTCGAAGGCGAATTCGGTTTCGGCCTCGCCAAAATAACCGCCGGAGATCGGAGCGGCGTTGCGATAATGCGGCGTGGCGGCAAGCGGGATGTGGCTTTCGCCGGTCAGCAGGCCGGACGTCGGATCGAGGCCAACCCAGCCGGCGCCGGGCAGATAGACCTCCGCCCAGGCATGCAGGTCAGTGAAATCGACTTCGGTGCCGGAGGGGCCGTCGAGCGCCTTCAGGTCCGGCGTCAGCTGGATGAGATAACCGGAGACGAAGCGGGCGGCGAGGCCGAGATGGCGAAGGATCTGGACGAGCAGCCAGCTGGTGTCGCGGCAGGAGCCCTTGGCAGTTTCCAGCGTTTCTTCCGGCGTCTGCACGCCGGTTTCCATGCGGATGACATAGCCGATCTGCCGCTGCAAGCGGGCATTCAGGCCGACGATCATATCGACCGTCGGCTGGTCGGGCGACCAGTCGAGCGTCGGCAGCAGCGCCTTCAGGCGCGGACCGGCCGGCTCCGGCGTCATGTAGATCGACAGATCCTCCTGGATCGTTTCAGGGTATCCGAAGGGCCACTTGGTCGCCTCTTCCTCGACGAAGAAGTCGAAGGGATTGTAGACCGTCATGTCGGCGACGAGATCGACCTCGATCTTGAATTCGGTCACAGGGTCCGGAAAGACATAGCGGGCAAGGTAGTTGCCGTAAGGGTCCTGCTGCAGGTTGACGAAATGGTTGGCGGGCGTGACCTTCAGCGAGTGGCTGAGCACCCGTGTCTTCGAATGCGAGGCAGGTTTCAGCCGGATGATCTGTGGGCCGAGGCGGACCGGCTTGTCATAGGTGTAATGCGTCAGATGATAGATGCTGGCTTTGATCGACATATTTCTCTTTTTATCCGGCTCGCATCGTCGTGCGGCTTGCTGTTCCCGAAAATCAGTGTGTGCAATGCAGCGAAAGAAAGCAAGGCGGAAAGGCAGGCAGCTTTTATGCCGCCTTGGCAAAGGTGACAGCCGCCTTCAGGCCCTTGCCGCCGGTGCCCGGCTCCAGCGTCAGCGCGGCATTGAAAAGATTGGCGATTTCTTCGACGATCGGCAGGCCGAGGCCGGCACCGGGCGCACCGGAATCATTGCCGCGCGAAAAACGCCGGCGCACTGCTTCCAGCTTCTCGCGCGGAATGCCGGGGCCATTGTCCTCGACTTCGAGGCGGATTGTCTCCGAGGCGGCGATGATCCGGACGGTGACCTCAGCTCCCTTGCCGGCATAGGCGATGGCATTGCCGGCAAGGTTGCGCAGCATTTCGCCGATCAGCAGCGGCTCGGCGCGGACCATCGCCGGGCTCTCGCCCTCGAAGCCGAGATCGATGCCGGCGACGGCGGCCGTCGGGATCTGTTCGCCGGTGATCTCCTGGGCAATGGCGGCGAGATCGATGGCGGAGGCGGTCAGCGCCTCCTTGGCGGTGGCGGCGTCGATCTTGGCCATCAGGAGAAGCTGGGCGAGGATGCGTTCGGCATGTGCGACCGCCTGGTCTCCCTTCAGTGCTGCCGCCTGGGCCTCATCGAGCGAGCCGGCGCGGGCGGAAAGGGCGAGCTGAGTGCGGATGATCGCCAGCGGCGTGCGCAGCTGATGGCTGGCATTGCCGGTGAAATGGCGGAGCGCATCGAGCGCCGATTGCAGGCGGACCATGAAGGAATTCACCGTATCGACCAGCGGCTCGACCTCGCTCGGTACGGTCTGCTTGATCGGATGCAGATCATCGGGGCTGCGTTCGCCGATGGCGTCGCCGAGCTTGTAGAGCGGGCGGAGCGCCACCGTGACCGAGATCCAGACGATGACGGCCGCGCCCGCGATCATGAAGGCGAGGCGGAGTGCGGAGCGGACAAGGATTGCCCGCGCCAACTGCCGGCGGGCGATGGCGGTTTCAGCCACCGTCACGACGAAGGGCACGGAGCGGATTCCTGTCGATGCCGAACGTTCAAGTGTGGCGACGCGGATCGGTTCGCCGCGGAAGGTGTTGTCGGCGAAGGAGGCGGCATCGCCCGGCGTCTTCTTCAGGACCGGCAAGGACTGGTAGCCGGTGATGAATCGGCCCGGCGGGCCGTCGACGCGGTAGAAGACGCGATCCTGCGCGGCCGAGGTCAGCATCTCGAGTGCGACATAGGGGATATCGACCTGCAGCGTGCCATCCTCGGCGACGACGACGCGCTCGGCGATTGCCAACGCGGAACCGGCGAGGACGCGGTCGGAGACGATATTGGAAGTCTGGACCGCCTCGCGGTAGGTATCGGCGAGTGCCAGCGTGCCGATGACGGCTGTCGAGACCAGCAGCCAGAAG
Source organism: Rhizobium sp. WSM1274 (assembly GCF_025200775.1). NCBI lineage: Bacteria > Pseudomonadati > Pseudomonadota > Alphaproteobacteria > Hyphomicrobiales > Rhizobiaceae > Rhizobium > Rhizobium sp. WSM1274. Next base: position 3,817,189 of record NZ_CP104138.1, on the reverse strand, counting down.
AGCAGCCGGCGTCTGAGGGAATAGGCGGCTTTCATGAGGCCTCGGGCAGCTTGTCGAGATAATAGCCGATCCCGCGAGCAGTCTTCACGGTCAGTCCGTGCGGCGACAGGCGCTTTCGTAGGCGGCTGACATATTGCTCGATGGCGTTTGCGGAAATGTCGTCGTCGAAGGCCGTCAGCGATTGAATGATCGCCTCCTTGGCGACGACCTTGCCGGCCCGCATGAAGAGGATTTCGAGCAGGCCGAGCTCGCGGGCGGGAATATCGAGGGGCGTGGCGCCCGATGAAAAGGTGCGGGAATTGAGATCGAAGGAGATGCCGCCGAAGCTGACGGTCGCCGAGCGCAGCCCGGCCTGGCGGCGCAGCAATACGCGCACGCGGGCTTCGAATTCGGCGATGTCGAAGGGCTTGATCAGATAGTCGTCGGCACCGAGATCGAGGCCCTTCACCCGTTCTTCCGGCGTGCCGCGCGCGGTCAGGATGAGAACGGCCGCCTGGTTCTGCCGGGCGCGCATGGCGCGCAGCACGTCGAGCCCGTCCATCTCGGGCAGGTTGAGGTCGAGGATCACCAGATCGAAACTTTCCGCGGCGATGACCGCATCGGCAGACGCCCCGTCATGGACGACATCGACAGCATGGCCCGTGCCGCGCAAGATCGCCGACAGGCCATCGGCCAGCGCGATATTGTCTTCGGTGAGCAGGATGCGCACGGATGTTTCCCCTGTTTTTCAAAGGAGATTACAGAGGTGAAGGAGGGATGTCACAGCGATTTTGAAGCTTACAGCGCCGCGCGCCTTATCAGCCGCGCAAAGGGCGCTGTAACACTTTGAATCTACGCAACGTGCTTTCCGAAAATCGATTGCGATTTTCGGGCCGATGCGCCAGTGAACGGCCGGGAAACGGTCGACCTCAGCTCCCGGTCCTTTCGATCCGCTCGCGCTGCGTCATCGCGGCGGCGAGGAGTTTCTGGAAGCGGGGATCGTCGCGGATGTTGTCGAGGTCGGAATCATTATCGAACCATTTGATATGGTAGACGGAGCTGTTCGGCAGCAGCTTCTGCAGCAGATCAATCGCTTGGTCGACGTCGCCGAGGACGGAGTAGACGCAGGCGAGATTGTACTGCGCGACGATGTCGTCGGGATCGATGGCGATCGCACGAGCCGCCCAGTCGCGTGCCCTTGCCGCATCGCCGAGATGGGCAAGCGCCAGCGCGCCGCGATGGGCCGGGCCGGAATTTTCCGGATTGAGGTTGAGGGCGCGTTCGGCGCGGAGCAGGCCGAGGCGCGCCCAGTTTTCCGTATCCAGCACCCGGCCGAGCGAGCGGTAGGCGGACATCAGATGGATCGGCGAGACGTAATCATCCGGGCGGATTGCGGCGGCGCGGGTGAAATATTGCACGGATTCGGCGAAGTTGCCGCGCATGAAGAAGAACCGGGCATAGTGGAAATTCGCCTCGAAGAGATTCGGGTCGAGCGCCAGGGCACGCTCGAAGGCCGCCGCCGCCCTGTCGTCGTAGCCGCTCTGGTGCAGGGCGAGACCATGGGAGGCGTGGGCTTCGGGAAGGTCAGGATCGAGCTCCAGGGCGCGGGCGCTCATGTCGAGGATCCGCCTCAGCGGCACGTCATCAGGCGCCCAATCGCGGATCGCCGCGTCGCAATCGGCGATGCCGGCATAGGCGCGCGCATAATCCGGATCGAGCTCGACCGCCTTGCAGAACATGCGCCTTGCGAGCTGCAGATAAGATTTGGTCCAGGTGTGGGAGAGCTGGCGGCCCCTGAGATAGTAGGTATAGGCCTCGACATTGGTGGTTGGCTCATTGGCGATCGCCTTCTTCTCTTCCGGCAGCAGGCGCACCTTCAGCTGGCCGACGATCGCATGGGTGATCTCGTCCTGGATGGCGAAGATGTCGGTCATGTCGCGGTCGTAACGCTCGGCCCAGAGATGGTCGCCATTGGCGGTGTCGATCAACTGACCGGAAATGCGCACCCGATTGCCGACGATGCGCACACTTCCCTCGAGCACGTAGCGCACGCCAAGCTCCTGAGCCAGCCGCTTCACCTTCACCGATATGCCCTTGTAGGTGAAGATGGTATTGCGCGGCACGACGTGCAGGCTGGAGATCTTGGAGAGATCGGTGATGATGTCTTCGGTGATGCCGTCGGAGAAATAATCCTGGTCGGCATCACCGCTCATATTGGTGAAGGGAAGCACCGCGATGAAGCAGGTGTTGCGGTTCTGCGCGACCAATCTGGCGGAGGAAGGCGGTGCCAAGCTGACGGTATAGACCTGAACGGGCTGCCGGATGTTCTTCAGCATATGTTCGCCGATGAATTCGAAGCCGAGATTGAGGCGCGAGCCGACCTGATCGCGCACCGAGGCCGACACGGCGATGCCGCCCGGCGTTGCGATGCGCTCGAGCCTGGCGGCGAGATTGACCCCATCTCCGAATATGTCGCCGTTCTCGACAACGACGTCGCCGAGATTGATGCCGATGCGGAATTCAACGCGTTCGTCCTTGGGCACGTTCTCGTTGCGGGCCGCCATGCTGCGCTGGATTTCGGCGGCACAGGCGACCGCATTCACCACGCTCTGGAATTCGGCAAGGATGCCATCGCCGGTGAGTTTGACGATCCGGCCCTTGTAATCGGAAATGCGAATGTCGACCAGCTCGCAGCGATGGCGGTTCAGCGCCTGCAGGGTGCCGGATTCATCGATGCCCATCAGTCGGCTGTAGCCGACGACATCCGCAGCGAGAATAGCGCTCAGTCGTCGTTCCATGACCCCTCCATGGATCTTCCCAGATTAACCTAGCTATTTATAGAGTTTTTGTCGCATAGAGTCGTCCCCCGAAAAAGAAATTCGGGCGGTTTCGACGTCTTTACGCGGCAGCGGACCGTATAAACCCCGTTGATCTTCATCAATACTCTAAAAGGGTGAAGGATGGAACCGATCCCTAATCCTTTATGATGAAAGGACAATTCACATCGGAGAAAAACGGAATGTTCTGCTTTGGTCGACAGTTTCTGAATCGGCGTCATAAAACCAATCGCCGAGCGATTTAAGGCTTGAACCGGAGCTGGAGGCATAGCCTGAAAGACGAATCGGGAGGGAATCAAAAACCGGATGAAATGGTGATTTGCGCTTGCCTCAACTGTTGCCGTGAGGTGGGGGCTGGTTATTGTGGCGACGGTTTCAAGCGCAACGAGGGTAGGAATGACAGGTCCGGTCCGGAATTTTCTGGAGTTTCGTGATATTCCGGAGGCTGGGCTTCGGTCGATCATGGGTCGCGCCGGTGAGCTTGCCAAAGCCTGGGACGAGCGCACGATGCCGCAGAGCCTTGCGGGCAAACGCGTCGCGCTGATTGTCGATGATGGCGGCTGGCGCAATACGACCGCCTTCGATCTCGGCATCCAGGCGATGGGCGGTATCTGCGTGCACGTGCCGATCGGCTTCAATGCCAGGGAGGACACCGGCGATCTCTCGGGTTATCTTGGCAACTGGTTCGACATGGTGGTGATCCGCACGAAGGAATTTGCGACGTTGAAGGCGGTGGCCGCAGCCTCGCCGGTGCCTGTCATCAATGCGCGCACACGCTCCAACCACCCCTGCGAGACGCTCGGCGACCTTGCCTATATCAAGAGCCGGCGCGGCTCGATCGATGGGTTGAAGGTCGCCGGCGTGGCGGCGGACGCCAATATCTTCCGCTCCTGGGTCGAAGCGTCGATTGCGCTGCCGATCGAGGTGGTCCAAGTCCATCCCGAACGCTGGCACGTCCGAGACAGCGCGTTGCTCAATGGGCGCTTCCGCGCGAGCACCGACATGGGCGAGCTACCGGATGCCGAGGTCGTCATCACCGATTCATGGCCGAGTGACGTCGCGGGGGAGGCGCTCGCCGGCTACCGGATTGGGACCGACGTGCTCGATCGTTTGCGGGAGGATGCGATCTTCCTGCCGTGCCCGCCGGTTACGCGCGGCCAGGAGGTGACGGCTGGGGCGATGGAGCATCCGCTTTGCCAAAGTCGCGCCGCCAAGGCCTTTCTGCTGCACGCGCAGAATGCGTTGATGGAGTGGATCCTCGCCTAGTTCCGGCCTTCGATCTCCACTGCGCAGAATGTTCATGATAAAATCGGCGAGGGATCGGGAGGTTTGACAGATGGTGGGACTAACGGTCGAACTCGCTGACAGCGAGACGGAGATGATCGCCGTACGGGGCCTCTGCCGATCATTCCGGCAATGGCTCTATGACAATTACCCCCAGCATCGGCCAGTGATCGATCTCTATTACAGTCCGCAAAAATTCGAGGCGCTGCTCGTCGACCTGCCGCAGATTCACGCAAGGCCGAAGGGCGCGATCTTCCTGGCGCGGATCGATGGAGAGCCTGTCGGCTGCGTCATGCATCACGCGCAGGCGCCTGACATTGCCGAGATGAAAAGGCTTTTCGTCTCGGCCGCCGCTCGCGGTCGTGGTGTTGCCGTCGCGCTCTGCGAGGCATCGATCGCCCAGGCGAGAGCTGACGGCTATCACTCGATGCGGCTTGATACCGGCATTTTTCAGACGGCAGCGCAGGGGCTCTATCGCCGCCTCGGCTTCCGGGAGCGGGATGCTTATTATCCGGTTCCGCCGGAGCTCCAGCAGATCCTGCTCTTCTTCGAGCGGGAACTGTGATCCCGTCAGGCACCGCGTGCCGCCTCGGCCGCGCCTTGCTCCTCCCGGCGCGCTCAGGCATTGTTGCTGCATGAGGAGAGTTTTCATCTTGCTGCTGGCGTTCTGGCCGGGTTTTGCCCTGGCGGATCAGGCCTTCTATCCGGCAAAATCGGGCAATGCCGATGCGCCGGTGCTGACGGTTTATTCCTCGCTCGACGAACCGTTGGCGCGGCCGATGATCCGGGGTTTTCAGGCGGCCAATCCCGACGTCGCGGTCAAATACGAGGACATGCTGACGGGCGACATCTACGACCGGATCGTCCGGGAGACGGATGCCGGCAAGAAGACGGCGGACTTCGCCTTTTCCTCGGCGATGGACCTGCAGGTGAAGCTTTCCAACGACGGCTATGCGCAGATCAGCAACCTGCCGATGAGTGCGCCATGGCCGAAATGGGCGAACTGGCGTAACACCGCCTATGCGCTCACCTTCGAGCCGGCGGTGTTCGTCTATCACAAGCCGAGCTTCGCGCATGAGCCGGTGCCGAGCTCTCGGGCTGAATTCGTCGATTATCTGAAGCGCAAGGGCAACGATGTTCATGGGCGGATCGGTACCTACGATATCGAGCGCTCCGGCGTCGGCTTTCTTTTCATGGCGCGCGACCAGGAGCAGTTCGGCGACATCTGGTCGGTGATCGGGGCGATGGGGGCTGCCGGCGTCAAGCTTTATTCGACGAGTTCGGCGATCCTCGAACGTGTTGCCGACGGGCGCGTCGTGCTCGGCTACAATATTCTCGGCTCCTATGCTGCCGACTGGGCCTCGCGCTATCCCGATGTCGGCATCGTGCTGCCGAAAGATTATACGGTGGTGATGTCGCGGATCGGCCTGGTGCCGCAGGCCGCCGCCGAGCCGGAGCTCGGGCGGCGTTACCTGACCTTCTTCATGTCGAGGGAAGGGCAGACGATCATGGCGCGCGAGCTGCAGATCCCGGCCGTGAGCCCCGAGGTGGCAGGGGAAAATACCGCCAATACGCTGCAGGAACTGCTCGGTGCCCAACTGCGGCCGGTGCCTGTCAGCCCCGGGTTGATGGTCTATCTCGACCAGGTGAAGCGGGCGCGGCTGATCGCGCACTGGAACGAGGTTCTGCGGATGCAGTGAAGGCGGGATTTGGACCGGCACCTGCCAATTACGGCAAAAAAGTGTCCGCTGCTTCTGGATATCTCGCCGATGTCAGCTAGATGACAGGTTGTTGTGGTCGCTTTGGCTACTTCTTCTCCGTGGAGGCGGAGAGCTGAAGCCTTGGGAGGTATTCCGCTCGTCATTCAGGATCCTTGCGTCCGCTGGCCGGCCATTCCTCCCGATTCCCTTGAGAATAACAGGCGGTCTGCTCAGCCGCCGACGGAGGACACATCGTGAAGCATACGTTCATCGCAACCCTTTTTGCAGCGACCATCGCGCTGCCGGCCTATGCGGCCGACTACACCATCATCGCGCCGGCCGCTCCTGGCGGCGGCTGGGACCAGACGGCCCGTTCGCTGCAGACCGCGCTGCAGCAGGAGAAGATCTCCGGCAACGTGCAGGTCCAGAACGTCCCCGGCGCCGGCGGCACCATCGGCCTTGCGCAGTTCAGCAGCCAGGCTGCCGGCAACCCGAATTCGCTGATCGTCGGCGGCTATGTCATGGTCGGCGCGATCCTCACCAACAAATCGCCGGTTACGCTCAAGGACGTCACGCCGATCGCCCGTCTGACCGGCGAGTATGAGGCCGTCGTCGTTCCTGCTGCATCCGAGATCAAGACCATGGCTGATCTCGTTGCGGCGCTGAAGAAGGATCCGGGTGCGGTTTCCTGGGGTGGCGGTTCGGCCGGCGGCACCGACCATATCACCGTCGGCTTGATCGCCAAGGCTTCCGGCGTCGATCCGACCAAGATCAACTATGTCGCCTTCTCCGGCGGCGGTGAAGCGCTCGCCGCCATTCTCGGCGGCCAGGTCACGGCCGGCGTCTCGAGCTATAGCGAGTTCGAATCGCAGGTGAAGTCAGGCACGCTTCGTCTTCTCGCAGTCTCCAGCGATAAGCGCATCGACGGCGTCGATGCCCCAACACTGAAGGAAGCCGGCACCGACGTCACCATCCAGAACTGGCGAATGGTCGCCGCTGCCGCAGGCCTGACGGCAGAGCAGGTCGCAGCCATCACCGCCGATTTCGAGAAGCTGCATACCTCCGCCACCTGGCAGGAAACCCTGAAGACCAAGGGCTGGGCCGACACCTATCTGTCCGGCGATGCCTTCAAGGCGCAGCTCGAGAAGGATGTCTCGGCCACTGAAAGCATACTCAAAGACATCGGACTTGTTCAATGAGCGAGGATAACACCTCCTCGGCAACAATACGCCGCCCTGATTGGGCGGCGTTCATCATTGCCGTTTTCCTCTTCGTCGTCGCCGGCGTGATGGCCTGGGATGCCTTGCATCTGAAAACGATCGCGCAGTACGACCGCATAGGTCCTGCGACAGTGCCTCAAGTGGTGGCGTTCGGCCTCTTCTGTCTCGGGATCTGGACCGCCTTCGAAGCCTGGCGCGGCGATTTTCCCGAACGTGACCGGCAGGAAGTCGCACCCGTCATCTGGATCGTCGCCGGTCTTGCCGGCCAGATGCTGCTTTTGCGCGTCGCCGGTTTCTCGATCGCGACCGGCATTCTCTTCGCGCTGACGGCACGCGGCTTCGGCAAGCGTAAGCTCTGGATCTCGCTGCCGCTTGGCATCGTCATCAGCTTCGTCGTCTGGGCGATCTTCTCGCAGCTGCTGCAACTGACGCTGCCGGCCGGCCCGCTCGAACATCTGTTCTTCTGACCGCGCCGACGCGCTGTCAGCTGTTTTGATTTTGCGCGGCGCCTGACCCCGAAATCGGATGGTCGGGAACGCCGCTTGGGACACCAAGATGAACACATTCGAATTCCTATGGCAGGGTATCCTGGTTGCGATGCAGCCGATGAACCTGGTTTATGCGCTGGTCGGCGTGACGCTCGGCACCGCCGTCGGCGTGCTTCCCGGCATCGGCCCGGCACTTACCGTGGCGCTGCTGCTGCCCGTCACCTACAAGCTCGATCCCGGCGGCTCGCTGATCATGTTCGCCGGAATCTATTACGGCGGCATGTATGGCGGCTCGACGACCTCGATCCTGCTCAATACGCCGGGCGAAAGCGCCTCGATCGTCACCGCGCTCGAGGGTAACAAGATGGCGCGCGCCGGGCGCGGCGGACCGGCGCTGGCGACAGCGGCAATCGGCTCCTTCGTCGCCGGGCTGATCGCCACGCTCGGGCTCGCCTTCATCGCGCCTTACATCGTCAAGCTGGCGCTGGTCTTCGGGCCGCGCGAATATTTCGCGCTGATGGTGCTTGCCTTCGTCACCGTCTCCTCGGCGTTCGGCGACTCCGCCTTGCGAGGCCTGACCTCGCTGTTCATCGGTTTCGCGCTCGCCATGGTCGGCATCGACCAGCAGACGGGGCAGGCCAGGCTTTCCTTCGGCATCCCCGACCTGCTCGATGGTGTCGAGGTGACGACGCTGGCTGTGGCGATGTTTGCGATCGGCGAAACGCTTTATATCGCCGCGCAGGGCAACCGGGTCGCGGAGAAAATCGAGGCGGTCAAGGGTTCGCTCTGGATGACCGCTGAGGACTGGGCGCGCTCGTGGAAGCCGTGGCTGCGGGGCACGTTGATCGGGTTTCCGATCGGCGCGATGCCGGCGGGCGGCGCTGAAATCGGCACCTTCCTCTCCTATGCAACCGAAAAGCGGCTGGCGAAGAACCCGGAAGAGTTCGGCCATGGCGCGATCGAAGGCGTGGCCGGTCCCGAGGCGGCGAACAACGCCTCGGCCGCCGGCACGCTGGTGCCGCTTCTGACGCTCGGCCTGCCGACGACGGCAACGGCGGCGATCATGCTTGCCGGCTTTCAGCAATACGGCTTGCAGCCGGGACCGCTGCTGTTTGCCACCAATCCGCAGCTCGTCTGGGGGCTGATCGCCAGCCTGCTCATCGCCAATGCGATGCTCTTGGTGTTGAACCTGCCGATGATCGGGCTCTGGGTAAAGCTGCTGACCATTCCGAAGCCATGGCTCTATGCAGGCATCCTGCTGTTTGCGACGCTCGGGACGATCGGCGCCAATCCGTCGGTGTTCGAGCTCGGCATGCTGCTCGCCTTCGGTGTGCTCGGTTATGTGATGCGGCTGTTCGGCTATCCGATCGCGCCAGCCGTCGTCGGCCTGATCCTCGGCCCGCTTGCCGAACAGCAGCTGCGCCGGGCGCTGGCGATCAGTCAGGGCGACGTCACGACGCTGGTGATGTCGCCGATCGCGGCGGGCCTGCTCATCGTTGCAGCCGCCGCCTTCCTCATCCCGTTGATCCTGCGGCTGCGCGGCAGGGGACAGGTGCTCTCGCAACTGGCGGCAAACGAAGACTAGCGCATCGGCCCGAAAATCGGAATCAATTTTCGGAAAGCGCGTGGCGCAGATTTCAAAGTGCTAGAGCAAGAAAAAGACCACCCACCCCCGCCTTGAGGCCGGCCACGGAGACATGCGCCGGCCTCCTGTTTTTTGCATGGCTGCGGTGATTTTCTGAGCATTGTTGATGTGTATGCGCGATGCCATCTGCGCGTAGTCAATCATTGAGCAAGAGGAAAAGGACAATGTCCGCACTCCGCAATTCAATCCGCACTGGTTTCTTTGGCCGCGCATTTGCCGTCCTTGGGGCTGCAAACGCCGTCAGCGCTGCTGTCGAAGCAGGTCGCCGCCCGCGCGCTAACGATCTCACGAGGCTCGGCATCGACCCGGCCTCCTTCGAGCACGTCACCCGCTAAGACCTTCAAGTCATGCATGAATGAATTAGCCCGCAACCGGATGGTCGCGGGCTTTGTTTTTATCCCAAGGGGGGTGCAACAGCGCGACGCCCTGTGACACCCGACGTCAGGCTTGAAGCTCTTTCCGCTGGGCGTCGTGATCCTCCACCTTTTCGCGCCTGTTGTGGCGGATGGACGACCAAAGGGACAGGCCGATCAAGGCCGCGCCGCCGAGCCCGGTGATAACCTCGGGGATGTGGACCAGGGTCTGCGCATACATGATCACCGAGAGGATCAGGATGGCGTAGAAGGCGCCATGTTCGAGATAGCGATATTCGGCAAGCGTTCCCTTCTCCACCAGCATGATCGTCATCGAGCGTACATACATGGCGCCGATGCCGAGGCCGATTGCGATGACGAAGAGGTTCTGCGTCAGCGCAAAGGCGCCGATGACGCCGTCGAAGGAGAAGCTGGCGTCCAGCACCTCCAGATAGATGAAGGCGCCGAGGCCGCCCTTGGCGGCAGCGCTCATCGTCTGCTGCGAGGCGTCGAGCAGACCGCCGACTACCTCGACTGCGAGGAAGGTGAGCAGGCCGTAGATGGCGCAATGGACGAAGACGGTGGCTTCCTCGCCACCGATCAGCCAGGAAAAAACCAGCATCAGCGCCAGCACGAAGGCGATCTCGATGCCCTTGATGGTGGCCGAACGCGCCATCATCTTTTCAAGTCCGCCGATCCAGTGCACCTGCTTCTCGTGATTGAAGAAGTAGTTGAGGCCGACCATCATCAGGAAGGTGCCCCCGAAGGCTGCGATCGGCAGATGCGCGTCGTTCATGATGCGGGCATATTCGGCCGGCTCCCGTGCGGCAAGCACCAGAGCATCCCAGGGACCGATCTGGGCCGCGATCGCGACGATTGCCAGCGGGAAGACGATGCGCATGCCGAAGACGGCGATGATGATGCCCCAGGTGAGGAAGCGCTTCTGCCAGACCGGCGTCATCTCCTTCAGCTTGTTGGCGTTGACGATGGCATTGTCGAAGGAAAGCGATATCTCCAGCACTGCAAGCACTGTGCAGATGAAGAAGACGGTCGCCATGCCGCCGATCGTGCCGGTCGTCTGCCAGCCGAGCACCGCGCCGAGAACGAGGCCGATGGCGGTGACGATGAAAGCCCAGCGGAAATAGCTGAGCGAAGATTTATGGGTCACGGACTGGTTCACGGCCGCACCTCGCGGCCGCAAATTGCATCGAAGCGGGCTGAAATATTGGAAAAACGCGAGATGCCACAAGGGGCATGCGGGTCAGGCATGGTGAGTCTGTTCATTGATGAAAAATCCGCCGGCTAAGCTGCAGGCGGTACCGACATCACGAGAGCGCCGTAAAAACTCTCGCCAGAGGGGCCCGGCACCAAAGTTCCCCCGTCAGCCGATGTCTGGAAGGCTGCGGGATAGGCTCTAGGTAATGAGCTTCCCCGGCCAGTCAAGGCTGGTCGCCACACCGGGATTGGGTAATTTTTTTGGAACCATCCTGATGCCTGCCCGTTAGGCACTGTTGAGCTTAAAAAAGGAGGCCGATGATGCACACTTCGACCCATATTCCAGATAAACGCACGGAGGCGTCCGACCGCATGAAGCGGGCGAAGCCAAACCGCATGCAGAAGGCGCAGGTGCTGCCGCCGCATCAGGTCGATCTGACGCTGACGCCCGGCGTCTATCACGACATTCACGTGCCGGCCCATGTTAGCGGTGCCGATCTTTCCAAGGGTGGTCCCGACATTAAGGCCCCCGGCGTGAAAGCCAATGCAGAGACCAAGAAATAACGGCTATTCCGGATGCCTCTTTGGCGCGCTGACGCTAGATCTAAAACAGGATGAGAAACATATGACGATCAACTTTGTGCCCCGCGAGATCTTCATCCGGCACGAAAATGAATGGCAGGCTGTCCGCGAGGCGGCGGACGAGCGCGTCAATATCGGCAAACGCCAGAAGCCGCTCTCGTGCATTGCCGGCACGGCATCGGTTGGGAAAAACGATCCTTCGGCCGCACGCTCCGAATAACCAACCAGTCACGCTGGCGTTAGCGACGTTAGCGCCCGGCATGATGCCGGGCAGTCGCGTGCCTCACGCTCGAAGCCGATCAGCTCGCCGAAGACGTTCCATGGATTTTCCCCAGAGGAATTTTTCGCTGGCCAAAATCTGGGCGTGGAATTTGTTCAGCTTTTCCCCTCATGCGTTTAAGCAGGCGCACTGGCCCCACCGATGCACCTCGGCGCTTCCATGTTATTGGAGGGGAAGATCGGCCAACCATGCATCATCCTGTCGCCGCGCCAACCTTTCGGAAAGGATTGGGCAGCGATAATCCTGGCCTCACGGGAATCGGACAGATGGCCAAGACAGCGACACGCGGCCGCCGCAAGGCGCCAGCCAGAGGAAAGAGCAAAGCGCGCAGCAGCGGTGGCGGATTGCTGCCCTGGGCGGTGATCGGCATTGCCGCGTTCGGCGGCATCGTCGCCCACGACCATTGGAAGAGCATCCAGCCGATGCTTGCAAGGCAATCGCCGTCGATCACGCCGGAAACGGCGGAGCCGAGGCCCGTCGTCAGGAAGGACGTGCCGCCGAAGCAGGTGGCGCTTGCCGCCCCCATGCCCAAAACCGCAGCGTCGGTGCCTCAGTCGCAGCCGCTGCCGCCAGCCGCGATCCCGACGCCGATGATCCAACCGATAAAGACAGTGCCGTCCCCGGCCTTGCCTGCCGTTTCGGAAACCGGGGCGGTCGCCTTCGGCTATTGCGGGCAGGGCGCGCATATCAATTGCGTCGGCGACGGTGGTGTCTTCTGGTACAAGGGCGAGAAGATCGTGATTGCCGACATGGCAAGCCCCGTAGTCGATCAGGCGCGCTGTGACGGCGAGCGCCGGGTGGCCTTCGCCGCCAAGTCGCGGCTGCTGGCGCTTCTGAACGCCGGGCCCTTCACCATGAATGCCGCGGGCAAGAGCGAGCCCTCTGGCGCGCCGCGCGTCGTCTCGCGCGACGGGCGCTCTTTCGGCGCGCAGCTGATCAATGAGGGACTGGCACGCAAGCCAGGGGCTGTCGGCAGCGCCTGGTGCGCCTGAGAGCGGCTACTTACCCTTCTTCACCAGCTTGCCGCCGGTGCGGAAGCTGCCAGTGAAGGAAGAATCCTTGCTTTCGGCGGTGCATTCGATCGCGATCGGCTGGCCGGCATAGGGATTGCCGAAGGTGCAGAAGCCGGCGACCTTGACCTCTCCGGTCATCTTGTTGCCGACACCGGTGGTGACGAGGCTGAGCGGCAGGCGGGCATTGCCGTTGGAGGCGGGCTTGATGCCGCTGCCGTCGCCCTGGAAGCCGAGCGCCTTGCCGTCTGAAGTGAAGATGAAGGTCACCAAGCCATTGGCCAGCGTGACGCTGGCAAGCTCGTTCTTGCAGCCCTTGGTGGCGTCGAATTTGGCGACGACCAGCTTGGCGCATTTGCCGGAAAGCGTAATGACGCCGGGAGCACCGGGAAAGGTCTCGGCAGGTGCGGCCGGCGCGGCAGAGGCCGGCAAGGCGAGGGCAATGGAAAAAATTGCGGCAGCGGCAAGCACGGATAACTTCATTTCGATCTCAAACCCCATGTCGTGGCGAGGCGAATCACAACCTCACCCTCGGTCCGCCATGGCATGGTTCTGTGTCCGAATTTGGCTCCGCTATTCCTGAAGCACAAAAATTTCACCGGCCACCAGGCTGGCTCGGCGATCGGCGGCAGATGAGTGAAAAGTTGGTTGAGCTTGCCGGTTGCAAGATCCGGCAATGGCATAGGCTGCAGGACATCGGCAACGAACCGATGTGACACGACAGTGGCAAGGAACTGATCGAGCGTGCCGTCGTGGACGCACTTCTGGTCAAGGGGAATGGGCCCAGGCAGGGAAGTCCAGGCCCATTCGTTCCCGATCGGAGGTCAGTCAGATCAGGAATTTGTAGCTGCCGGATAATTAGAACAGGATTCAGATTTTAGGCCGACCCGGCCTAAAATCATCCTATTCCAGCCGGCAGCCCTTTATCAGAACGCGCGCTGCAGGCGGAAGAAGCCCGAGGTGACGTCGTCAGCATCTTCCGGATCGAGGTACTGAATCGAAATCTTCGTGGAGAGGTTCTCGACGATCTGGTAGTCGATCGTCACGCCGGCCTTCCAGGCATCGCCGTCGTTGAACTCGCCGGCAGTGACGCCGTAGTCGCCGTAGTACTGAACACCAGGGGTAATCTTCAGCTTGTCAGTCGCCTTGATGGCGTATTCAGCAGCGACCGCCCATTCAGCCTTGTTGTAGTAGGCGTTCGGGTTGGTCGCGTAGACAACTGCGAGGCCGAGCGTGCCCGGACCAACAGCAACCGTACCCATTGCGCGGACGGCACCTTCTTCGTTGTCGGTGTCGTAACCGGCAGTGATCTGGTAGCTGAAGGCACCAGCCTTGCCGCCGAGACCAACTGCAACGCCGAAGTTGTTAGCGGTTTCGCCATCATAGAACGGGCTGTCTTCCAGTTCGTCGACGCTGATGCCAGCATAGAAGTCGCTGGTTTCGTACTGATAACGGATCGAGTTATGCAGCGTTACCGGCGAACCGATATCGTCCGTTTCGCCGGAGAGGCCATCGTCCCACCAGCTGTAGAACAGACCGGCGCGGAAACCGGCGATGTCGAGGTATGCGGAGTCCAGCTGGGCCTTCTGGGCCGTAGCGTTGTCAGCATTGAACTGCATGACGATAACGCCGGTCAGCGGACCATATTCGGTGTCGCTCTTGGCCGTGAACTGGACCTGGCCACGCGTGCGGGCATCCCAGTCCGAGTCGTTGGGGACAGAACCACCGCCGGCAGCGCCGATCGAGCTGGCGTGCGGAGCAACGTCAACCTGGAAACGGATGTAACCGTTGATCTTGAGGCAGGTTTCGGTGCCCGGGATATAGAAGTAGCCGGTGCCGTAAGCGTCGCAGACGCGAACATATTCAACCGGTTCCGGCTCGGCAGCAACGATAGCGTCAGCAGCCTGAGCGCCGGATACTGCTGCAAGCGCAGCAGCGGAGCCGAGAAGAAGGCTCTTGATGTTCATGGAATAACCTCCAGTTCAGATGCAGAAGGATGAAGACCGTTGCCATCGGCAGTCCCTACATGTCTTCACCCCGTGTGACCGAAGCGGCACCTTTTTGGCTCGGTGCCTGCCTCGCCGCGGAAGTTACATAGGGGATGTTGCACTGCAACGACATTGTCGATCGTGACAGCAGGCTGGCACAGCTATGTTGCTGAAATCACACGCATTTTGTCATAAACTCGTCATCTATCCGTCACAAAACCGCGCCTCAGGATGCGTGAGCAACGAGGGGCTGAACTTCGGTGGCGGTATACAATTGATGATCGCGTGAGCATGTCCTCATGTGCGAACGCGCCGTCACTGCAATTGCACGAATCGGCAAAGAGCCGACAACCGCCATGGTTTGCCAGGACATGTGGATTTCGTGCCACGGGTTCTCACTGGCCGTGATCGACGAATGTCGCCTCGGCGAGAAGCGAAGAAGATCTGGCACGCACTTTTGCTGGAATTGCTCTATTCGCCTTTTTCACCAGCTTGCCGGCGGCCGCTCAGGCGTCGAACGGGGAGAGCAATCGTCTCACTCGGGATTTTTGAAATCGTCCCAGAGGATTGCTGCCCCGGCCGCGAAAATGGTGATCGGTATCAGCCAAAGCTTGATGCTAATGGGTTCGACGACATGAAACAGCATATAACCGAAACCGAAGAAGCCAGCCCCAACCAGGGTGAGGCCGAGGATTATGGATATTGCTTTACGTGTCCGCGTCCGTTGCGTCATGCCTTTCCAGATGACAGAAGACCGAAATGTTCTTCCTTTTCAGGGTTTCGGCGGCGGTGGAAGCGGGCTCCCTGCCCCCAACAAAGACACCAGGGCCAACAGACCGTAGATTACAGTCGCCATGCCAAGGATCAGCAGCGCTAGACCGATCACATTGAACCACATGGGAAACTGCCGCGTCGGCAGCATCATAAATGGTTTGGCGATACTGTTCTTGCTTCGAACATTGATTATCTCTGGCAAGGGCCCAGTTGACAAAAGGGCCACGGAGAAAAACTCCTTGCCCGCAAGCGTCGGCACCTTCAGCGAAAACCTTCCATTGGGAAGATGAGCCTCCGAATATTCACGCGGGTTCCAAATTTCAAAATGCTGCGGCTCCCAATTGAATACAATTTCGATCTCCTCGACTGCGGCGCGGCCGGTGTTGATCACCCAGATCTCCAGTGTATTAATCAAAAGCTGCGTCCCATTCGGACCTGCATTCGGAAGCAGGAACGAATGTTGATGCCTGTTAGCCCACCTCAAACGTCCTTTCGCCAGCGCGAACTGCGTCAACACAATGGTCACGATTGTTATTATCGCTGTCTGTGCAAACGGTGAGCTGAGAATTTTCAACAGCACTGTGACGGCTCTTTCTCGACAGGGTCATGGGCCGATCCCGCCGAGACTTTTTTGTTTCGGCGGGGCGGTGTTTAAGCAAGGGGATTTGGTAAATCACCCGGCCTAGTGAAGATCGCGCTTTTCCCGAGCGATCCGCTCGCTACCAGGATGGCGCTTACCCTTCAGCACTTCGTTGACGCGTCCCTGATTGACGCCGAAGCGGAAGGCGATCTCATGCTGATACTCGCCGTTCCAGCTGTGCAGCCATACCTGTACGGCGTCGTCGAGGGTGAGACTGTGGTGTGTATGCTTCATTTTCGGGTTTCCTACTGGTTAAGAAACCTCGATCAGCTTGACAGGTCATCCTCCCCAAGTATCCTTGGGATTGTTAAGGGGTGAGCCGCTTTGCCGATCGAGGCATTCGGTTTATTCGACACGAGGCCGGGGTTGCACCCCCGGCCTTTTTCGCGCCCTGCTCGCCCGATTGGCGATCAGTGACGAAAGTAAAGTTTGAAACCGCTGATTCCGTCAAGGGGTTGAAAATAACTCCTGTGGAACGGGTGCATGCGATAAGCATCTGCACCAAATGGGTTTTTCCCCATCCACAATTAAAAGCTGTTTAAAAACATGGCCTTCTCCCTGAAACACTAAGGCCATGAAAAGACTTGCGAAAACCGGCCGTTGACCTGCTGCTTTCCATATAATCCACAGTTTGCACTTGTCGGCGGCCGCATTTAGTGGGCGCGACTTAGAATCGCGACGGCGCGTTTCGGCAAAAGTCCATCACAAGATTTGTCGGAAGTGATTCTCTGGGTGAAGGCTGTTGATAGTCAATAGATCCCCATCGACGACGGCAACGAGGCAAGCTTCGCCCGTTCCCGCCGGATAGTTCCGGCGGCATCTGCTGGCGCAAAGGGGGCGGGGGGCGCGATAGTCGCGACTGCCTTTTGCGGGTGGTTCGGAAGATCTGCGCTGACCTAGG
Source organism: Rhizobium sp. WSM1274 (assembly GCF_025200775.1). Taxonomy (NCBI): domain Bacteria; kingdom Pseudomonadati; phylum Pseudomonadota; class Alphaproteobacteria; order Hyphomicrobiales; family Rhizobiaceae; genus Rhizobium; species Rhizobium sp. WSM1274. Next base: position 3,800,293 of record NZ_CP104138.1, on the reverse strand, counting down.
AAAAGCGCAAGGCTGCCCATTCCAGGAAACGACCGGCGTCGCCACCCCAAACGATCAAGAATAATGTGAAAAGGAAAACGGCGCCTGTAAGCAGCAGCAAAATCATCGCCGGATAGCTATAGGCCATGAACACTTTTGCCGATTTTTCAAATCGGTCGAAGCGATTCATTATGTACTCTTTTGGGTATTGGAGCTGATAGCGGTAAAAATCGACGTCGTCGTGATTGATGGAATACTTCTGCAGCACCGCGTCGTAGCGATGTGAAAGAGTTGAAAATAACTCCTGTGTAACATTGTCACCGGCAAAACGAAGTTCGCGGCGGATCTCCTGAATCTCCAGTGAACCGCGTGACCGCTTGCGTAAGATAGCACCGATGACGCCAAGAGTAGCACCGACAGAGCCGTCGAAAACAGGTTTGTGATCGGCTGCGAAGCCGCCGAGGCTCCCATGAGCGATGGTCCGACAGACAGCAATATCAGGTATGCGGAAGAGAACGACGTGAGCGGTCATGCGCTTATCGATATATGCTCGAGGCGCTTTGCCGCTTTGAAGCGCGCCCCAGCCGTCGCTTTGAGCGAACGGTTGAAATCCGTAATCGTGTCACTCATGCTCTGGCCTTCGTTGCGATAGTTGGAGCGTTTTTTGCTGCGCAAAGGGGGCAGGGGAGGTAGGCTTTCAGCCTGAGTTGTTTCTTGCCAGGCCCAAGCCGTATCGTGTGGCGATGGTCTCTATCTACTTAAGCAGCGCCTCGTCGTATACCGGATCAGCCGGCTTCCGCATTGGTTCGGGATCAGGGAATGGCACGTCCGCGGCGTTCCTGGCCGCCGGCTCGCGGTGCGGCTTGCCGGGAAGATCGATAGACGAGTCGTCAAGACAGGAACGGCGGGGCGGGAGCTGGAAACACTTGGTGCCGCCCTCAGTTTCGCTCTCAAGGAAAAGAAGCTGGTTATCGGTACCAGTCTTTCTTCCGCAAAAATCAGCGGCGCGTGAGCGTTGGCTTACACGCTCGGAGGGCCCCGGTTTGTTTACCGGCGTGCTCGGCATCACGGCAACGAACCTTCGATATCGAAACGCGAAAATCGGCGATTGGGGCAGGCTCTTTCGCCCCTCCTGCCACGTCGCCAGACTTATCCTGATCAGCCTCTATTCGGACACCAGGTATGAGGCAATCCTCAAGCATACTTGCATCACGTGGATGATAGAGGGCAGGGTTCCGATCTGGGAAGTTACCGGCTTCTCCGGAGCCTCCTAGAAGATCATCCGCAGCGTCTATGGGCATCACCATCCTGAGCACCTATCCGCTGCAAAGCCGCGGTTTCGTGGGCGTTAATTGGGCGAGGCTATGAAGAACGGAAAAACAGCAATCAGCTACTTTTCTAATCCCCCTGCGGGGCAGGAGATCGGATGGTGGGCGTGACAGGGATTGAACCTGTGACCCCTACGATGTCAACGTAGTGCTCTCCCGCTGAGCTACACGCCCATCCGATGGCGGCGCATAGATCACAAAACCTTCGGAGCCGTCAATAGGCTTTTTCAGTTTTGTGACGCGCTGCTCGTCACGCCTTATGCGGCAAGCATTTTGTTGACCTCATCGACGAGGTCGCGCAGGTGGAAAGGCTTGGAAAGGACCTTGGCATCCTTCGGCGCCTTCGAATCAGGGTTCAGCGCCACGGCGGCAAAACCGGTGATGAACATTACCTTCAGGTCGGGGTCGAGTTCGGTGGCGCGGCGCGCCAGCTCGATGCCATCCATCTCGGGCATGACGATATCGGTCAGCAGCAGGGAAAACGGCTCCTCGCGCAGCCGGTCATAGGCGCTGGCGCCATTGTCGTAGGAAAGGACCTTGTAGCCGGCCTTTTCGAGCGCTTTCACCAGGAAGCGGCGCATGTCGTTATCGTCTTCGGCGAGAAGTATCTTCTGAGTCATCAATCCAGACCGCGATCCATAAGTTTTTGGTGGGCTACCAGCCGTTTACACTAGTCTTTACCCGGTAAACAACCGGTGAATTGCCTGTGCCTGACCGCCATCCCTTCTACATAGTATGGACTTGCGGCCGGGCAACTGGCAACATGGGCAAAGCAGTCAGTTCATGACATGGTAAAGAGGGCCGAAAGTGCCGGAAATACGCGAATACGAGCTTTTTGAGGTCCATGAGCCCGTGTCGCAGACCATTCCCTTCGTCTACAACTCCCCCCATAGCGGCCGTATTTATCCACCGGAATTTATTGCCCAGTCCAGGCTGGAGGGAATCGCCATCCGCCGTTCCGAGGATCACTATGTCGACGAGCTCTTCGGCTCGGCCGTCGCACTCGGCGCGCCACTCCTGGCGGCCAACTTCCCGCGCGCCTATCTCGACGTCAATCGCGAGCCCTACGAGCTCGATCCGCGGATGTTCGACGGGCTGCTGCCGCCCTATGCCAACGTCAATTCGCTCAGGGTCGCCGGCGGGCTCGGCACCATTCCGCGCATCGTCGCCGAGAACATGGAGATCTATGCGCGGCGCCTGCCGGTGCAGGAGGGGCTCGACCGCGTCGAAGCCGTCTACAAGCCCTATCATGCGGCGCTGCGCCGGTTGATTGCGCGAACGCATGTGCAGTTCGGCTTCGGCGTGCTGATCGACTGCCATTCGATGCCCGGCAATGTGCGGGTCGCCGGCAGCACTTCGCGACCTGATTTCATCATTGGTGATCGCTACGGCACCAGCGCTTCGGCCGAGCTTTCGCGCGCGGCCATCGCCATCCTCGAGGAAATGGGTTTTGCGGCTATCCGCAACAAGCCTTATGCCGGCGGCTTCATCACCGAACATTACGGCAGGCCTTCGCGCGGCCTGCACGCGCTGCAGATTGAGGTGAATCGGGCGATCTATGTCGACGAGCTGACGCTGGAGAAGCACGAGGATTTCGCCGCGGTGGCCAATGCCGTCACGGACTTCATGGAGCAGATGGCGGACTACGTCGAGAAATTCGCCGGCGATCGGGCGCTGGCCGCCGAATGAATCCATTTTCGATTTCGCTGATATCTGGCCTCCCGGCCAAAAAAAACCGCGCTTGTGAGCGCGGCTAAGTCTAGGGAGGAAACACCCAAGGAGGGTATTTACAGTCAGAAGACTGTATGAAGACGCTACTATTGCATTGCACAAATGTCAAGCAATTTATTGCGCTGCGACATCTTTGGGCAGTTAAACCCAAATTGCCTGATGCGATTGCATTCCCGTTGCTTTTCGCTATGAAAAGCGCCATTCCCGCCAGCCAAACGGATCCATCATGTTTCCTGACCGTTCGTTCTTCAACCGCCTGGCGGAAGCCGCCCGGGCCGAGACGCTGCCGCGCTTCCGCTCCGGCCTCGATGTCACGAACAAGCTTTCCTCCGGTTTCGATCCGGTAACGGAGGGCGACCGGGCGGCCGAACTCGCCATCCGGGCGCTGATCGAGGAGAATTTCCCCGGCCACGGCATTCTCGGCGAGGAACATGGCGATGTCGGGCTCGACCGTGAATATGTCTGGGTGATCGATCCGATCGACGGCACGCGCGCCTTTATATCCGGTGTGCCGGTGTGGGGAACGCTGATCGGCCTGCAGAAGGATGGCAGGGCGATCATGGGCATGATTGAGCAGCCCTTTACCGGCGAGCGTTATTTCGCCGACCAGAACGGCTCGATCTATACCGGGCCGGAGGGCGAACGGCGGCTGGCGACGCGCCAGTGCGACGCGCTGTCGAACGCCATCCTGTTCACCACCTCGCCGCATCTCTTTGCCGGCGAGGAGATGGAGAAATACCGCGAGATTGAGAGCCAGGTACGGCTCTTCCGCTACGGCTGCGACTGCTATGCCTATGCGCTGCTCGCCGCCGGCCATATTGATCTCGTTGTCGAAAACAGCCTGAAGCCTTATGATGTCGGCGGCATCATTCCCGTCATCGAGGGGGCGGGCGGCATCATCACCACCTGGGACGGTGGACGGCCGGAAAACGGCGGCTCGATCATCGCCGCCGGCAGCCAGGCGGTCTACGAAGCGGCGGTCGCCATCCTGCAGCGCTGATCCCCCAGTCAGCAGCGCTGATCCCCCGGTCGGCAAAGCCGATCCGGCTCACGTACCGAGGGCAGCAATGTCCTGGTTTTCTTCGGCATCGCTGCCGGGAATGAAGGCGTGGAAGGCCGCAAGGGCGGCGGCGCGATAGATATCCCGTTCCTGGAATATCTCGTGCCGGGCGCCGTTGATCGGCACCAGCTGGCCGGCGCGGAAATAACGCGAAAGGCGCTCCTGCGCCGTATAGGGCACGACACCGTCACGCGTTGGGGCGATGACGATGGTCGGGATGGTGATCGAGAAGAGATGGTAGGGCGAGGTGACCCGGTCCATCGTGCGAAAGGCCTCGGTCAGCCAGCGGGCTGTCGGTGGCCCCAGTGTCAGCTCCGGATGGGCCTTCATCATCGCCACATTGCGCTCGAAGCGGTGCTCGTCCGAGGTCAGCGGATTGTCGCGGAAATCCGGCTCCTTCAGTTTCGAGGTCAGCGGCAGGAAGCCGAGGCCGACGGCGTTCAGCGTGCCGGCAAGGGTGCGAATGACGCGGGGCGAAGCCGCCTGGCCGGTAAGGCCGATGAAGGGCGCCGACAGCACCATGCGATCGATACGAGTGGTGAGATAGGGGGCGGCCGAGAGCGCGATCAGGCCGCCTGTGGAATGCGCGAGCAAGTAGAAGGGCAGGCGGGTATCCGGCAGCACCACCTTTTCGAGGAAGGTGTCGAGATCGCGCTCGTAATCGACGAAGCGGCGGATGTGGCCGTGGTTGCGGCGTTTGAGGAGCCGCTGCGAGCCGCCCTGGCCGCGCATGTCGAAGGTCGCGACCCAGAGGCCCCTAGCCGTCAGGTCGCGGATCGTCTCAAAATATTTCTCGATATATTCGTTTCGGCCGTGCAGGATGACGACGGTGCCCTTGGCAACCTGTCCGCTAGAGCGGAAGACGGCGTAACGCAGTTGGTGGCCGTCATGGGTTTCGAAGAACCCCTCCGTGCGGTTTTCCGGAGCGGGATTGTCGGGCGTCGAATAGAGAACCTGATCCATGACTTTGCCAATGCGCCACTGCTGACTGCTTCCACCTTCAGGGATAGCGCATGGCACCCGGCTTGGAAAGCGGTGGGGGAAAAGGGCCGGCAGGAGCATGAGGGTGCTCGCGGCCGGCCGAAGTTGAGACTGAAGAAGAAGGGACGATGCACTTCAGCCATCGGGACCAGATTCACCCGACGCCGAAATTTCTAGGCGAATGCGCCTGAACGCGCTCCGAACCGGTCGTTCATGCGGGGTTCACGGGCCGATCAAGGCGATTCCGGAAAGGTCTTGAACTCGTCAAATCCCATCACCATCTCCTTTCTGCGGGTGCCGGAAAGGGCCTGCGCAACCGCCCCGAGGCCGCCAAAGATGGGGTTTCAGGGGCATTTCATCGCAACACGTCGCTTCCACAGGAGGACATCATGCGTCACGTAGACTTCTCTCCCCTTTATCGTTCGACCGTCGGTTTCGACCGGCTCTTCACCATGCTCGACAGTCTTGCCCAGCCGGAGCAGGCGCAGACCTATCCGCCCTATAATATCGAGCGCACCGGTGAAAACACCTATCGCATCACCATGGCCGTTGCCGGTTTCGACGAGACCGAACTTTCGATCGAAGCCCATGCCCATGTCCTGTCCGTGAAGGGTGAAAAGCACGAGGAACCTGCCGAAAGCGGCGAATTCCTCTACCGCGGTATTGCCAAGCGTGCCTTCGAGCGCCGCTTCCAGCTTGCCGACCATGTCGAGGTGACCGCTGCTTCGCTGAAGAACGGCCTGCTGCACATCGACCTTCTGCGCAATATTCCCGAGGCCATGAAGCCCCGCAAGATTACGATTGCTGCAGAACCGGTCGAGGCTCCGAAGGCCATCGAAGCGCAGATCATCAACGGCTAATCAGATCCTTGTAGGATGAAACGGACGGCGCTCCATCGGGGGCGCCGTTTTTTATTGCCGCTTGGCGCGACATGCTTCATGCCGGGCTGGCGGCTTCGTCGATTTCCTCGTCCGTTGCGCGGCGGGCCGCGGCGGCGGCGTATTTCTGGGCGATGACGGCGCAGACCATCAACTGGATCTGGTGGAACAGCATCAGCGGAAGCACGATCGCGCCGATCGACTGGCCTGCGAAGATGACGTTCGCCATCGGCACGCCGCTTGCAAGGCTCTTCTTCGAGCCGCAGAAGGTGATGGTGATCTCGTCGGCCTTGTTGAAGCCCAGCCAACGGCTGCCGAACATCGTCAGTACCAGGACAATTGCCAGCAGAACCATGTCGGCGACGATGACGACGGCGATATCGGCGATCGAGAAGGTGTGCCACAGACCTTCGACCACAGCCGTGCTGAAGGCGAGATAGACGACCATCAGGATCGAGCCGCGGTCGACAGGCATCAGGATCTTCTTCTTGGCGCGAATCCAGTCGCCGATCCAGGGCTGCAGAATCTGGCCGACGATGAACGGGGCGAGCAACTGCAGCAGGATCTGCTCTAATGCGTCGAAGGAGAAGCCGCCGTGGCCGCCGACGGAAAACAACAGGCCGACGAGCAGCGGTGTCAGGAACATGCCGAAGATGTTGGATGCCGAGGCCGAGCAGATGGCGGCCGACACGTTGCCGCCCGCCATCGAGGTGAAGGCGATCGACGACTGCACCGTCGAGGGCAGCACGCAGAGGAAGAGGATGCCGAGATAAAGCGGCTGCGGCAGGATCGTGTCGGGGATCAGTCCGAGCGCCATGCCAAGCAGCGGGAAGATGCCGAAGGTCGTCAGCAGAATGACGAGATGCAGGCGCCAGTGCAGCAGGCCTGATATGACGACGTCGCGCGACAGGCGGGCGCCGTGCAGGAAAAACAGCAGCGCGATGGCAAGGTCGGTGGCGATACCGAAATAATGCGCGAATGTGCCGCGCGCCGGCAGCAGCGAGGCGAGGATGACGGTGCAGACAAGCAGGATGGTGAATGTATCGGGCAGAAAGCGGCGCATGGCGATCTCGCGGCGTGATAAAACAATCATTGTTCTGTCGTCCATTATGATCCAGGATGCAAGGAATAACAGTTATCGAGAAACTGGATCATGCTAGACCTTTCGCAATTGCGCAGTTTCGTTGCTGTCGAACAGATGGGCAGTTTCACGCTCGCGGCAGAGAGGCTCGGCCTCGGTCAGTCGACCGTCAGCCAGCACATCCAGCGGCTGGAGACGGCACTCGGGCGCAAGCTGCTGGCGCGCGACACGCATAAGGTGATGCTGACCGGCAATGGCGAGGCGCTGCTGTTGCATGCGCGCGCCATGCTTTCGATCGAGGGGCAGATACAGTCGCTGTTTAAGAACAACAGCCTGCGCGGCAGCCTGCGGCTCGGCGTGTCGGAAGATTTCGTCACCAGTCAGTTGCCGGCGGTGCTCGAGGATTTCGTTCGTTCGCACCCCTCCGTCGACCTTGAGCTGACTGTGGCGCTTTCCGGCGTTCTCTACGAGATGCAGGACAATGGCGAGATCGATCTGGTGCTCGCCAAGCGCCGGCTCGGCGATGCGCGCGGAAAGCTCGTCTATCGCGAGCCGCTCGTCTGGCTGGCGCGTGATCCAGAGCGTGTGCTCGCCTCCGGCCCTCTGCCACTGATCGCCTTTCCGCCGCCGAGCGTCACGCGAGTGATCGCGCTCGAAGCGCTCGGTCGAAACGGGGTGCCGTGGAGGATCGTCTGTACCTGCGGCAGCTTGAGCGGGCTGACGGCAGCGGCCCGGGCCGGGATGGGGGTGCTGGTGCAGCCGCGCAGCATGGCGCCCTCAGGGCTGAAGGAAATCACTGCGGGAAGACTTCCGGTGCTGGAGGATGTGGAATTCGTGCTGGTTCCGCGCAAGGGCGCGAACCAGGCGCTGGTCTCGGCCCTGTCGGAGGATATTCTGCAGAAGGTGAGGGGGCTGAGGTCGGCGTGAGTCCTTGCCGGCAGCGAAAGGCCCGCCGGTCCGGCAAGCCTTTCGCGCCGGCGATCAAGCGGCCAGGCATTTCAGGAAACCATCGACATCCGCTTCGGTCGTCGCGAAGCTGGTGACGAGGCGGATCAGGGTTTCGCTTTCGGAAACGAGTTCGGGCGTTGCCGCCGGGACCGGCCATTCGTAAAATTTCGCGCCCTTTTCCTCCGCGGTTTTTACGGCACTTTTGCTGACGACGGCAAAGACTTCGTTGGATGCGGTCGGCCAGGCGAGGCGGGCGGAATTGCTCGTGCCGATGCCGGCGCGCAGCCGGTCGGCCATGCCGTTCGAATGACGGGCAAGATCGAGCCAGAGGCCGTTTTCGAAATAGGCGTCGAACTGGGCGGCGATGAAACGCGACTTGGAGAAGAGCTGGGCGGCGCGCTTGCGGATGAAGGGCATTTCCCGCGCCTGATCCGGATTGAAGAAGACGATCGCCTCGGCGCACCAGCAGCCGTTCTTGGTGCCGCCGAAGGAGAGCATGTCGACGCCGCGCTTCCAGGTCATCTCGGCCGGGGTGGCGCCAAGTGCGACCAGGGCGTTGGCAAAGCGGGCACCATCCATGTGGAGCGGCAGGCTGCGCTTTCTGGCGATGGCGGCGATCTCGCCGATCTCCGGCAAGGAATAGACGGTGCCGATCTCGGTCGCCTGGGTGATGGTCACGGCGCTGGCGCGGCCGTGATGGACGGCGTCCTCGGGAAAGGTTGCGATCTTTTCAGAAAGCTTCGCCGGATCGATCTTGCCGGCTTCGCCGTCAACGGCAACGAGACGGGCGGCGCCGGAGAAAAATTCCGGCGCACCGCATTCATCCTCGATCACATGGGCTTCCGAATGGCAGAAGGTGATGCCGCCGGGGCGCTGGACGCTTGCGAGCGACAGCGAGTTGGCGGCTGTGCCGGTGGCGACGAAGAAGATCGAAACCTCACGCTCGAAGATCTCGGAAAAACGAGCTTCGACCTTTCTGTCGAGATCGCCGGCGCCATAGGCGGCGGCAAAGCCGGTCGATTCCGTCAGCAGACGTTCGGCAATGGATTTGTGGGCGCCGGCCCAGTTATCGGAAGCAAAGAACATGTGGGGAAACCGTTGGAAAGGAAGGGGTTGGCAAGTCCGCAGCGGACATTACGCCAAAGCTTCGCAGGATCAAGGTCGTCGCCGGCGACACATCACGGAAATTGAACTACGCAATCAATAAACAAAATAATACGTTACAACGTAATTTTCTTTCGTCATCGCCGCTACATAGGCAATCTTCCGTCGCAAATTGACGTTTTTTGACGGAGCGCTCTTGCAGAGCCGAATGCTTTCTGGCATAGAACTGATGAATTAGGACAGTGTTGCTGTCCTATTCTGGCCTTTATGACCGAAGAGGCGCCGAAAGCCCTGGAACAGACCGGCTTTCACGCTATAGTTCTTCCGAGCGTCAAGCCTTAAGGGGTGGCGCGCGGAGGCGAATGGCAGGCGCGGAACGCGACGGTTTGCTTTCCTTTAAAGCAGATGTCTGCGGCCGATCTTCACAATGCAACAGCGCTGTCATGCGCCGAACCTATCTTCGGGTTGCGGCGCGGGACGAAAAGCCGCCCGCGACCGCGCGGGCTTCGACAGGAGGAAAGATGATGACGAAGACGCCATCCATGGAAGTTGACCGGTTTGCTGCTGCTGAGCTGCGCGCGACGGCCAATATGTCCAAATCCGCCTCCGGCCTGCCGAAGAAGCAGGGCCTCTACGATCCGCGCAACGAACATGATGCCTGCGGCGTCGGCTTCGTCGCCCATATGAAGGGTGAGAAGTCGCACCAGATCGTCAAGGATGGCCTTTTCATCCTCGAGAACCTGACGCATCGCGGCGCCGTCGGCGCCGATCCGCTGATGGGTGACGGCGCCGGCATCCTGGTGCAGATCCCCGACCGTTTCTTCCGCGAGGAGATGGCCGAGCAGGGCATCACCCTGCCGCCGGTCGGCGAATATGGTGTCGGCCATATCTTCATGCCGCGCGATGAAAAGCAGATCGAGCACTTCAAGAAGGTGATCAAGGACGTCATTACCGAGGAAGGTCAGGTCTTCATCGGCTTCCGCGACGTGCCGGTCGACAATTCCTCGCTCTCCAAGGCGCCGGCCATTGCCGCAACCGAGCCGCATCATGTGCAGGTCTTCATCGGCGCCGGCGAGGACGCCGAAAACAACGACGAGTTCGAGCGCCGGCTGTTCACGCTGCGCAAGGTGATCTCGAACCGCATCTATGACGAGTTCGACGGCGAGGAGAGCAATTTCTATCCGGTGTCGCTGTCGTCGGCGACGGTGGTCTACAAGGGCATGTTCCTGGCCTATCAGGTCGGCGTCTACTACAAGGACCTGTCGGATCCGCGCTTCGAAAGCGCGGTCGCCCTGGTGCATCAACGCTTCTCGACCAACACCTTCCCGTCGTGGAAGCTCGCGCATCCCTACCGTATGGTCGCCCATAACGGCGAGATCAACACGCTGCGCGGCAACGTCAACTGGATGGCGGCGCGCCAGGCGTCGGTGTCCTCGCCGCTGTTCGGCGAGGACATTTCCAAGCTCTGGCCGATCTCTTACGAGGGGCAGTCGGACACGGCCTGCTTCGACAATGCGCTCGAATTCCTGGTGCGCGGCGGTTATTCGCTGGCGCATGCCGTGATGATGCTGATCCCGGAAGCCTGGGCCGGCAACCAGTCGATGGCGGCCGAACGCAAGGCGTTCTACGAATATCATGCGGCGCTGATGGAGCCCTGGGACGGGCCGGCTGCCGTCGCCTTCACCGACGGCAAGCAGATCGGCGCGACGCTCGACCGCAACGGCCTGCGGCCGGCGCGCTACCTCGTCACCGATGACGACCGCGTCATCATGGCGTCCGAAGCCGGCGTGCTGCCGGTTCCGGAGGAGAAGATCATCCAGAAGTGGCGCCTGCAGCCGGGCAAGATGCTGCTGATCGATATGGAAGAAGGCCGCATCATTTCCGACGACGAGGTGAAGTCGCAGCTGGCGACGGCGCATCCCTATCGCAGCTGGCTCAACCGCACCCAACTGATCCTCGAAGACCTGAAGCCGGTGGAGCCGCGGGCGCTGCGCCGCGACGTGTCGCTGCTCGACCGCCAGCAGGCCTTCGGTTATACGCTCGAGGATACACGCATCCTGATGTCGCCGATGGCGACGACGGGCCAGGAGGCGATCGGCTCGATGGGCACGGATACGCCGATCTCGGCGATGTCGGAAAAGCCGAAACTGCTCTACACCTATTTCAAGCAGAACTTCGCGCAGGTGACCAACCCGCCGATCGACCCGATCCGCGAAGAACTGGTGATGAGCCTGGTTTCCTTCATCGGGCCGCGGCCGAACATTCTCGACCATGAGGGGGCGGCGAACGCCAAACGGCTCGAGGTTCGTCAGCCGATCCTGACCAATGGCGATCTCGAGAAGATCCGCTCGATCGGCCACACGGAAGACCGTTTCGACACCAAGACGCTCGATTTCACCTATGATATCGAGCGTGGTGCCGAAGGCATGCCCGAGATGCTCGACCGCCTCTGCGAGCGCGCGGAAGCGGCCGTCAAGGGCGGCTACAACATCATCGTGCTCTCCGACCGCCAGATCGGGCCGGATCGGATCGCGATTCCCGCGTTGCTCGCCACCGCTGCCGTGCATCACCATCTGATCCGCAAGGGGCTGCGCACCTCGGTCGGTCTCGTCGTCGAGACCGGAGAGCCGCGCGAGGTCCATCATTTCTGCCTGCTCGCCGGCTACGGCGCCGAGGCGATCAACCCTTATCTTGCCTTCGACACGCTGCTCGACATGCATGCCAAGGGCGAATTCCCGAAGGAAGTGGATGCTTCCGAAGTCGTCTACCGCTACATCAAGGCAGTCGGCAAGGGCATCCTCAAGGTCATGTCGAAGATGGGCATCTCGACCTACCAGTCCTATTGCGGCGCGCAGATCTTCGATGCGATCGGCCTGCAGTCGGAACTGATCGACAAGTATTTCTTCGGAACCGCGACGATGATCGAAGGCGTTGGCCTCGAGGCGATCGCCTCAGAAACCGTCGCCCGCCATAACGCGGCCTTCGGCACCGATCCGCTTCTTGCCACGACGCTCGACATCGGCGGCGAATATGCCTACCGCATGCGCGGCGAAAGCCATGCCTGGACGCCGGATGCCGTCGCGGCCCTTCAGCATGCTGTGCGCGGCAATGCCGAGGACCGTTACCAGGAATTCGCCGAGATGGTGAACAACTCGGCGCTGCGGATGAACACGATCCGCGGGCTGTTCAAGATCAAGAGCGCCGAAGCGCTCGGCCGCAAGCCGGTATCGGCCGACGAGGTCGAACCGGCGGCCGATATCGTCAAGCGGTTCTCGACGGGCGCAATGTCCTTCGGCTCAATCTCCAGAGAGGCGCATACGACGCTGGCGATTGCCATGAACCGGATCGGCGGCAAGTCGAACACCGGCGAAGGTGGTGAGGAATCCGACCGCTACATGCCGCTGGCCGATGGTTCGATGAACCCGGAACGTTCGGCGATCAAGCAGATCGCCTCCGGCCGCTTCGGCGTCACCACCGAATATCTCGTCAATGCCGACATGCTGCAGATCAAGGTGGCGCAGGGCGCCAAGCCCGGCGAAGGCGGCCAGCTGCCCGGTCACAAGGTCGATGCGACTGTTGCCAAGACCCGACATTCGACCCCGGGTGTCGGCCTGATTTCGCCGCCGCCGCACCACGACATCTATTCGATCGAAGATCTGGCGCAGCTGATCTACGATCTGAAGAACGTCAACCCGACCGCCGATGTTTCGGTCAAGCTCGTGTCGGAAGTCGGCGTCGGCACGGTTGCCGCCGGTGTCGCCAAGGCACGCGCCGACCATATTACGGTCGCCGGCTTCGACGGCGGCACGGGTGCGTCGCCGCTGACGTCGCTGAAACATGCCGGCAGCCCCTGGGAAATCGGCCTTGCCGAGACGCAGCAGACGCTGGTGCTGAACGGGCTGCGCTCGCGCGTCGCCCTGCAGGTGGACGGTGGGCTGAAGACTGGCCGCGACGTTATCATCGGGGCGCTGCTCGGAGCCGACGAATTCGGCTTTGCCACCGCGCCGCTGATTGCCGCCGGCTGCATCATGATGCGCAAGTGCCATCTCAACACCTGTCCGGTGGGTGTGGCGACCCAGGATCCGGTGCTGCGCAAACGCTTCAAGGGCGCGCCGGAGCACGTCATCAACTATTTCTTCTTCGTCGCCAACGAAGTGCGTGAAATCCTCGCCTCGCTGGGCTTCACCCGGCTCGACGAGATCATCGGCGCCTCGGAGCTTCTGAAGAAGGACGAGATGCTGAACCACTGGAAGGCAAAGGGCCTCGATTTCAGCCGTATCTTCCACAAGGTCGACGCTCCCAAGGAAGAGACCTTCTGGACGAGCCGGCAGAAGCACCCGATCGACGATATTCTCGACCGCGTGCTGATCGAGCAGGCGCAGCCGGCACTGACGGCCAAGACGCCCGTCGCCTTCGAAGTCGGCATCAAGAACGTCGACCGGTCGGTGGGCGCGATGCTTTCCGGCGAGGTCGCCAAGCGTTATCGCCATCGCGGTCTGAAGGAAGACACGATCAACGTGACGCTTCGCGGCACGGCGGGGCAGAGCTTCGGCGCCTTCCTGGCGCGCGGCGTCACTTTCAACCTGATCGGCGACGGCAACGACTATGTCGGCAAGGGCCTTTCGGGCGGCAAGATCATCATCCGGCCGCCGGAGAATTCGAGGATCGTAGCCGAGGACTCGATCATCGTCGGCAACACCGTGCTCTATGGTGCGACCGAGGGCGAATGCTATTTTCGCGGCGTGGCGGGCGAACGTTTCGCCGTGCGCAATTCAGGCGCGATTGCCATCGTCGAAGGTGTCGGCGACCATGGCTGCGAATACATGACCGGTGGCGTCGTCGTCGTGCTCGGTGCCACGGGCCGTAATTTCGCGGCCGGGATGTCCGGCGGTGTCGCCTACGTGCTCGATGAAACCGGCGATTTCGCCAGCCGCTGCAACATGGCGATGGTTGAGCTCGAGCCGGTGCCCGAGGAGGACGACATGCTGGAGAAGCTGCACCATCACGGCGGCGACCTCATGCACAAGGGACGCGTCGACGTCTCTGGCGACATGACGCGCCATGACGAGGAGCGCCTCTACCAGCTGATCTCCAACCATCTGCACTATACCGGCTCGGCCCGCGCCACTGAGATTCTCGACAACTGGGCCGAATACCGTCCGAAGTTCCGCAAGGTCATGCCGGTCGAATACCGTCGTGCGCTCGAGGAAATGGAGCGCAGCCGGATGGGCATCGCCGCGGAATGAATTGCACCGGGACATCCGTCACCTGCTGACTGCGGGTGACGGATGACGACAATATCTCAACGACCCGTGACGATCACGCCGACGACGAAGGTGTTCAGATCGCACGGATGTCTTGCAGGGGATATGATCCAATGACGGTCAAGACAAGCAACTTGCCCCGGGTACCGGGACTGACGATAGACAGATTGGCTGCGGTGAGGCGGTCATGAGGGTAAGGGACGAAAACATGGGTAAGGTAACAGGGTTTCTGGAAATCGACCGGCAGGTGGCAAAGTACCAGCCGGCGTCGGATCGTATCCGTCATTTCCGCGAGTTCACGATCCCGATGTCGGACCCGGAAGTGCAGAAACAGGCCGCGCGCTGCATGGACTGTGGCATCCCCTATTGCCACGGCCCGACCGGCTGCCCTGTTCACAACCAGATTCCCGATTGGAACGACCTCGTTTACAACAACAACTGGGAAGCTGCGATCCAGAACCTGCATTCGACCAACAACTTTCCTGAGTTCACCGGTCGCGTCTGCCCGGCGCCCTGCGAGGAAGCCTGCACGTTGAACCTCGAGGATGCGCCGGTCGCCATCAAGACGGTCGAACAGGCGATCGCCGACAAGGCCTATGAGCTCGGCTTCATCCGGCCTCAGCCGGCCACGGTCCATACCGGCAAGAAGGTCGCCGTGATCGGCTCCGGCCCGGCGGGTATGGCGGCCGCCCAGCAGCTCGGCCGCGCCGGCCATGAGGTGCATCTCTACGAGCGCGAGACGAAGCCGGGCGGACTGCTGCGCTACGGTATTCCGGATTTCAAGATGGAGAAGAACTTCATCGACCGCCGCGTCGAGCAGATGAAGGGCGAGGGTGTCACTTTCCATTGCGGCGTCAATGTCGGCGTCGACGTCAAGGTCGAGCAGTTGCTCGCCGATCACGACGCCGTCCTCTACTGCGGCGGCTCCGAGACGCCGCGCGAGGCGGGTATCCCAGGGACCGACCTTGCGGGCGTGCATGATGCGATGCCCTATCTCGTGCAGCAGAACCGCCGCGTCGGGCGCGAGAACATCGACAGCGTCGGCTGGCCGTCGGACCCGATCCTTGCCGGCGCCAAACATATCGTCGTCGTCGGCGGCGGCGATACGGCTTCGGACTGCGTCGGCACGGCCTTCCGCCAGGGAGCCGTCAAGGTTACCCAGCTCGACATCCGGCCGCAGCCGCCGGAGAAGGAAGACAAGCTTGCCGTCTGGCCTTTCTGGGCGACGAAGATGCGCACCTCCTCCTCGCAGGCCGAGGGTGCGGTGCGTGAATTCCAGGTGGCCACTCTTGAATTCGTCGGCGAAGACGGAGTGCTGACCGGTGTCAAATGCTGCGAGGTCGATGAGCGCCGGCGGCCGGTTCCAGGCACGGAATTCGTCATCCGCGCCGATCTCGCCTTCATCGCCATCGGTTTCCGCGGCCCGTTCACAACAAGCGTGCTGAAGGAGCTCGACGGCAAGCTGACGCTCAACACCGACAAGCGCGGCTCGACCAACGTCGTCGCCAACGACCGCGACTACAAGACTTCGGTCGACAAGTTCTGGACGGCGGGCGACGTGCGCCGCGGCCAATCGCTGGTGGTTTGGGCGATCCGTGAAGGCCGCCAGGCAGCGCGCGCCATCGACGAGGAATTGATGGGCTCAACCGTGCTGCCGAACTGACCATAGGCTGCGCACACTTCCCGAAGACACGAACTCCGCCTTTCCGGCGGAGTTTTTTGATTTTGGCGCGAAAGCAAGAACATGCGAAATGGGAAATGGGCTAGGTTGGTCTGCGCTTAAACCGCGCCTCCAAGTCCATCTCCATCACGACGTCGGTCTGCAAATCTTCGCCGACCGCAAACGTGGTGCTCCCGGTTGCCGCAAATCCGGCCCGTTTGTAGAACGCTATTGCTCGCGCGTTTCGCTCGAACATGGTTAGTTCAAGTCGCGTAACGCCACGCTGTGCCGACTCGCTCACAACCGTATCGAGAAGATCGTTCGCCAATCCGCTTCCTCTCCATTCGGCATCTATGTAAATCCGGTTGAGAAGAGCCGAGCGACTTTCGGTTGACCCCACGACGACTTGTGCAAATCCGATGATGAGATCATCGATCGTCGCAAGGAAAACAGCGGCTGAGAGATCGACAATCTCCGCTTCCTGACGTTCCCTGTTGAAATTCTTATAGATATAGGCGTCAAGATCGGCGGCTGCCGTGTTGCTGCTGTAGGTTGCACGGAATAGCCTTGCGGCGAATTTGGACAAGGCTACCGCATCCGATTGACACGCGCGTCTGATCACAAATGAGCCCATCAACCCAATGCCTGCCAATGCTTGATTGAATTTCGGCGACGTCACGAAAGTGGATGTCCTGAGACGATCGAGGCATAAAATGTCTTACGCAGACGTTCTTTGCAAGGATGCCGCCCGCAAAGTCCCTGCTGCGAGCGCCTTGGGCCTCAGACGGCGCTTTTCACTTGACCGAGACTTCAGCCGGCGCTTTTGCCACAGGCAGGCGGTAATCGTCGACGCGGCCGGGAGGTGCTGGCGTCATTTCGCCCTGCTCGACCAGCAGGTCGCGCGGCGACCGTGTCAAGGTCACAGGCGGCGGCCTGGCGCCGAGAAGCTCGGCGCCGCCGTCGAGATTGGGATCGGAGAGACTGATCGGCACGGTATGTTCGACCGGATTGGCTGGAAGGCCGAGACCGGGCAGATTGCTGGAGTCGAGGCGGACCAGATCGGGGCTTGCCTGCGTGCCGAGAAGACGCCGCGCCGGTTTTTCCACATAGAAGGCAAGTTTGCGCCGGCCGGCCTGGGTCAGGTTGATGCCATCGGAGGTGCGCAGGCGCACCTGCTGGCCGTTCACATCCGAACCGGTGACGATGAAATTGCCGTTTTCATCGACGAAACCATCCCAGATATCGACGAATTCGCCGCCGATGCTTTCGACCTGGTTGCGGTAAAGCTGATTCATCTGGACGGCATCGGCCGTCATCGAATCGGACTCGAAGGCGGGAAGGCCGACCCAGAGCAGCGGGATCTTGCGGCCGGTGACTTCCTTGCCGAAGGAAAGGACACGACGGCGGTACTCGGTGAACCAGCCGTCGGTACGGAATTTTTCCTTGGCGGTGTCGGTCACCATCTGCTGGCGGTCGTTGGCGCCGATCATGACGACGACCATTGCCGGCTTCAGCTCGTCGATCATCTTCGGCAGCTGTTCCGGCCAGTCGTAATAATCGTCGCGGACAAGACCCGAGGAGACGTTGCCGCGGGCTTGGACGACCACACCCGGTGAGGTCTCGAAGGCGGCGGTGAGGCCGTCGCCGAGGCCGCTGGCCAGGAAATCGCCGACGATCAGGATCGTCCGGGCGTCGCCGAGCTTTTGCACCGCCGGCTCCTCCTGTACGGGAGCGCGGACCGGCGGCGCGGTACGGGTATTGACGATGGCCTTCGGCGCCGGCGGCCGTTTGCGCTGCTGGCGTCTCGGCTGCTGGACGTCAGGGGCTTGCGGCCCGTCATCGAGATAGCGCCGGCCGAGAAAGAAATCGAGGATCGATCGACGTTGATAGCGCTGCTCCTGGGCTTCGGCGACATGCACCGGCGCAAGGGCGCCAAGGCATAGCGAAGCCGCCGTCAAGGCGAGCACGAGCCAACGGATTTTACGGGTCCGATCAGTTTTCTCAGTCATGGGCAGTTCCGCATCTGCCGGCATCTTGCACGCCGGGTAGGCCAGCGTCCACTCCCGCTCTTATCTAGGTCACTGTTCTGCCTGTTGTAGAGCATCATGCCGAAAAGTGTGTGGGGTCTTCGGGCGGTATCATGCCCTACTTCCTTGATTCAAATGCGGATTGAGATTTCCGGCCGATCCGGCCGGGATCATCCCGATCTAGCGGCGCAATGCGTTGAGAAGCGGCAAGGAGGGCTCGCCGTCCGGCTGCATGCCGATGCGCGACTGCACGGCTGATATCGCCGCCTTCGAACCCGAGCCGAAATTGCCGTCGACCTCGCCATTGTAGTAGCCGAGTGTCTTCAGGCGGGTCTGCAGCTCAAATTTCTCGGTGATATCGAGGGCACCGTCCGGGCGCGGCCAGCGCTGCTGCATGCCGCCGTAGCCGGCGATCTGGTCGGCCAGCAGACCGACGGCAAGCGCGTAGCTGTCCGAGGCATTGTAGTTCTTGATGGTGAAGAAGTTGGCGGTCATCAGGAAGCCCGGGCCACTGGGCCCGGCCGGCATCTTCAGCACGGCCTTGGTGGCGCTCTCGCGGAAGGCCTTGCCGTTCGGGCGGGTCAGGCCGAGTGCTGCCCATTGGGCCAGCGTATGGGTCTTGCCGGCCTGCTGGGCGACTGCGGCGGGAACGACGACCTCGTAGCCCCAGGTCTTGCCTGCGTCCCAGCCGTTTTTCATCAGGAGGTTGGCCGAGGTCGCCAGCGCGTCGGGGATCGAGTTCCAGATGTCGCGATGGCCGTTGCCGTCGGCATCGACGGCATAAAGCAGGTAGCTTGTCGGAATGAACTGGGTGTGGCCCATGGCGCCGGCCCAGGAGCCGGTCATCTCGCGTGCCGGCACATCGCCGTTCTGCAGGATCTTCAGCGCGGCGACCAGCTGCTTCTTGGCGAATTTGGCCCGGCTCGGATCGGCATAGGCAAGTGTTGCCAGGGCGCGCGGCACGTAATGCAGCCGGTCGTCCTTGTCGAGGACCGCGCCGTAATTCGATTCCATCGACCAGATGGCCAGCAATATGGTCTTGTCGACGCCGAACCGCTGCTCGATCGCAGCGAGCGTTCTTGCGTGCTTGACGGCCATCTCGCGGCCGATCTTGACCGTATAGGGATTGACGCGGGAATCGATATAGTCCCAGATCTTCGAGGTGAATTCCGGCTGGTAGGCCGCCTTTTCGAGCACGGTCGGATCGGGATCGCTCACCCCGGAAAAGGCCTTTTGATAGGTTGCCTTACTGATGCCACTCTGAGCGGCAGTCTGGTAAAAATCCGCGATCCATTTCTGGAAGCGGGAATCAGCTTTCGCGTTGTCGGGGACCAGTGCCACCTGGGCGGCAACAACGAGGGCGAGAGCAAGACCACGAAGGGAGTTTTTGTGATTCTGGGTCATCGACAGTCGTATCCGTCATCTTCAGTTTCCGGTGCAGCGGGGCATCATGTCCGCCCAGACCCGAGACTACAGGAACGGAGTCAACAAATTCTTTACCATGGCGACCCGCTGCGGTCACCATTTGCAAAACAGTAGCAATTCTATACTAGTTAAAGCTAAAAAACTCCATTTCCAAAGCGATATGATCGAAGCAGGAGGCCGGGTGTGGCTCAACACAACAAAGTTCGTAAAGCAGTATTTCCGGTTGCCGGGTTGGGAACGCGATTCCTTCCGGCGACAAAGGCTGTTCCGAAGGAAATGTTGACCGTCGTCGACAAGCCAATCATTCAATATGTCGTCGATGAGGCGATCGAGGCCGGGATCGAACATCTGGTCTTCGTCACCGGACGCAACAAGCACGTCATCGAAGATTATTTCGACATTCATTTCGAGCTGGAACAGACGCTGCGCGAGCGCGCCAAGAAGGCGGAAATTACCCTTCTCGCCCAGCAATTGCCGAAGGCCGGGACGGTGAGCTTCACTCGCCAGCAAGAGCCTCTCGGCCTCGGCCACGCCGTGTGGTGCGCCCGCGAGATCGTTGGGGACGAGCCCTTCGCACTGCTGCTGCCCGATATGATCATGAAGGGCGACAAGGGCTGTATGAAGGGCATGATCGACCTTTATGCCCAGAGCGGCGGCAATATCATCGCCGTCGAGGAATGCGCCCCGGACCAGGCGCATAAATACGGCATCGTCGGGGTCGGCGAGGCGATCGGCGACGGTTTCCGCATCACCGGCATGGTGGAAAAGCCCGCCAAGGGGACGGCGCCTTCCAACTTCTTCATCAACGGCCGCTATATCCTGCAGCCGGAGATCTTCAAGATCCTCGAAACCCAGGAGCGCGGCGCCGGCAACGAGATCCAGCTCACCGACGGCATGCTGAAGCTGCTGAAGGAACAGGATTTCGCAGGCTACCACTTCCGTGGCGCGACCTATGACTGCGGCGCCAAGGACGGCTTCATCCTGGCAAACGTCGCCTTCGCTCTCGAACGCGCCGATATCCGCCCGTCCGTCGAAGGCGGCTTCAGGGAACTGCTGGCCGGCCTGAAGTAAGGTTGCTGCTCAGCGCAGATTCAAAGTGATAGAGCGCCGCGCTTCCTATCGGACGCGCGGCGCTTCCATTTCCTCGATGCAAGCCGCTCCCGCACTTTTGCTGGAGTTGTTCTAAAGCGCGTCGCGATCTTTCAGATTCGCTCCTTGCGCTTTAGCTCTTTGTTTTTACGCATGTCGTTGTCGCAAAATCGCGGCACACTTTTGCGCGACATGCTCTAGCGTTTCAGCTTGAGACCGACGCCGGCACGCCATTGCTGCGAATCGGTGCCTTCCCTGCGCGTCGTCAGCTCGTAGCCGAGCGTGCTGGTCAGATCGAGATAGCGGTTGATATTCCAGGTCAGGCCGGTTGCGGCGGTATAGACGAGCTCGTCGTTGATGGTGCTGTCCGTGGGATAATCGCGCCATATCACCCCGCCGATCATCGTCCCGACCAGATTGTCGCGCAGCTGGTGAGTGACCGTCGTCGTCAGCGCGTGCGAGACGTAGCCGCTTTCGCCTGCCGTGGTCGATGGCTGGATGCTGGTCAGCAGGTCGAGATTGACATCGGTGCCGCGGATCGGCGACCAGAGCAGGCTCGCATCGAGCGTGGCGGTATCGATCGAGGACAGGCGGCTGTCTTCGAAATCCGCCATCTCGTAGCCGACACCGACTTCACCTTTCAGCTTTTCACCGAGATCGACCTCGACGCCGGCCTTGGCGCCATAGCTATGGCCGGAACGCTCATAACCGGCGGAATCTTGCGTTTCGTCATAGACCGTGCGGCCGATGTTGGCCTCGATGAAGGGGATGAGTGCGGGTGACAGTTCGTAGCCGACACGGCCACGCAACGTGCCCGCCGTCTGATTGCGGTCGCTGAGGGAGACGGTGGTGCCGTTCGAAAGTTTAGCGTCCGAATAGATCGAGCGTGTCAGCGCAAGTGCCGTCGTGCCGCGCAGGATCCCGAAATCGCGCTGGACGGAGGCGCCGGCCGAAAATTCCTGGACGTCCGACTGCTGCGCGGCGTTGGTGATCGCGTCGGGATCATCGGTGTCCTCGCGGTAGAAATTATAGCCGGCGATCAGGTGCGCCGTGGTGTCATCGGGAAGATCGAGCCTGAGATCGCTGTTGATCTTGAAGGAGGGCTGTTCCTCACCTTCGCCGCTGACATTCTTCTGCCAGGCGCCTTCCGAGGTCACGGTCAACTGATGCCGGCCCCAGTCCGAGGTCAGGGTCGCTGCTGCGTCCGTTTCAAGAAAGGCGCGCCGTTGCGTGGTATTGCCGTCCTTGGTGGTTTCAGTGTTGATGCTCTGGGTGACGCTCGGGCGGAGCACGAACGTGCCGATCGGGATTCCCGGCGTTTCCTCTTTCGAGGCGCTTTCGGCAGCCCTGCGGCGTGGCAGTGTCTCGTCGAGCGGCGCTTCACGGGTGTTCAGCCGGCGTATGTCCTCGTCGAGGATGGAACCGGTAATGTCGTCGCCCGCTTGTGCATCGGGTATGGCGGGCCGCTGCTGGGTATCGTCCGCGTTTGCGGTCGTGCCGTTTGCCGCGGGAGCGGCGGTATCGTCATCGAAACCGGCGACGGATGCGGCGCTGTACGTGGTGCGATTGTCCTGGGAGGCGGCGGAGCGGCTGTTTGCCGGTTGCGCCGAGGCGGATTGCGCGAAGGCTGCCGTCTGGCTGAGAAGCAAGCAGCCGAACGCAGCAAAAGAGACGGCACGGCTCATGGCGCGGAGCGGCGTCACACTGCTCGTCTGGTTTGGCTGGCCCATGCAATTCGCGCCTGACATGCTTTCGGTTCTTACCCAAAGGTAAAGCCTCGTGGTTAATCATTCGTTGCTGTCGGCGGGTACTGTTCACAGTTCGGAAAGAGTGCGGGTCGGAAAGAGTGCGGGGTGGACTTGGAAAGTGAAAAGGTCTAACGCAACTTCATGAACAGAAGAGCGATAAACCTCGTTGAAAACAGCGTGCTCGAATCGGCAAAACGCACGATAGAGTCCGAAAGACGCGGTCTTGAAGCGCTCGAACAGGCCTTTGACAAGGGATTGGCCGGTCCTTTCACACGGGCCGTCGAAGTCATCGGCGACATCTCCGGACGGGTGATCGTCACCGGCGTCGGCAAGAGCGGGCATATCGGCGCCAAGCTCGCGGCGACATTCGCTTCGACCGGAACGCCTGCCTTTTTCGTGCATGCGGCGGAGGCCAATCACGGGGATCTCGGCATGATCGCGCGCGACGACGTCGTGCTGGCGATTTCCAAGGGTGGTGAGAGCGCCGAACTCAAGAGCATCATTTCCTTCACGCGGCGCTTCTCCATTCCGCTTATCGCGATCACCTGCAGCGAAGGGTCCTCGCTCGCGGCCGCCGCCGATATCGTCCTTCTGATGCCGAACGAGCAGGAGGCCTGCCCCAATGGGCTGGCGCCGACCACCTCGACGCTGATGCAGCTTGCCATCGGCGACGCGTTGGCGGTGGCGCTCCTGGAGGCGCGCGGCTTTACCGCCACGGATTTCCACGTCTTCCATCCCGGCGGCAAGCTGGGCGCGAGCCTGATGCATGTCGCCGACATCATGCATACCGGCGAGCGGCTGCCGCTCGTTGCCAAGGGCACACCGATACCGGAGGCGATCACGGTGCTGTCGCGCAAACATTTCGGCTGCGTCGGCGTGCTGGACGAAGATGGGCGGCTCTGCGGTATCGTCACCGAAGGCGACATGGCGCGCAATCTGACACGCAATCTTTCAGAGCTTGCCGTCGATGACATCATGACGCGGACGCCGAAGACGGTGAAGCAGACGGTGCTGGCGACCGCGGCCCTCGCGCTGCTCAACCAGCATCATATCGGCGCGCTGATCGTCATCGACGACGACCGCCGCCCGGTCGGGCTGGTGCATTTCCACGACCTGCTGCGGATCGGCGTCGCCTGATCAGGCTCGTTTGATCAGACGGGCTCGACCGTCAGGTCGCGGCCGTTGCTCGAAACCACCTTCACTTGCGTTCCGGCGGGCAAGTCGGGTCCCATCACCTGCCATAGCGTATCGTCGAGACGAATGCGGCCGCGGCCTTCGCGGATCGGTTCGTGCAGCGTCGCCGTGCGGCCGACGAGGCTCGCACCGCGCTGATTGAGGAAGGGCTCGTCGGTCGTCGCATTGCGCAGCGTCAGCCGGCGGCCGGCGAAGGTCGTGGCAACGGCGAGAAGCGCAAAAAGGATTGCCTGCAACTCCCAGACCCAGAAGGCGCTGTCCCAGAAGAGCAGCGACAGTGCACCGACGATCAAGGCAGCAAGTCCGATCCAGACCAGGAAGAAGCCGGGAACGATCAATTCCGCGGCGAGCAGCACGAGGCCTGCGACCCACCAGCTCCACGGACCGAGTTCGGCGACGATCTTCGCCAGCATGGCTTATCGCTCCTGCTCGGGGTTGAAAGGATTGGGGGTCGACGGATTGATCGGCGGCGTCGAGCGCGCCGGTGCGGGACGCGGACGCGGCGGTACCGGCAGCGGCGTTGACGGGCTGTTGCCGGCGTCGCCGAAGACTTCGCGGGCAATGGCGCCGATGCCACCGAGCGAGCTCAGGATGGAAGAGGCTTCCATCGGCATCATCACGATCTTGGAATTGGGCGCCGAACCGATCGAGGTGAGCGCCTCGGTATATTTCTGGGCGACGAAATAATTGATCGCCTGAATGTCGCCGGCGGCGATCGCCTCGGAGACCATCTTCGTCGCCTTGGCTTCGGCCTCGGCCAGACGTTCGCGGGCTTCAGCGTTGCGAAAGGCGGCTTCGCGCTGGCCTTCGGCCTGCAGGATGGCGGATTGCTTGGCGCCTTCGGCCCTGAGAATCTGCGCATTGCGCGAGCCTTCGGCCTCCAGCACCTGGGCGCGCTTCTCGCGCTCGGCCTTCATCTGGCGGGCCATCGCATCGACGAGGTCGCGCGGGGGTTGGATGTCTTTGATCTCGACGCGGGTGACCTTGATGCCCCAGGGATGCACGGCCTCGTCGACGACGCGCAGCAGCCGGTCGTTGATCGCATCGCGGTTGGAGAGCAGTTCGTCGAGATCCATCGAACCCATGACCGAGCGGATGTTGGTCATGGTCAGATTGAGGATGGCGTTTTCGAGGTTGGAGACCTGATAGGCAGCTTGGGCGGCGTTCAGCACCTGATAGAAGGAGACGGCATCGGCCGAAACCGAGGCGTTGTCCTTGGTGATCACCTCCTGGGTCGGCACGTTCAGCACCTGCTCCATCACGTTCAATTTGGCGCCGACGCGCTCGATGAAGGGGGTGATGAGGTTGAGGCCTGGCTCCAGCGTGCGGGTATAACGCCCGAAGCGCTCGATCGTATAGCGGTAGCCCTGCGGCACGGTCTTGATCCCGGCAAAGAGCACCAGGATGACGAAGATGACCAGCACGATCACGACGATGTCGAAGCCGCCGAACAGCATGAAAATTCCTCCTATCGGCGCATGCGCGCCTGCCCAACTCATGTGGTGAGTTAGCACGTTCTTTGCGAAGAAGAAATGATGGCACAACCGGCTGACCCCCAAGCGAAAAGGAGGTTCCGTTTCGTCTAAGTCATTGGGCTGTCGCTAAAGCGCGTCGCGATCTTTCAGATTCGCTCCCGCGCTTTAAGTCTTTGTTTATACGCATGTCGTTATCGCAAAACCGCCTCACACTTTTGCGCGACATGCTTTAGCTCCTCGTCGGATGCCGCTTTCTGAGGGAGGCCCTCAGACCCAGCCCTGCAATTCGCGGCGGACGACCTTTTCCAGCACGTTCATTCCGTCCTCGCCGTCGTTGAGGCAGGGAATATGCGCGAACTTCTCGCCGCCATTCTCGTGGAAGGAGTGGGCGGCCTGTTCGGCAATCTCCTCCAGCGTTTCCAGACAGTCGGAGACGAATCCGGGATTGATGACGGCGATGCGCTTGACGCCGCCCCTGGCGAGCTTCTCCACCGTCTTGTCGGTGTAGGGCTG
Organism: Rhizobium sp. WSM1274; assembly: GCF_025200775.1. Taxonomy (NCBI): domain Bacteria; kingdom Pseudomonadati; phylum Pseudomonadota; class Alphaproteobacteria; order Hyphomicrobiales; family Rhizobiaceae; genus Rhizobium; species Rhizobium sp. WSM1274. The sequence goes on along the minus strand of NZ_CP104138.1, from coordinate 3,774,808 downwards.
CAGCCATTCCTCCGGCCCGAAGCGGGACTGGAAGGTGACCATGAAGTTTTCCGCGTTCAACCCGAGCCGCTCGCGCAGCAGCCGGCCGGTCTTCTGGCATTGGCAGTAGTAGGGGTCGCCTTGCTTGAAATAGGACATCGGTATGCCGTGGAAGGAGGCAAGCAGCATCTCGGGCTTCCAGTCGAGGGTCGAAAGATGCCTTTCGACTGACGCGGCGAGCGCCTCGATATAGGTCTCGTCGTCATGATAGGCGGGAACGGTGCGCAGCGCCGGCTGCCAGCGCATCGAGAGCAGTTTCTGGAAGGCCTTGTCGTTGACAGTGGCGGTCGTCGCCGCCGCATATTGCGGATAGAGCGGGAAGAGCACGATCCGGTCGCAGCCCTCTTCTTTCAGCGCGTCGATGCGCGAGGCGATCGACGGCGTGCCATAACGCATGGCCCAGTCGACCTTGACGTTATCAAGATCCTTCAAGCGCTCGGCCATCAGCTGCGACTGGTTGCGGGTATAGGTTCGCAGATAACTTTCGTTCCTCTCCTTGTTCCAGATCAGCTGATAGGCCTTGCCGACCTTCTGCGGGCGGGTGTTGAGCACGATGCCGAACAGGATCGGATACCACTTCCAGGGCGACCATTCGATGACGCGGCGATCGGTCAGGAATTCCCTGAGATAGCGGCGCATCGAGGTATAGTCGGTGCCATCAGGCGTGCCGAGATTGACCAGCAGGACACCGATCTTGCCTGACTTGACGGCCGGATGGTCCGTCGGGCGGAGTGAAATATCTGCTGTCATTCTGGCCCCAACACTCTTTGGTCCCGTCGGCTCATACGCAGCCTCGAGATCGTGGTTCACCCTATAGAAAGAAAAACCGGCCCGGGAAACCCCGGACCGGCCAGTGGCATCGGGACAAATCGTCTTACTTGGCGGGGACCTCGATCTCCTTGCCAACCGACAAGCGACGCGGGTTCGGCTTGCCATTGGCATCCGAAAGCTTCCGCCACATCGTGCCGTCGCCATAGAACGTCACGGCGAGATCCCAGAAGGTGTCGCCCGCGGCGATGACGTGGGTGGACGGCGTCGCTGCGGCAGGTGCGGAGGCTGCCGGTGCCGGCGCTGGTTCAGTAGTGGGTGCCGGGGCAGCAGGTGCCGGTGCAGCGGGTGCCGGTGCAGTGGGTGCAGGAGCCGGCTCGGTGGATGGAGCAGGAGCAGCGGGCGCGGGGCTGGGTTCGGCAGAGGGGGCCGGAGCAGCCGGTGCGGCAGGCGCCGGCTCGGAAGCGGAGGGAGCAGGCGCTGCCTGCGCCAGTTCGGTGACGCGGCCATCCGTGTAGGGCTTGTAGGGCGAATGCGCGGCGACATATTCGGCGGTCACGTCGGCAAGGTCCGGACCGTAATCATAGGCGTTCTTGCCGTCCTTGAAGATCGAATAGCCGTCGCCGCCTGATCGCATGAAGTTGTTGGTGACGACTTTGTAGGTCTTGGCGGGATCGATTGGAGCGAAATTGTCGCCCTCCTTCACCTGGACCTCGACGACGCGGCTGCCGACAGGCTTCGACTGGTCGAAGGAGAACTTCAGGCCGGCGACCTGCGGGAAGCGCCCGGCGCCCTGGTCGATCTGGCTGACACCATTTTCGAGCGCTTTAACGACATCTGCGCCGGTCGCCTCAAACGTGGCGAGCGTGTTCTGGAAAGGCAGGACGGTGATGACCTCGCCCTGGGTGACCTCGCCGCCGTCGATCGAAGCACGCAGGCCGCCGCCGTTCTGGACGGCGATGGTGACGCCCTGGTTCCTGGTGCGATCGAGCATGGCGTCGGCCACCAGATTGCCCATGGAGCATTCCTTGACGCGGCAGACCTTGCGGTCGCCTTCGATCGGGCTTTCGGAGGAGCCGATCACCTTCTTGCGCAGTTCTTCGATCGGTTTTGCCAGTTCGGCAATGCGGGCAATGAGGGCAGGATCGGGCGTAAAGGTGGAATCGATCAGGATCGGATCGCCCTTGGCATCTTTGACGACACCACTATCGTCGAAATTGACGACGAGATCGCCGAGATACTTGCTGTAGGAGGCAGCCTGGACGACCGGCACTTTATAGCCGCCGGGATTGTCGACCATGGTCGGATAGGGGCCTTCGGCCTTGGGGTCAGTGTTGGAGAGCAGGCTATGGGAATGGCCGCCGACGACGACGTCGACATCCGGGATCTTGGCGATCAGGGCGAGATCCCGGGGGTAACCGACGTGGGTCAACGCGATGATCTTGTTGACGCCCTGGCCCTTCAGATCCTGAACGGCCGCGGTAATGCTCTGGACGTCATCGGCGATCGTGACGTTCGGGCCGGGGGAGGAAAGCTCTGGCGTGTCATTTGTGACGGCGCCGACGATACCGATCTTCTGGCCGGCGACATCGAGCACCAGCGAGGGCTTGATGCGGTCGCCGAGCTTGGAGGCGGCTGTCGCCTTGACATTCGCCGTCACGACAGGGAACTGCACCTTGTCGAGGAAGGTCGCAAGCCCGTCCTCGCTGTCGTCGAATTCATGATTGCCGACGGTCATGGCGTCGAACTTCATCAGGTTCAGGAACTCGGCTTCGGCTGCTCCCTTGTAGGTCGTGTAGAAGAGCGAGCCCTGGAAATTGTCGCCGGCATTCAAGAGGAGGACGTTCTTGCCGGATAGCGCCTGGCGGCGCTGATCGATCGCGGTCTTCAGGCGGCCAGCACCCCCGAAGCATTCCTTCTTGCCTTCCTCTTCGGCCGAGCAGGTGGAGTTGAACTTGTTGATCGATTCGATGCGCGAGTGGAAATCGTTGATATGAAGAATATTGAGTTCGTAATCCGCAAAGGCGGCGCCCGTGCTCAGCGCCAGCATGGACGCGGTCAAAAGACCGAAGCTGAAAGACTTCGTCATCGCTATTCTCCTGATTGAGGCGAAAGATCCCCCTGATCCCTCGCTGATCCCTTTCATCGTGCGCCGGGGCGGTTTCCCGGCCTGCGGATGTTCCATCAGACGATGCACGACCGCAAGAGAAAGCTGGGCCAGGCGAGGCGCTTTCCAAGGGGCAGGGCAAAAAAGCCGGGTTGCTTATCCCCGGCATTCGCGGCGTTTCGGTAGAGTTCGTGCACGGCCTCTGCAATATTCGGGACCGTGGCGAGCGCGATGGTCAAGCAGAGAAGGGAGACGAGGCGATGAAAGCGCCGGCCGACCCGTCGCAATCGGGAGCGGCGATGCCCTGGGCACGATATTCGTTGGCCGGCGAAACGACCGCAAATGCGGCAAGCGGCATGGCGAGCAGCAGGACGAGGTATGAGGCGAGGCCCGTATGCTGTGCTTAGCCTATCGCCTCATCTTCAGCCGCGGCGGGAGAGCGTGAACTGTGCGCCGGAATCGGAGGTGCAATTGAGCTGGCTCGGGTTGACGAGGGCGCAATTGACCTTGGACTGCGTCTTGCGCACCAGCGAGGTCATGTTGATCTCCACCAGGGTCGGTGAGGTGTTGATATAGGTGCCCGAGGCAAGAAGTTGGTTGCTGTCGGTCGTGCGGGTGGTGAAAGTACCGCCCTGGAAGGTCGAAACGATGCCATTCGGATCGCTCCAGTTGCCTTCGACACCAGTGGCGGCGGGCGCGGTTGCAATCGGCAGGCGACGCGGCTCAGATGAAACGCAGGCGGCTAGAGCGGCCGCTGCACCGACAAGAACGAGACCAGTTCTGATTTTCATAAGGCTTCTCCCGGCGAATCGGCGCGGCGGACAGCCGCCAAGTTCGGGCAAAACATGCCGCGCGCCCGGCATGAAGGCAAGCCTTGGTGGGGTGGCGTGCGGCATTTAGACAGCCGGCGTTACAAAAATGCCCGCCTTGCGGCGGGCATTGTCAAAGCCGTGCAGGCGTCCTCAGCGAACCAGAACGTTCCTGAACTGCCACGGATCCTTGGTGTCGATATCCTCGGGGAAGAGGCCCGGACGGCCGTCGAGCGGGGTCCAGTCGGTGTAGTGGCCCTCGACCGGGCCGAGATAGGGCATCTGCACTTCGAGGCAGCGCTTGTAATCGATCTCGTCGGCTTCGACGATGCCGGCATTCGGGTTTTCCAGCGCCCAGACCATGCCGGCGAGGACGGCTGATGTGACCTGCAGGCCCGTGGCGTTCTGATAGGGCGCGATACGGCGGGTTTCTTCCAGCGACAGGCGCGAGCCATACCAATAGGCATTCTTCTCGTGGCCGTAGAGCAGGACGCCGAGTTCGTCGATGCCGTCCTCCAGCTCGTCCTCGTCGAGAACGTGATGGACTGGTTGCGAGGTGCCGCCATTGCCGAACATTTCATGCAGAGAGAGCACGGCGTCGTTGGCCGGATGGTAGGCATAGTGGCAGGTCGGGCGGAAGGTCACTTCGCCGTCCTTGTCGCGAACGGTGAAGAAATCGGCGATCGAGATCGACTCGTTGTGGGTGACGAGGAAGCCATATTGCGGGCCGGGCGTCGGGCACCAGGTGCGCACACGGGTGTTGGCGCCCGGCTGTTCCAGGTAGATCGCCGCCTTGTTGCCCTTCTTGTGTTTCTTGGCGTTCTTCGGCATCCATTCTTCATGCGTGCCCCAGCCGAGTTCGGCCGGCTGCAGGCCTTCGGAGATGAAGCCTTCGACGGACCAGGTGTTCCAGAAGACGTTGAGCGGCTTCGGATGCTTGGTGCGCTGGGTGTCGCGCTCGGCAATGTGGACGCCCTTGACGCCGAGCTTCTTCATGAGCTTTGCCCAGCCTTCGCGATCGTGCTGGCCCGGTTCCTCGAATTTAAGGCCGGTATCGTTGGCGAGGTTGACGAGCGCCTGCTTGACCAACCAGGAGACCATGCCCGGATTGGCGCCGCAAGTGGAGACGGCGGTAGCGCCGCCGGGGTTCTTCGCCTTTTCCTTGCGCATGGTTTCGCGTAGCGCATAGTTGGTGCGGTCGGCATTGCTCATGCTCTTGTCGAAATAGAAGCCGAGCCAGGGTTCGACGACGGTGTCGATATAGGGAACGTCGAGTTTGCGGCAGAGCTTGATGATGTCGAGCGAGGAGGTGTCGACCGAGAGGTTGACGCAGAAGCCCTGGCCTTCGCCTTCCGTCAGCAGCGGCTTCAGCAGTTCCTTGTAGTTGTCTTTGGTGACACATTCCCGGATGTGGCGAACGCCGTGCTTCTTCAGGATCTCCATGTCGGAGGGCTCATCCCGCGGATCGATGACGACCATCCGGCTCTTGTCGAATTTGAAATGGCGCTCGATCAGGGGCAGGGTGCCGCGACCGATGGAGCCAAAGCCGATCATCACGATCGGACCGGTAATTTCGGCATATACCGGATAGTGTTGTTCCGTCATTCTTTTCTCCTGTGGAAGGCGACGAAGGCGTTCAGCCCGAAGAATTAATTTGAAATTGCCGCAGAAAGTGCGAGGTGACCGGCTCTAATCATAAAACGGCGTCACAATAAAGAGCGTTGACGGGGAAAGGCCAGATATCGAGCGGCAATAGAGGCCGGCGAAGCTGTCCTGGGGATCGGCAGCCCGCCTGGATTCGAGCTCTTTCAGATGGGCTGCGAGATCATCCATGATCGGCTCCTCTAAAATCAGCCCTTCAGGATTTCCAGTCCTTCGACCGCCGTCGTGACGGCAAGCTCGGTGATTTTGTATTCAGCAACGCCATTGAGGGTGAAGGGATCGGCGGCGACATAGGCCTCAATCGCGGTGCGATCGCCGATCGCGAAGATGACGCCGCCGGTGCGCGGCACCTTGCGGCCGGACGCCAGAAACCAGCCCTTGGCATAACCCTCCTTCACCCATGCCATGTGCGGCTCCATGTGCCTGTCGGCTTCGTCGTTGGGTTTCACATAGGTGAGGGAGAGGATGAACAACGTCAGTTCCTGATGAGGTTTGCGCGGATCAGGCCGCGCAGCGAGTTGCCGATATAAAACGTGCCGGCATCGAGATCGGCAAGCGTGATGCGGCCGACACGGGCTTGGCGCCGGCAGATGAGCTCGGTGCGCAGCACGCCGGCGAGCAGGCCGCAGGAGATCGGCGGGGTGCGCAGAATGCCGGTTCCATCGTCCAGAAAGATCGAGGTGATGGTGCCCTCGCAGACTTCATCGCGTTCGTTCAAAAGGATGACTTCATCGGCCTGATCAGGCCTGTATTCGGCCCGTGCGGCATCGTAGGCGGCACGGCGCGTGGTTTTGACGCGCAGCAGCTTGTCGGCGGAATTCAGACGGGTTTCGGCGAGACGGACAGTCCAGGTAGTGTCGGGTGTCAGGGGCACGAAAGCGGCGCTCGTCACCTCTATACGGCCTTGCGCATCGAGGGTGAGGCGGATGCGCAGCGGACCGGCAGCGCCTGCAACGGCTTCGTCGAGCTTGGCCGCCGCCGCGATCGGTTGCGGGAAGCCAAGGCGACGGGCGGAGCGGGAAAGCCGGGCGAGATGCAGCCGCAGCCGGATGAAGCCCTCGCCGGGCTGCCAGCGCAGCGTCTCGATCAGCGAAAAATCGATCATGGCGCAATCCATTGGTCGCCGACGGCGAAGCGGGCCTTGAGCAGGCATTCCTCATATTCGGCCTCGGCTGTGGAATCAAAGACGATGCCGCCGCCGACGTTGAAGACGGCCCTGCCGCCCTCAAAAAGAGTAATCGTGCGGATGGCGACGGAAAAACGCATGGCGCCGGTCGGCGAGATCATGCCGATCGCGCCGCAATAGGCGTCGCGCGGGACATCCTCGAGCGCATGGAGGATTTCCATTGCCCGTATCTTCGGCGCGCCGGTGATCGAACCGCAGGGGAAGAGCGCGGAGAAGATGTCGCGGACCGAAATATCGGGGCGGAGCCTCGCCTGGACATGGCTCACCATCTGGTGGACGGTCGGATAGGTCTCGACGTCGAAGAGCTTCGGGACGTCGAGCGTGCCGACTTCGGTGATGCGGGAGATATCGTTACGCAGGAGATCGACGATCATGCGGTTTTCCGCCTGCGTCTTGATATCGCTGCGCATCGCCTCGATGATCTCGGCATCCTCGGCGGCAGTGGCGCCGCGTCTTGCCGTGCCCTTCATCGGATGGGTCTCGATCCAGCCCTGTTCATCGGTGCGGAAGAAAAGTTCGGGCGACCGCGAAAGGATGACCGGGCCGCCAAGATAGACCAGCGCGCCGTATTTGACCGGCTGGCGTTCGATCAGCGACCAGAAGGCGGCACTGGGATCGCCGTTCCAGCGGGCTTCGATCGGCATGGTGAGGTTCGCCTGATAGGCGTCGCCGAGCCGCAGGTGCTGGTGGAGGCGATCGAAGCGCTCTTTATATATTCGGAAATCCCAGGCGGCTTTCGGAGCGGTGAGGAATTCCTCGTTTTCGAGACGCTGTTTTGGCTGGGCAAGCGGATGCGTATCGGCCTGCGGAGCGTCGAAGACGCCGAAACAGATGAGCGGCGTGTCGCGATGTTCCCCGGCGAAGGGAGCGAGTTTTTCCTCGAAGAGGTATCCGGCCTCATAGGCCATGTAGCCGGCAAGCCATTTGCCTGCGGCCTTGGCTTCTTCCACCCGGGCAAGGCCTGCAAAGAACTCGGCGCGCGTCCTGGCAACGATGATCTCTGCCGGCTCGGCGAAAAGCATCACCTGTCCGGTCGTGTCGTCGCGGAAGAGGATGTAGGGTTGGTCAGCCACGCCACGCTTTCGGTTTGTTCTGTTCCTCATTGCTTAAAATCTGATTGGGAGCGTGAAGCATTTTCCCGCTTCTCCCCGAGGGGAGAAGTGACCCGTTGCGGCCCTTCCGCCTTTGGAGGAGAGGCTCTCAGCCCCCTATCCAACGCTTCCAACTCGTCGATCAGCCCTTCGATCATCGACAGGCCCTGGCTCCAGAACGACGGATCTGTGGCGTCGAGGCCGAAAGGCTTCAGCAGTTCCGAGTGATGCTTGGTGCCGCCCGCCCTCAGCAGCTCGAAATACTTCTCCTGGAAGCCTTTCTCGGCTTTCTGATAGACGGCATAAAGCGAATTCACCAGGCAATCGCCGAAGGCATAGGCGTAGACATAGAAGGGCGAGTGGATGAAGTGGGGGATATAGGCCCAGTAGGTCTCGTATCCTTCCGAAATGCTGATCGCCGGCCCGAGGCTTTCCGACTGGACGGAGAGCCAGAGTTCGCCAATGTCGTCAGCCGTCAGTTCTCCTGATTTGCGGGCGGTGTGCAGCTTGCGCTCGAATTCGTAAAAGGCGATCTGGCGCACGACCGTGTTGATCATGTCCTCGACCTTCTGCGCGAGCATCGCCTTGCGCTCGCGTTTGTCAGTAGTCTTTTCCAGCAGCGCGCGGAAGGTCAGCATCTCGCCGAAGACGGAAGCAGTTTCGGCAAGCGTCAGTGGCGTCTGGCACATCAGCGCCCCTTGCGCGCCGGCGAGAACCTGATGCACGCCGTGGCCGAGTTCATGGGCAAGCGTCATCACATCGCGCGGCTTGCCCATGTAATTGACGAGCACATAGGGATGGGCTGAGGGAACCGTCGGATGGGCGAAGGCGCCCGGCGCCTTGCCGGGACGGACCGGGGCATCGATCCATTGTTCGTCGAAGAAGCGCCTGGCGATATCCGCCATCTCCGGGGCAAAATTGCCATAGGCCGACAGCACCGTATCCTTCGCCTCCGGCCAGGAGATGATGGCGCTGGAGGTTTCCGGAAGCGGCGCGTTGCGGTCCCAGAAATTCATCTGCTCCATGCCGAGCCATTTCGCCTTCATCTTGTAATAGCGATGCGAAAGGCGGGGATAGGCTTCGCGGACGGCCGCGGCCAGCGCATCGACGACCTCGCGCTCGACACGGTTTGCCAGGTGGCGGCTGTCGGCGATGTCCTCGAAGCCGCGCCAACGGTCGGCGATCTCCTTGTCCTTGGCAAGGGTGTTGGTGATCAGCGTGAAGGTGCGGATATTTGCCTTGAAGGTTTCAGCGAGCGCCATGGCTGCCTTGCGGCGCACTTCAGGATCTTTTTCCTGCAGCCTGTTCAGCGCCACTTCGAGCGGCACTTTCTCGCCATCGATGTCGTAGCGAAGTTCCGCCATGGTTTCGTCGAAGAGGCGGTTGAAGGCAGCGGCCGATGTCATCGACTTCTCGAGGAAGAGCTGCTCCAGTCTGTCGTCGAGCTGGTAGGGCTTGTCCTTCCTGAGGTCGAGCAGCCAAGGGCGATAGTGCCCGGCGGGGGGATCATTCACCATGCAGGCGTCGATCACCGTGTCGTCGATGCGATTCAGTTCCAGCGCAAAGAACAGGAGATGGCCGGAAAATTCGGTGATCTTAGCCTGCACGTCGCCGTAGAGCTTGCCGTTTGTCGGGTTGGTGGTGTCGGAGAAATAGGTGAGGCCGGCAAAGGAGCCGAGGCGGCCGACGACGTCGTCCAACGCCTCATATTCCTTCAGCGCCGCGCCGATGCCCTCAGGGCCCGTCTTCGCTGCCGCCTCCGTGAGTTTGCCCTTCCACTTTTCTTCAAAGGCGATTGCGGCCTTGCCGGCTTTTTCCATGTCGGCAACAAAGGCGGTGGAGGTTGCGGAGGGATAAAGATCCTGCAGCTTCCAGACCGGCAGATCGCCGAGCGCCGGGTCGGCGGCCCCAGCTGGCACTGCTGGAGATAAAAGAAGGCCGACGTGCGGGAGCTTGATTTTCATGAGCGCAATTCCTCTCCACTTTCATAACAGGTCTGATTGTCTAGCGCATCGGCCCGAAAATCGGAATCGATTTTCGGAAAGCACGATGCGAGGATTGAAAGTGTTACAGCGTCCTTTGCGCGCCTGAAAAGACGCGCGGCGCTGTAAGCGTGCGAAGGCCTCGCATCAAGGGTTTTTCGGCGCATGAAAGGCGTCGCTTCGGCACGAAAATGACCCGTTCCAATCGTTAAAATGCAATTGTTTCTCAAAACTGGATGTTCAAGCCTTCCTGTCAGAGTGCGCTTTATGGTTTCGCATGAAGTGAGGCGACAATGACCGGTTACAATGAGCTCAAGGGAGCAGGGCAAATCCTCGTGGTCGAAGATGACCCCGTGCAGCGCCGCCTGCTCAAGAACGCAATCGAGCGTCACGGCCATGTCGTGCACCAAGCGGAAAATGGCCGCATCGGCTTGGAAATGGTCAAACGCGACAGCGGCCTTTTCAACGTCATCGTGCTCGACTTGATGATGCCGGAGATGACCGGTCTCGAATTCCTCGATGCGCTTCACGAATTCGGCACGCAGATACCGGTGATTGTGCAGACGGGGCAGGGCGGCATTGAAACGGTGGTGCAGGCAATGCGCGCCGGCGCCTTCGATTTCGTCGTCAAGCCGGTCTCGCCCGAACGCATCGCCACTTCGATCTCGAACGCGATGAAGCTCGACCAGCGCGAAGTCAAGGCGCGAGCCGGACGGCGGTCGCGCTCAGGGTCGGTCGGCTTCGACGATATCGTCTCGGCAAGCCCGGCGATGCTCCGCGTCATCGATCTCGCCCAGCGGGCGGCTCAGTCCAACATTCCCGTCGTGCTCGAAGGCGAATCCGGCGTCGGCAAGGAGCTGGTGGCGCGCGCCATCCAATCCGGCGGCGACCGCTCGAACAAGCCCTTCGTCACGGTGAATTGCGGGGCGATCCCGCATAATCTGGTCGAGAGCATTCTCTTCGGTCACGAGAAGGGCGCGTTTACCGGCGCGACCGAGCGCCATATCGGCAAATTCATGGAAGCCGATGGCGGCACCATCTTCCTCGACGAGATCGGCGATCTGCCGCTCGAGGTGCAAGTGAAGCTCTTGCGTGCCGTGCAGCAGGGCGAGATCGAGACCGTCGGTGCACGCACCGCACACAAGGTCAATGTCCGACTGATCTCGGCGACCAACAAGGATCTGATCGAGGAGGTCAAGAGCGGCCATTTCCGCGAGGATCTCTATTATCGCCTCAACGTCTTCCCGATTACCATTCCGGCGCTGCGCAAACGCAAAGAAGACATTCCGAATCTGGTGCGCGTCTTTGCCGAACGCTTCTCCAGCGAGCAGAAGAGTGGTCGCCGCATGACGGTGAATGCCGGCGCGCTGGCGTTGCTGACCGCCTATGACTGGCCGGGCAATATCCGCCAGCTTGAAAACGCCATCTTTCGTGCGGTCGTTCTGGCCGAAGGGCCGGAGCTGACCGAGGCGGATTTCCCGCAGATCGCCGCCCAGCTTCCTGAATACGATGTGGTGGATCACCTGGCGCTCGTTGCCGACAATACCGGCCTCGATCCCGACGATGGCTATGGCGAGGATTTCAGGGCGTCAATGTCGGGAGAGGTGCACCACCGCCTGTCCGAGGCCCCGGAAAACGCGATTGCCAGCGTCAATCCTGCCGGAGACGTGCGCAGGCTTGCCGATGTCGAGGAGGAGCTCATCCGATTCGCGCTCAAATTCTATCGCGGACAGATGAGTCAAGTCGCGCGCAAGCTCGGTATCGGCCGGTCCACACTTTATCGCAAGCTCAAGGATTACGGCATAGACCCTGACAATCCCCAGAAAGATGCGGCTTAAGCGCTTTTCGTTAAGATTAAGGCAACCACGTTTTGTTACTAGTCATAAACCACTTGTTAGTGGCGCGTTCACTATGTAAAGAAAAGGTTGATCATGTGTGGCATTTTTGCCATCGTGTGACCGCATTTGACAGTCATCTGAGGCAGTACGGGACATTGTCTGTCTGACGGGGATCGAGTTGCCGAATCTGAATGGGAATTCCAAGCCTTCGCGCTTGAGCTGGCGCTTGTTGTGCGCCGACATCTGCGGAAAGGCAATAAGGACGGTAGCGGCCGCCCTTCTTGCACTCGCGGTTTCCTCACCGGTATTCGTTAGTACGCCTTCGCAGGCAGCGGGCGACACCCGCAGCCTCAAGCTCTATTTCATTCATACCGGCGAAAAAGCCGTCATCACCTACAAGCGCAATGGCAAGTTCGACCCGAAGGGTCTGGAGCAGCTGAATCGCTTCCTGCGCGACTGGCGCAAGAACCAGCCGACGAAAATGGACCCGCGGCTGTTCGACCTGATCTGGGAAGTTTATCGCCAGAGCGGTTCGAGGGACTACATCAATGTCGTCTGCGGTTTCCGTTCGCCGGGAACCAACGAGATGCTGCGTGGCCGCTCGCGCAATTCCGGCGTCGCCGAAAAGAGCCAGCATATGCTCGGCAAGGCGATGGACTTCTTCATTCCCGACGTCAAGCTGGCGACGCTGCGCGGCATCGGCATGAAGATGCAGGTCGGCGGCGTCGGCTTCTATCCGAAGTCGGGCTCGCCCTTCGTGCACATGGATGTCGGCGGCGTTCGCGCCTGGCCGCGCATGAGCCGCGACGAGCTGGTTCGGCTCTTCCCGAACGGCAATACCATCCATATTCCGGCCGACGGCAAGCCGTTGCCGGGCTACCAGCAGGCGATGGCCGATTATAAGCGCCGCGTCAGCGGCACGCAGATCCAGATCGCCAGCGCTTCCGAATCGGCGCCGAAGCACAAGACGCTGTTTGCCGCGCTCTTTGGCGGCGGGGCCGACGAGCAGGAAGACGAGACCGACGATTCCACCCCTGTTGCCGTTGCCAAGGCGACGCCGCCGAAGGCCGAGCCTGCTCCTGTCGAGCCGCAGCAGACCGAAGTCGCCGATCTGAACGCGCCGGTGCCGCAGGTTCGCCCGGCGTTCAGCAACCAGCCCGCCGGCAGCGAAGTCGCGAGCGCGCTCGTAGCGCCGCCTTCGGGTAATGCCGCACAGCAGGCTCTTACGGCCCTTCCGGTCGATCAGGCCCAGCCGCAGCAGTTCGCCGACCTCAGCGCCTACAGCATTCCGGTTCCCTCGCTTCTCGGCCAGCGCCGTGCGCCTGGTGACGCCGAGGTCGCGTCGACCGATCCCATGCTGACGGGCGCAAATGGGCTGCCGGTTCCGACGCCGATCGAACGCCCTGCCGTTGCCGAGAACCTTCTTGCTGCGGCCGAGGCCGATCCGGAGGCAGAAGCCGACGAAGCCGATCAGGACGCGCTGTCTCCTGCCGTGGCCGACGCACTCGACCAGCAGCGGAACGATGGGGAAAGCCAGATCGCGTCGAAGGCTCCGCCGCAGACGGTTGAGCAGGCGATCAACGCCGCGATGACGCAAAAGGCGCCTGCCGCAAAGCCGCCGCTCGAACTCGCGGCATTGGCACCGATGACCAAATCGGCAAGCTTTGGCGATAGTTTCGACGAACCGGCCGCCGAAAGCGCCGTGGCGCAGGGCCTTCCTGCCAAGGGTGGTCGCCCGACGCAGAAGGAAGCCGCCGCAGCGGATGCCAGCCGCACGACGGTGCGCACCGAGCCGAAGCTGACGGAAAAGATGATCTCGCAATGGGCGCTCACCAATGCCCGCCTGGAAATGGCCTCCAGGCAGGTCAAGGCGCCGCGGTTCGTCAGCCAGACGATGCGCGCCCAGCCGACCGCCGTCTATGCCGAGGGCTTCAACGTCAAGACCGCTTCGGTCGACCCGGCCCGCTTCAGCGGCACGGCTGTGAACTTCATGGAAGTGCGCAAGTTCAACACGAACTGAGCCTGCCGATCACGTAATATCGAAAACCGCCGGAGCGATCCGGCGGTTTTTCTTTGGCCGCTTCGACAGGTAAGGCCGCTGTTTAACCCGGCACGTTCTCCGCAAAAGAAAAGCCGCCGGAGCGGCCCGGCGGCTTGTCGATATCGGGCGGTGTGGACGGATCAGCCTTCCGGTGGCGATTCGATCATGCCGAGCGCAAGCAGGTAGGTGTCGAGAATTGCTTCCTCTTCCATGCGCTCCTGCTCGTCCTTCTTGCGCAGCGCCACGACCTTCTTCAGGATCTTGGTATCGAAGCCCGTTCCCTTGGCTTCGCCATAGACGTCCTTGATATCGTCGGCGATGGTCTTCTTTTCTTCTTCCAGCCGTTCAATGCGCTCGATGAAAGCGCGAAGCTGATCGCGGGCGACGCCGTGAGCATCAGACATCGTGTTCTCCTGGTTTTTCGGTGATCGATTTTGGATGCCAGTGACTGCCGCGAAGCGGCGTCACGGTCAAGCCTGTTCGCGGCCAGCCAAGCTATTTGTGTGGATTGTTCAGTTCAAAAGCAGCCTTTTGCACAGGCGAGGCCTCGTTCTGGTGAAGATTCTTCCAGTCCTCATAGGGCATGCCATAGACCATCTCGCGCGATTCTTCCCTGGTCACCGGGACACCCTCGGCCTCGGCGGCTTCGCGATACCAGTTCGACAGGCAGTTGCGGCAGAAGCCGGCCAGATTCATCAGGTCAATGTTCTGAACGTCGCTGCGTTCGCGAAGATGTGCAACGAGGCGGCGAAAGGCGGCAGCTTCGAATTCGATCTGTTGTTCCTTGCTGAGCGCGGTCATCTCGCTTCCTTTCGTTAAAGTGGGGCCTTCGTTCAATAGGGGCCGGTACGCGACGGGTGAACGTCATATTCGTGCAAGGCGGGATCGGCATTCATCGCCGCGAAGATCGGCGCCAGGCGTTCGGCCCACGCCGATATGCCGGTCTCGTCTCCGATCAGATCCTGGCGCACTTCGAGCAGCGCATGCGGAATGCCTGTGATCATGCAATGGCGGTACATGGTATCGCCCTTCAGCGCGCCGTCATAGGGTTCGTTGTCGCCAACGGCGAGATCCGGATCGGTGCGCAGCATGTCAAGCAGCGGACCGACGGCGCGATGGTCGCTGTCCCAGAGGACGGCAGCGTGCCAGGGACGGGGAATACCTTTCCAGGCCGGCGTGAAGGAGTGCAGCGACAGCACCAGCGGTGCCCTGCCGGTGGCATTTGCCACGCTGTCGATCGTTGTGGCCACGGCATGGTGATAGGGGCGATGGAAGGTTTCGATGCGGTAGTCCCATTCCTGCGGCGTGATCGGATGATTGCCTGATATGACGGCGCCGTCGGAGATCTTCATGATCAGCGTCGGATCGTCTTCGCCGCGATTGGGGTCGATCAGCAGGCGCGAGAAGCCGCCAAGCACGGCGGGAACGCTGAGCCTTGCCGAAAGCTGCCGCGTCAGGCCCTCGATGCCGATGTCATAGGCGATATGTCGGGCGAAGGCCGCGTCGGGAAGTCCGAGGCGGCCATATCGCGCGGGAAGGCGGTTCATCGCGTGATCTGCGAGGATCACCATGCCTTTGTCATGTTTGCCGGATAGGATTTCGAAGGATTGGAAGTCGTCCATCAAGGAATTGCCGTTCGTCATTGCGCCATCGGGCGCAGTGATCGCATGCGGCTACGGCGGGTTCAAGCGCGACAGGCGGCGAGAGGTTGAGCCGGACCCTCGACGGGTGGTTATGAAAGGAAATATAATCGATTAGCATTGCGTTGACTTTCGCTTGACGGCGGCGCAAGAAGACACGGATACGAATAACCGTGGAGCTATTTGGGAGCCGTGTTGATCCAAGCCGCGCCAAGTTTCCTCACGCGGTCCGGGCCGCTGGTCCGTCTCGCTCTATTCGCCCTTGCAGCCGCCATGCCGTTTTTCATCGCAGATGCTGCACGCGCCGATTTTCGCGTCTGCAACGGAACGCAGAACCTCGTCGGCGTCGCGATCGGATACCGGGCCAAGGATGGCTGGGTGACGGAGGGCTGGTGGCAGGTGCCGGCAACGACCTGCGCCGTGTTGATCGAGGGAGAGTTGCAGTCGCGTTATTATTACCTCTACGCAGAGGACGCCGCCCGGGGAGGCCGATGGACGGGTGACGTGCAGATGTGCGTGGCGGAAAACGAATTCAAGATCACGGGTGTGCAGGATTGTTATGCCCGCGGTTACCAGAAGATGGGATTCAAGGAATATGATACGGGCCGCCAGGGTAGCTGGATGGTTCAACTCTCCGACACCCCAGGGACGCAAGAAAGCCAGAATTGATGAAGCGTAATCGCAAAATTAAAATCCTCGCCACCCTCGGGCCAGCCTCCTCCGAGGAATCGATGATCGAGAAGCTGCACCAGGCCGGTGCCGATGTCTTCCGCATCAATATGAGCCATGCGAGCCACGACATGATGCGTACGCTGATCCAGCGCATCCGCTCGGTCGAAGCGCGCTCCGGCCGGCCGATCGGCATTCTCGCCGACCTGCAGGGACCGAAACTGCGTGTCGGCAAGTTCGTCGACGGCAAGGTGGACCTGAAGCCCGGCCAAACGTTCACGCTCGACAACAACGAAGCGCTCGGCGACCAGAGCCGCGTCTACCTGCCGCACCCCGAGATCCTGGAATCGGTGCAGCCTGGCCACCGCCTGCTGATCGATGACGGCAAGCTCGCCCTGCGCGCAGAAAAATGCGACGGCAAGAGCATCGTCACGACTGTTATTTCGGGCACGCGCATCTCCGACCGCAAGGGCGTCAGCCTTCCCGACACGCTGCTCGGCGTCGGCGCGCTGACGGACAAGGACCGCGCCGATCTCGACGCAGTGCTTGCCACCGACGATGTCGACTGGGTGGCGCTTTCCTTCGTCCAGCGTCCCGACGACCTCGCCGAAGTGCGCAAGATCGCCCGGGGCCGCGTCGGCCTGATGTCGAAGATCGAAAAGCCGCAGGCTCTCGAGCGCATCGAAGAAATCATCGAACTGTCAGACGCATTGATGGTCGCCCGCGGCGATCTCGGCGTCGAAATGCCGCTGGAATCGGTTCCCGGCATCCAGAAGCAGCTGATCCGCGCCTGCCGCCGCTCGGGCAAGCCGGTGGTCGTTGCCACGCAGATGCTGGAATCGATGATCTCCGCGCCGGTGCCGACACGCGCCGAAGTTTCCGACGTCGCGACCGCCGTTTTCGAAGGTGCGGATGCCGTCATGCTCTCGGCCGAGTCGGCCTCGGGCGACTATCCCGTCGAAGCTGTCACGACGATGGCGTCGATTGCTACCGCCATCGAGCGCGAGCCGCATTATCCCGGCATCATCTATGCCCAGCGTGCCCAGCCGGAAGCGACCGGTGCCGATGCGATCTCGCTGGCCGCCCGTCAGATCGCCGAAACGCTGAAGCTGTCGGCGATCGTCTGTTACACTTCGTCGGGCACGACGGGCCTTCGCGCCTCGCGCGAGCGTCCGCAAGTGCCGATCCTGGCGCTGTCGCCGATCATCAAGACGGCGCGCCGTCTTGCCGTCGTCTGGGGCCTGCACTGCGTCGTCACCCATGACGCGACCGATCTCGACGACATGGTCAACCGCGCCTGCCGTATCGTCGCCGACGAAGGTTTCGGCAAGCCGGGCGACCGCATCATCATCTCGGCCGGCGTACCGCTCGGCACGCCCGGCGCCACCAACATGATCCGCATCGCCTATATCGGTTCCGACGGCCAGAGCGGCATCTGATCCGATCGCATGCATCCGAAAGCCCGCTGCCTGAGAAGGCGGTGGGCTTTTTTCGTTGATGGGCCGGCATTGCCAACGGCAATGGCGCATGCAAGTTTCGATCTCTGGATGGGGAGGATCGTCATGGATTTCGTCACGCTTCTGGCTTTTGCAGCCGTTTCCTTTGTTGGTATCGCGACACCGGGGCCGACAGTGCTGCTGGCGCTGACCAACGGTTCGCGGCACGGCCTGCGCCGGGCAGTTGCCGGCATGATCGGCGCGGTGCTGTCCGATTTCGTGCTGATCGGCGCCGTCGCGATCGGGCTTGGTGCGCTGCTCGCCGCATCGGAATTCTGGTTCTCGATGCTGAAATGGGCAGGTGCCGCCTATCTCGCTTTTCTCGGTATCATGCTGCTGCGTTCGAAGGGCACGATCGATGCGGCGTTGAAGTCCGGAGCGCCTGCGGGCGCGACATCGCCCTTCTCGATCGGACTGAAGAGCTTCATGGTCGCGGCAACCAATCCGAAGGGTTATCTGTTCTTCTCGGCTTTCCTGCCCCAGTTCATCGACCCGATCCTACCGCAGGCGATGCAATATATGCTGCTCGCCCTTGTCTTTGCCGCGCTCGATTTCCTCATCATGTTCGGATACGCCTTCTTCGGCTCGCAGGCGGTGCGTTTCCTGAAAACCTCAGGCGCCATGTGGCTGGAGCGAGCCTGCGGTGGCGCGCTGCTGGCGCTTGCCGGCTCGCTGGCCTTCTATCGCCGGGCAACCGTCTGAGCTCAGGGCAGGGATAGGTGGCCGACGCGATAGGCCTGGGTGTGCTCGCCGATCTCGGGAATCTCTCGCCATAGCCTGAAGCGTACCCGCGTCCAGCTCGTCGGTTCGAAGCCGGAAATGGAGGCGAGTGCGCCGCCTGCCGCCAGGTCTGCTTCGGCCGCCGCGCTTTCGGCGCGGCGAATGTCGGCGAGCGGCGCATAAGGCTCCGTCTGCAGGACATCGCGTGTGGCGAACCTGGCTGCGGCGATGTCGGATGAGACTTCCGACCGCCAGACGATCCAGCTCCTCACCTGCGGCCAGCCGAAGGCGCGGGTGAGCGTCTCAAACCTCGGACCGCAGAGGAAGTCGCTTGCCCCTTGCGGCGTCTGCCAGAGATAGAAGGGCGCATAGAGATTGTCGTGGCTGCCGAACTCGCCTTTGAGGGCACTGAGATAGGCTTTGAAGCCGAGATTGGGAAAGCCGTCGAGCAGTGGACCCTTGTCGCGGATGCGGCGGTCGATGATCGACATGTCGTAATCGGCGGGCAGGGTGAAGCTGTACTGCATCGTGATCATGACTGTGCCTCCACCGGTCGCAGCCATTCGACGATGCCGCCGTTTTCGGTCGGCTGGACGCTGATATAGCTGAAGGTGCTGTCATCGGCCGCTCCATGCCAGTGACGCTCGCCGGGCGCAAACCAGACGGCATCGCCGGCACGCAATGTTTCAACCGGGCCGCCCTCGTTCTGCGCCAGCCCATGGCCCGAAAGTACATAAAGTAGCTGGCCTCTGGGATGCGTGTGCCAGCGGGTGATGGTGCCGGGATCGAGCATGGCGCGCATTGCGGTGTTCTCGCCATCGGCGCTGCCTTCGAGCAGCATCTCGACCCAGAAAGGCGAAGTTGCGACGCCCTCAGGCGAGCGGACTGCCCTGCCGGGGCGCCTGATGGTCATGGTCTTCGGGTTCGAAGCGCTCATTGCCGGGCTCCAGCCAGACGAAGCCGCCAGTCTGGGTCGGTCATCTGGGCAATACCATTACCGAAGGACCAGTCTTCCGGTGCGCTGGTGCTGATGACGATCATCACGTCCTCGGGGCGGAGGCCCGGCGATTGCGCCAGGAGATCGGCAAGCCGCCGATAGAGTGCTGCCTTCATCTCGCCGGTGCGAGGCCTGCCGATCGTGATCGAGATGTAGACGAAATCGTCGGAGCGCGGGCCGGCGAGATAGCTGCGATCGAAGATCAGTTCGTTCTCGTCATGCTGGTGGATGGTCTGGAAACGGTCGTTTTCGGGCACGTCGAAGGTCTCGACCAGGGCGCGCTGAATGTTGTCGGCCAGCGCCGCGAGGTAGTCCGCCGACTTGCCTTTGCGAAGGGAAATGCGAACGAAGGGCATCGGGATCTCCATGGTTCAGGCCGTCCGTCGGCCTTGACAGCAGAACCATCGCACGGCACGATGATGCTGAAAATCAGAATTTTATGGATTAATGATCCTGAAAAATGGGATTATCTAATGCGACGGACGATCTTCGATCTCGATGTGCTTCGAACCTTTTCGACCGGCATGGAGCTTGGCAATTTCGCCAAGGCGGCCGAGCGGCTCGGGCGTTCGACCTCGGCAGTGAGTGCGCAGCTGAAGAAGCTGGAGGAACAGGCGGGCACGCCGATCTTCCGCAAGGTGGGTCGCGGGCTGGCGCTGACCGATGCCGGCGAGACGATGCTCGGTTATGCCAGGCGGCTGCTGGAACTCAACGATGAGGCGGCTGCCGCCGTCAACAGCGTCGAGCTGGAAGGTTGGGTGCGGCTCGGCCTGCAGGAGGACTTCGGCGAGACCCTGCTGCCGGATGTGCTCGGCCGCTTTGCGCGCGCGCATCCGAAGGTCCGAATCGAAGCGCGGGTGGTGCGCAATGCCGAGCTGCTTGAGCGCGTCACATCGGGCAAGCTCGATCTGGCGCTTGCCTGGAGCGATGGCACGCTGACGGCGCATTGCGAGCGGATCGGCGAAGTGCCGATGCGCTGGATCGGACCTGCCGAGGGACAGCCGAGCTGGCAAGCGGCAAGCGGCGAGCCGATGCCGCTCGCTTCGTTGGAGGCGCCGTGCCTGTTGCGCAGCGCAGCGACCAAGGCACTTGATGAGGCGGGCATCTCCTGGCGGCTCGCCTTCGTCAGTCCCAGTCTCGGCGGCCTCTGGGCCGCAACGGCGGCGGGCCTCGGCCTCACCATCCGTACGCCGATCGGCCTGCCGGCGAAGGTCCGGCCGCTGGTGCCGGAGACAATCGGCCTGCCTGATTTGCCGAAGCTCGGCCTGGTCCTGCACCGGGCGGAAGCCGAACCGCAGCCGGCTGCGGAGCGGCTTGCCGAACTCGTGCTTCACTCGGTGCATGGCGCGCTCCACGGGGTGGTGGCCCGAGATCCCAGCATTGACCGTTCGGACGCGTGGCTGTAGCTTTCGGCCGCTATGAAGACGTTCACCCTCAATATCGCTTCGGTCTTCTTCTTGAGCCTCTAAGGCTCTGCCTTCGGGCATCAGAAGATGCGGTCGCTAACCAGCCTTTGCGGCTGGCGCGTTGCCGTGGACCGTAATGACCCTGCGTCTGGCCAAGGACAGAGCCGGCAGGATTGGCGATAGAGAGAGATATATCATGACATCAGATGTTTATCCGCCGGCACTGAGTGCTGCGCAGATCGAGCGATTCATCGAGGACGGTTTCGTCAGGATCGACGACGCTTTCCCCCGCGAATTGGCCAGAGAAGCCCGTGCCATCATGTGGCGTGACATTCCCTTTGCTGCGGATGATCCAAGCACGTGGACGCAGCCGGTCGTGCGGCTTGCCGGTTATGGCGGCGGGCCGTTCGAGAAAGCCGTCAACACGCCGGTATTGCATTCGGCCTTCGACCAGCTCGTCGGCAAAGGGCGCTGGGAGCCGCGCAATGGACTTGGCAGTTTCCCTGTCCGCTTTCCCCATCCCGATGATCCCGGCGATGCCGGTTGGCATGTCGACCTGAGCTTTCCCGGCGAGGGTTCCAATCCGGATGAACAGCGAGACTTTTCCGCCTGGCGGGTGAACATCACCTCGCGCGGGCGGGCGTTGCTGATGCTCTTCCTGTTCTCGGATGTCGGGGAGGAAGATGCACCAACCCGTATCCGTGTCGGTTCACACAAGGATATCGCTCGCCTTCTGGCACCGGCGGGCGAGGCGGGGATGGCCCACCTTTGGCTGGAGCATGTCGGGGAAGAGCGGCCATTGGCGTTGGCAACAGGCCCGGCGGGCACAGTCTATCTATGCCATCCATTCCTCATCCATGCGGCGCAGATGCATCGCGGCAAGGAGCCGCGTTTTATGGCGCAGCCCGGCCTTGCGCCTTCCGAACCTCTTCGGCTTGAACGGCAGGACGGCGCCTATTCGCCGGTCGAGACGGCCATCCGGCGGGCGCTTCACGATCACTCTATCTGATCGCTGATCTGGCATCCGGCTCGAGGGGCCGGATGCCTCGCAGTAGTTCAAGTGCTCCGGCATCCTTCGCGCATCTGAAAAGACGCGCGGCGCTATAGTTGCCTGCGTGACATCTCAGCCGAAGCGTTCGAGCGCCATGGCGAAGATATCGGCATCGACATTGCCGCCGGAGGTGACGGCGATGACCGTGTCGTTTTCCAGAGCATCGCCATGGAAGAGGGCGGCGGCAAGTGCCACCGCGCCGCCGGGCTCGACGACGATCTTCAACCGCGAGAAGGCGAGTGCCATGGCGCGCAGCGCCTCGTCGTCGGTGACGACGATGCCGGCGCCGGCGAGACGCTTGAGGATCGGGAAAGTGATGTTGCCCGGCTGCGGCGTAACGATCGCATCGCAGATCGAGCCCGATACCGCCGCGTTGCGTTCGATCTTGCCGGAGGCCAACGAGCGGGTGGTGTCGTCGAAATCCCTGGGCTCGCAGGGACGGACGCGAAAGCCGGGAGAACTGGCTTCAAGGGCGAGCGCGATGCCGGAGGTCAATCCGCCGCCGCCGCAGGGAACCAGGACTTCGGCTGATGTCACGCCTTCCTCTCCAGCCTGCTCGGAGATTTCAAGACCGGTCGTGCCCTGACCGGCGATGACAAGCGGTTCGTCAAAGGGCTTGATCAGCGTCAGGCCACGCTCGGCCGAAAGTCTCGCGCCGATCTCGTCGCGATCCTCGTTGACGCGGTCGTAAAGCACCACTTCGGCGCCGAAGGCGCGGGTGTTGGCGATCTTCAGCTTCGGCGCATCGCTTGGCATGATGATGACGGAGGGGATGTTGTGCAGCTTGGCCGCAAGCGCAACACCCTGGGCGTGGTTGCCGGAGGAGAAGGCAATGACACCTTTGGAGCGCACGGCCGGATCGAGGCCGGAGACGGCCGACCAGCCGCCACGAAACTTGAACGAGCCGGAATGCTGCAGACACTCCGCCTTCACGAACAGGCGCCGGCCGGCGATCTCATTGAGGAAAGGGGAGGAGAGAAGCGGCGTACGCCTGATATGACCGCGCAGACGGGCGCGGGCTGCGACAATCATTTCAATGCTGGCCATTCGGGAATCTTTCTGCTTGCGGGTTCGCCCATGCATAGGGCGAGGCAAGCCAATTGTGAACGGCGACTTTGTCACGGTGACATGAATGGTGCCACCGCTGCTTCTTCAGCCGCGTTGCGCTTCTACCGACTGTTTGATCAGGCGATCTTGAAGCGTCAGTAGCCGCTTGCCGAACCTTCCGCTGCGCGGCTGTCCATGGCGCCGTTGTAGCGAGCGCCGCCGCCTTTTTCGATGGCAGCAAGGCTTTTGCCGCCGACGAGGATGCCGGCGGCCTGGCCCCATTGCGGCGTGTCATTGCCGCCATCGAAGCTGTAGCCCATGGCGGCGAGCGTCTTTTCCGTATCCGGCGAAAGTGCATAAGGTTCGAGAAAGACCTTGTCGGGCTGCCATTGGTGGTGGAGACGCGGGGCGTTGACCGCCTGACTGATATCCATGCCGAAATCGACGACATTGAGGATCGTCTCCAGCGTGATGGTGATGATGCGCGAGCCGCCGGGGCTGCCGATGACCATGAAGGGCTTGCCGTCCCGGGTGACGATCGTCGGGCTCATCGAGGAGAGCGGCGTCTTCTTCGGGACAATGGCATTCGCCTCACCCTGCACCAGTCCGTAGAGGTTCGGCACGCCGGGCTTGGAGGTGAAATCGTCCATCTCGTTGTTGAGCAGGACACCCGTGCCGGGTGCTACGACGCCGGCGCCGAAAGAGCCGTTCAGCGTATAGGTGACGGCGACCGCATTGCCCGCGTCGTCGATGATCGAATAATGCGTCGTCTCGGTGCTTTCCTTGCCGCCGAGCGGCTTCAGATTCGCCGAGGTGCCGGCCTTGTAGGGGTCGATCTTGGCGGCAATTTCCGAGGCATATTTCTTATCGAGCAGTTTCTCGACCGGGTTCTCGACGAAATCGGGATCGCCGAGTGCTGCATTGCGGTCGACATACGCATAGCGCATCGCCTCGAGCATGATGTGCACGGTTTCGGCCGAGTTATAGCCGAGATAGGAAAGCGGATAGCCTTCGAGAACGTTGAGGATCTCGCAGATGATGACGCCGCCGGAAGACGGCGGCGGCGAGGAGATGATGTCGTAGCCGCGATAATTGCACTCGATCGGCTTCAACTCGCGCACGGCATATTGCTCGAAATCCTCCTTGGCGAGGATGCCGCCCTTGGCCTGGCTCGCCTTGACGATCGCCTCGGCGGGCGCGGCTTTGTAGAAGGCGTCGGGACCTTTTTCGGAGATGGCTGTCAGGACTGCGGCAAGGTCCGGCTGCTGGAGTTTTTCGCCCGATGCATAGGGTTTGCCATCCGGTTTCAGGAAGATTTTCGCTGCCGCCTCATCCCTGGCGAGGCGCTTGGCGCTGCCGGCAAAGCTTGCGGCATCGCCCTGTTCCAGCGTGAAGCCCTCCTTGGCGAAGCGGAGCGCCGGTGCGATCAGTTCCTCGCGCGGTTTGGTGCCGTATTTCTCGCGTGCGGTCTCGAAGCCCATCACGGAGCCCGGCACGCCGACGGCGAGATAGCCGTCGAGGCTGGCGCGTGGCACGACATCGCCCTTGGCATCGAGATACATGGTTTTTGTCGCGGCAAGCGGCGCGCGTTCGCGAAAATCGAGAAAGGTCTTGGTGCCGTCCTTCAGGCGGATGGTCATGAAGCCGCCGCCGCCGAGGTTGCCGGCCGTGGGATAGACGACCGCCAGCGCATAACCGACGGCGACCGCGGCATCGACGGCATTGCCGCCGCTCTTCAGCACCTCGACGCCGACATCACTCGCCAGATGCTGGGCGGTGACCACCATGCCGTGCTCGGCTTCGACGGGTGCAGGCGAGGCGGCGAAAGCCGAGGTCAGGCTCAGCGACAGTGCTGATATGACGGAGATCGTCCCGATATGCAGGCGGCCCATGATTTCCCCTCCGATGGACAATGATGGAAAAACATATGGGACCGGGGCCGCCCGAGGCAATGCAGGGGGTTGGCTTTATGCAGAGCATGATGCCGAAAAGTGTAAGAAGCGGTTTTCGGACGACATAGCTCCCACTCTTTAATTTAGAACAGGATTCAGATTTTAGGTCGACCCGTCATAAAATCATCCTGTTCTAGGAGCTCGGCGAGTTTCCCGTTGGTGTCGTCGTCATCGAGCGGCGTATAGACGATAACCTTCATCTCCGGCCGGTTTGTCAGCGTCAGGCCGGTATGTTCGAAGGACATGCGGCCCTTGACGGGATGGTCGATGCGCTTGATGCCGGACAGCGGGCTGATGACCTCGTGGCGCTGCCACCAGTGGCGAAATTCGTCGCTTGCCTGCTTCAGCAGCGCGATCAGCCGTTCGAAATCCGGATCGCCGGCATAACGCGCGCTGTCGGCGCGGAACATTGCCAGCGAGACGCGGGCGACCGATTCCCAATCGACGAGCAGCCGGCGATGCGCCGGGTCGGCGAAGAGACGATGCATGATGTTGCGCTCGTCGCGGTCGAGCGTGTCGTAACCACCGAACAGCATGTCGGCGGCGCGGTTCCAGGCGAGCACGTCCCACCGGCGGCCGAGCACATAGGCCGGTTGGTGGGTCAGGTTGGCGAGCATGCGTTGCAGCGGCTCGTCGACGCATTCGGGTGCGGACGATACAGCCTGCGGCGCATGGCGATTGTTGAGGGTGAAGAGATGCCGGCGTTCGGCCTCGTCGAGGCGCAATGCATCGGCAAGGGCGTTGAGCACCTGTGCGGAGGGCCTGATGTCGCGGCCCTGTTCCAGCCATGTGTACCAAGTGGTGCCGACGCCGGCGAGCATGGCGAGCTCCTCGCGCCGGAGACCCGGCGTGCGCCGACGAAAACCCTCCGGCAAGCCCACCTCGGACGGCGTCAGCCGCTCGCGGCGAGAGCGCAGAAAGGCTGCGAATTCACGGCGGCGGGCTTCGAGTGTGTCGGCTCTCTGGTCCATGACGGTGATCATATCAGTATAGATACCAGGATAAAACTGGAACTGTTTGCCGTTTCCAGGGCGCGCATGATGCCGGCGCTGCGGGTGGTTCAACCGCCTGCGGATCGATCAATTCAAGGAGCAGCATCATGTCTTTGCAGCATGTGGTCGTAATCGGCGGTTCTTCCGGCATCGGCCTCGCCACGGCGAAATTACTTTTGAAACAGAGATATACGGTCACGATCGCCGGCCGTGACGGTGAAAAGCTGGCGACGGCGAAGGCCTCGCTCGATGGTGATCTGCGCAGCTCGTCCTCGATGCGGCGGTGCTTTCCACACTCGGGGAGGCTTTTGCCGGGATCGGCGCATTCGGTCATCTCGTGCTGGCGATGGGCAGCGGTCACGGCGCCGGACCTTTTGCGACGCTCGACATGACGGACCTGCTTGCCGGTTTCCAGACCAAGCTCATTCCGCATGCCGCGGCAGCCCAGGCGGCACTGCCGCTGCTGCAGCCGGGCGGCAGCATCACCTTCGTTTCGGCGGTCAGCGCGCAGGCTGCGATGCCTGGGACGGCTGGGCTTGCGGCCGTCAATGCCGGCATCGAGGCGATGGTGCCGGTGCTTGCCGCCGAATTGAAGCCGCTGCGCGTCAACGGCGTTTCCCCCGGGGTCGTCGATACGCCGTGGTGGAGTTTCCTGCCGCCTGAGCAGCGCGGCAGCGTCTTTGCGGATTTCGCCGGCCGCACGCCGGTCGGCCGTATCGGCAGGCCGGAGGATATCGCGCAGGTGATTGCCTTCCTGATCGGAAACGGCTTCATGAGCGGCCATGTCGTCACCTGCGACGGCGGCATGCGTCTCGGCGCCTGAGGCAGGTTTCCGGCGAAGCTGGAACAAAATGATGCAGCAATTCAAAGTGCTAAAGCGTGTTTTGCGCGTCGGAAAAGACGTGCGGCGCTGTCGGCTCTAACGACGGTGCGGCTGCGGCTCTCTGATCGCGTGAGGCGGCGGCAAGCCTCTCCTCGGCCCTGCGGGCGATTGTCTGCAGGTCGCGCGGTTTGCCTGATATCTTCTCCATGGCGGCGATGGCGACATCGGTTGCGAGATAATCCGGCTTGTGGCCGACGCCGCTGACGGTGACGAGTTCGGAGCCTGATATATCGCGGGCAAGGCCGCGCGAGTGCAGGTGTTCCCAGACGATCTCGTCGCTGTCACCTGTTATGATGACGGTCGGTGCGGTGATCTGCGAATAGAGCAGCGACTGCTCCTTCACATAGGCGAGCAGCCTTTTGAAATCGGCGGCGTTGTTATGGAAAGCATTGGGTCGCAGCACCAGCGACGGCCCGGTTTTTTCGATGTAGTCGGCCGGGCGCGGATTGGGACGGAAGACATTCAGCGTGCCGCGCTCCAGCCGGCTCAGACCGAGAGGCACGACGATCGCGTGGTTGAAGAGCCATCCGACGATCGGCACGGTTGCCACATGATAGTACCAGTCGATGCCACCCGGCCATGGATGGGTGGCGGGCGCGAGGAAGAGCAAGCCCGCGGTCTTATCAGGATGACGCAGGCCGAAGGCGGCGGTGATCGCGCCGCCGAAGGAATGGCCGACGATAACAGCCTTTTCGATGCCGCGCTTCTCCATCAGTCTGGCGATCGCATCGGCCTGGCCGGAGGGGACGGCGTTCTCAGGGCCGCCGCGCTCGGAATAGCCATGACCGGGGCGGTCGACGAACAGCATTTCCGCCCGGCCTTCGAGTGCGGCGCGGAAGGCAACGACCTGGTCGAGCAAATTGCCGCTGGCGCCGTGAATGAAAACCAGGGCGGGCAGATCCGCATTTTCGGGACGCTCGATGTGGACGGCATTCATGCGGTAGCCGCCGACATCCGTCAGTTCGCCGATATTCGGATAGGCGTGTTCGAATTGCCGCGCCTTATAAGTGGAGTAACCGATGGCGGCGGCGAGCGGGGCGAGAAGAGCGGAAACTTCTGCAAGCATGATCTCAACGAGCGATAATTGCGGAACGACCTGCTGGCGGACAACCGCCATGTCGTTCCCTCCATATGCTAAAATTGCGCGGCGAGATCCGACGTCAAGATATCAGTCCAGGAATCAGGTGCGGTTGCCGGCGAGTTTTTCCGCAAGCGTGTTGGCCTGTTCCTGTGCAGTGCGCTCGGCGGGATAGACGTCGAGGAAACGCTCCCAAGCCTTCAAGGTCAGCTGATCGTTGCCGGAATTACTGAGGATCGCCGCCATGCCGGAGAGCGCGCCGAAATGGCGTGGCTCGAGATCGAGCACATGTTCGATGTCGGACATCGACTTGCGATAATTGCCCATGACGAAATTCAGCGTGGCGCGGCGGTTCCAGCTTTCGGCATAATCGGGCTTCAGCGCGATCGCCTCATCGAGGAAATCGAGGGCCGCGGGATTGCGCTTTTCCTCGATCGCCTTGTCGGCCCACTGCATCAGCAGATTGACGGTGGCGCTGCCGGAATCGTTCCATTCCATGCGGATTTCATTGGCGATGCCGCTGGCCTTTTCGGGATCGCGTTCACGCTTCAGCTGGCTGAAGAGCTGGTCGAGGTGCTGCTTTGGCGAACTGTCGGTATCCGCCTGCTCGACGATAACGTCCTTTTTCGCGGCGGCAGCGGGCTTTTCCGCGGCGGCGGCCGGAAAGGAGGCGGTGAGGAGAATGAGGGCGAGCGGCAGCGCCGCTGATGTCAAAGCAAAAAAACGCATGGCGGACATATTAGCCCGCCAGCGCCGAAGATCAAACAAATTTGACGTGATCACCGCAGCGACCCACCGGATATATCTGCCGGCGCAAGCTCACGCGGCAGGGCGATCCGGACGCGCGAAATCAGCCCTGACGAGCCTTGAAGCGCGGGTTCAGCTTGTTGATGATGTAGATGCGGCCCTTGCGGCGAACCAGACGGTTGTCACGGTGACGAGCCTTAAGCGACTTGAGCGAATTCTTGATCTTCATTTTTCTGATCCGCGATCTCTATGGGGGAATTCACATTCGCCCGTATCTTTAACAATCAAAAGCGCGCCATCGGGCGCGCTGTTTAGGTGGGGGAGCAGATACCCCGCCACCTTTTCCGTGTCAACCACATGAAGGTGTTTTTCCGAAGGCGCAGGGGTGTTTTCTCAGGCCAAAACCGGCGATTTCGGAGTCAAGGTGGTGACGTGACCCATCTTGCGGCCGGGGCGCCACTCGGTCTTGCCATAGAGATGAACCAGCGTATCGGGGCGCCTCAGCCAGTCGGGAACGGCAAGGATATCATCGCCGATCAGGTTCTGCATGATACAGTCGGAATGGCGTTCAGAACTGCCAAGCGGCAGGCCGGCGACGGCGCGGATATGCTGCTCGAACTGGCTGACGACGCAGGCCGCTTCCGTCCAGTGACCTGAGTTGTGGACACGCGGCGCCATCTCGTTGGCGATCAGGCCACCATCGACAAGCATGAAGAATTCGATACCGATGACGCCGACATAGTTCAACGCGGCAAGGATCTTTTCGGCCGATTGGCGCGCGGCGTCCGCCGTCGATGCAGAGATCGCGGCTGGAACCGTCGACGTGTGAAGGATACCGTCGCGGTGCACATTCTCGGCGGGATCGAAGCAGACGACTGTCCCGTCGGTGGCGCGCGCGGCGATGATCGAGACCTCGCGCTCGAACGCGATGAAGCTTTCGAGGATGAGCGGTACGCCGCCGAGTGCGGCATAGGCGCCATCCGGGCTGTCGGCCGCCGAGCGGAAAACCTTCTGGCCCTTGCCGTCATAACCGAGGCGGCGGGTCTTCAGCACGCCCTGGCCGCCGAAATCCTCAAGTGCCGTCTCAAGATCGGCCTGGCTGTCGATCGTGTGGAAGCGGGCGGTTGATATGCCGCAGTCATTGAGAAAGAGCTTTTCGAGGAGGCGGTCCTGGGCAGCTTCTAGCGCCTTCGGTGGCGGAAAGACGGATACGTTTGCTGAGAGCCTTTCGGCGGCTGCAACGGGCACGTTCTCGAATTCGTAAGTGACGACATCGCAAATATCAGCAAGTTCGGCCAGTGCCGCCGGATCGTCGAAGGCGGCGGTAATCTGCCGGTTGGCGAGCTGGGCGGCCGGGCAGTCCGCCTGCGGCTCGAGAATGACCGTACGAAAATTCAACCGGGCGGCGGCAATGGCCAGCATGCGGCCGAGCTGGCCGCCGCCGATAATGCCGATCGTTCTTGCCGTCATAGGTTGTCCATCGGGTATTCGGCGACGGCAGCACTCTGGCGCTCGCGCCATTCGTCGAGCCGGTCGGCGATTTCTTCGTCGGAAAGGGCAAGTACGGCAGCGGCGAGAAGCGCGGCGTTGACCGCGCCGGCCTTGCCGATGGCAAGCGTGCCCACGGGAATACCGGCCGGCATCTGCACGATGGAAAGAAGACTGTCCTGGCCGGACAGGGCTTTCGACTGGACCGGCACGCCGAAAACCGGCAGCGGTGTCATCGCGGCGGTCATGCCCGGCAGGTGGGCGGCGCCGCCGGCGCCGGCGATGATGACCTTGAAGCCCTCCGCGCGTGCGCCCTTGGCGAAATTGACCAGCCGGTCCACTGTGCGGTGCGCCGAAATAATGCGCGCGTCATAGGGAATTTCCAGCGCCTCCAGCGTGTCGGCGGCGTTTTTCATGGTCTCCCAGTCGGACTGGCTGCCCATGATGATGGCGACGGGTGGTCTGTCTGTCATCGATGCTGCTATTCCCTCTCAGGCGATAATGTCAGGGATGATCTGATCTTCCAGCTTGGAGAGCCTGTCCTTGATGACAAGTTTTTTCTTTTTCATTCGCTGGATTCGCAGAGCATCGCATCCGGTCTGGATCATGGCGTTGATCGCGGCATCGAAATCCTCATGCTCCTGACGCAGGCGCGCCACCGTGAGCCTGATTTCCGCCTGTTCCTGATCGGCCATATGCATTCCCCGTTACCGTCCCTGGACCTTGTCCGATCTGGCGATGATTTCCGCAAGCTCCTATCACCAAATACGGGTAACGGCTAGTTAGTCTTGATCATGAAATTGCCATCCAGTCTTCATCTTTTGGCCTTCGACAAGCCTTCAAAAATATGTCACAGTCCGGCCGTTGACACCTTGATCCCCGACGATGTTGGCCGGGGAGGGTAAGAGGAAGGAAGGGTCATATGACTGTTCAAGCTCATCTTGAGTCACTCCAGAAAAAGCATGTCGCTCTCGAGGAGGAGTTGCACGCGCTCAGAACATCTCCCTCTATTTCCGATACGGAACTTGCCGAATGCAAGCGCCGCAAGCTGCGCATCAAGGACGAGATTCAGCGTCTTAAATCATCCGTCCACTAATCTTCCCAAGGGTCGCCGGGCGATCATCTTGCGCAAGAAGGTAAATCCATCCATTCCGCCAAGAATTAGCAAGAACCGGTGATTTGACACCATATTTGCGCCAGTCCGATGCATCCGGCATCGTGGCTGGCGCTTTTGGGTCCGCCACGTCTCGCATCGCATTCTTATGATTCACATCGTATCCCAGATCTTATGGGAACCTGCATCAGGCCCAGAACTGATCCAGCCATAAATTGAGCTTGTCGAAGCCGCGGTTGTTGACCGTATAGATGCGTTTGGTGCCTTCCGAGGTCACGGAGACCAGATTGCTGTCGAGAAGCGCCTTCAGGTGCTGTGAAACAGCTGGACGGCTGATCGGCAGGCCTTCGGCGAGCTCGTTGACCGTCCGTGGCGCGCGACGCAATTCCTCCAGCAGAAACCGCCGGTTCGGATCGGCAATTGCAGAGAAAGGGTCCGTGTTCGACATGGCGGGAACGCTACGTCAAACCGGCCGCGCCAGCAAGGAAATTGTGCATTGCAGCGTGCCGCGCTTTAGGTCTTTGTTTTTACGCATGTCGTTAGCGTAAAACCGCCGCACACTTGCGCGACATGCTTTAGCGGTTTCTACCAGCCAAGGCCCTCGCGCACGATCAGGAAGGCGGCGATCAGCGCCATCGCATACATGAAGGGATAGAAGATCTGTGGCTTCATGCGGCGCACGCACCAGGCGCCGGCAATGGTGGCGAGCGGGGCAAAGGGCAGAAGCGTCGCGGAGGTCGCAAGATTCTGGTTGTCGAGTTGGCCGAGCGCAAAATAGGGGATCAGCTTGATGGCGTTGAGGATCGCGAAGAAGCGCACGCTGGTGCCGGTATATTCGCGTGGCTGCAATTTGAGCGGCAGGGCATAGATCTGGAAGGGCGCACCGCCCGCATGAGCAACGAAGCTGCCGTAACCGGAAAATGTCCCCCAGAGGCTGGCGGCCACCGGTCGCTGGCCGCGCGGCGGGATCACCTTGTCGGCGCCCGGGCCGAAATTGTTCCAGAAATAGCGCAGGCAGAACAGGATGGTCACCGCGCCGATGACGATGCGCAGCATGTTGCCCGGAACCAGCGCCGAGGTCGCCCAGCCCAGCGCAATGCCGAAGACGGCGCCCGGCAGCATGATCTTCAGCGTCGCCCAGTCGCCATGCTTGCGCCAGATGACGAGCGAGATCATGTCCATGAAGACCAGAATCGGCAGCAGGATGGCGGCCGCCTCAACCGGCGAGACGACGAGGGCAAGGAAGGGCAAGCCGATCAGCGACAAAGCGTCGCCCATGCCGCCTTTTGCGAGGCCTACCAGCAGAACGGCGGGCACGGCGGCGTAGTAGAATGACAAATCCTGCGGCATGCTTTCGACGTCCTCCTCTTGCAAGCCTCGTCTAACGGAACTACTCACACAAAACGAGTGCGGATCCCTCATTTCGAAGGGGAATTCGCAGGAAACGGAAAGACCTCATGACCGAACCGGAAAACCGCTGCCGCCTTGTGCTCATCGTACCTGATATCGCTGATGCCGATGAACAGGCAAAGGTCGTCGCCGACGCGCTGAAGGGCGGCGATGTCGCTTCGGTGATCGTGCCGCAATATGGGCTTGACGACGGCAGCTTCCAGAAACATGCCGAAAAGCTGGTGCCATTGATTCAGGATGCTGGAGCAGCCGCGCTCATTGCAGGCGACAGCCGTGTCGCAGGCCGCGCGAAAGCCGACGGCTTGCACATTTCCGGCAATGTAGCGGCGCTTTCGGAAGCGATCGACAAACACGCGCCGAAGCTGATCATCGGCGGCGGCAACGCGGCCGACCGGCACCATGCGTTGGAGATCGGCGAAGCCAGGCCGGACTATATCTTCTTCGGCAAGCTCGATGGCGACATCAAGCCGGAGGCGCATCCGAAGAACCTTGCGCTCGGCGAATGGTGGGCCTCGATGATCGAGATCCCCTGCATCGTCATGGGTGGCGCCGATCCGGCCTCGGCGCTCGCCGTCGCCGAGACCGGAGCGGAGTTCGTGGCGCTGCGGCTGGCGGTCTTCGCCGAGCCCGCCCGGGCACCGTCTGTCGTCGCCGAGATCAATGCGTTGCTTGACGAAAAAGCGCCACGGTTTGAGGATTGAAATCGCGCTCATGCCGATCCCACCCGTCCGCTTCCTGAAATATATCCTTGCCAGCATGGCCGTCCTCGTTGCGGCCGGACCGGATGTCGTCTTGGCGCAGGCGCCGGACAGCGTCGTCAGCCAGCCGGGCACGGCGCCGGCTTCGACCTTCCGCACCGACCGGCCTTCCGCCTCGGGCGCGGGGCCCTCCGATGGCGTCGGCGTGTTCGACCGCATGGGCGCGAAGCTGCCCGATCTGCCGCCGGAGAAGGATTACAAGGGGCCGATCGACGAGGCTTACGGTGCCTTCCAGCGCGGTTATTACCTGACGGCAATGGACAAGGCGCTACCGCGCGCCCAACTCGGTGATCCGGCGGCGCAGACACTGATCGGCGAAATCCTGTCGCAAGGCCTCGGCGTCAAGAAAGACGTGAAGAATGCTGCCTTCTGGTACGGCAAGGCGGCAGAAGGTGGCGATCCGGCGGCAATGTTCAAATATGCACTGATCCTGATGGAAGGCGAGGGCGTGCCGCGTGACAAGGTCAAGGCCGACGACTACATGCGCAAGGCGGCCGAGGCCGGCAATCCTTCAGCGGAATTCAACTGGGCGCAGCTTCTCATCGCCGACAATCCCGGCGACAAGGGACTGAAGCTCGCACTGCCGTTCTATGAGAAATCAGCCGAGCAGGGCATTGCCGATTCGCAATATGCCGTGGCGCAGATCTATGCGACGCTGAAAGACCTGCCGGAGGAAAAGAAGAAGCTCGCCCGCGAGTGGATGGTACGCGCGGCGCGCGCCGGCTTCGACACGGCCCAGCTCGATCTCGGCATCTGGCTGGTCAACGGCGTCGGCGGGCCGAAGGATTACGTCAAGGGCTTCGAATGGCTGAAACTTGCCGCCAATGGCGGCAATGTCGCCGCGCAGAACAAGCTCGCCCATCTCTATATCAATGCCATCGGCACGCCGCCCGATCCGATCGAGGCGGCGAAGTGGTACGTGCTGTCACGCCGGGCCGGGCTCGCCGATCCGGCGCTCGAGGATTTCTATCTCGGCATCGAAGAGGATCAGCAGAAGGCGGCGATCGAGGCTGCCAACAAATTCCGGCGGCGTTAGCGGCCGCGCGGTTTACTGGAGTTGCCCCAAAGCGCGCTACACACTGTTGCGCGACGTGCTTTAGAAAAGCGCGTCGGCGAAAAGATCCTCGTCGTTTTCGGCTTTGGCGATCTCGGCGAGAGCAGGGGGGCTGTCCTCGCTTGCCGGGATGATGTCGCGATGAATGTTGCGCTCCTGGACCATCGTATAGTGCTTGAAGATCTTGCGGTCGAGCGGCGCGATCATCTCGGCGAGATCGGAAATATCGGCGACATCGGTGCCGGCGACGCCTTCGAGCAGATCGGCGCAGCCGGCAAGGACTTCGCCGAGGTCATGCTGGAAATCGAGCTTGCCGATCAGCAGGCTGATCTTGGTGGCGACCTCGCGACCGTTCTCGGCGAGCACCTTCAGCTCGTTTTCCATCAGGTTGGCTGCAGAGCGGATGTTGCCGACGGCCGATGTCAGGCTCTCTCCCAGGTTGCCGGCTCCGGCATCGGCGGCGGGGGCGACGCGCCCGGCCGCGGCTTCGAGCGCCGGCAGGCCATTGACGATGGCGTCGGCGGAATCGTCGAGCTTGCCGGCGAAAATGCGCAGCTCGGCGGTGACGACGTTGATCGACCTGCCTTCTTCACCGAGGCGGCTGCAACGCAGGTTGGTATTCAAAGCCATATAGTGAATATCGGTCTTGACGGCGCGGATGTTGCCGATCGCTTCGGAGAGCTTGGCGGCCGTGCCGATCGTCGACTGGCTGACCTGGTCGGCCTGGCGGCTTGCCGCGTCGACCTGCCTGACGATTTCATGGGCGGCCGAAACGCTGGATTCCAGCGCGCGCATGAAGTTACCGCCGGCCTCGCCGCTCTCACCGTTCATCTGATCGCGCAGCTTGAGGATCTCCCGCATGTCGTGGTCGAAACTCGCGATCGTCTTGACGACGTTCTCAGAATCCCGCTGGAAATTTGCACACATGTCGCTCATCTGCGCGGCGGTCAGATGGTGAATGACGTTCTGGAGGCGCCGGCGCGCGCCGGCGTCGAGCTTTGCCCCATCCTCGCCAGCAAAGAAATCTTCAAGCAGCGAAAAAGTGGCCTGTACATGCTCGATACGCTGCCGGGTGATATCGCCGATCTGCAGGGCAGACAGCGTCGAGGCGACCTTGCTCTGCACGGCGCGGGCAACCGCGCCGACCTCGCGCGCAATGACGCCGAGATCCTTGCGGTGTTCGGCGATCTTGGCGGCATCATCACGCAAGGCCCCGGCGACGGCCGGAACGGTATCGGCATAACCCTTGGAAACGCTGGCGCCAAAGGAGGCGGCGAGCTTGACCTCCTTATCGAGACTGTCGAGGTGTGTGGCGAAACGGTTGACCTCATCGGTGCCGGAATAGATACGCTCCAGAATCTCCTGGGCGAAGCCGGCGAATTCGGCAATGCCGGCGCCGGTGATCTTCACGGTCACTGCGAAGGTTCTGAGATAACGCATCGTCTCCTGCATGTCAGCGACATGCTTGCGCAGCTCCCTGCCGGTATGCGCCAGCGAGACGAGCGCCTGCTGGCGGCCTTCCTCGCTGATCGGCAGCGCCGTCAGGCTCGCCACCGTGGCCCGAAGATCGGCACCGGTGTCGCTCGCCTCTTTATTGTCGAGCGCCGTGGTGACGCTCTCGAGCGAGCTCAGCAAGCGGTTGAGAACATCCATAACCGACAGCAGCACGGTGCCGCCTTCGAGGAAACGTTCCTCGACCTGGCCGCGGGCGGATTCCAGGGCCTGGCTGATGTCCCGTCCTGATGTGTAGGCTGCAGCGTTCGGCGATACCAGAGCGTGTGCCACTTTTATACCTTTTGTTAAAATTCAGGCAATTCCACTCTATTTTTACGGGTAGGATGGAAACATCCGGTAAATGCGCCGGACTCGCTAGCGTTGTGATTAACGAAAGATGTTGATGGCGTGTCGGTGAAAGCCCAACGCTCGACTTGATGATTCAACATATTGTTTTTATTTTATTTATTTCTAAATTTTGAGAGAAAAATACAACTTATCCCGGATGAGAATTGGGAGTCCCCGAGCTCGCTATACGGCAGTTTCCTACAACCGCTGTTTACCCCGCATTAACGCTGCCGTGAGAGTCCTTTTAGGGTTATCAAGTATTTCTCTGGCCCGGGAGGCTGCATTGGATACTCAAAAGCAATATTACGAATCTATAAATTTGCCGGACGTACTCAGCATTCGTAACGTGTCCGAACTATATTTCAAGCTTAACGACGTATTTCATAACCGTGATACAATCATCATCGGCATTCCCGACGGCGCGGAAGCGGATCTGAGTTTCATTCAACTCATCGAATCGTCGCGCCGCCAAGCAAAGGCTAAGGGAAATACGTTCAAACTTTCTTCGCCGGCCAGTGGCTCCGTTCTGAATGTACTTGAACGCGCAGGTTTCATCGAATCTTTCGATCACGAAGACGCAAATTTCTGGTTGCATAAAGAGGTGACTTTATGAGTGCAAATATCCTGACTGTCGACGATTCCGCCAGCATTCGTCTGACCACCAAGGTCACGCTGACCAATGCCGGCTATAGCGTCACCGAGGCGGTCAACGGGGCGGAGGGCCTCGCGACGGCCAAGGGCAGCAGCTTCGATCTGATCGTGACCGATCTCAACATGCCTGTCATGGACGGGCTGACGATGATCGAGGAACTGCGCAAGCTGCCGGCGCAAGCCGGCGTTCCGATCATCTTCCTGACGACGGAATCGGACGCCGATCTCAAGGCGCGCGCCAAGGCCGCCGGCGCAACCGGCTGGCTGACCAAGCCGTTCGACCCGGAAAGCCTGGTGAAGATCGTGAAGAAGGTTCTCGGACGATGAGTACGCTCGATCCCGTCGCCGTATTCCGCACGGAGGCTGCCGAATGCCTCGAAGCGATCGAGGCCGGTCTTCTCGACCTGACTCACCAGCTCGACAACAAGGATGTCGTCGACGCCGTGTTCCGCGGGCTCCACACGCTCAAGGGCTCCGGCGCGATGTTCGGTTTCGAGGCGCTCGCTGCCTTCACCCATCATTGCGAAACAGCCTTCGACCGCGTCCGCAAGGGCGAGGTTTCGGCGACCAGCGAACTCGTCGCCGCCGTCCTTGCCGCTCAGGACCATATGCGCTCCCTCGTCGACCAGCCGGACGCCGATCATGGCGATATTGGGCACAAGCTTCTGGCGCAGTTGCAGGCCGCCGTCGGCGGCAAGGAAGCGGCGCCGGCCGCTGTTCCAGTACCCGCAGCCGTGCGCGAGGCACCGGCGAAGAAGAAGAACAGCTGGCGCATCCGCTTCAGCCTGCCCGCCAATTCGATGGCCAACGGCACCAACCCGCTCGGTCTGCTGGACGAGTTGCGCGATCTCGGCGAATGCAACGTGCGCGCCAATACCTCGGCCATTCCGGTGCTCGACGAGCTTACTCCGACGGATCTCCATATTTCCTGGGATGTGACGCTAACTAGCGAGCAAGACCGTTCGGCGATCGACGACGTCTTCATCTTCGTGCTCGATGACATGGAACTCAGTGTCGAGGAGATCGACGGGCCGACAGCGGCAGCCGTCGCTCCGGCCGATGAAGAGGCAGCCCCTGCGCCTGTCGCCGCGGCATCGGCGGCGCCCGTTCCGCCGGCGGCTGTCCCGGAATTCCGTCCTGTCGAGGCGGTTCCGGCCAAGCGCGAGGCGCCCGCCGCTGTCAGCCAGGCGAAGGCGGCCGAGAATGTCCGCGTTCCGGCCGAACGTCTCGACGAGCTGATGGATCGCGTCGGCGAACTCGTCATCGCGCAATCGCGCCTCAGCCAGCTCGCCAGCGCCAGCACCGATATCGCGCTACGCTCCGTTTCGGAAGAAATCGAACGCCTCTCCGGCGAATTGCGCGACACGATGATGGTGTTGCGCATGGTGCCGGTCGCCACCCTGTTCTCCCGTTTCCGCCGCCTCGTCCATGATCTCGCCCGCGAGACCGGCAAGGTGATCGAACTGGTGACGGAGGGCGAGAGCACAGAAGTCGACAAAACAGTCATCGAGCGTCTGGCCGATCCGCTGGTGCATCTGGTGCGCAACTCGATCGATCACGGCCTCGAAACGCCCGGCGATCGCCTTGCCTGCGGCAAGATCGAAGCCGGCACGGTGACGCTTTCGGCCCGCCAGGCCGGCGGCGAAGTGATCATCTCGATCAAGGACGACGGCCGCGGCATCAATCGTGAACGGGTTCGCGCCAAGGCGGAATCCTCCGGCCTCATCCAGCCCGGCCAGCCGCTTTCCGACTCCGAGCTGCTGCAGCTGATCTTCGCCCCTGGCTTCTCGACGGCTGCCGCGATCACCAATCTGTCCGGCCGCGGGGTCGGCATGGACGTGGTGAAGAAGACGGTCGAAGCGCTCCGCGGCGCGATCGACATTGTCAGCGTGCCGGGACAGGGTTCGGAAGTGTCGCTGCGCATTCCGCTGACGCTCGCCATCATCGACGGGCTGCTGGTGCGCGTCGGTTCCGGCCGCTACGTCATCCCGCTCTCGGCGGTCGAGGAATGCCTCGAACTGTCGCTCGAGGAAGATCTCCGCTCGCGCGGCCGCAGCTTCATCTCGCTGCGCGACAGCCTGGTGCCGTTCCTGCGCCTGCGCGATCTCTTCCGCACCGGCACCAAGCCCGACGTGCACCAGAAGGTCGTCGTCATATCCACAGGCACGGAGCGCGTCGGTCTCGTCGTCGACCAGATCATCGGCGACCACCAGACGGTCATCAAGTCGATGTCGAAACTGCACAACAACGTTGCGACCTTCTCGGGCGCGACCATTCTCGGCGACGGCAGCGTCGCGCTTATTCTCGACGTCGGGCACCTGGTTGCCGCGGGTCAGCAACAGGAGGCGCAGTTGCGTGTAGCAGGATGAGTGCAAGAGCAGCAGCCGAACGATTCGACAATCACTGGAGCTATGCCGAGGAAGTCGAGGTCCTGACCTTCGATCTCAACGGCGAAACCTTTGCGCTGGAAGCCGTCATCGTCCAGGAAATCCTGGACCTGCTTCCCGAGACCGCCGTGCCGGGCAGCCAGCCCTTTGTCGCCAGCGTCATCAACTTTCGCGGCAAGGTCATTCCGCTCGCCGATCTGCGTCTCGCCTTCGGGATGGAAGCAGCGGAGGCGACGATCGACAGCCGCATCATCGTCATCGAGATCGATCTGCAGGGCGAGCAGACGCTCGTCGGCCTCAGAACCGACAAGGTGAACGAGGTGACGACACTTGCAAAGTCCGCGAGCGAGGCGCCGCCGAGCATCGGCATGCGCTGGCGCGCCGACTACATCAACTGCCTGGTGAAGAGGGGCGGAGAATTCATCATTCTCCCTAATTTGCAGGCGATTTTTTCATCGAGGCACAATGCGGCCGGAGCCGCCAGCTGATGTCGGCTGAGTTCAAATTGGAGTTAGACCGATGCGATTGACAATCAAGACAAAATTGGTGACCGCGTTCACCTTCATCATCCTCATGCTCATGGGCACCGCTGCCTACGGAATCGTCAGCCTTGGATCGCTGAACGACACGATTGGCAATCTCCTCGCCGGTCCGGCAGCCCGCCTCGACCTCGCCCAGCAAATCAACATTGCCCAGCTCGAGGCCATCCGCCAGCAGAAGAACCTGCTCACCGCCCGCACTGCCGACGAAACCGCGGCTGCGATCGCCAAGGGCAATCAGGCCCGCAAGGACTTTACCGATGCCTTCGGCCAGGTGCTGGCGCTGGCAACGGACGAAGGCAAGGCGCGCTGGGCGCGCATCGCCGAACTTTCCAAGACCTTCAATGCGGCTGACGATCAGATCCGCGACTATGTGAAGGCCGGCAATGCCGAAGGCGCAAATACGATTTCCGTGACGGCTGCGCGGGCCGCTGCCAACGATATCGACTCGACGCTTGGCGAAATCCTGGCACTTGAAAAGCAGCGCATGAAGGCTGCCGACGACGGCGCCGAGGCACAGTACAC
The DNA here is from genome assembly GCF_025200775.1 of Rhizobium sp. WSM1274. Classification (NCBI taxonomy): domain Bacteria; kingdom Pseudomonadati; phylum Pseudomonadota; class Alphaproteobacteria; order Hyphomicrobiales; family Rhizobiaceae; genus Rhizobium; species Rhizobium sp. WSM1274. The sequence goes on along the minus strand of NZ_CP104138.1, from coordinate 3,734,839 downwards.
GACGACGCGCACAATGATGGTTGCCGTCGCCGCTGTCGCTCTGCTGGTCGCCGCCATTACCGCTTTCTGGATCGCCAGCACGATCAGCAAAGGCCTCAGCCGGGCCAACACCGTGGTTCGCGAAGTGTCGGAAGGCGATCTGACGAAAATGGCCGACATCACCAGCCGCGACGAAATCGGCGAGCTTCTCAGTAACGTGAACACGATGATCGAACGCTTGCGCGGCGTCGTCGCCGACGCACTGTCGGCCGCCGACAATGTCTCATCCGGCAGCCAGGAACTTTCGGCGAGTTCGGAACAGGTATCACAGGGCGCAACCGAACAGGCCGCTTCGGCCGAGGAGGCTTCTGCCTCGATGGAGCAGATGGCCGCCAACATCAAGCAGAACGCCGATAATGCGGCCCAGACCGAAAAGATCGCCCGCCAGTCGGCCAAGGACGCGGAGATGAGCGGTGAAGCGGTGACCCGCGCTGTCGACGCCATGCGGACGATCGCCCAGAAGATCGGCATCGTCCAGGAGATTGCCCGCCAGACGGATCTGCTGGCCTTGAACGCCGCCGTCGAAGCCGCGCGTGCCGGCGAACACGGCAAGGGTTTTGCGGTGGTCGCCTCCGAGGTACGCAAGCTTGCCGAACGCAGTCAGTCGGCCGCTGCCGAAATCAGCGCGATGTCGAGCGACACGGTCAAAGCTGCCGCCGATGCCGGCGACATGCTCGGCCGGCTGGTGCCCGACATTCGCAAGACGGCGGAACTGGTCTCCGAGATCAGTGCGGCCTGCCGCGAACAGGATATCGGCGCCTCGCAGATCAACGAGGCGATCCAGCAGCTCGACAAGGTGACACAGCAGAATGCCGGTGCTTCCGAGCAGATGTCGGCAACCTCCGAGGAACTCGCCTCCCAGGCCGAAGAGCTGCAGACGTCGATTGCCTTCTTCAAGGTCGATACGGCAGGCCATCGCCAGCATCGCGTGCCGGCCGCCAAGGTCACGGTCCGCAGCGCGGCTCCCGCCGGCCGCAAGCCTATCTCCAAGAAGCCGGCTGCCAATAGCGTCGCCGGCCAGCAGGCGCGGGCGAAAGGCTTCGCTCTCGATCTCTCCATGGGCGGTCCCGATGACGGGGACGCCGAATTCAAGGAAAGCGCATGATCATGGCCACGACATCTCTGGAAGCGCAGTTCGTGACCTTCAGCCTCGGCGAGGAGATTTTCGCCGTACCGGTTGAGGTGGTGCGGGAAATCCTCGACTATGCGGAAGCTTTCAAGATTCCGAATGGTCCCGACTATCTGCTCGGCCTGCGCGACGTGCGCGGGCAGGGCGTGCCGACAATCGATCTTCGATTGAAGCTCGGCATGACGAAGACCGTGCCGACGCCGCACACGCGGGTGCTCGTCCTCGACGTGCCAATGGAAAGCCGGCTCCTGACCCTTGGCCTCGTTGCCGACCGCGTCTTCGAGGTCACGCCATTCCGGCGCGAGCAGATCGAGGCTGCGCCTGATATCGGCGTGCGTTGGCGCTCGGACTATATCGCCGGCGTCGTTCGTCGTGAAAACGGCTTCGTCGTCGTCATCGATCTCGCACGGTTGCTGTCGCGCGAGGACGCCTCGGCACTGCAATCAGCGGCCTGACCGCATCAACTCGGAGTATTGCGTTCTATGAGCATGGCAGCGGTGGAAACCCAATTGCCGGGCGACCGGATCAGCAAGCGCAATTTCGATAAGCTTGCCCGGTTCATCTACGATTATAGCGGCATCAAGATGCCGTCGACCAAGCTGACGATGCTTGAAGGGCGGCTGAGGCGCCGCCTTCGCGCAACCAACCATGCGACCTTCGACGATTATTGCGACTTCCTCTTCAATCATGACGGCCTCGACCAGGAAACCGTCTACCTGATCGACGTGGTGACGACGAACAAGACCGACTTCTTCCGCGAAGCCAAACATTTCGACTATCTGCAGACGGTCGCGCTGCCAACGATCGCCAATAGTGGCGTTCGGACCATCCGCACCTGGAGTTCGGCCTGCTCGACGGGAGCCGAGCCCTATACGATGGCGATGGTGTTGGCGGAATTCGCTGAAAGCCGCAATAACGTCTCCTACAGCGTGCTGGCCACCGACCTTTCCACCGATGTGCTGCAGACGGCGCGCCGGGGCATCTATCCGGAAGATCTTATCGCGCCGGTGCCGTGCAACCTGCAGCGCAAATATGTGCTGACGGCCAAGCAGCCGGGTCGGCGGGAGGTGCGCATCACGCCGAAACTGCGCAGCAAAGTCGGCTTTGCCCGCATGAACCTGATGGACGAGAAATACCCGATCGGCGAGTTGATGAACGTCATCTTCTGCCGCAACGTGCTAATCTACTTCGACAAGCAGACTCAGGCCGGCGTGCTCAACCGCCTCTGTGCCTGCCTGGCGACGGGCGGCTACATGTTCATCGGCCATTCCGAATCGATCACCGGCTTCGATCTGCCGTTGAAACAGGTCTCGAATACGGTGTTTCAGCGTATCTAAAGCGCATCGCGTCATCCCAAAACCGCTGCGCACTTCTGGACGGCATGCATCAGGGGCATTCATGGCTAAGAAAATCCGCGTCCTTATCATCGACGATTCCGCGAGCATCCGCCAGACGCTGACCCATGTGCTGGAGCAGGATCCCGATATCGAGATCATGGCGGTCGCATCCGATCCCTTCATGGCGGCGCGGAAGCTGCAGGAAGAGATCCCGGATGTCATTACGCTCGATGTGGAGATGCCGCGCATGGATGGCATCACCTTCCTGCGCAAGCTGATGGCGCAGCGGCCGATCCCCGTCGTGATGTGCTCGTCACTGACGGAGGCGGGATCGGAAACGCTGCTCCAGGCACTGGAGGCAGGCGCCGTCGACGTCATCCTGAAATCGAAGATCGGCGCCGCCGACAGCCTTTCCGACGACGCGATGCGCATTCGCGAAGTCGTCAAGAGCGCCTCGCATGCACGGCTTTCCAACGTCCGCCGCGCCGCCGGAACTATCCGCTCCGCTTCGGCGGAGGGGCCGGCCAAAAAACTGACGGCGGATGTGATGCTGCCGCCACCGACGGGGCGGGCCATGGCGAAGACGACGGAGATGGTCGTCTGCGTCGGCGCCTCCACCGGCGGCACCGAAGCACTGCGCGAGTTCCTGGAGGAACTGCCGGCCAATGCGCCTGGCATGGTGATCGTCCAGCATATGCCGGAGAAATTCACCGCCGCCTTCGCCAAGCGGCTGAACGGGCTCTGTGAGGTAGAGGTCAAGGAAGCCGGCGATGGCGATCCGGTGCTGCGCGGTCATGTGCTGATCGCGCCCGGTGACAAACATATGCTGCTCGAGCGCCAGGGTGCGCGCTACTATGTGAGTGTGAAGACCGGGCCGCTGGTGTCGCGCCACCGGCCTTCGGTCGACGTGCTCTTCCGCTCGGCGGCGCGCTCGGCCGGCTCGAACGCCATGGGGATCATCATGACCGGCATGGGCGATGACGGCGCGCGCGGCATGCTGGAAATGCATCAGGCCGGCGCCTACACGGTGGCGCAGGACGAGGCGAGTTCCGTTGTTTTCGGCATGCCGAAGGAGGCGATCGCCAAGGGCGGTGTCGACCGAATCCTGCCGCTCGATCAGATCGCTCGCGAAGTGCTGATGACACAGCAGAAGTTCTGAGATCGATTTCGACGAAACGGAGCATAGCCGCCGGTTTCCGGCACCGCAGGGCAGCCATGCGTGGCTCCCCTTGAAATTTCCGCGATTTTGTGGTCTTGAGGCCGCCAATCAATGCAGCGCTGCATGTCTTGCATGTTCAGGGACACTTCCCGCCCCTGGCAGCGCGCACCTCGTATCAGTCCCAAGGAAAATGCCCGATGGCTCGTTCAGCTCTTCTCAATGTCATGGTTCAGGCTGCCCTCAAGGCAGGAAAGTCGCTGGGGCGTGATTTCGGCGAAGTGCAGAACCTGCAGGTTTCCGTGAAGGGACCGGGCGACTTCGTTTCCACCGCCGACCGCAAGGCCGAAAAGATCGTCAGGGAAGAGCTGCTCAAGGCGCGTCCGACCTATGGCTTCCTCGGCGAGGAAAGCGAAGAGATCAAGGGCACGGACGGAGCGCATCGCTGGATCGTCGACCCGCTCGACGGCACGACGAACTTCTTGCATGGCATCCCGGCCTTCGCTGTCTCGATCGCGCTCGAACGCAACGGGGAGATCGTTGCCGCCGTCATCTTCAATCCGGCGACCGACGAGCTCTATACCGCCGAGCGCGGCGGCGGCGCCTTCCTCAACGATCGGCGCCTTCGCGTTGCCGCGCGCCGGGCGCTGTCGGATTGCGTCATCGGCTGCGGCGTGCCGGCGCTCGGCAAGCGCAATCACGGCAAGTTCCTGGTCGAGCTTCGCCACGTGATGGGCGAAGTGGCGGGCATCCGCCGCCTGGGTTCGCCGACGCTCGATCTTGCCTATGTTGCTGCCGGGCGATTCGACGGCTTCTGGGAAGCGGAGCTTGCGCCGTGGGACATGGCAGCCGGCATCCTGCTCATCCGCGAAGCCGGCGGTTTCGCCACCGACTGGGACGGTGGCGCAACGATGCTGGAGAGTGGCACGATCGTCGCCGGCAACGAGATCATCCACAAGGCGCTGATCGAAGTCGTCAAGCGGCCGGTTCCCGCCAAGTGACCGAACGAAAATCTGGCTGTTGTAAAGTCACGGTTTTCGCCCCGGCATACTTCAATTCGGCACAATGTTGCTCTAGTCTCCGCCAGCAGTGACTCCGGAGGCAGCGACCCTATGGAAAATGTGAATGTGGCGGAGATCGGCTCCACCGAAAAGACGGCGGGCACTTATGCCTACAGGCTTTCGAGCCCAATGCCCTTCCTCTGGACGATGCTGCTTTTCCTCGTCATCGTCGGGTTTATCGCCGCCATCCTCTTCCGGCAAACGCAGACCGCCTTCATGCACAATCCGGGCCTCAACGGGTTGATCGTCGGCGTTCTCGCGGTCGGAATCATCCTTGTTTTCAATCATGTACTGGCACTTCGCCCCGAGGTGCGCTGGTTCAATTCGTTCCGCGCCGCGGGCAGTGCCGACAAGGTCAACCGCAATCCGCGGCTGCTTGCGCCAATGCGGGCACTGCTTGGCAGCCGCAAGTCCTCATTGGCGCTGTCGACGACGGCGCTGCGCTCGATCCTCGATTCCATTGCCACCCGCCTCGACGAATCGCGCGATGTTTCACGCTACCTGATCGGCCTCTTGGTCTTTCTCGGCCTGCTCGGCACCTTCTGGGGCCTCATTGGCACGATCGGTTCGATCAGCGTCGTCATCCAGTCGCTCGATGCCGGCTCGAACGGCACGGGGGACGTGCTCTCGGCGCTGAAGGAAGGGCTTTCCACGCCGCTTTCGGGCATGGGCCAGGCCTTCTCCTCCTCGCTGCTCGGCCTTTCAGGTTCGCTCATTCTCGGCTTCCTCGACCTGCAGGCAGGCCGCGCGCAAAACCGCTTCTACATGGAGCTGGAAAACTGGCTGTCCTCGGTCACGGATGTCGGCTCCGATCTTGCCCCGGCTCTCGACGCCGTTTCCGGTGCTTCCTCGGACGACATGCGCGCGCTCTCCGATTATTTGCGCAAGGTCGCCGAAGAGGGGGGCGCCGGCAGCCAACGTTCCGTCGCCGCTATGGCGAGCCTTGCCGAAGGTATTCAGGGCCTCGTCAAGAACATGCGCAACGAGCAGCAGATGCTGCGCGACTGGATCGAGGCACAGCAGGACGAGGCGAAGGCGATGCGTCGCACGCTCGATCGGCTTGCCGAACGCATCGGCGTCCAGGAGCGCGGAGGGGAGAGGGGGGAGCGCATGCGCGACCGCGCCGCCAGCCATGCGGAAAAGAGCGAGGGCAAGTAGGCCATGGCTCTTGCCCGCAACCGGCGCCGCGAACGCACGGTGGATTACTGGCCGGGTTTCGTCGACGCGCTGTCGACGCTGCTCATCTCGATCATGTTCCTGCTGACGGTCTTCGTCGTCGGGCAGTTCATCCTCAGCCGCGAGATCACCGGACGCGATGAGGTGCTCAATCGCCTCAACAGCCAGATCAACGAGCTGACGCAGCTTCTCGCGCTCGAAAAGGGCAGCAACCAGGATCTCCAGGACTCGGTCGCCAACCTGCAGGCGTCGCTTGCCAGTGCCGAAGGCGACCGTTCGCGGCTGCAGGCGCTGCTGAATGCCGGTTCGGGCGGCCAGGATGCGGCGCAGAAGCGGATCGGCTCGATGACGCAGGAGCTTGACGAGCAGAAGCAGGTGAGCGAACGGGCGCTCAGTCAGGTCGAACTGCTGAACCAGCAGATCTCAGCGCTTCGCAGCCAGATTGCCGCCGTCGAAGCAGCCCTTCAGGCGTCGGAGGAGAAAGACCGGGTCTCGCAGACCAAGATCGCCGATCTTGGCAGCCGCCTCAACGTAGCGCTCGCCGCACGGGTGCAGGAGTTGAACCGCTACCGTTCCGACTTCTTCGGCCGTCTGCGCGAGATCCTCTCGGATCGCGAGAATATCCGCATCGTCGGCGACCGGTTCGTCTTCCAGTCGGAAGTGCTGTTTCCCTCGGGTGGTGCCGATCTCAACCCGCAGGGGCAGACCGAGATGGCCAAGCTTGCCGCCGCCCTTCTCGATCTCGCCAAGGAAATCCCGCCGGAGATCAACTGGGTGCTGCGCGTCGACGGGCATACCGACAATGTGCCGCTTGCCGGAACGGGCCGCTATCGCGACAATTGGGAGCTCTCCTCGGCGCGCGCGATTTCGGTCGTCAAGTTCCTGATCGCACAGGGCGTGCCGGCCGATCGGCTGGTTGCCGCCGGCTTCGGCGAGTTCCAGCCAATCGCGCCGGGCGATACGCCGGATGCGCGCTCTACCAACCGCCGCATCGAGCTGAAGCTGACCGAGAAGTGATTACAGCGCCGTGCGTCTTTGAAGACGCGCAAACGACGCTATAACACTTTGAAAGACTGCATAATTCCTCAAATCGATTCCGATTTAAGGAATTATGCAGTGGGCTGCCATTACCGCTGGACGGTCTTTAACCGGCCGGCGAGAAAGTTGCGTACGGCGGGGCTGTCGCTGAGGCCGATCGCCGTCATATAGGCGTCGGCCGCGGCGGCCTTGTCGCCGGCTTGCGCCTGAAGATAGGCACGCACGGCCCAGTAAGGCTGATAGGCTGCGACGTCGCGCCGATCGAGCTTGTCGAGCTGCTCCAGCCCGGCAGCGGCGCTCGAGGCCCTGCCGATTACAGCAGCCTGGCTGACGCGTGCACCCAGCGTCGGCTTCATCATCACCAGCGCCGCGTAGAGCGTCGTCAACGCCTGCCAGTCAGTCGTTCCTGACAACCGGCGCGCCGCATGCACGGACTGGATTGCAGCCTGGCACTGGAAGGGGCCGAAACGGTCGAAGTTTCCGGCTTTGCGCAGCAGCGCATCCGCCTCTGCAATCATGATCGCGTTCCACGCGGCCGTATCCTGCTCGTCTAGCGGCACATATTGGCCGTTGCTGTCGCGCCGGGTGCTGCGGCGGGCTTGGCAGTGAAGCATCAGCGAGAGGAGGCCTATCGCCTCCGGTTCGTCCGGCAGCACCGCCAGGAGCGCACGGCCGAGCCAGATCGCCTCGCCGGCCAGCGAATGGCGTTCGTTCTCCCCGTCGAGCCCGTCCCATCCGAGACCGTAGGCGGCGTAGATCGCCGAAAGCACGGCGGCGAGCCGCCCGGGCAAGTCGGGGCGAGGGGGGACGGCGAAGGGAATGCCGGCGTCGCGGATCTTTGCCTTTGCGCGCACCAGCCGCTGGCTCATTGCCTCTGGTGCGACGACGAAGGACCGCGCGATGGTCTTTGCCTCGATGCCGAGAACGGTCTGCAACATCAACGCCGTATGCACGGAGCTGTCGATGGCGGGATGGGTGCAGGCGAAGAGCAGCTTCAGCCGCTCATCGGGAAAGACGGCGTTGCCGGCTTCGTTCATGCGTTCCTCCGCTTCCTCGAAGGCGACCGATATCGTCGTTTGCGCATTGGCCTCGACGGTGCGGTGGCGGGCCGCCTGCATGAGGTTGCGGCGGGCGGCCACCAGCAGCCAGGCTTCCGGATTGCCGGGAACACCGCGCTCCGGCCAGACGCGAAGCGCCGAAGCCAGCGCTTCCGACAACGCATCCTCTGCCGCCGGCACGTCGCGCGACCGGGCGGCGAGGAAGGCGATCAGCTTGCCGTAGGACTGACGCGCCACCTTTTCGGCAACGCGTCCGGCATCGGGCGGCATTGCCGCCTCACATCTGCAGGCGCGGGCGCACCTCGACCGAACCCTTGTCAGAGATCGGGACGCGGGTCGCCCATTCGAGCGCGGTATCGATATCGGGAACATCGATCAGATAGAAGCCGCCGAGCTGTTCCTTGCCTTCCGGATAAGGCCCGTCCTGAACATCGTGTTCCTCGCCTTTGCGGCGCACGATCGTGCCGGTCTCCGGGCCAGTCAGCCCGGCGCCACCGGTCATGATCCCCGCCTGCACAAGCGCCTTGCTGTAGGCGACCCAGCCGTCGCGATAGACGGGATCGCCGCGGCGGGCGAAATCTTCGGCGGCTTCGCGAATGATGAGAGCATATTGCATGGAGAACTCCTGATCTCGTTGTTGCGTTGATCCAGGCATGCCGGCCGGATTCTCCATCCGAAACCTCCTGCCCGGCGGAGCGGCCCGGCTTTCGGGATATCCGTTCCGTGACAATGAGACGCGGCCACCCGTCGTTTCGACATGGCCTCATAAAAAATATGCAAAAAGAGAAATGGCGCAGAAAGTCGGAAGCAAGCGTCCGGGCTCAAGGGCGCCGGCGCTGCTCAAGGGCGCGAAAGGGCAGGGCGGCAGTTCAGGCCGCCGCTGCCGGTCTGCTCAGGACTCGGCCTTCGTCTGGTCGACTACCTCGGCGCTTGGCGTGTTCTTCTTGATGGATTCGATGGCACTCATGGCGGACGCCTTCGCCTTGTAGCCCTCGGACGAGAACATGGCCTCCCCGTTCGATGCCTTGAAGCGGAACCGGAACTCGCCGGCCTTATCCTTATAGACTTCGAATTTATACATAGATGTCTCCCGAAATCCCAAATCGCTGAATTGCAACCATCAGCTTAGCGGAGGCTAGATCAAAATGGCGAGCTTTTCCACTGCCTTAATAAGAATTGGGTTGCCAAGCGTCCAATTGCCACCGTTTCCATTGCACGCAAGTGAAGGAGGGATGCCGGTACATGCTCTTTCACATTACTCCATCTGGATATTCGCGCCTTTGACGACCGGCCCCCATTTGGCGAGTTCGGCCTTTACATGGGCAGCCAGTTCGTCCGGCGTCGAGCCGACGATGGTGGCGCTGAATTCTTTCATGCGTTCAGCGACGGCAGGGTCGGCAAGCGCCTTCTTAGCCGAGGCGTTGAGACGCGTTACCACCTCATTCGGTGTCTTGGCCGGCGCGAAAAGCGCATTCCAAGTATAGGTCTCGTAACCTGGAATGCCCGACTCGGCGACAGTCGGCACGTCGGGGAAGGAGGGTGCACGCTCGGCCGTGGTCACCGCCAGCGCCCGCAGGGTGCCAGCCTTGATGTGGCTCGACGAGGAGGGCAAATTGTCGAACATGATTGGCACCTGGTTGCCGATGACGTCGTTCAATGCCGGACCGGCGCCCTTATAGGGTATGTGCTGCATGCTGACACCGGCCATGGATTTGAAGAGTTCTCCGGAAAGATGCAACGGCGTGCCGTTGCCCGATGAGGCGTAGCTGTATTTGTCGGGCTCGGCCTTCAGCAGGGCGATCAGCTCCTGCACGGTCTTTGCCGGCAGTTCCGGATTGACGACCAGCACGTTCGGCACGACGACGAGCAGCGAGACCGGCGCAAAATCCTTTTCGGCGTCATAGGGCGTCGATTTCAGGATGAGCGGATTGAGGGCGTGGGTCGCGACCGTGCCCATCAGGATGGTGTAGCCGTCCGGTTCGGCGCGGGCGACGTTACCGGCGCCGAGATTGCCGCCGGCGCCGGCGACGTTCTGGACGATCACTTGCTGGCCAAGATCCTCCGACATCTTCTGCGCAACGATGCGAGCGACGACATCGGTTGAGCCGCCGGCCGCGAAGGGTACGACCATGGTGATCGTGCGATCGGGAAAATCCGCAGCAGCGGCAGACGCGCCGACGGCAAAGGCCGCAAGCACAGCGAAACCGAGCGCAAGGCCCGTACGTCGCGTTATATCGGAAAGCGCCATTCCTATCTCCTCCCAAGGATTTCAGCCGCAATATCCCCACCCCCGGGGAATGAAGAGGTTAGGGCGGGACGCGCGAAAGACAACCGCGGAGATGTGCGGCGGGTTCAGACTTTAGTCGCTGTCGGCCGGAGAAGTAGCGCCGGCTATTTCGCCGCGGCGAGCACATCCTCATTGGCGGCGTCGAATTGCAGCCGCGCCAGCCGCGCATAGAGGCCGCCATGGCGGATCAGGCTCTGATGCGTGCCCTCCTCGACGACGCGGCCCTGATCCATGACGAGGATGCGGTCGGCCTTCAGCACGGTCGCCAGGCGATGGGCGATGACGAGCGTCGTGCGGCCGTCCACCAGGCCGTCGAGCGCCTTCTGCACCAGCGTCTCGCTTTCCGCGTCAAGCGCGGAGGTTGCCTCGTCGAGCAGCAGCACCGGCGCGTTCTTCAGGATGGCACGGGCAATGGCGATGCGCTGGCGCTGGCCGCCGGAGAGCATGATGCCGCGTTCGCCAACCTCGGTCTCGTAGCCCCTGTCCAGCCGAGCGATGAATTCGTCGGCCTGCGCGGCAAGGGCTGCAGCGCGGACCTCGTCACGCGAGGCGCCGGGACGGCCGAAGGCGATGTTGTCATGGATCGAGGCGGCAAAGATGGTGACATCCTGCGGCACGATGGCGATGCGCTGGCGCAGCTCGTCGGGCGTCGTCAGCTGCGCATCGACACCGTCGATCCTCACGCTGCCCTGCTGCGGATCGTAAAAGCGCAGCAGCAGCGAAAAGACGGTGCTCTTGCCGGCACCGGAAGGGCCGACAATGGCGACCGTCTCGCCTGGCGCGACGGCGAAGCTTAAGCCATGTAGCGCCGATTTGCCGGGGCGCGAGGGATAGGCGAAGTGCACGCCTGAAAATTCGACGCGGCCGCGGCTGGGCGAAGGAAGCGGCTCAGGGCTGGCGGGGGCTGTGATCGGCGAGACCTCGTCGAGAAGCTCGGTCAGCCGGTCTGCGGCACCGGCTGCCTGCGAAAGTTCGCCCCAGACCTCCGACAGCGCGCCCAGCGAACCGGCGGAGATGACGGCATAAAGCAGGAACTGGCCGAGCGTGCCGGCCGACAGCGTGCCGGCGAGCACGCTGTGGGCGCCGACCCAGAGCACGGCGACGACGCTGCCGAAGATCAGCGTGATGGCGATCCCCGTCAGCAACGCGCGCGAGCGGATGGCGGCGCGGGCGGCCTCGTAGGCGGATTCGACGGCAGTGCCGTAACGCGTCGCTGCGGCATCTTCGCCGTTGAAGGCCTGAACCGTGCGGGTCGCGGCGATCGTCTCGTTGGCGAAGGCGGAGGCATCGGCGAGCGTATCCTGGGCGGCGCGCGAACGTTTGCGCACCGAGCGGCCGAAGGCGACGAGCGGGAAGACAATCAGCGGGATCGCTCCGATGACGAGGCTCGAAAGCTTCGGCGAGGTGACGATCATCATGCCCATGGCGCCGATACAGAGGATGAGGTTCCTGAGCGCTACAGAGGCAGTGGCGCCGACGGCGGACTTGATCTGCGTGGTATCGGCGGTCAGCCGCGAGACGATCTCGCCGGACTGGTTGACATCGAAGAAGGAGGGCGACAGCCTCGTCACATGGGAAAAGACATCGCGGCGAAGATCGGCGACGATGCGCTCGCCAATGGTGATGACGAAATAATAGCGCAGCGCGCTGGCGACCGCGAGCACGATGGCCATGACCATCAGCATGGCGAAGTAACTGTTGATGAAGCGACCATCCGACTGGGTGAAGCCGTGATCGATCATGCGACGCACGGCGAGCGGCAGCGCCAACGAAGTGACGGCGGCAAGCGCCAGCGACATCAGCGCACCGGCCACCATGGCGCGATAACGCATGACGTAGGGCGTCAGCCTGCCGAGCGGCCGCAGCGATCGTCTTTTGTTTTCCTCAGCCCGTGCCTGCTCTGCCAAATCGTCTCCGATCGCCCGCAGGACCCGCGCAATGCGGCCTGTAGGCTCTTGTTATCTAGGCGTCCTTCATGTATAGGCACCGCATCCTAATGGGAAGCCGTAGCCATCACGACTGCGGCTTCATTTATTCAATCGGTTCGGTGGCTGCAACTGCATGCGGCAATTTGAACTCCGGTATCGCAGGAAGATTGTTATGAAGGCAGGCATCCATCCCGAATATCACATGATCAAGGTGGTCATGACCGATGGCACCGAATACGAAACCCGCTCGACCTGGGGTTCGGAGGGCGCTGTCATGAACCTTGAAATCGATTCCAAGTCGCATCCGGCCTGGACCGGCGGCAACCAGCAGCTCATGGACCGCGGTGGCCGCGTCTCCAAGTTCAACAAGCGTTTCGGCGGCCTCGGCCTCTAATCGCTTCTGCTCGACGGAATTCGAAGAGAGCCCGGTTACGCCGGGCTTTTTGCGTTCGCAATGCCCTACTGCGCCACGCGTCTTTTCAGACGCGCAAAGGACGCTCCAGGGATGCCGGTGTTCAGAGGCAAACAAAAAACCGGCCGCGTATAAGACGCAGCCGGTCTGTTTCGAAGAAGTCTGCAGATCCGGTCAGTTGTTGCCGAAGGCGGTCTGCAGCAGGGAAAGCTGAGCCTGGACGCTGTTCTGATTATCATGAACGATCACGGCTTCGGACGGGCGGTAGATCTCGCGGTCGAGCAGGGCAATGCGGTTCTGCAGACGCAGTGAGCGCTCGACGAGGTCGCGGAAGGATTCCGGCAGGTCGCCCCAGCCGGGCGCAGCGCGGTCGACGTTGAAGCCGTCGAGACGGACCTTGTTCTTTTCGGCCAGTACCTGGTCGCGGGACATTTCGCCATTGTTGACGGCGCGCTGCAGCAGCAGCCAGGAGGCCATCTGCATGAGGCGGGTGGTGAGACGCATCGATTCCGCGGCGTAAAGGACCGAGGCCATCCGCGGCAGAACCTTGGAGGCGGCGCGGCCCTGGCCGTCGAGGTAGGCGGCAGTCTCTTCGACCAGCGACATGCCTTCCGCGTAAAGTGCTTTGAACTGCGAGGATGCAGCGGCGCGGCCTGCAAAACTGATCGTGTTCAATCCAACTTCCGACATCGCAATAGTCCCTGTTTGCACGCAGCTACATATATTCAGGTAACGCCGGCACCGACGGAAAAGTTTCCGGGCCCCGTCTTTATGACTTTAAGATGGTATCATTAGCTCAAATGCGCAAGCCGTTTCTTAAGAAAGGGTTAATCTCCACAGTTTCGTGGAAGTGCGCCGGCCATAGGAAAAAGAAGAGCCGCAGACGCGGCTCTCAAGGTAAAACAGGGAGAAAAATCAGACCAATTCACCGCTTGGAAAACTGTCTGAGATCCAGAGAAAATCCGGATGAATATAGTAATACCTTATAAAGCTTAATATTTTATTAACATTGTGCTGAATTAAGACTTGAGGCGGTCCGTTTTATCCACCTATAACCTTGTTTTCGGAGTTTTGGCGGGTTACGAGCGGAAGAAGCTTTCCGCCGCGCGCCGCCCGGAGGCCTTGCGAGTGGCCTCAGCCTCGAGACGGGCGATCTCCGTCTTCAGCAATTCCACCCGCGCCTTCAATTCGTCGACCGAAAGCATAGAGAGATCGGCGCCGATCTCATGGGCGACCTTCTTCTGCGGCCGGTCGTCATCGATGAAGCTCATGGGTTCGTCCTCCGTTGGCTGCATATAGCTTGTTACGCAACTCCCGGCAAAATCGCTTCGCAGTTTTGCTGGAATTGCTCCGGAGCATGATGCCGAAAAGTGTGATCGGCTTTCGGACGACATCACGCTCTCACTACATAATGTAGAACAGGATCCAGATTTTAGGCCGACCCGGCCTAAATCATCCTTTTCTAGCCGAACTTTACAGCAGGATCGTCGCTTTCGGGAGACTTTCCGGTTTCCGGAGGTTTGCTGGTGCCGCGGTCGGCAAGCGACATGCTTTGCGGTGTCAGCATCGGCGAGGTGCCGGTCGGGATCGTCGTGTAGGCGTCGCGGTCGCTGGCGGGGATCGCAGCGCGGATGCGGCTTCGGATGATGGCGTAAACGGTGATCAGCACATGGGCGATGGCGGTGACGAGGAAAAGCGCATGCGGGGTGATCGCCGACATGACGGGACCGCTGATCGTCGGGCCGATCACCGTGCCGATGCCGTAGAGCAGCAGCAGGCCGCCGGAGACCTTGACGAAGTCCTCCGACGCCGCGAAGTCGTTCGCGTGGGCGACGGCGATCGGATAGAGCGTATTCGCCACTGCGCCGTAAAGGACAACGAGCCCGATCAGAAAGGCGGGGGACGTGGGGTGAAGCAGAAAGATCAGCAGGCCGGCAAGGGCGGCGATCCCCGACATGGCGGCGAGCACGTAGCGCCGGTCGATGCGATCGGAAAGCCGGCCGGCGGGCAGCTGCATCACTGCGCCGGCGAAGATGGTGGAGCTCATCATGACGGCGATACTGGTGTCGGAAAGGCCGGCGCCGGCACCGAAAACGGCGCCGAGCGTGCCGTAGGCACCGTTAGCGATACCGACGAGCAGGATGCCGAGGCAGGAGACCGGCGAGTTGCGATAGAGCGCCGGCAGGTCGAGGCGCACTGCCTTCAGCGGCTGCGGCGAAGCGGCGGTCGACAGCGTCGTCGGCAGCATGGCGATGCAATAGAAGATGCCGCAGATCATGAACAGCACCGGCGTGCGCACATCCTCGAGCGGGATCATCATCTGGCCGCCGACGACGCCGAGCAGTGTGATGCCGATATAGAGCGAGAAGATCGCGCCGCGGCTCTCGTTGCTGGCGCGCTCGTTCAGCCAGCTTTCGATGATCATCGACGTGCCGGCGGTGGAGAAGCCGGTGACGGCGCGCAGAACCACCCACCAGACCGGATGAATGATGATGCCGCTGACCAGCGCGATGATGGCGATGATCGAGATGAAGCCTGAAAAGGCACGCACATGGCCGACGCGGCGCACGATCTTCGGCGCAACCAGGCAGCCGATGACGAAGCCACCGGCCCATGAGGTGCCGAGCAGGCCGAGCGTCGTCGTTGCGTAGCCTTCGAGATTGCCGCGCACAGGAAGCAGGATGCCCTGCAGGCCGTTGCCCATGAAAAGGAAGAGCGTGCCAAAGAGCAGCGCGGCGACGGACAGCAGATTTCTCTTCATTTCCCCAGACTCGGTCTTAGCGATTTGCAATGAGATAAGGCAGGACCTGCTTCAGCCCAGCCTCAAGATGATTGATTGTGCCCCGGAATGTCTTTACGGCGTGTCGAGATCCTCTTGTTCGCGCGGAAAAATGTCCGTCCTGTGACATTCCGAAAAACGGAAAAAATAAAGCATGACAAAGCTGATAGCCTTGCTGCTCATCCTTGCCATGGCGATACAGGTGATCAAACCGCTCGGCCTTCCCGGCCTCAGGCGGCGGATGGATTTCTGGAAGCTCGCGCTGATCGCTTTCGCCGTCTGGGCAGTGGCTCTGCTTTCGCGCGATTTCCTGATGTAGCCCCTGGATTACATATAACCCAGGGGCGACGACCCGATCCGGGATCGTCAGTCTTGCAAGCTAATTTCTCCGCGCATGACGGAAACGCAGCCTCCCGAGATGACCACATCGGTGACGATGCCGTCGGATTTCACGACATCAAGAGTGATGACGCTGCGGCGGCCCATTTCGACGCCCTGTTCAATGGCGATGCGGACGTTGATATCGACCTCGGGCGCAAGCGAGACGAGATAGGCGCCAAGCGCAGCTGACGCGCTGCCGGTTGCCGGATCTTCGGGCACGTTGTCGAGGGGCGCGAACATGCGGGCGCGAATCTTCCATGGATTTTCGGCTGTTCGCACATAAAGGAAGAGCGAGAAGTCGTGGCCGCTGGTCGTCTGGCGGCCGGCAGCTGCCTGAAACCCGGCAAGGTTCGGGCGGGTAGCGGCCAGCGCTTCGAGCCCGTTCAGTTCCGCGACGGCGAAGTTCAGGCCGACCGAGGCAAAGACCGGGGCATGGGTGGTGCTGACGATGACGCCGGGGTCGAGTGAGACGCAGCCGGCGACGGTTTCCTCGGCGATGGTATCGCCGATCGTCAGCGGCTGCGGCGCGCGGATGGAGGCAGCAGTAACCTTTCCGCCGCTGCGTTTCAGGTTGACCTCGACAATGCCGGCCTTTTCCTCGAAGCGCAGCGTATCGCCGACCGGCTTGCCGAAGATCTCCGCCTGCTGGCCGAGCACATAGGCCGTGCCGACGTTCGGGTGGCCGGCGAAAGGTATTTCCATCGTCGGGGTGAAGATGCGCACGCGGGCGGAATTCTGAGCGTCTTCCGGCGGCAGGACGAATGTGACTTCGGAATAGTTGAACTCGGTGGCGATCTTTTGCATCGCCGCGTCGCTCAGACCGCGCGCATCGGAAATGACGGCAAGCGGATTGCCCTCGAAGCGGGTGGAGGTGAAGACATCGACGGTGACATAGGAGAGGGTGTTCATGGCGGCTCCTGTTGTGACAGGGCGCTATGAGTAATCACGGTTTTTCGCGGAACGAAGCAGTTTCTTGTCGCCGTGACAATGAGGGGAAAGGAAAGGGCTGAGGGCAGGAAGCTGCGTTTGCCGCTCCCTGCCTATCTCGAACGTGAAAAGTCACGCGGCCTTTTCCAGGTCCTTCTTCCAGTTGCCCTTGGCGGCGAGGCTGTTCATCTCGGCGCGGTGGGTGAATTCGCGCTGGCCGGCGGCGACATTTTCCTGCTTGCCGTTCCAGGCCTTGAGCGCGCTGTCCTGCAGGGCGCGACCGTAGGAGAAGGTGACGAACCAGGGCAGGTGGCCGATGGCATTGATCGCCGAAAGGTGGGCTGTCGCTTCTTCGGTCGTCTGGCCGCCGGAGAGGAAGGCGATACCGGGAACGGCAGGCGGAACGGTCGCCTTCAGCACCTTGACGGTGCGTTCGGCAACTTCCGCGACCGAGGCCTTGCGAGCGTTCTTGCCGTCGATCACCATGTTCGGCTTGAGGATCATACCTTCGAGATTGACGCGGGCGTCGGCGAGTTCCTCGAAAACGATGCGCAGCGTGAACTCGGTCACTTCGGCGCAGCGGTCGATATTGTGGTCACCCGGCTTGCCGTCCATCAGGCATTCCGGCTCGACGATCGGAACGATCCCGGCCTCCTGGCAGAGTGCGGCATAACGAGCAAGCGCCTGAGCGTTGGCGCGGACGGAACCGCGGGTCGGCAAGGTCGGCGAGATGGCGATGACGCCGCGCCACTTGGCGAAGCGGGCGCCTGCTTCATAATATCTGGCAAGGCGTTCGCCGAGACCGTCGAGGCCTTCGGTGATGGTTTCATCGGGATATTTAGCCATCGGCTTGGCGCCGGTATCGACCTTGATGCCGGGAATGGCGCCGGCGGCGCGGATGATATCGACGAAGGGCGTGCCGTCCGCAGCCTTCTGGAACAGCGTCTCTTCGAAGAGGATGACGCCGGAGATATATTTCTTCATCGCTTCGTCGGAGCGGAAGAGCATTTCGCGGTAGTCGCGCCGGCTCGTTTCGGTCGATTCGAGATTGATCGCGTCGAAACGCTTCTTGATGGTGGAGGTCGATTCATCGGCGGCGAGCAGTCCCCGGCCGCCCGTAACCATCTGCACTGCAATGTCTTCCAGTCGTTCGCTCATTTCGTTCTCTCCACAACAATAAACATCGGCACTTCAGGAATATAGAATGCGGATAACAGAAGTTTATAGGGAGGAAAATGCAAGGCTAAGTCATTGAAACGATTGAATTCAATTCAATCGTTTGAAAGTTGGGATTTTTTTCGTCCTCTGAGCAAAAGACCGCGGAAGCTTCTTTTCTTCCGCGGTCTATCCACATGTAAAATCTGCGCAATCAGTCTTGGTGCCTATTTAGCAGCGTTGAGGACGGCGACGCCGGGAAGCTCTTTGCCTTCCATCCACTCAAGGAAGGCGCCGCCGGCGGTCGAGACATAGGTGAAACCGTCGGCAACGCCGGCATGGTTGAGCGCGGAGACGGTATCGCCGCCGCCGGCAACGGAGGTGAGCTTGCCGGCTACCGTGCGCCCAGCGGCATATTTCGCAGCAGCGACGGTTGCAGCATCGAAGGGTTCGATCTCGAAGGCACCGAGCGGACCGTTCCAGACCAGGGTTGCGGCGCGCTCGATCCAGGCGTTGATGGCCTCGACGGACTTCGGGCCGACATCGAGCACCATGGCATCGGCGGGAATGGCGTTGATATCGACCGTCTCGTTGGCGGCGCCCGCCTTGAACTCGCGGGCGATCACGCCATCCTCCGGCAGGATGATGGCGCAGCCGGCAGTGGCGGCCTCGATCATGATCTGCTTGGCGGTTTCGGCGAGATCATGTTCGCAGAGCGACTTGCCGACGTTGGTGCCGCGGGCGGCGATGAAGGTATTGGCCATGCCGCCGCCGATGACGAGCGCATCGACCTTCTTCACGAGGTTCATCAGCAGGTCGATCTTGGTGGAGACCTTGGCGCCGCCGACGATCGCAACGACAGGGCGAGCCGGATCGCCGAGGCCCTTTTCCAGCGCCTCCAGCTCGGCCTGCATGGTGCGGCCGGCATAGGCCGGCAGGTGGTGGGCAAGCCCCTCGGTCGAGGCATGGGCGCGGTGGGCGGACGAGAAGGCATCGTTGACATAGATGTCGCCGTTGGCGGCAAGTGCCTTGGTGAAGTCGGGGTCGTTCTTTTCCTCGCCCTTGTGGAAGCGGGTGTTTTCCAGAAGCAGGATATCGCCGTCATTCATTGCGGCAACGGCGGCGGCGGCGGCCTCGCCGATGCAGTCGGAAGCCGTCAGCACGGCATGATCAAGCACTTCCTCGACGGAAGGGGCGATCAGCGACAGCGACAGCTCCGGCGAAGGGCCATCCTTCGGCCGGCCGAAATGGGCCAGCAGGATCACCTTGGCACCCTTTTCGGACAGTTCGAGGATCGTCGGCGCCACACGCTCGATGCGCGTCGTATCGGTAACCTTGCCGTCTTTCACCGGGACGTTGAGATCGACGCGGACGAGAACGCGCTTGCCGCTGAGGTCGGAAAGATCGTCGATGGTCTTGAAAGAAGGCATGGGGAGGATCCTGTCGTGGTTGGCGAAAGTTGCGCCGAACATAGCAAGGATCATTCGAGACGCAAGGCGTTCAACGGCCGTTTTCGCGTGTGCCTTCGTCGCGTCCGGCTGGCGCTTTCGGCGTGCTTTCGGAGGCTGCGGTTTCCCGGTTCCGGCGTCCGTTCAGCCGGTCGCGGATGCGCTGGATGATGTCCTTGAGATTGATGAAGATCGGCAGCGTAATTGCTGGTTCGACCGCTTCGAGCGACATGCCGACGGAGGTGATGTGGTCGTGCTCGTCGAGATCGCGGACGATGAGGATAATCGAGCCGAGGCGGACGCGGTCGGCATAATCGGCCTTGCCGCCGAGGCGCTGCCGCATCAATTCGGCGATCGTCAGGCCTTTTTCGGATTCGTTGAGCAGGCCGGGGCCATAGGCGGCGTCGAGATCGGCGGCGGGGCGGGCGGGAGAGAGCGCGAAGGCGCCGAAGAATTCGGCATCGTCATCATCGACAGGCGCACGGCTAGCGAAAAGCCGGTCGAGCAGCCGGGAGTAGCTCGGCACGATGAAGAGGTAGACGAGATCGTTCTCGCGCAGCCGGCCGGCATATTGATAACGCATCGACTTGCCGTCGCGGATGACGAGCGAGGGCGTCGCCCAGCGCGGAATGCGCTCGCCGCGCAGCACCGGGCTATCCTTGATGACGCGATAGGAGAGCAATTCGTGGTGGGCTGCGCCCGGCAGGTCGACCTCAACCTTGTCGACAGCGCCGATGCGCGGCGGAATGATCAGCCCGAGCTTCTTGGCGACGGGCTTGATCGTCCAGCCCTGGACGAGCAGCGAGACCAGCACGATGATGAAGGCGGTGTTGAAATAGATCTGTCCGTTCTCAAGCCCACCGAGGATCGGCATGATGGCAAGCAGGATGGAAACGGCGCCGCGCAGGCCGACCCAGGCGACGAAGCCGATCTCCTGCTGCGTGTAATCGAAGGGAAGCAGCGACAGCCAGACCGCCAACGGCCGGGCGACGAAGATCAGGAAGAGGGCGAGCAGGATGGCCGGCACGATGATGACAGGGAATTGCGACGGCGTGGCGAGCAGGCCGAGCACCAGGAACATGATGATCTGCGCCAGCCATGTCATGCCGTCCTGGAAGCGTTTGATGGTGCCGATCGCCTGCATCTTGCGGTTTCCGGCGTAGATGCCGGCGACATAGACGGCGAGGAAGCCGCTGCCGCCGACTGCGCCGGTGAAGGAGAAGACGAGAAGGGCGAGCGCCAGCACGAAGATCGGCGTCAGGCCGCGATCGGTATCGAGCTTGCTGACGATCAGCACGATCATCATGCCTCCGAGCAGGCCGAGGATGACGCCGAGGCCCATCTGCTGCACGAACATGGCGAGCATGCCGATATTGATGCCGGCATAACGCTCGCCGCTTGCCAGCACCTCGACGAGGGCGATGGTGAGGAAGATCGCCATCGGGTCGTTGGTGCCGGATTCGACTTCCAGCGTCGAGCGCACCTTATCGCGGATATTGATGCCGCCGATGCGCAGCAGGAAAAAGACGGCGGCGGCATCCGTCGATGCGACGATCGAGCCGAGCAACAGGCCTTCAAGCCAAGTGAAATTCAAAAGCCACATGGCGGCCAAGGCAAAGAGCGAGGCGGTGATCAGCACACCGACCGAGGCGAGCGCCAGAGAGGGCACGGCGGCCAGCCGGAAGGCCTGCATCGGCGTGCCGAAGCCGGAATCGAAGAGGATCACGGCCAGCGCGATGGAGCCGAGAATATAGGCGAGATAATTGTTGCTGAACTCGATGCCGAGGCCATCGACGCCGGCAGCAAGGCCGATCATCAGGAAGAGCAGCAGCAGGGGAGCGCCGAAACGGAAGGCGAGCAGGCTCGAAAAAGCGGCAAGAAGCACGAGTGCCGTCGAAACCAGCACCACGATATAGAACGCTTCCATGCCCACCCCTTTCCATCGACTGCTTCGCGAACACAGCCGCACCCGGCCGATCCGCCTTTATTCAACCCCTCCGTCACGCGCGGCGATCCATCAGTAAACGGCAAAACGTCAGAGAAGGGTAGGCCTTGCGGCTTAACCTCGTCGCGATGCTGCATCATGCTGCTGAACGGCCGCCGGACGGCCAACCGACACGGAATGCTACGGGAGAAAGTCTCTATAAAGAATGTATAGGAAAATCAGGCGAGAGCAGGGCAAAAGAGACAGGCACGGATTTTTCCTGCCGGTATCTGCGAATGGCAAGAACATAAAACACGCTCCTCTTTTCACGCGGCCCGCTTGCCCTGTCCGGGAAGAATGGATTGCATGGGCGGGTGCGGAGAGCGGGGAAAATGAAGGCTGAGATATTTCGATATCGGGTGGAAGTGCCGGCCGCCCAGCGAGAGCAGCCGGCTATAGTTTTGCGCCAGAAGCGGCCGACCCTTGCTCTGCTATCCCAACACCGCCTGAAGTATGACGATCGCGAGAAACGAGAGGCCAATGAACGCGGCGACCCAGATGACCAGGCGATTGGCCCTTGCCAACACGGCAGGTCTGACGTCCCGCTTGGGGTGAAACCGCTGCCGCCGCTTGAGAGTGGTGTGGGACAAGCGCTTTTGTGCCTCTGCCATTTATCACCTCCCTTGGCTCACTAGCCATTGTGCAGCGCTGTGCATTTCCTCAATCTAGCACGCTTGGCCAGCGGATTGCCAACCCGTGATCATCCTTGCGGCCAAGGAATTCGTCGACGATGGTTTCGTGTAGAGACGCCTATCGAATTCGAACCCGAGTAGCGTCAGCACCGCCATCCTGTCCTGCGAACGGCGGCGTCATATCGAACCCGCCGCTTCGATATGACTTCGAAACCGGAAAAAGATGCGGATCGTCGATCAGTCTTCGACGGTATCGTCTTCGCCAGCGGTCAGATCCGCGACCGGGACGAGGAACACGACGAACTCGTCCTCGATGGTCCGTTCAGGATCATCGTCGAATTCATAGGCGTGCTCGACTTCGCTTGCTTCCTCGGTGGTCGCCTTGCGCAGGCTCAGGGCCGCTTTGCGGTCCCAAAGAGGCCTGCCTTCGGATTCCAGGACGGTCAGATCGTCGCGAAAGTCTTCCGCCTCGAAGAAATGCGTCGCTTCCTCGTGATTTTCCGAACGAAAACTGGCAACGGCACGGCCGGCGATTTCAACGGTAAAGTAATCCATCCATCTCTCTCATTTTCATCCGGGCGACAGTGTTGCCGCACGGTATTGGCATTCCGCACCTGGCCGGTGGCCGATGCGGCGTGAGGAAACTGGGCATTTTGGAATGTCCAGGGTGACGTATTCTAGCAGATCTCATCCGGGCAATGGATGAAAAGATACCAATGCGGGGGCGGTTTCGTTCGGAGGCACGGCAACAAAAAGCGGCCCGGTTTCCCGGGCCGCTTGTATGTCGATGCCTCAAGAGCGCTCAGATGAGCTTGGCGAAAGCGACTGCCGTGTCGGACATGCGGCTGGAGAAGCCCCACTCGTTATCGTACCAGGACAGCACGCGCACGAAGTTGCCTTCCATGACCTTGGTCTGATCGGTTGCGAGGATCGAGGAGTGGCTGTCGTGGTTGAAGTCACGGGAGACGAGCGGCTCGTCGGTGTAGCCGAGGATACCCATCAGCTTGCCGTTGGCAGCGGCCATGATGGCTTCGTTGATTTCACCAACGCTGGTCGCCTTCTTGGAGACGAACTTGAAGTCGACGACCGAAACGTTCGGGGTCGGAACGCGGATCGAGGTACCGTCGAGCTTGCCTTTCAGATGCGGCAGAACGAGGCCGACTGCCTTGGCTGCACCCGTCGAGGTCGGGATCATGGAAAGGGCGGCCGCGCGGGCGCGATACAGGTCCTTGTGCATCGTGTCGAGCGTCGGCTGGTCGCCGGTGTAGGAGTGGATGGTGGTCATGAAGCCGTGGTCGATGCCGACGGCGTCGTCGAGAACCTTCACGACCGGCACCAGGCAGTTGGTGGTGCAGGACGCGTTGGAGATGACCAAGTGCTCCTTGGTGAGCTGGTCATGATTGACGCCGAAGACGACCGTCAGGTCGGCACCATCGGCAGGCGCCGAGACGATGACGCGCTTGGCGCCGGCTGTCAGGTGAGCGGCAGCCTTGTCGCGGGCGGTGAAGATGCCGGTGCATTCCATGGCGATGTCGACGCCGAGTTCGCGGTGCGGAAGCGTTGCCGGATCCTTGATCGCCGTGACCTTGATCGGCTTGCCGTTGCCGACGATGATCGTGTCACCCTCGACCTTCACCGTCGCCGGGAAGCGGCCGTGGATCGAGTCGTAGCGCAGCAGGTGGGCGTTGGTTTCAACCGGGCCGAGATCGTTGATGGCGACGACTTCGATGTCGGTACGGCCGGATTCGACGATGGCGCGAAGGACGTTGCGGCCGATGCGGCCGAAACCGTTGATGGCAACCTTGACTGTCATGTTCATTCACTCCCGATAGAGTAGGGCCCGATAGCGAGGGCCTGGAATTGAGGAGATGGAGAGCGCCTCAAGGCGCCCTCATTAAAGCTTTGCTTCCGCGGCCGCAACGACGGCGTCGGCGGTGATGCCGAAATGCTTGTAAACTTCCTTGACCGGGCCGGAAGCGCCGAAGCTCTTCATGCCGATAAAGGTGCCTTCCGGTCCGATGAACGCATCCCAGCCTTCGCGAACAGCGGCTTCGACGGCGATCTTGACCGGCGAGTTGCCGAGGATTTCCTTGCGATAGGCTTCCGGCTGCTCGAAGAACAGTTCCGTGCAGGGAACCGATACGACGCGGACGGTGACGCCCTTGACTTCGAGTGCCGTACGAGCCGCAACAGCGATTTCGACTTCGGAGCCGGAGGCAAAGATCGTCACCTTGGCGTCGGCATTGCCGGCGAGGACATAGGCACCCTGTTCGCACAGGTTCTTTTCGCTGTATTCGGTGCGGGCTGCGAGCAGGTTCTGACGCGTCAGAGCAAGGCCCGAGGGACGGTTATGCGTCTTGATGGCGATCTGCCAGCATTCCGCCGTTTCCGTGGCGTCGGCCGGACGGAAGACCATCAGGTTCGGGATGGCACGCAAACCGGCGAGCTGTTCGACGGGCTGGTGCGTCGGGCCATCTTCGCCGACGCCGATCGAGTCGTGCGTCAGGACGTGAATGACGCGGATGCCCATCAGCGAAGCAAGGCGGATCGGCGGGCGGCAATAATCCGAGAAGATCAGGAAGCCGCCGCTGTAGGGGATGAGGCCGCCATGCAGCGCAATGCCGTTCATGGCAGACGCCATGCCATGCTCGCGGATGCCCCAATGCATGTAACGACCGGCGAAATCCGTCGGGGTGATCGAATGCATCTGGCTGGTCTTGGTGTTGTTCGACGGCGTCAGGTCGGCGGAGCCGCCGAGTGTTTCCGGCAGGAAGCCGTTGATGACCTCGAGCGCGTCTTCCGAAGCCTTGCGGGTCGCAACCGTCGGCTTGGTCTCGGCGAGCTTCTTCTTGTATGCGCTGATTGCGGCGTCGAAGCCTTCCGGCAAATCGCCTGCCATGCGGCGGATGAACTCGGCCCTGGCCGGAGCCTTGGCGAGGCCATCTTCCCAGGACCCGACGAGGTCCACCGAGCGGGCGCCGGCCGCACGCCAGTTGTCAAGGACGTCCGACGGGATGACGAAGGGTTCGGCTTCCCAGTTCAGCGCCTTGCGGGTGGCCGCGATTTCCTCGGCGCCGAGCGGGTTGCCGTGGACCTTGTGGGTGCCCTGCTTGTTCGGGGCGCCGAAGCCGATGGTCGTCTTGCAGGCGATGAAGGTCGGGCGGTCGGACTCATGGGCAGCTTCGATCGCGTCGGCGATAGCGGCCTGATCGTGACCGTCGATCTCGATGGTGTTCCAGTGTACTGCCTTGAAGCGGGCGATCTGGTCGGTGGAATCCGACAGCGAGACGGCGCCGTCGATGGTGATCGAGTTGTTGTCCCAGAACAGGATGAGCTTGTTCAGCTTCAGGTGGCCGGCGAGCGCGATGGCTTCATGGCTGATGCCCTCCATCAGGCAGCCGTCGCCGCAGATCGCATAGGTATAGTGATCCTGGAGATCGGAGCCGAACTCCTCGCGCAGCTTGCGTTCGGCAATCGCCATGCCGACGGAATTGGCAATACCCTGGCCGAGCGGTCCAGTCGTCGTTTCGATGCCGGTGGCATGACCGTATTCCGGATGGCCGGCGGTCTTTGAGCCGAGCTGGCGGAACTGCTTCAGATCTTCGATCGTCATGTCCGGATAGCCGGTCAGATACAGCACCGAATAGAGCAGCATCGAACCATGGCCGGCCGACAGCACGAAGCGATCGCGGTTCGGCCAGTGCGGCTTCTTCGGATCGAACTTCAGATATTTGGTGAACAGGACCGTCGCGACGTCAGCCATGCCCATCGGCATGCCCGGGTGGCCGGAGTTCGCCTTTTCAACGGCGTCCATGGCGAGAAAACGGATCGCATTCGCCATCCGGTCGTGTTGTTCGGGAGAGGTCATGGCTTTTCCGCAAGCTCCGGGTGTCGGGGGATGGCCTCGAGCCTCCAAGACCATCGAGTGAAAGCGGCAGAGACATAGCAGTTGGGACGGGCAAGTCAATAAATGGCAGGTCAAATCCGGGCGGGCAACGGCGATTTTTGACATTTGATCGCGCGATTGTACAAATGACGAATCTGATGTGATGAGCCTATGTAAAACGCTCATCCACAGGATAGGCCGGCGGACAGGTGACGGGATTTATTGACGGGCCGTCGGCGAGCTGCATATCCTTTTGAAATCGCAGGGTCGGCGCGGAGTGCCGATTCGCGGATCCTGCGCGGGAATCGGAAAGGCATGATGCCCACAGGCAAAACCATGGAAGCAGCGCTCAACGAGTTGAGACAGGCGATTTCGAGCCTCGAAAACGCCGTCGACATGCGCGTCGAGCGGCAGCGCGAGCAGGGCGAGATCGAAGGCGAGGTGCGGCGCGTGCACGCCGACCGTTCCCGGCTGGCGCAGGAGCTCGACCAGGCCGAATTCCGCGCCAACCGGCTGGAAGAGGTCAATCGCGAGGTATCGCGGCGGCTGGTGACGGCGATGGAAACGATCCGCGCGGTTCTGGATCGCTGATAGAAAGAGTTTGGCATGGCGCAGGTGACGGTAACGATCGACGGCAAGGCCTATCGCATGGCCTGCGAGGAAGGGCAGGAGGATCACCTGAGCGATCTCGCCACTCGTTTCGACAGCTATGTCGGCCATCTCAAGGGCCAGTTCGGGGAAATCGGCGATCTCAGGATCACTGTAATGGCCGGCATCATGGTCATGGACGAGATTGCCGAGCTGACGCGCCGCGTCGCCGGGCTGGAATCCGAGCTCGAGTCGCTGCGCGGCAACCGCGATACGGTGCTTGCAGCGACCGCCCGAACCGAAGAAAATCTTGCGGCAGCGCTGAGCGAGGTGTCGAGCCGAATCCGCGGCATCACCGACAAGTTGAATGGCCGGTCTGCTCCCGAACTCAATTGATCTCAATTAAATAGGGGCGGGCTTCCGTCGCCACTGGCGCGTCGGCGCAAACGACCTTATATATCGCCATGCGGTCTGCGCCTCTCGACAGGAACCACAATCCCTGGGGCCATACTCGATCCAAAGGGAGCTGTCCCTGGCCAGGCCCGTGGGCCTGGACACACGGCGCCCACCTACGTTTGTAGGCACCCAGGATCGTAAACATCCATCGGTGGTCGTGGATCGCACCTTTTCCTTTTTATCGTCGGCAGGAAACCCGGATTTGGCGGGCGAACGCGTCTACAGCGCCGCGCGTCTTTTCAGACGCGCAAAGGACGCTGTAACACTTTGAATGGCTGCATAATTTTGTCCTTAAATCGGTGTCGATTTAACGAATTATGCAGCTTGCGCGTCCACCTTTTTGCGCGTCCGTTACTTCTTCAGGCCTGGAAAGGTGACCTGGAAGACCTGGAACATGGTGTCGACGTCGGCACCGCCATCCGCCTTGTAGGCGGCACCCACCTGGAAACCATCCTGCGTCAAGAAGTCGTTGTCATTGGCGACCAACAGGAAGTAGTCGTCCGGCAGGTTCGGGTCGAGAACGCTCGCCAGACCCATGGCTTCCCATTTTTCCGATAGATTGTTCTTGTCGTTCGGTGCGCCGTTGTGCAGGCCGAAGCGGGCAAGCTCGGCCTTGTCGTTGAGGTCGATGAAGGGCGTCGGCGTTGCCGGCGTCAGCGAGGGATCGACGACGCCTTTCGGCGCGATCGGCTTGCCGGCGTCGAAATCGCTGCCGGCGATGTCGGTCGCGGCGGAAACGTCGACGATACCGACCTTGCGGTAGAGCGAGGTGTCGCCTTTCAAACCCTGGCCGTTGCCGCTGTCGCGGGCGAGCATCAGGAAGGTCTTGTCGGACAGGGCGACGATTTCGCTCTCGGCGGCGATCGTCGTCTTGTCCTTGGCGTCCTTGAAGACCGGCAGCGACACGACATATTCGTGCACCAGTTTCAGGTGATCGGGATCGGTGGCGTCATAGATCATGGCGCGGGTATTCTGGCGGGTCGAGCTGGAATCGCCGCCGTCCTGGCGGGCGGCCGATTGCAGCACTGATATGATGAACTTACCATCAGGCGTCATCGACATACCTTCGAGACCCTGGTTGTTCTGGCGGCCAGTCTCCGGATCCTTCGGGTCCGGAGCGGATGCGCCGGGGCCGGGATTGTTGGAGGCAAAGCTCAGCGCGCCCTTGCGCATCGGCAAAAGTGCCTTCGGCGGCTGCGTGGCCGACAGCAGGTGGCCGTCGGCCGAAAAGTGGTAGATGTAAGGACCATATTCGTCGCTGACGAACATGGTGCCGTCAGCCATGCGGATGATGGCTTCATTGTCGAGTGCGATCTTGCCGTTTACCGCTTGCGGCAGCGGCGGAAAATCACCGGCAGCGGGGCGGACGCCGGATTCCGGGTCGAGACCAGTCATGTCGCCACCCTTGTCGTCGACGAAGAGCATGGAATCGACGAGCTTTGCGTCGACGCCAGACTGTTCCTTGCCGGCCCCGGGTGTCGCACCCGGAGCGGTCGGCTTCAAGCCGATCGAGATGGTGTTCAGGCGCGGCCGGTAATCGGCGGTGCCGACGGCGTTGTAACCGCGATCGGGCAGCAGGTAGAGCGTGCCCTTGTAGCCGGCGCCGTCGCGGCTCCAGGCGGCGGGATCGACCGCCATGCCCGAGCCGGAACCAAAGGTCTCGCCGAATTTGTCACGCTGGTTGGCCGCAATGCGGCCAATGCCGACGAGGCCCTTGTTGACGAAGATGAGGCCACCGACGGTGGCGGAATTCTCGGCCATTGCGACGACTGGCAAGGCGGCGGATGCGGCTAGAACCGCGGCGAAGAGCCGCAATGCGTATGGTCTGACATTCTTCATGGAAATACCCTCTCGGTCAAAAGCGCTCTCGAAACGGCTTCCCGCCCGCAGGCTGGACACCGCTTCAAATGACACCCCCGCCTTGGATTCGATTTCCCGATGGCACAACACGCCCTGGAATTCTTCGCCCCATATCCCCGGCAGACGGTCTATGACGGGATCATGATATCTGGATGACGCTTTTCAGCGAAAAGGCCATGCCGAGAGGATGTCGGGCTTTCGCATGGCCGCATTCCAGCTCGCGCTCTATCCGACCGGATAAGGCCCTTCGGCAAAGACCTCGTCGTGGTAGCCTTTAGAGCCGACGTCGAGTCCCAAGGGGCTTCGCCACTCCCTGTTGTCGCGCAGGCAGTCGAGCACGAAACGGAAGTCATATCGCGGCTGCCAGCCGAGTTCCCGTCTTGTGCGTTCGTTGACATAGACGCGGTCGAGCGCCGGAAACATCTTCCAGCCGCGTGATGCGTAGAGGGCGCCTGCATCCGGGAACAGTCGTTCGACGACGTGAGGCGCGTCGCGTCTGATCTCGGCGAGATCACTTGCCGAAAACGGCGTCGTGGCCGAGACGATGTAGCGGCCAAAGCCGATTGCCGGCGCCTTTTCGAGCGCCAGCAGATGGGCGCCGACCACGTCGCTGATATCGACGCGGCGGTGAAGAAGCTCGTTGGCCTGGGCATTCTCTGCCGAATAGCCGTTGCGAATGTCAGGATCGTCGTCGTTTTCGGGAAAGAAACGCGACGTCCTGAGAATGACCACCGGCAGGCCGGACTTGCGGGCGAAGAGTTCGCACAAGCCTTCGGCGGCGAGTTTCGTTATGCCGTAGATGTTTTTCGCGACGGGAAGCACGTCCTCGGTCACCCATGCCGCCGGTTCGCCGGCAGCCGGCGTCAATGCCGCACCGAAGGTGCTGGTGGTGCTGGTGAAGACGAAGCTTGCGACCTCCGCAGCGACCGCTTCCTCAAGCAGGTTGAGTGTGCCGGCGATATTGGTCTCGAGGAAATCGTAATTGCCGTGGGTCGCCACATGCGGCTTGTGCAGCGTCGCGGCATGGATGACGTGGCTGATGCCTGACATCGCCTGCCTGATGAAGGCGCGATCATTGATCGAGCCGACCATGTCGGTGAAAGCCGAGGGCTTGATATCGATGCCGCGCACCCAGCGGCTTTCCGCCCTCAAGGTCCGCATCAGCGCCTCGCCGAGATGGCCGGCACTTCCCGTCACCAGTATCGTCATCACATCGTCTCCTGACCCTTCGGCGGCGGACGCTATAAAGACTGAGGTTTCCAGACAACGCATAAATTATGCATGGGGATGCAGGAAAGCTTGAGGCTCAGCCGATGGTCGTGACAAGGCGGCCGGTGCTGCCGTCGGAAAGCATGATCCGTTCCCAGGTCACGCGGCCGGCGGCGATCGGCAGCAGCGCATTGCCGTTGGCGCCGGTATCGAGGGTCAGCGACGAGAGCCTGCCCGCATGCCAGCCGCGCTCCTCCAGCGACTGCTCGGCGGCGGCGATCTCGGCGGAGGCGTAGGAGAACAGAGAACGGCCGAGAAAGGCGCCGAGTGGCGCCCGCCACTCCGCTTGCCGCGGGCGAGAGGCGGCGAGCAGCCGGTGGGTGCGGTCGCAGATCAGATGCACCGGCCGGACGGAATCCTCGACCAGCCGCTTCAGCGCCGTATCGACTGCTTCATGTGGCGGCGCGGCGAAAATCCGCTCTAGCTTGATGGCTTGTTCGACCGGCAGGGCGAGCTGATCGCGCTCCCAGCGCGAGACGGTCGCCTGGTTGACGCCAAGGAGTTCGGCGAGATGGCCTTGCTTCATGCTGCGCAGCAGCCGCATGCGGCGTATGCCGGCTCCTGATAGCGTCATCCGTCTGATCCCCGTTTTTGGTAGCATAAGGCTTCGCCAGACCGGGCGGCAAGGCCGGTTTACAGCCGCGTCATTATTCGGGCTGACCTTCCAAGTCGCCTTTCAGCCGGTCGAGGATGGAGAGCGCATGGCCGGCATAGACGCTGATCCAGCGGTCATAGATGTGCTTGATCGGCAGGCTGTTCAGGTGGTTCCAGCGCTCGCGACCTTCCTTCCTGGCGACGACCAAATCGGCCTCCTCCAGCACCTTCAGATGCTGCATCACCGTGCAGCGGTCCATCTCCGGAAACATCTCGCAAAGATTTCCAGTGGTTCGGGGGCCATCCTTGAGCAGATCGAGGATGTCGCGGCGGCGATGATGCGCCAGCGCCTTGAAAACCGGGTCGTCGGCTGATTCGCTTGACATGTTATGTTTTTATAACATAATGATGCCAGGCACAATGGAGAAGAGGAGAAGTATCATGTCTCTCGGAATCCGCGTTTCCGGCCGCATCGGCCGTCCCGTTGCAGAGGTGTTCGATGCCGTCGTCAATCCGAAGAAGCTCAGCAGCTATTTCACCACGATCGGTGGGGCGAGCGCGCCGCTCGTGAAGGGCACGACGGTGACCTGGTGGAAGGATACGCCAGTCGAGGTCGTCGAACTCGTGCCGGAAAGCCGCATCGTGCTGCGCTGGGATGGCGGCACTGGCGAGGACGAGGCAAGATACAAGACGATGGTAGAGATGAACTTCAAGCCGCTGGAGGATGGCGGCACGCTGGTGACGATCGCCGAGACCGGCTGGCGCGAAGACGATGCCGGCCGGCGTGGCACCTATCTCAATTGTGAAGGCTGGACGCAGATGCTCTGCTGCATGAAGGCTTTCGTTGAATACGGCATCAATCTGCGCGAGGGCATGTTCCTCAGCGAAATGAAGGGTGAGCCGGCCAGCGCGCCGGACATTTGACGATACGTCGATCTCAGCGAGGTCGGCGGTGCAATCGTCGCATTCGCCGATATCACCGAGACTTTGCTTGCCTGTCACACTGCGGGTGCTAATTTCCGGATTCGATACTTCATTTCGGTTTCCAGGAGATTCATTATGCAGCTTGGCATGGTCGGTTTGGGCCGCATGGGCAATTATATGGTCCAGCGCTTGATGCGGGGCGGTCACGAATGCGTCGTTTACGACGCCAGGCCGGAAAGCGTTGCCGAGCTCGCCGGCCTCGGCGCGACCGGCAGTGCTTCGCTCCAGGAGTTCGTCTCGAAGCTCACCCATCCGCGCGCGATCTGGCTGATGCTGCCGGCGGCGATCGTCGACAAGGTGCTGGCGAGCCTGATGCCGCTGCTCGAGAATGGCGATATCGTCATTGACGGCGGCAACTCCTACTACCACGACGACATCCGCCGCGGCGCCGAACTCATCACCAAGGGCATCCACTATGTCGATGTCGGCACCAGCGGCGGCGTCTTCGGCCTCGAGCGCGGCTATTGCCTGATGATCGGCGGCGAGAAGGGTATCGTCGAACACCTTTCTCCGATCTTCGCAACGCTGGCGCCCGGTGTCGGCAAGACGGAAGCCTCGCCGAACCGGAGCGCCGAAGCGGCTGCTGCCAGCACCGCGGAGCAGGGTTACCTGCATTGCGGTCCGCATGGCGCCGGTCATTTCGTCAAGATGGTGCATAACGGTATCGAATACGGCCTGATGGCCGCCTATGCCGAAGGTATCAATATTCTGAAACATGCCAATATCGGCGCCGCCTCGCACGAGGCCGATGCGGAGACCGCGCCGCTCGCTCATCCGGAACATTTCCAATATGATTTCAACCTGCAGGATGTCGCCGAAGTCTGGCGCCGCGGCAGCGTCATCACCTCCTGGCTGCTCGATCTCACGGCCGATGCGCTGCATGCCGATCCCGCACTTTCGAAATATGCCGGCCGCGTCTCGGACAGCGGCGAAGGCCGCTGGACGATCATGGCGGCGATCGACGAAAGCGTGCCGACGCCGGTGCTGAGCGCTGCGCTCTACGGCCGCTTCTCCTCGCGCGATAACGACGAATTCGCCAACAAGGTACTGTCGGCGATGCGCGCGGGCTTTGGTGGCCACGTGGAAAAACCGGTCGCGAAATCCTAAAACAATAAAAAGCGCTACTGCGCCATGAGTCTAAAAAGACGCGTGGCGCAGTAGCGCACCCGCCGTCATAGCTGAGGCCGCCGTCCCCAAATTCAGGCCCTGAATTCAGGGCCTGAATTTGGGCTCTGAATTTGAGATCGACGGTCCCGCTGCTCCACCGCCTGCCTTCCCGATGATCTTCGCCTCCACCCTCCTTGCTGGCAGCATCGGTCGAGGCTATCGATGCTATCGAAAGACGTTGGCCTGCATCGGCGGTCGGCGGCCCATCGGAGGACGGCAATGAAGCGTGGCATGGCAGGGATCTCCAGGATCGCCATATTCTGCATAGTGGCGCTGTCGGCGCTTTTTTCGGCAGACTTGCCGGGTGCTGCGCAGACCTCACCTGCGGCTCCTGTTACGGCAGGTCCGCCGGCCGAGGTGCGTCAGATGATGGAACTGATGCAGACGCCTCAGGTCAAACAATGGATGTCGACGCAGATGACGGCGGCGCCCGCGAGCGATTCGGCGGCCGGCGACCAGATGTCGGTCTTGTCGGGTCTGCTTCAGCATGCCCGCCGGCACGTCTCGATGGTCTCCGATGCGGCGATGATGCTGCCCTCACAGGCCGGCAATGCTTCCTCGCTGTTCTTCGGTGAAATCGCCGCCGCCGGTTGGCCGCGCATGGCGGCGCAGTTTCTGGCGATCTTCCTGCTCGGCACCATCGTCGAGCGCATCGCCCGCTATGCCTTTCGCCGCCGCCGCCAGGCGGCGCAGATGGCGGGCATGCATCTTGCCCCGC
The DNA here is from genome assembly GCF_025200775.1 of Rhizobium sp. WSM1274. Lineage (NCBI taxonomy): Bacteria > Pseudomonadati > Pseudomonadota > Alphaproteobacteria > Hyphomicrobiales > Rhizobiaceae > Rhizobium > Rhizobium sp. WSM1274. Next base: position 3,701,390 of record NZ_CP104138.1, on the reverse strand, counting down.
GCGTCATCCCGGGGCTGATCTTTGCCGTGGCGACGGCGCTTGCTCTTCTCAGCGTCAGCTGGCCGCCGGTCAGCCAGAGCATCGCGATCGTTTGCGTTGTCGCGCTCGTGGTCCAGCGCTTCACGATTTGCCTCGGAGGCGTCCTGGTTGATCTCATCGGGTTGGCGCGGATGGAGGAGGAACGGCAGGGTGTCACCGCTGCGATCATGCCGGCGCGCGCGGTTGCATTCTTCTGGTATCGACGCTGTGCGACTTTCGTCATCTATTTCATTTTCGGCTGGGCGGTGATCCAGTCGATGGAGCCGCTCGGCTATTCCTCGAGCGTGCGGCTCCTCGTCGGCTATATCCTGGGCATCGGCCTGCTGCTGATCGCGATCGCGGCGGTCTGGTCGCGGCCGCACAAGGACGAGAGGCGCGGCCACGGGACCTCCTGGGCGCTTACCGTCTATTTCCTGGTGCTCTGGAGCCTCTGGGTCGCAGGCTTCAACTGGCTGCTTTGGCTCGGCGTCTATGTGCTGTTGCTGCCGCGCGTGCTCGCCGTCTCGACGATTGCGGTAAAATCGCTGCAGCAGACCGAAGCGAGCTTCCTTGCTACGCGCCGCATTGCAGCCGTGCTGCTTGACCGGGGTGTGCGGGCGCTGATCATTGCCGTCGCCGCCGTCTGGCTTGGGCATATGCTCGGCGTCGGTGCCGATACGATGGCCGCCGGCGAAACGATGATCGACAAGATCGCGCGCGGCGTGATCGGCGGCATCGTCATCCTGCTTGCCGCCGATCTGCTCTGGCATGTCATCAAGGCCTATATCGAGGGCAAGCTGCTCGATTCATCCGTGGATGGCGGAGCAACGGATGAAGAGAAGGCCAAACGCGCGCGGATACAGACGCTGTTGCCGATCTTCCGCAATATTCTCGCCGTCGTGATCGCCGTCATTGCTGCTCTGATGGTGCTCTCCGGCCTCGGTATCGAGATCGGGCCGCTGATCGCCGGCGCCGGTGTCGTCGGCGTCGCGGTCGGCTTCGGCGCTCAGACGATCGTCAAGGACGTCATCAGCGGCATGTTCTATCTCTGGGACGATGCCTTCCGCATTGGCGAATATATCGAAAGCGGCAGCCATAAGGGCGTAGTCGAGGCCTTCAGCCTGCGCTCGGTGAAGCTCAGACATCATCGCGGGCCGCTGACGACGGTGCCGTTCGGTGAACTCGGCGCAGTGAAAAACCTCAATCGCGACTGGACGATCGACAAGATCAGCCTCAACGTCAAATACGACACAGATCTCGTCAAGGCGAAGAAGGTGATCAAGCAGATCGGCCAGACGCTGCTCGAAAATCCGGAATTCGGTCCTCATATCATCGAGACCCTGAAGATGAAGGGTGTCGAGCAGTTCGGCGAATTCGCCATCGAAATCCGGCTGTCGATGATGACGAAGCCAGGCGAGCAATTCGTCATCCGCCGCAATGCGCTGGCGATGATCCGCAATGCCTTCCAGGAAAACGGTATCGAATTTGCCGTGCCGACGGTGCAGGTGGCGGGCGACCGCGACGCGGAGGTGGATGCTGCCGTCGCGCGCTACGCCGCGCATGCGCGAGCGGGCGGCGAGCCGGCGGCATGAACCGCCTCACATGGCGCCGGCGGCTGCGATCAGCAGGCCGCCAATGATCGCCATGTTGGTTTTCCAGGTATTGATCGCGCTGTCGCGCGCCGTTCCCTGCATGTCCCAGAAATTCAGCAGCATGATGGTGGCCGCCAGCGTGAAGACGATGAGACCGAATGCCGCTGCCGTGACGAAAAGGCCGAGCATCAGCAGGATGCTGGCGACGATCTGGAACAGGCTGCCCATGATCAGCACTCCTTTCGCAAAAGGAATGCCGCGGGCTTCGATCGCGTCGGTCAGCGGCACGATAACGAAAAAATGATGAATGCCGCCAGCGACATAGAGGCCGCCCAGCAGCAGACGTCCGAGGGCAAGCATCACAAAGGCCGAACCATCCTGCATATCGAACCGTTCTCCCGCCTCTCACATCTCCGTCGAGGGCAAGGCTCTGCCGAAGCTTACGAAAATGCAATGTGCGGAGACCCCCGCCTGCGCAAATTCGCCCCAATTGAGGATGATTGAGGCGCAGGCGGCGGGGCTGGGGTAGCGGCGGCATGGCTTCATAGAGCTTATATGCCTCTCATGTTACATCATCTGAAATGATTCCCGCCAAGCTGGCAGTTGCAGCAGGGTACGAGAATGTCGGGGCACGGCAATTTGGAAGAGATGGAAGAAGCGGACGGTTTTTCTTTTGGCGGGCTTTTCAGGCGTTACAGAACGCCTTTGCTGGCAGCCGCGTCACTGGTGGCTTTCTGCCTCGTCGGTTACGCGATCGTGCAGCTCACCAACGAGGTGCGCTATGACGACGTCGTCGGTGCGCTGGCGGCGACCAGGCCGAGCGCGATCCTGCTTGCTCTGTTCTTTACGGCGCTCAGTTTCATCTCGCTGATCTTCTACGATCTCAACGCCATCGAGTACATCGGCAAGAAGCTGCCCTTTCCGCATGTGGCGCTGACAGCGTTCAGCGCCTATGCCGTCGGCAACACCGCCGGTTTCGGCGCGCTTTCGGGCGGCGCGATCCGCTACCGTGCCTATACGCGCCTCGGGCTCTCGCCGGAGGATATCGGCCGCATCATCGCCTTCGTCACCCTGTCCTTCGGATTGGGGCTTGCGGGCGTCGCGGCAATCGCCCTCATCGTCATCGCCGACGAGATCGGCCCGCTCGTTAGCGTCAGCCCATTCGTTCTGCGGATAATCGCCGGTTCGATCGTCGCCATTCTGGCCGCGGTGATGATCATCGGCCGCGAGGGGCGTGTGCTCGATCTCGGGCCTGTGGCAATCCGCCTGCCGGATTCGCGCACCTGGTCGCGCCAGTTCCTCGTCACCGCCTTCGATATCGCCGCCTCGGCGTCCGTACTCTACGTGCTGCTGCCGCAGACGGCGATCGGCTGGCCGGTCTTCCTCGCCGTCTATGCGATCGCCGTTGGTCTCGGCGTGCTCAGCCATGTGCCGGCCGGGCTCGGCGTGTTCGAGACCGTGATCATCGCCTCGCTCGGCAGTGCTGTGAACATCGATGCCGTGCTCGGATCGCTGGTGCTCTACCGGCTGATCTATCATGTGCTGCCGCTGCTGATCGCGGTGCTCGCGGTCTCGGCGGCGGAGCTGCGTCGTTTCGTCGACCATCCGGCCGCCTCCAGCATGCGGCGCATCGGCGGACGGCTGATGCCGCAGCTGCTGTCGGCTCTCGCGCTGCTGCTCGGCGTCATGCTGGTATTTTCGAGCGTCACGCCGACGCCTGACCAAAATCTCGAATTCCTCTCCAACTATCTGCCGCTGCCGATGGTCGAAGGCGCGCATTTCCTCTCCAGCCTGCTGGGGCTGGCACTCGTCGTCGCCGCGCGCGGCCTCGGCCAGCGGCTCGACGGCGCCTGGTGGGTGGCCGTGTTCTCGGCGCTTGCCGCGTTGACTTTGTCGCTGCTGAAGGCGATCGCGCTCGTCGAAGCCGCTTTTCTCGCCTTCCTCATCTTCGGGCTTTTCGTCAGCCGCCGGCTCTTTAGCCGACAGGCCTCGCTGCTCAACCAAGCGCTGACGGCGTCCTGGCTGATGGCGATCGCCGTCATCGTCGTCGGCGCCGTCGTCATCCTGCTTTTCGTCTATCGCGACGTCGAATACAGCAACCAGCTCTGGTGGCAGTTCGAGTTCACCGCCGAAGCGCCGCGGGGCTTGCGCGCCGTGCTCGGCATTACCATCATCTCGTCGGCGATCGCCGTCTTCAGCCTGCTTCGACCGGCGACCTTCCGGCCGGAACCGGCGACGGACGAGGCGCTGGCGCGCGCCGTCGAGATCGTCATGAAGCAGGGCAATGCCGACGCCAATCTGGTGCGGATGGGCGACAAGAGCATCATGTTCTCGGAAAAGGGCGACGCCTTCATCATGTATGGTCGGCAGGGCCGCTCCTGGATCGCGCTGTTCGATCCGGTCGGCAACCATCGCGCCGTGCAGGAACTCGTCTGGCGATTCGTCGAAGCGGCGCGTGCCGCCGGCTGCCGTGCCGTGTTCTACCAGATCTCGCCGGCGCTGCTATCCCATTGCGCCGATGCCGGCCTTCGCGCCTTCAAGCTCGGCGAACTAGCGGTGGCCGATCTCCGGACTTTCGAGATGAAGGGCGGCAAATGGGCGAACCTTCGCCAGACCGCAAGCCGCGCCCAGCGCGACGGGCTGGAATTCGCCGTGGTCCAACCAGAGGACGTGCCTGATATCATCGACGATCTCGCCGCCGTCTCCACGGCTTGGCTGGAAGACCACAATGCCAAGGAAAAGAGCTTCTCGCTGGGCTCCTTCGATCCCGATTACGTCTCCTCGCAGCCCGTCGGCATTCTGAAGAAGGACGGCAAGATCGTCGCCTTCGCCAACATCCTTATCACCGAATCCAAAGAGGAGGGCACGATCGATCTCATGCGCTTCTCGCCGGCCGCGCCGAAGGGATCGATGGATTTTCTTTTCGTGCAGATCATGGAATATCTGCGCGGCGAGGGTTTTGCCCATTTCAATCTCGGCATGGCGCCTCTTTCCGGCATGTCGAAACGCGAGGCTGCGCCCGTCTGGGACCGCATCGGCAGCACCGTCTTCGAACACGGCGAGCGCTTCTATAACTTCAAAGGCCTTCGGGCATTCAAATCCAAGTTTCATCCGCACTGGCAACCGCGCTATCTTGCGGTCTCCGGAGGGGGCAATCCGATGATCGCGTTGATGGACGCGACATTGCTGATTGGGGGCGGATTGAAAGGGGTAGTGAGAAAATGATCAGGACAATCCTTCTTGCCACGGCATGCGCCTGCATGCTCGCGGCCGCACCGGCTGATGCCGCCGAGGAGACCACGCAGACCTTCGAAACCGGGCTTATCCCGTCGCCGCACATCTTCCTGCCGGAAGGGGAGGTGAAGGGCACGGTGACGCTGATCTCGGATGCCGCCGGCTGGGGCGACTATGAGAAGGCCGAAGCCGACAGGTTGGTCGCCGAAGGCGCCGTCGTCATCGGCATCGATTTTCCATCCTATATCCAGGCGCTTAGCCGGTACGACGTCAGCCTCAACGATGGCTGCGTCTACATGGTCTCGGACATCGAATCGCTGAGCCAGCAGGTGCAGCGCGCGACCGGCAACAACGCCTATCACCTGCCGATCGTCGCCGGCATCGGCGAGGGCGGGGCCTTAGCGCTGGCGATCGCCGCGCAAACGCCGGATGCGACGATCGGCCAGACACTTGCCGTTAATCCGGTCGCCGGCATTCCGCTTGCCAAGGAGCTTTGCACGCCGGCGTCCAAGCAGGTGGTTGGCGAACGCACAGTCTATGGCCTCAGCGACGGGATCTTGCCGGACCCGATCATTACTGTCTTCACGCCTGATGCCAACAAGGATGGCCGGGCGCACGCCGAGGCGCTGAAGAAGGCCCATGCCGCGATCGAGATCCGCGATTCCGCCGACGATGCGCAGACGGCGTTTGCCGATACGCTCGACGATCTCGTCACCGCCTCCGGCGCCTTCGGCAACCCGCTCGGCCTGCCGCTGGCGGTGCTCGAGGCAACGCCGGCCTTCGATACGATGGCTGTGATCTATTCCGGCGACGGCGGCTGGCGCGACATCGACAAGGAGGTCGGTGGCACGCTGCAGAAGGAAGGCATTCCGGTCGTCGGCGTCGATTCGCTCCACTATTTCTGGTCGGAGCGCAAGCCGGAGGAGACCGCCGCCGATCTTTCGAAGATCATCGATTTCTACCGCAAGCAATGGAAGGTGAAGCATGTGCTGCTCGTCGGTTATTCCTTCGGTGCCGATGTCGTACCCGCCACCTACCAGCTCCTCAAGCCAGCCGAAAAGTCGACGGTGGCGCAATTGTCGCTGCTGTCGCTTTCGCACCAAGTTGACTACGTCATCTCTGTTCTCGGCTGGCTCGGCCAGAAGACGGAAGGGGCGGGAGGCGATCCCGTCGGCGATCTGAAGAACATCGATCCGAAGCTCGTGCAATGCATCTACGGCAAGGACGACGATGACGATGTCGCCTGTCCGGCGCTGAAGGACAGCGGCGCCGAGGTGATCGAGCTGCCCGGCGACCATCATTTCGACGAGAATTACGACCTTCTCACCAAGACGATCATCGACGGGCTGAAGAGACGGCTGCAGGATTAGAGCATGATCCGAACACCGTACAGCGGTTTCGGACCACGACAGGCATCAGATAAAGACTTAAAGCGTGCCACGCGTCCTGCAGGACGCGCTAACGCATCAGTGTTTCTTCGCTCCAGCCGAGCGCTGCGAGTTCGCTGCCGCGGAACCTGGCATCGTTGGCAACGATGAATTCATCGAGTTGCGGCGGAGCGACGCTCGTGCCGGAGAGCATCGCATGTACCTGTCCGCGATGATGGGTCTGATGCTGGAAGAGGTGGCCGAGCACGTCGTCCATCCGCTCCTCTTGAATGCGGTCGCCGCGATGGAGGCTAATGGTCGAGGTGAGCCTCTCCGGCGTCAGGGCCTCGCAAAGTGCCACCAGGCGCTGATCGACCTTCGCCTGGGCTTCTGCCAGCGAGGAGAGGTCATCGAATGGTTCGTCGACCTCAAAGGCTTTGAGCCCGAGCGTGCCGCCTTCCAGGCCGTCGACATAGAACCAGTCGACCGTGATGATATGGTTCAAGGTTTCCTTGATCGAGGGAAAGAAGCTTGTGCGTGGCGCTTCGAATTCGCCAGACTTCAATGTCGCGCAGGTCCGAAGCAGCCGGCGGTTGGCAAGGGCGTTGTTATAGGCAAGTTTGCGGAATGGCCTGACAGGATCGAAGGTCGGCATCGGCGCATCTCCTCCTTAAGCGCTTTTGGCTACAGCTCCGGGCGCCTTTTGAGGCGCGCAAAGGGCGCTGTAACGCCTTGAATTGCTTGCGTCAGTCTTTGCCGTCGAGATCGCCGTCCCGCCAGACGAGATGACGTGGCGAAACGGGAAGGGTTTCGATTTCATCGGCGATGAAATAGGGCGGGATGTCGAGTGCGATCAGGGCATGGCGCGTTGCCGGCACCCATTTGAATTCGAGATGGTTGTCGTCGTCCTCGACTCGATGGATGATCTCGCCCCGTCGGAAGGGGAATTCCGGCGGGATGTCCATCAGGTAATAGAAGCCGAGTTCGTGCCAATCGCGCTGTTCGTAGTGGAAGAAATTCTCGACGATCCACAGCAGGCGATGGACGGTCACCTCAACGCCCAGCTCCTCCACCATCTCGCGCTTCAGTGTCTCTTCCGAGGTTTCGCCGATCTCCGCCCGACCGCCCGGAAAAGTCCAGAAGGGCTCGTGTACGGCGCGATGAACGAGCACATGGCCGTCGCGAAAGCCGAGGCCGGCGATGCGATAGTTGAAACGCCGACCGCCTGCATTCAGGCGGATGTGAATGCGCTTGGTCATGCCATTCTTATCCAAGATCGATCACGACAATTTCCGGCGGCACGCCGAACCGGACGGGTGCAATGGAGCAGCCAAGGCCGCCGGAAACGATGATATTACGCTCCTCTTCAACGATATGGCCATAGGCGTAGCGATTGCCGTAGCGCGAGGGCACGATCGGCGAACGGCCGAGGAATCGGATCTGTCCGCCATGGGTGTGGCCCGATAGCGTCAGCGAGACGCGCTCGGGCACGCGCGGAAAGATATCGGGCTCATGAGCGAGCAGGATGACGGGCGCATCGTCGGTAATCTGCGCCATCGTTCCCTCGAGATCGTCGAGGCCGAGCATCTGCGTGCGGCCCCACTTCCGGCCCGGCAGCAGCGCCAGCTGATCTTCGAGGCCTGCGAGCCAAAAGCCGCGGCCATCCTTTTCGAGCCGGACGGCGCGGTTGCCATAGACCGGGATGCCGACGTCGGCGAGGGCCCGGTGCCCGAATGTTTCCGTCCCGCCGTTCTTCTGGGCTGTCCTGTCCTCCCACCAATCGTGGTTGCCCATAATCGCGTGGACTCCGAGAGGGGCCTGCAAGGTGGCGAGCGCCTTCGACCATTGGCTCGAATGCACGTACTGCGTCACCATGTTCATGCCGGCGGCATAATCGCCGAGCAGGACGGTGACGTCGCCTTCGAGTTCGTTCGCCCTGTGGCAGATCGCGGCAATGCGGCTTGCCGACATCCAGGGCTCGCAGGCATGGAGATCGGCGAGCGCAACGACGCGCAGCTTGAGCCCGGGCGTCCATCCCGGCGGCGTCAGCTGATAGCGGGTGATGGCGAGCCGCGCGAGCGGTTCATAGGCGAAGGCATAACCACCGAGCGACATGACGCCTGCGATACCGCCGCCCAGAACCTTGAAAAATCCGCGGCGGGTGATCACTCAGTTGTCCTCCTGGAACAGCCGGAACTGCGCAGCCTCCATATCCTTGGGCGGTTGCATTCCCAGATGTTTCCACGCGATTGCGGTCAGAACACGGCCGCGTGGCGTGCGCTGAATAAAACCCTGCTGGATCATATAGGGCTCGATGATGTCCTCGATCGCGTCGCGCGGCTCGGAAAGGCCGGCGGCGATGGTTTCGATGCCGACCGGGCCACCGCCGAAATTGACGGCGATCATGTTGAGGTAACGTTTGTCGAGCTGGTCGAAGCCGACATTGTCGACCAGCAGGCGGGTCAGCGCTTCGTCGGCGATCTCGCGGGTGACGGCTTCCGCCCTTGCCACCTCGGCAAAGTCGCGCACGCGCCGCAGAAGCCGGCCGGCGATGCGCGGAGTGCCGCGGGCGCGTCTTGCAATCTCGCGGGCGCCCTCCTCGGTGATCGGCAGGTTCATCAGCCGCGCGCCACGGCGCACGATCAGTTCCAGCTCCTCGACGGTGTAGAAGCTCAGGCGCACCGGAATGCCGAAACGGTCGCGCAACGGCGTCGTCAACAGGCCGAGGCGGGTGGTGGCCGCCACCAGCGTGAATTTCGACAGGTCGATCTTCACCGAGCGAGCGGCAGGGCCTTCCCCGATGATCAGGTCGAGCTGGAAATCTTCCATGGCCGGATAGAGGATTTCCTCGACGGCGGGGTTGAGGCGATGGATCTCGTCGATGAAGAGCACATCACGCTCCTCGAGATTGGTGAGCAGGGCAGCGAGATCGCCGGCCTTGGCGATAACAGGGCCGGAGGTCGAGCGAAAGTTGACGCCGAGTTCTTTGGCCATGATCTGCGCCAGCGTGGTCTTGCCGAGGCCGGGCGGGCCGACGAAGAGCACATGGTCCAGCGCTTCGCCGCGGTTTTTCGCCGCCTCGATGAAGACCTTGAGATTGGCGCGCGCCTCCGCCTGGCCGGTGAACTCGTCCAGCGATTGCGGGCGCAACGTGATATCAAGGTCTTCGCCCCGCTTTTCCGGCGAAATCAGGCGGGCGGATTCGCTCATGTCAAAAGTTCCATTCCAGGTATGGTTTTTGCGGCTTGGGCATCGAATGTCCTGGTTGTCACGCAACCCGCATCACGATTGCGAAGGGCGATGAAGACATCTGCGAATTCTGCATTCGTCCGCACCATGATTGCGAGCGTTTCCTCGACTACTCTTTCATCTTCAAGGATCAGGTCGGCCGAGTCCAACAAGTCCGAAATCGCCTCCATGAGCTGTTCTCTCTTCAGCTTGATCCGTTGTCTCAAGAACCACGCGCATTCCATCAGCGTGATGCAACTGATATAGCCAGGTGCGGTATCGGACAGGCTCGCGAAGAGGGTTGTGACCTTCTCCGTCTGGACGACATCGTCCTTCAGGAGGAAGCGCAGCATAATATTGGTGTCGAGGCCAATCATCTTGCACTGGTCACGTGATCGGCGATGGCTTCCCCAATCGCCTCGTCCATTTGCGTCAAAGTAATCGTCGGTCGGTTCGGATCGTGAAACTTGCCTGCCAGGTCGATGGCGCGTTTGTTCTTGGCTTTCATGATGATTTCGCCATCGCGGTTGATGTAGCGGATCCTGTCGCCGGACTTCAGATTCAGCAATTCACGAACTTCAGCCGGAATTGTAGTCTGGCCCTTCGATGTCATCGTACCGTAGTAGATATTCATGCGGATCTCCTTACCATTCAAGTTTAGTAAGGAATTGCGATATATTCAAGGAGATCAACGCGCCAACTCCTTCAATCCCAGCCTGATCAGCTTGGCGCTGTCGGCGCCGTCGCCTGCAGTCTTCATTGCTGCGGCAATCGCATTCGCCGCCTGGTCTCTGCTGTAGCCGAGGTTGGTCAGCGCGGAAACCGCGTCGGCGACAGGCGCGGCCGCGACCCCTTCGCCGAGTTCCTGCTTGAGGGCGATATTGATCGCTTCGCCGGCAAAGGCCGGCGCCCGATTCTTGAGCTCGGTGACGAGGCGCATCGCCACTTTCGGGCCGACGCCCGGCGCACGCGAGACCGCGGCACGGTCCTGCAGGGCGATTGCATTGGCAAGTTCGCCTGGCGTCAGCGTCGAGAGCACGGCGAGCGCCACCTTGGCGCCGACGCCCTGGACGCTCTGGAGCAGGTTGAACCATTCCCGCTCCAGCGCCGTCATGAAACCGAAGAGCTTCAACTGGTCCTCGCGCACATAGGTCTCGATGAAGAGCACGCAGGCCTCGCCGGCCGAGCCGAGCTTGGACAGGGTGCGGGCCGAGCAATGGGCGACGTAGCAAACGCCGTGCACGTCGACGAGCACATAGTCTTCGCCGATCTCGTCTATGGTGCCTTTCAGCTTGCCGATCATGGGTCGCGGTCTCTCAAGGATGCGTTTCGGGGGTTATAAGGTCAACGGAGGGGAAATAGGAGCGGTATCCGCTGGGATCGCGGGTCAAAATTCTGTAGCCCCTTATTGCCGCATGCGCGCCGATGAAGAAATCGGGCAAGATCCGTTCGCGCCCACCGCCGGCGCGACGGTAAAGCCGGAAGGCCGCAGCAGCGGCGAATGCAGCCGGCCAAGGCAGATTCTCGCGGCGGAATTCATCCTGCGGCAGCAGTCGATCGACTTCGTCCACGTCGTCGTACCGAACGGAAAATTCGGAATAGATGATCGGGTTTATGAGGACAGGACCGTCTTTGAAGACGTCAAGCATCCTTCGACGCGACCAACCGTGCCAGTCCGAACCGACCACGGCCAGATCGACAAGTATGTTCGTGTCGACAAGTGTGGCCATCAGCGATCACGGGTCATCGACATAAGGTCTTCGGCATCGATCTCCTGATCGCCAGTGCCCTCGAGACGACGGATCGTCTGTATGAAACGATCCAGGCGGCCCCGATCCTCGATCTCCTGCTTGCCGTTCTTCGGCGAGAGAACGAGCTTGCCGCCCTCTATTGAGAAAATGACCTCGCTATTGGCCTCGATGCCGACAAGTTCCCTGAGATCACGAGGAATGGTGACCTGCCCTTTGGACGTAACTCGCATCTTGTTGCTCCTTCACAGTAAGAATTATCCTTACCAATGGAACAAGTCAAGAACAAGCTATCCGGCCAATGCCTGCCGCATTCGGTTGCTGCCGCGATTATGCGCGTGACAGATGGCGATCGCCAGGGCGTCGGCGGCGTCGTTGCCCTTGAATTCGACCTTCGGCATCAGGATCTTCAACATCATGTGGATCTGCTGCTTTTCGCCATGGCCGACGCCGATGACGGCCTTCTTCACGGCGTTCGGGGCATATTCGGAGACCGGCAGCCCGGCGCGGGCCGGTACCAGCATGGCAATGCCGCGGGCCTGACCAAGCTTCAGGGTCGCCACCGCATCCTTGTTGACGAAGGTCTGTTCGACGGCGGCCTCGTCCGGCTTGTAACTGTGGACGATCTCCGCCAGGCCGTCGTGCAATTGGCAAAGGCGGGAGGCAAGGTCCATGTCGCCATCAGAGGTCACGGTTCCGGACGCCACAAACCGCAGGGAATTGCCTGATGTCTCGATGATTCCCCAGCCGGTGCGGCGAAGCCCGGGATCGATGCCGACGATGCGAATCGTATTTTGCATGGTTCAACCTATAGCGATTGCGAAATAAGTGCCATCGATGTGTGAACAAAACAAAAACATTCCCGGATTTCGGCCCTGCCATTTACCGCGAATTAAAACAGATGCCTGAATTCTAGTCATTGAATACGAGAGGGGCCCTTTTCGCGAAGATTTAAGCCCCCGATGTTCTGTTTATAGGTCAGTTGATCAGGCATGCGCAGCGTGCCCGCGCTGGCAGGCGCGTTACGAAGGGGTTCGTCGTACATGGCTCGGAGATTTCAATCCTTGTCCTTCAAGGTCATCGTCACATTCATTCTGCTGACCGTGCTGTCGATCGCGGTCATCGATGTGCTTGCCTATTTCGCCAGCAGCCGCATTTCTGACGAGCAGGCGCTGAAGGCCAAGGAAAGCGTGCTGATCTTTCGCGGCGACATGCTGCAGGACCAGCTGACGCAGCTTGAAAACCAGGCCAACTCCATCGCGCGCATCGAGGCGCTGCAGATGTCGATCACCAATCTGAAGAGCGGCTGGAAGACCATCGAGAAGACCGCGGGCGATGCCCGGGCCGAGCTGAAGAAGGTTTTCATAGCAGGCAACCCCAATCCCGCCGACCAGCGCGAGAAGCTGATCAAGCCGGAGGGGCCAAGCGGCTTTTACTATTCGAGCCACGAAAAGACGCAGGGCGAAGTCGCCCGCGACCTCGAGGATACCGCCTTCAGCGATCTGCTGATCGTCGATCTCGAGGGTACGGTGCTCTATTCCTATAAGAAGCAAGACGATTTCGCCGAAAATCTGAAGTCGGACGCCTGGAAGGCGACCGGCGCCGGCATTGCTTTCGCCAAGGCGATCGAGAATACCGCCAAGGCGACCGATGACGCCGCGCCGACCGGCTTTTCCGGTCTTCGCGTCGATGCCGGCAACGGCAAGTCGGCGATCTTCTATGCCGTGCCGATCGTCAAGCTTGGGGCGGCCAAGGGCATCATCCTCTTCAAGGTGCGGGATGAGATCGTCACCGGCATCCTCGCCAAGGGCATCGTCCAGGGCAGCACGGCGCGGGCGGCGATCGTCTCCGGCGATGGATCCGCCGTCAGTCTCGACGGTAGCGGCAAGCTTACGACGCTTGACGCGACACCCTTCACCTTCATCAAGAGCGCGCTTGCCAGTTCGGCGATGACAGTTGCCGATTTCAGCCGAGCGGATGGTGCGGCTCGCGCCTATGTTCGCGGTATCGACTATCGCGGCGATCGCTTCCTCGTGGTCGAAAGCGTGCTTTTGAGCGAGCTCAATGCCGGCTCGATCGAGATCGCCACCCTGCTGACGATGATCGGCATCGGCGTACTCGTCGTCATGGCGATCGCGACCGGGCTCGTCACCAATTTGCTGTTTTCACCGCTTGCGCGGCTTGCCGGCGTCACCCGCGATGTCGCCGACGGCAAGCTCGACAGCGAGATCGGCAGCCTGAACCGCAAGGACGAGATCGGCACGATGGCCAACGCGCTCGACCGCTTCCGCCACTCGCTGATCGAAAGCCGCGAGCTCGAAGCCGCCAGCGAAGAGACACGCCTGCAGGCGGAGCAAGACCGCCAGCAGAATCTGGCCGAACGCGACGCCGAGGCGAAGACGCTGCAGCAGGTGGTCGAGGCGATTGACGAGGGCCTGCATCATCTGGCGAACGGCGATCTCGCCTATCAGATCGATACCCGCTTCCCGAACGAGCTCGAAAGCCTGCGCGTCAATTTCAACGAGGCGCTGGCGACGCTCAGCGAAACCATGACGGCAATCGGCGGTAATTCGATGGCCGTGCGCGCCGGCTCAGAGGAGATGCGCACCGGCGCCGACGAACTTGCCGGGCGCACCGAGCGCCAGGCCGGCTCGATCACCGAGACGGCGAATGCGATCAGCGCCATCACCCAGTCGGTCCGCCGGCAGATCGAGCGAGCCGAACAGGCCGAGCGCATCGCCCGCGACGCCAAGAAGGAGACGACCGGCTCAGGCCAGATCATGCGCGAGACGATCGCGGCGATGGAGGCAATCCAGGCCTCGTCGCGCCAGATCAACACGATCATCTCCGTCATCGACGACATTGCCTTCCAGACCAACCTCCTGGCGCTCAATGCCGGTGTCGAGGCGGCGCGCGCGGGTGAATCCGGCAAGGGCTTCGCGGTCGTCGCCATGGAAGTGCGCGAGCTCGCCCAGCGCTCGTCGAGTGCCGCCAAGGAAATCTCCAGCCTGCTGCAGAAATCGACGCATGAGGTCGAAAGCGGCGTTGCGCTTGTGGAAAAAGCGGGCGTCGCGTTGACCGGCATCGGCGCCCATGTCGAGGCGATCAACGGGCAGATCAACGAGATCATGGGTGCGACCCGCGAGGAAGCCAATACGCTGCGCGAGATCAATAGCGCCGTCGCCGAACTCGACGCGATGACGCAGCAGAACGCCTCGATGGTCGAGGAGACGACGGCGGCGATCCACCGGCTGGCGACGGAAGCCCTGGAAATGGACCGCCAGCTCGGCAATTTCACGCTGCCGCCCGGCCACCATCAACCGAGCGCCGAGGTGCACGTGCTGCGCCGTCACCGGTAACTCAGCGCTTTCAACATTGCACAGAGGCCGCGCTCGCGCGGCCCTTTTTGTTACGCTCATGGTTTGGAATGGTGTGGGCGCGAACCTACATAGACGGCATCGTCCAACTGCCCGGCAGGTTTCCCATGGTTCCCTTCTCCATACTCGACCTTTCCCCCGTTGCCGAAGGCAGCACCGTGCGCCAGTCCCTCGAGGGCTCGGCGCGGATGGCTGTGAAGGCGGAGGAATTCGGCTACAAGCGTTTCTGGCTTGCCGAACATCACGGCATGCCGGGGATCGCCAGTGCCGCCACATCAGTCGTCATCGGCCATGTCGGGGCTGCGACAAAGCACATCCGCATCGGCTCCGGCGGCATCATGCTGCCCAATCATTCGCCGCTCGTCATCGCCGAGCAGTTCGGCACGCTGGAGGCGCTCTTCCCCGGCCGCATCGATCTCGGCCTCGGGCGTGCACCGGGAACGGACATGCGCACGGCACAAGCGCTGCGGCGCAACCTCGAGGCCGGTGCAAACAGTTTCCCCAACGACGTGGTGGAACTGCAGCAACTCCTCGATACGCCGGTCGAGAACCAGGCGATCCTCGCGGTTCCCGGCAATGGCTCTCATATCCCGATCTGGCTGCTCGGCTCCAGTCTCTACAGCGCCCAGCTCGCCGGCATGCTGGGGCTTCCCTATGCCTTCGCCTCGCATTTCGCGCCCGACATGCTGCTCGATGCGATTGCGATCTATCGCGACCGCTTCAAGCCTTCGGCGACGCTCGACAAGCCCCATGTGATGGTCGGCGTGATGGGTGCGGTGGCGGCGACGGACGAGGAGGCACGCTATCATTTCACCTCTGCCCAGCAGCAATTCGTCAATCTGCGCCGCAACGTCCGCGGCCCGTTCCCGCGTCCGGTGACCGATATGGGGGACTTCTGGTCGCCGATGGAAAAGATGAATGTCGAACACACGCTGCGTTATGCCGTGGTCGGCTCGCAGAAGACGGCGGAGGCGAAACTGACGGAGTTTCTACAGGAAACGCAGGCCGACGAGGTAATCATCTCGATGCCGATCCACGACATCGAGGCGCGGCTGACATCGGTGGAACTATTCGCCGGGCTGGGAAATTTCATGCGAGCCGCCGCTTAGAACAGGATGATTTTAGGCCGGTCGGCCTAAAATCTGAATCCTTTACGGCAAGAAGAAACCCGGCGTTGCATCCGGGTTTTATTTGACACCTGCCTGAGGAGATCAGGCCGAGAGCTTCGCCAGGACTTCTTCCGAGACTTCGAAGTTGGAATAGACGTTCTGCACGTCGTCATCGTCTTCCAGGCTGTCGATGAGTTTCAGCAGCGACTGGGCTTTTTCCTCGTCTACCGGGACGTTGTTCTGGGCACGCCAGACGGCCTTGACGGTTTCGGCTTCGCCGAGGCTCGATTCCAGCGCTTTCGCCACGTCGCCGAGGGCTTCGAAGGCGCAGGTGATGTAGTGGCCGTCTTCGTCGGTTTCGACGTCGTCGGCGCCGGCTTCGATCGCGGCTTCCATCACCTTGTCGCCATCGCCGACGGAGAGTTTGTAGGTGATTTCGCCGACATGGTCGAAGGAGAAGGACACGGAACCGGTTTCGCCGAGAGCGCCGCCAGCCTTGGTGAAGCTCGAGCGCACGTTGGAGGCGGTACGGTTGCGGTTGTCGGTCAGGGCCTCGACGATGATCGCCGTGCCGCCGGGGCCGTAGCCCTCATAGCGGACTTCATCGTAATTCTCGCCGTCGGCGCCGGCTGCCTTCTTGATGGCGCGGTCGATATTGTCCTTCGGCATGGACTGGGCCTTGGCGTTCTGGATCGCCAGCCGAAGGCGGGCGTTCATCGTCGGGTCGGGCAGGCCGGCCTTGGCGGCAACGGTGATTTCGCGCGCAAGCTTGGAGAACATTTTCGACCGCACGGCATCCTGACGGCCTTTGCGGTGCATGATGTTTTTAAACTGTGAATGGCCAGCCATGGCACCCCTGTTCACGTCTCATTGTTCGGAATGGGCCGCCTTATAAGAGCGAAACGGCACCCGTTCAAGGAAAAAGCGGTAGATTTGCCGCATGATGCACGGGTCTGTCGCCTGTCTCAGTCAACCGTCAGCCGCTTGCGGCTAGCGAGGAAACCATGTCCGTCCCGGCGTCGGCAGCGCAACCCTTCCGTGCTGGAGGTGCACGAATAGGGCCCGTCCCTCCAGCTCTCGCCATAGTCGAGCACATGCTCTTCGCTGCAGCAGGCGGTGTCGCCGACCATCTTGAAGATATAGGCCTTGCCGCTCGCCGGCAGGATGAGGCGGACGTAGAGCGGTTCGATGCGATCGCAGGCAAGCTCCGGACCGCCGTCTTCGGGAACATACATTTCGACGCCGCCCTTTGGCGTATAGACACAGCCGATATTTCTTGTGGGCGTGACGAAGACGACCTGACCGTTCCCGTCGGGCTTGAACGTCCTTTCCGCCGCAAGGCCCGTGGGCGCAAAGGCTGCGCAAAAGATCAAAGCCAGAATCGAATGTCCTGTTCCCATTGTGATCGCCTCCCGGTCAGGCGCACTATCGCATATTCCCCTGCGCGGAAAAGAGGGCACCGTCCGCTGCTTCCGCACGGAACAAAGGCGATGGGATGACGTTTCAAACCGAACTCCATACAACGGAAAGGAACGGTCATGGCAAGTCTCAGCGAGGCGCAGGAACATCCAGCACGTCAGCTCTGGGATCAGGTCAACGATGTTCATGCCGGCATGCTTGGAATTTCCGGACTGGACATGCACATGCAGCCGATGGCACCGCATGCCGATCGTACCACCAACACCATCTGGTTCTACACCAAGACCGATGCCGACATCGTGCGCGCCATCAAGCCCGGCAGCCGCGCGCATTTCTGCGTCATCGGTAGGGATCACGACTATCACGCCTGCCTTGCCGGCGTGATCGACGTGCGCCCCGACCCTTCCAAGATCGAGGAATACTGGAGTTCGATCGTCGCGGCCTGGTATGACGGCGGCAAGAAGGACCCCAAGCTTACCATGCTGTCCCTCCATGTCGACGATGCCGAGATCTGGGTTTCCACAGGCAACACGCTGAAATTCGGCTGGGAGATCGCCAAGGCCAATCTCGACGACGACAAGATGCCGGATGTCGGCATCAAGCGCCATCTGCAGTTCGCCTGATGTACGAGGCTCCTGGATAACTCCTAAATTGGAATCGATTTAGGGATAGAATTATGCAGCAGTTCAGAGTGCTACAGCGTCCTTTGCGCGCCTAAAAGACGCGCGGAAAACCGCCGAGCCTGTTTACTGCACACCCTTCAGCACATAGATCAGCGGTTTTTTCGGCAACGTGCGCATCGAGACGATGATACTGTCATCGGGCGCATTGACGACGTCGAAATCCTTGCCGAACATCGAGACGAAGGCTTCGACCGGCGGGCCGCGGCGGTGCATCGGCAGGATCAGCGACGAGCGTAGCCGCTTGATGACGCGGCTCATGCTGTCAGCGCCCATGGTCAGGCCACCGTCGACGGGGACCATGACGACGTCGAGGCGGCCGATCTCGGTATAATGGGCATCCGTCAGTTCGTAGTGCAGGTGGCCGAGATGACCGATGCAGAGGCCGGCGATTTCGAAAATGAAGATCGAGTTGCCGTTCTCGTGCGCACCGCCGAGGCCATAGCTGAAGCGGATATCCGTCGTGACGTTGCGGATATAAGCATCGCCGACGACGAGATTAATATTCGCCTTTTCGCCCGGAATATCGCTCCACCCATGCAGCACATGCTTGATGCCGGGATCGGGCGTCAAGGTGAAGTGGGTCGAATGGGCCTTGTTCATGGTCACGACGTCGGGCATCGTCGCCGGCCTGTACCAGCCATTATAATCTGTCGCGATGACCATGCCTGCGGGCGTTTCGATCTCGAAGGTGGAGTGGCCGAGGAAGGTGAGTTTGACATCTTCGCCCTCGAAGACGGCAGGCATCAGCTGCGGAGCGCCGGAAAAGCTTGCGAAGGTCACCTTGGGGATGGTTTGCGCGATCGCCTGGCACTGGCTGGCCGGTGGCCGCTGTCTTGTGCCCCGGCAAGATTCGGCGCGGCGAAGGCAGCAAGGCATGCGATAGCGAGGACAAGATATCGCGGCTTCATGCCACCCCTCCGGCGCTCTATCACCCTTTGATCGGCGCATAACCCCGAAAATCAATTCCGATTTTCGGGGTTATGGGCGAATGGCGGAAGGATGCGGCATGAGGCCGCGGGGGTCCAGACGGAGCATGCTCACAATTGCGTGTTGGATGGCGCCCGCAGCCTGCTACCGCCAGAACTCCGGCACCGTCTCCGCCAGCCGCGGTCCGAGCCGGAGCGGCGCGATCTTTTCGGCAAGTCCCGTCGCATCCGAGATTTCCACGCCGACGCCGCAGATCGTCGCGGGGCCGGTCGCGGCCTCCATGCGGCCCTTCGGCATCTTGGAGATGAAGCGGTTGAGCGGCTCCTCCTTGTCCATGCCGAGGGAGGAGTCGTAGTCGCCGCACATGCCGGCATCCGACATATAGGCGGTGCCGCCGTTCAGGATCTGTGCGTCGGCGGTCGGTACATGCGTGTGGGTCCCGACGACCAAGCTGGCGCGGCCGTCGACGAAATGGCCGAAGCACTGCTTCTCACTGGTCGCCTCCGCATGGAAATCGAAGATGATCGCGTCGGCCTGTTCCTTCAGCGGGCAGGCGTCGAGGATGACTTCCGCCGATTTGAAAGGGTCGTCGAGTTCCGGATGCATGAAGACCCGGCCCATGACGTTGGCGACGAGCACCCGCGCGCCGTTCCTGGCATAGAAAAGGCCGGAGCCGCGGCCAGGCGTGCCTTGCGGATAGTTGGCAGGACGCAGGAACTGATCGTGACGGCCGGCAAAAGCGACGGCTTCCTTCTGGTCCCAGACGTGATTGCCTGTCGTCACCACATCGGCGCCGGCATTGATCGTTTCCAGAAAGATGTCCTCGGTGATACCGAAGCCGCCAGCGGCGTTCTCGCCGTTGACGATGACGAAATCGAGTTTGAGGTCGGAAACCAGGCCGGGAAGACGGTCCCAGACCGCCGTGCGTCCCGTCTTGCCGACCATGTCACCCAGAAAAAGCAGCCGCATTCCCTATCCAATCCAAGAGGCAAAAAAGCGAAGGCCGCTTTCTGTCAGGATGGCATCCAGGCTTATGTCGTGCGGCTCAGCGGGCACATGTGCCACTTCCTGGCAGTCGAATGCAATGCCGATCAGCTTCGGATGCAGGCCTTTTTGCCTTAGCCGGCTGATGGCGCGGTCGTAGTGGCCGGCGCCGTAGCCGATGCGGTGGCCTCTGATATCGAAGGCCGAAAGCGGCACCAGCATGATCTCGGGATCAAGAATGGCGGCATCTGTGCCGGGGCCGACCGTGCCGAAACCGGTATCGACGAGGGGCGCACCTTCGGCCAGCTCGCGAAAGACAATGGTCTGCCGATCGAGGATTGCCGGTACGCAGAGCCGCGCACCGCGTACGGCAAAGCGCGCCATCAGCGGCCTGAGATCGGCCTCCGAACGGATCGGCAGAAAGCCGGAGATGATCGTACCCAGTGCAAAACCGACAGCCTCGCCGGCATGTTCGGCCATTGCGAAGCTTTTGGAGGCGCGTTTCTCGGCGGGGATAGCGTCGCGGGCGGACAGCCGCTCGTTGCGCAACTGCGCTTTCAATTCTTTCGCGGTCATTGGATCTGCCGGTTCTGAGAGATTTACCCGAGCATAGACGGCGGGATGTCCGATGCAAATGCCGGATGCGACGGTATCACGCGCGTTTCATGCCTCGGCCGCCGACGGCAGCGATCGTCAGACGATGATGCTTGTCGGTATTGTCGCCGCGGCGATGGAGAAGCCCGTCATATCAGGAACGGCATTGGCTCCGGCCTGCCGGTCTTGCAGCCGCAACTCGCGCATCGCCTTTTCGAGCACTTGCTTGAGTTCGCGCACCACCGCCTTGAACTCTTCCATCGTTTCGCGATCATCGGCCGAGATGCCCGAGAATTTCGGGGCATCCTCGGCGACGCTGGCATAGGCGTTGCGGGCGTTGGTGGCGGCGTCTGGTTCCTGGGAGCCGGTCTCGCCGGCCGCAGCTTCTCCTGAAGTATCCGTCAGCGTAGCGGCGGCCCCGCTGGTTGCGACCGGCGTCGCATCCGTGGTTGTTGCATCCACCGGAACAGCCGTTGCCGGGCTGTCGGCCGCGACTGATGATGCGAATTCGGAGGCGGCGGTGCCGACCTTGCTTGCCAGTTCGGCGGCCAGCCGGGCGACCACCTCCGGAGCCATGTTGGAGCTGCGCAGCATCTCCAACTGCTGCTTTGCCTCTTCGAGCTTGCGTTGCGCCTTCGCCTTGGCCTCGTCTCCCGAGTTCGCCAAGGTCTGGCGCATCTGCTGCAGCGCCTGGGTGGCGCGCTGCAGCTTCAGCACGCCTTGATCGGTCTCGGTTCCGGCGGCTGAAATGGCTGCCGTCGAAGACGTGCCGCGCAAGATGATGGAGGCAGACGTGGTTGCGACCTGCATGGACAAATTCCCCGATCTTTAATTCGGGCGCATTCTGCATCGTCAGACTTGCGTGGAACTGTGTCTTGGGGGTTCGGGAAGCATAGCGGCCAGCCGCTGCATCGTCTCCTCGAACAGAGGCACTCCGCCGGGCGCCCAGCCGAGCGCGCGGATTTTCGTAGTGTTCATGGGGTTGAGCGCGGCGCTATCGGCGGGAGCCGGCAGCGCGTGCCGACAGCCCGTCTCGCGGCGGATGCGTGACAGGATATCGCGCGTGTCGACCGACATGTCTGAGACGTTGAAGACCTCGCCGGAGACGCGGGTGCTTTCCGTCTCCAGCATCAGCCGTACCGCCCGCCCGAGATCGCGGCCGTGAACCTCGGTTCCCACGCGGGCAACGACCGGCCGGCCGGCGAGATAGTCGGCGATGAGGCGGTCCCACTTGTTCGGCGAGAGATCGCCATAGACGCCGGTCGGCCTCAGGCTCACGCCGGCAAAACCCGGCGTCGAGAGATGGGCAAGCGCCCGTTCGGCATCGAGCTTGACCTGGCCGTAGAGTGTTTCGGGCTTGGCCAGCATCGTCTCCGTCAGTTCGGTTTCTGGCGGGTGTTCGCCATAGGCGGCGCGGCTGGACAGGAAGACGCAGCGGCGCGTGCCGGCGCGTTTGGCGGCTTCGAAAAGCCGAACGGTGCCGTCGAGGTTCAACCTGTGGAAGGTCTTCGGATCGTTGCCCTCGCCGCCGCGATATTTGCCCGGGACATGGCTGAAAGCGGCGTGGACGAAGAAATAGGCGTCATCGAAGACATCGATCTGATCTTTGTCGGGATCGAGCGAAAGCGCTGCGAACTCGACCGGGCGGGAGAAGAGGCGGGGCAGCGGCGCGCGGCGCCCACCGACGATCACCTGATATCCGGCGGCCAACAGTTCCTCGACCACATACCGGCCGACGAGACCCGTTCCACCCGATACCAGTACTTTCATGCTGCCCCTTCCGGATTGTCCAGCGTCGTCACCTCAGGCACATCGCCGCCATTGTAGAAACGATGCCACAGATCGATCAAGGGTTGTAGCCGCGCTGCTTTGGGATGATCCTTTTCCCACGGTTTTTCGTACTGGTAATGCAGGATCGAAATGCTCTTCCAGTCCCAAAGCTCCGGCATGGTGAACCATACATATTGCAGCATGTTGAAATAAACCGGCAGGCCGTGCCAATGCGGGAAGAACGTCTCCAGAAAGGTCTGATCGGTGCGCCGCCAGAAGGCGTCCAGCCTGTCAAGCCTTTCGAGCATGTGCCGGAATGTGTCATGCGAGGGCGTGGCGACGAAGACGCCGGAATTCATGCGGCGGAAGTCGGCGAGGCTTTCGTAGACATTGGGGGCGGCGGAAAATTCCGGATAGAGGAAGAGCCTGTCGACGTTCTTCAGTACGAGAGCGTCGGCGTCGATGAAGACGCAGCGCTGATATTCGACGAGTTGCCAGAGCCTGAGCTTGCAGAAATTGTCGAGCGGCGAATGGAAATCCGGCTTGCGGCCCTTGGTGAAAGGGGCTGTCGAATGGAGCCGGCCGCGGGCGTGGCGTTGGTTGAAGGCGTCGGAAAGCGGCAGATGCTCGACTTCGATCAGGCGGCAGTCGAGCGCTTTCAGGGGCGCGAGGGCGGCTGCATCGACGCCGCCGGTGTGGAGAATAACGATGTCGGCGCTGGTGCTGGTTCGGCGCAGGGAGCGGGCAAGCGCGGTCGCGCCCATGACGTAGTCGGCATTGGTGACGAGCGTGACGTAGGCGAAGCGATGAGGCGGTTGCGTGGTTACGTTAGCCACTACCACACTTCCTTGTTTCTGTCCTTGATCAGGCCCAAGGACGGGATGGAGAAGAGGGTGTGCCGTGGCCACCCCCCTCTGCCCTGCCGGGCATCTCCCCCACAGGTGGGGAGATTAGCTAGGCGCGACGACTTCCCCCAGCAACCGGCGCCCAGCACAGCGAAACGGTAAATGGGTGGGAAGTGCGAGCCGCTTGTGATCTCCCCACCTGTGGGGGAGATGCCCGGCAGGGCAGAGGGGGGCTCACACTGTATGCCGTCTCCTTCCCACATAAAGTGAGTTGGTGAGGGAGCCTCTATGGAACCTTCCAATATGAACACGCCCGCACTCACGACACCGACTTCAACCGCTTGCCTTCCGGATCGTGATTGATCGTCGCGGCGATATCCCTAGTCCAGGCGGAGACGGCCGGCACGCGTGCGCGGTCGACGCGATAGGCGAATTTCTTGGCGACGTCGACGATTTCGCCGAGCATGCCTGCTTCCAGCGTGATCGGGTCGAGGCCGAGATCGCGGAATTTTTCGTTCCGGACGATCAGCTCGTTCTCTGCGGCTTCCTTGCGCGGGTTGGGCAGCCAGGCAATCTTGGCGCCGCTTATCCCCGCGATCATCTCGGCAAGGTCGCGCACCCGGTGGGTTTCCGTCATCTGGTTGAAGATCTCGACGCGGGCGCCACGCGCCGGCGGGTTTTTCAGCGCCAGCTCGATGCAGCGCACCGAATCCTGGATATGGATGAAGGCGCGGGTCTGGCCGCCGGTGCCGTGTACCGTCAGCGGGTATCCGATCGCCGCCTGGATGAGGAAGCGGTTCAGCACCGTGCCGTAATCGCCGTCGTAGTCGAAACGGTTGATCAGCTGAGTGTGGCGGCGTGTCTGCTCGGTATGCGTCCCCCAGACGATGCCCTGGTGCAGATCGGTGATCCTGAGACCATCATTCCTCGCGTAGAACTGGAAGAGAAGCTGATCCAGGCACTTGGTCATGTGATAGATCGAGCCGGGATTGGAGGGGTAGAGGATTTCCTGGCTGACCGTCTCGCCGCCTGCGGTTTCGATGCCGACCGGCAGGTAACCCTCTGGGATCGCCGCGCCGACCGTCGAATAGCCGTAGACGCCCATAGTGCCGAGATGGATGAGATGGGTATCGAGATTGAGCTCCGTCAACGCGTTCAGCAGGTTGTGCGTGGCGCTGACATTGTTGTTGACCGTGTAGTTTTTGTGGCGGTCGCTCTTCATCGAATAGGGCGCGGCCCGCTGTTCGGCGAAATGGATGACGGCATCCGGGCGATGTTCGGAAAGCCAGTTCTTCAGGAGTTCGTAATCCTTGGCGAGATCGATCAGATTGAAGTGGATGCGGCGTCCGGTTTCGGCATGCCAGATGCGGGTTCGCTCCTGGATCGAATCCATCGGCGTCAGCGACTGCACGCCGAGTTCGGTGTCGATCCAGCGGCGCGAGAGATTGTCGAGGATATGGACGTCGTGACCGGCATCGGAGAGATGCAGCGATGTTGGCCAACCGATGAAACCGTCTCCGCCCATAACCGCAATCTTCATCGCATCGTCTCCTGATTGGTCGCTCGTTGTCGGGAATAATTAGGAATTGTGACAGTTATTCAATGCTTGCCTGTCTGGAAGCGTTGCGCCAAAGAGGGCACCTCAGTTTGGAGAAAATTATGACGGAACGCCCTTTTTCCATTTCGGGAGAGCTGACGGAGGCCGGACACCGCCTCGTCCAGCGGGTCTATTATGAAGATACGGACTTCTCAGGCCTGGTCTATCACGCCCGCTACCTACATTTCCTGGAGCGCGGCCGCACCGATTATCTGCGCTGCCTCGGCGTCGAGCAGCGCGAGCTCGTCACCGCCGACGAGGAGGGCCTCGTCTTCGTCGTCCACCGCATGGAGATCGACTTCAAGAGCCCGGCGCGCATGGACGATGTCCTGACGATCCTGACGCATACGGAAAAAGCCGGCGGCGCCAAGATGGTGCTTAATCAGCAGATCCGCTCGGGCGAGACGCTGCTGATCGCCGCCAGGGTGATCATCGCCGTCATCAACGCTCGAGGGCGGCCGAGGCGGTTGCCGGAAACACTGGCAGCGAAATTCCTGGAAGGCAGCACGCCGCTATAGTCCGAATTGCCGAAAAATCGGACCTTGTCAAAACTTGAACTTTATGTGAAGGAATTCCCGCGCCGCAGGATGAGCGCTCTTTCGGCAGCCGGACTTTGCTCCGGTCAAGTAAGCCATGGAACGAAATCTTCCAAATACAGGCTTACTGTCACAGTCCGGCACTAACGATCTATTAACCATAATAGTGTCTTACTGGGAAAGTCGGAGTTTGTGCGGTGCACGCCTTCCTTTGACCAAATTTGACGGCAAGAAGGCGGAAGATGAGCTTGGAAGTTTGACCAGGGCTTTGGGCGGCGGCCGCCGGACACTTCTTACGAGATCAGTTTGTGCCGCCCGGTCCAGCACCGGGCGTTTGGATTCGGGGATTTTGGACCAATGGAACAAGTAGGATTGGCAGCAGCAGCGACGGACGTCAGCCTCTGGTCGCTTTTCATGCAGGCCGGCATTGTCGTCAAGCTCGTCATGCTCGGGCTTATCGCGGCCTCGGTGTGGACGTGGGCGATCGTCATCGACAAATACCTGGCCTACGGCCGCGCGCGGCGCCAGTTCGACAAGTTCGAGCAGGTGTTCTGGTCGGGCCAGTCGCTCGAAGAACTCTACCGCTCGCTGTCGGAACGCAACAATACGGGGCTCGCGGCAATCTTCGTGGCTGCCATGCGCGAATGGAAGAAATCCTTCGAACGCGGCGCCCGCTCGCCGATCGGCCTGCAGATGCGCATCGACCGGGCGATGGATGTGACGCTCGCCCGCGAATCCGAATCTCTCGGCGCCCGTCTCGGGTCGCTCGCGACCATCGGCTCAGCCGGTCCGTTCATCGGTCTGTTCGGCACGGTCGTCGGTATCATGACCTCGTTCCAGGCGATTGCCGGTTCGAAGTCGACCAACCTTGCGGTCGTCGCGCCCGGTATCGCCGAAGCGCTGCTTGCCACCGCGATCGGCCTCGTCGCCGCTATCCCGGCGGTTATCGCCTACAACAAGTTCTCTGCCGATGCCGGCAAGCTCTCGGGTCGAATGGAAGGTTTCGCGGATGAATTCTCCGCCATACTTTCGCGCCAGATCGACGAGAAACTGCAGCCGCGCGCTGCAGCTCAGTAACCAACGGAGTATTCTCGCATGGGTATGGCTGTTGGAGGCAATGGCGGCGGGGGCGGCGGACGCCGTCGTCGCGGCGGTCGGAACAGGGCCGTGATTTCCGAAATCAACGTGACGCCGCTCGTCGACGTCATGCTGGTGCTTTTGATCATCTTCATGGTCGCGGCACCGATGATGACCGTCGGCGTGCCGATCGACCTGCCGGAAACGCAGGCCAAGGCGCTGAATTCCGAGACGCAGCCGATCACCATCTCCGTCAAGAATGACGGCGAGGTGTTCCTGCAGGAAACCTCGATCCCGGCCGCGGAGATCGCCGCCAAGCTCGAGGCGATCGCCACCACCGGCTATAATGAACGTATCTTCGTGCGCGGCGACGCGACAGCGCCTTACGGCGTGATCGCCGACGTCATGGCCCGTATCCAGGGCGCAGGCTTCAAGAATATCGGACTCGTGACGCAGCAGAAGAAGGACCAATAGCGCGCAAAATGAAGGCCAGCGTCATCACATCTGCTGTTTTGCACGGGCTGGTGCTTACCTGGGCGCTGGTGTCGCTTAGCGCGCCGGAATCTTTCAAGGTGGAGGATTTCGAGGCGATGCCGGTCGATCTGGTGCCGGTGGAATCCATTACCCAGATGCAGCAAGGCGACAAGAAGGCTCCGAAGAAGGAGACATCAGCGCCCGTGCCGACGACACGTCCGCCGATCGCGCAGCCTGCCGAGAATGCCGGCGACAACAATGTCGACCTGAAGACGCCGCCGGTGCCGAACGCCAAGCCCAGCAACAGCGAGGCTGCCGCGGCGAATTCGAGCGAAAAGCCACTGCCGAAGACCGATCCGAAACCGAACGATGTCAAGGACATCGTCAAGGAGGAAACGGAAGTCGAGCAGCCGAAGGAAGTCGCTTCCATTCCGCCGCCGAAGCCCGTCGAAGTGACGCCGCCGAAGCCCGAGGAAAAACCGCCGGAAGAGCAGGCCAAGCCGGAGGAACCGCCGAAGCCGGATGCCGAGGCGCTGCCGGACAATGTGCCGACCCCCGTCGCCAAGCCGCAGGTGAAGCCGCCGGAGCCGCAGAAGCCCGCCGAAAAGCCGCCAGAAAAGACAGCCGACCAGCCGAAGGCTGCCGAGAAGCCGACCGAAAAGAAGAAGGCCGATCAGAAGCAGGAGACGGCGAAATCCGCCTCGTCGATGAAGAGCGACTTCAATGCCGACGAGATTTCGATCTTGCTGAACAAGACCGATCCTTCCGCCGGCGGCGCCAAGCGCTCGACGCAGGAGGCATCGCTGGGGGCGAAGAAGAGCAATGGCGGTTCCAAGCTCAGCCAAAGCGAACAGGATGCGCTACAGGGTTTGATCCAGGGGAACTGGCTTATCACCCCGGGAATGGAAGGTCTTTCCGGCATGGTCATCACGGTGCATTTCAAGCTCGATAAAGATGGAAATATTATCGGCCAGCCCGAAATCGAGTCTTCCGGCGGAAGCAGCACCGATTCAACGCGTCGTGCGCTGGAAAGTGGCGCTTACCGTGCCGTGATGAAATCTGCTCCCTCGTTCCGCACGACGCTTCCGATGGACAAGTATGACGTGTGGAACGAGGTCGTCCTTAACTTTCATCCCAGCGATATGGGAATTTAAATGCCGAGGAGTCCATTCAATTTCGCGAAGTCTTTCGGACTATACATCGCGCTGACAGGGCTCATCGGCTGCTCCATCTTTCCATTCAATGCGGATGCTGAAACGACCGGTCGAGCGAATGACAGTGCCACCGCGACGCATCTCACTGGGGCGGAGATCGATGCAATGCGGGATGCGATCGAAAATAACTTCTTTGTCGATGGCAGAATGAGCGACGACGGCAATGTATATGCGACGATCCATGTGAAGCTGGATAGAGACGGCCAGATTGTCGGCGTCCCTGACGTTAAGGCCAGTGGTGGAAGTGAGCGCACGCGGAAAAGCTTTGCCGATGCCGGCCTTCGCGCAGTTCGTCGCGCAGCTCCTTTTACAATGCTTCCAAAAGATAAATACGATGGCTGGAAGGAAGTCATTTTGAACTTTGACACCAGCGGTCCTACCCATTAGATGCTGAAAGGCTTGTTTGATATGGTCAAGTGTTCCCTCATCCGCGCTCTGATGGTCATTGCAGGCCTGATTGGGGCTGCAGCCTTTACGACCCCGGCGAACGCGTTGGTCACCCTCGACCTTCGAAAAGGCAATGTCCAGCCGATGCCGATTGCGGTGACTGACTTCCAGGGCGACATAGGCGCGCAGGTCTCGCAGGTCATCGCCGCCGACCTGCAGCGTTCCGGCCTGTTTGCCCCGATCAACAAGGCGGCCTTTATCGAAAAGATCTCCAATCCGGATGCCGCGCCGCGTTTCGAGGACTGGAAGGTCATCAATGCCCAGGCGCTGGTCACCGGCCGGGTTACCAAGGAAGCCGATGGCCGTCTTCGCGCCGAATTCCGGCTCTGGGACCCGTTCGCCGGACAGCAGATGACTGGTCAGCAGTTCTATACGCAGCCGGAGAACTGGCGCCGTGTGGCGCACATCATCGCCGATGCGATCTACAAGCAGATCACCGGTGAGGAAGGTTATTTCGACACGCGCGTCGTCTTCGTCTCCGAATCCGGCACCAAGCAGCAGCGCAAGCGCCAGCTCGCGATCATGGATCAGGACGGCTTCAACGTGCGGATGCTGACCGATGGCAGCGATCTCGTGCTGACGCCGCGCTTCTCGCCGAGCCGGCAGGAAGTCACCTACATGTCCTTTGCCAACCAGCAGCCGCGCGTCTATCTGCTGCAGCTCGAAACCGGGCAGCGCGAAGTCGTCGGCAATTTCCCCGGCATGACCTTCTCGCCGCGCTTTTCGCCGGATGGTCAGAAGGTGATCATGAGCCTGCAGCAGGATGCCAATTCCAACATCTATACGATGGACCTGCGCTCGCGCACGACGACCCGGTTGACCTCGACGGCGGCGATCGACACCTCGCCCTCCTATTCGCCTGATGGTGCGCGTGTCAGCTTCGAGAGCGACCGCGGCGGAAAACCGCAGATCTACGTGATGAACGCCGATGGCTCGGGCCAGACCCGTATTTCCTTCGGCGACGGCTCCTATTCGACGCCAGTCTGGTCGCCGCGCGGCGATCTCATCGCCTTCACCAAACAGGCCGGCGGCAAGTTCTCGATCGGCGTGATGAAGCCGGATGGTTCCGGCGAGCGCATCCTGACGACCGGCTTTCACAATGAGGGCCCGACCTGGGCGCCGAACGGCCGCGTGCTGATGTTCTTCCGCCAGGCGGCAGGCGCAGGCGGTCCGCAGCTCTATTCGATCGATCTGACCGGTTACAACGAGCAGCTCGTGAAGACGCCGACCTACGGTTCCGACCCGGCCTGGTCGCCGCTTATGGAGTAGGCGATGCGCTGCTGTCTTCTTGTCGCCCCAAAGTCATGGAACCGAGCGACCCGGGACAAATCAGTAAATCGTTAACCATAATCTTTGAGGGGCGGTTAACCGAGTGCGGTTACTGTCCGGAAACCCTGATGAAATCGCAAGGAGACCGGCCATGAGCCGAATTCATACCCCGGCAATGAGCCGCATGCAGAATTTCGCCCGCAACCCCGTCATGATCGCGCTTATCGCCGGCCTAGCGCTCGCAAGCTGCGCCAAGAAGAATACGCCGAACAGTGCCGGCGATCTCGGCCTCGGCGCTGGTGCGGCAACGCCGGGCTCCGCCCAGGACTTCACAGTCAATGTCGGCGACCGTATCTTCTTCGATACCGACTCCTCGTCGATCCGCGCCGATGCCTCGCAGACGCTCGACCGTCAGGCCCAGTGGCTCGCCCGCTACCCGAACTACCAGATCACCGTCGAAGGCCATGCCGACGAACGCGGCACGCGCGAATACAACCTTGCGCTCGGCGCCCGCCGTGCGGCTGCCGCCAAGGA
Organism: Rhizobium sp. WSM1274; assembly: GCF_025200775.1. Taxonomy (NCBI): domain Bacteria; kingdom Pseudomonadati; phylum Pseudomonadota; class Alphaproteobacteria; order Hyphomicrobiales; family Rhizobiaceae; genus Rhizobium; species Rhizobium sp. WSM1274. The sequence goes on along the minus strand of NZ_CP104138.1, from coordinate 3,671,347 downwards.
CTATCTCGCTTCGCGCGGCGTCCCGGCGCAGCGCCTGAAGACGATCTCCTACGGCAAGGAACGCCCGGTCGCCGTCTGTGACGACATTTCCTGCTGGTCGCAGAACCGCCGCGCGGTTACCGTGCTTGGCGGCGCCGGCATGTAATTGCCGAGCAATAATTGGCTTTTTCGAAAGGCGGTCCCATCAGGGGCCGCCTTTTCTTTTTGACCACACTTTGGCCAGACTCCGTTGCTTTTTGAAAGCAATTGGAAAAATCTCCTGTTCGTGCCATCGAGGTGCGAAGAATCACTGGGACAGGACGATACATATGAAGAAATTTGTCGTGGCAGGCATGCTGTGCCTCGCGGCTGTGACCGGAAGCGAACGGGCGGCCTATTCGGCCTCGTTCTTCGGGCTACATCTCGGCGGCCGATCCGCGGAAAACCAGGCGGCGCCGCCTGTTGTCAAGGTGCAGAGCGGCGACGCGGAGGTCCGCGTGCAGCAACTCGAAGAGCAGTTGCGGCAGCTGAACGGCCGGATCGAAGAGATGAGCTTTCAGCTTCTGCAGATGCAGGAGACGATCCGCAAGCAGCAGGAAGACAATGAATTCCGCTTCCAGCAGCTCGAAAAGACCGGTGCTGGTGGTGCCGCCAAGGCACCTGTCAAGAAGAGCGAGATCGATGCCGCTCCGGCAGCCTCCGGCGGCGACGACATTGCCAGGGTGATCCAAGCACCGCAGGGAGCCGAGACGGCTCCCTCCACCAACGTGCCCAGCAATACTGGCCTCGGCCAGCCGCCGAAGGAACTCGGCTCGATCGATTTCGATCAGAACGGCAAGCCGATCGGCGGAAGCGTCGACGAAAATGCCACGATCGGTTCCGGTCCGATTCCCGATGCCAATAGCAAGACGCCGCAGCAGACCGCCTCGCTCGGCAGCGAGGCCGACCAGTATAAGGCCGCCTACGGCCACGTGCTATCCGGTGATTACAGCACAGCCGAACAGGAATTCACCCAGTACATCACCCATTATCCGAGCAGCGCGCGGGCGGCGGACGCCAATTTCTGGCTCGGCGAAGCGCTTTATTCGCAGGGCAAATACAATGAGGCGGCCAAGACTTTCCTCAATGCGCATCAGAAATACGGCACATCGGAAAAGGCGCCGGAAATGCTGCTGAAGCTCGGCATGTCGCTTGCTGCCCTCGACAATACAGAGACGGCCTGCGCGACGCTGCGCGAAGTGTCGAAGCGTTATCCGAAGGCCTCTCGCGCCGTCATAAGCAAGGTTGCGAGCGAACAGAAGCGCCTCGCCTGCTAAGGGTTTCCGGAATGTCTCCGGAAACTCCATCGCCTCAGCGGGCGATCCTCCAGTTTCTTTTGTCGCTTCAAAGCCCCGCGCGCATTCTCGTCGCAATATCGGGCGGCAGCGATTCCACCGGCCTACTTCTTCTCCTCGATGAAGCCCTGAAGGCCGCACCCCATCTCAAGATTTCCCTTTGCGCTGCAACCGTCGACCATGCGCTGCGCGCCGGCTCGGCAGACGAGGCGCGTGAAGTCGCAGCCCTCTGCGCATCGCTTGGCATTCCCCACACCACCATGATCTGGGAGGGCGACAAGCCGAAAACCGGCATCATGGCGGCGGCCCGCGAGGCGCGCTATGGCCTGCTGGCAACCGCCGCCGAAAGTTTCGAAGCCGATCTCATCGTCACTGGCCACACGTTCGACGACCAGCGTGAAACACTGCAGATGCGTGGGATGCGAACGGAGCAGATTTCGACCGGCATTGCAGATGCGGTGCTCTTCAACCGGCGCTTCTGGATTTTGCGGCCGCTTCTCTTTTCCAGCCGAGCAGATATCCGCGCTTTCCTCACGGAGCGGGACGTGCCGTGGATCGATGATCCGAGCAACGAGGATGTGACCTATGAGCGCGTGCGGACACGCCGCAAGCTTTCGGCCGATGCAGGTGCCGAGAGGAATATCCGCGCGGCCTGGGAAGCGCGACTGGCTCTTTCGGCTAGGGGAGCAGAATGGCTGGATGGTCATTTCAGGCTTCACGGCGGTCTGCTCGGGCAGGTGACGCCTGACGGGTTGCGGCAGGATCGGGCGGTCCTCGATTATGCACTCGGCCGTCTGACAGCCGTTTTCGGTGGGCTGCCGTTTGCACCGGGGAGGGCGCATATGGAACATATCCTTGCATTTGTCACCGGCAGTGAGCCGGGACGGATGACCGTTGGCAGGGTGGTGTTCGATCTCAGGCGTGACGGGCTTTTTTTGGCGCGCGAGAGCCGGGGGATATTGCCGCTGGTATTGCAGCCGGGAAAGGCTGGGGTTTGGGATGGAAGGTTTTATGCGCGCAATGCGTCGGCCGCATCAATTGAGATCCAGACGCCCAAGGACTTCGGCGCGCAAGACACTTCACGCCTAATTGAGCCAATCATCGCGCAGAAGCGCGGTGGCTGGATTCCCGTGACATCCCTCGGATCAAGTCGGAGGGCAGGAATGAGGGGGCGTATGCATCACCTTCCCAAGGGTGCATGGAAGCGCGCCGTCGCCGCAGCGCCGGTTTTGTCTGCCGAAGGAGCTCCTTTATCTGAGGAATCCGTCCGTAAGGTCGAACTGACGCGCTATTTCGCACCCTTCGACCGCTTTTTGACACGATTTGACTTCATCTTTGCCAATAGGCTTTCGGCGGTTTTCGCGACGGCGCCCTATGCGAGGCTGCCTTTAAGAAGTATTGACGGAAAAACCATCTGACCTGGGGTGTCGCCTTGGCAATCGTGCGGCGCAACCCTATGTTAGAAACGAATAAGACTGTCGCCATGAGGCGGCTGTTCCATGCTGGGGAGTTCAATGAACCCTAACTTACGTAATTTCGCCTTGTGGGCCATCATCGCGCTTCTGCTGATCGCCCTTTTCAGTATGTTCCAGACGGCGCCGGCACAGACAGGCTCCCGCGAAATCCCTTATTCGCAGTTTCTGCGTGAGGTCGATGCGGGCCGCGTGAAGGATGTCGTGGTCACCGGTAACCGGTTGACCGGGACATATCTGGAGAACAACAATACCTTCCAGACCTATTCGCCTGTGATCGACGACAGTCTGCTCGACCGCCTGCAGGGCAAGAACGTGGCCGTCACCGCGCGTCCCGAGACTGATGGTTCTTCCGGCTTCCTGAGCTATCTCGGCACGCTTTTGCCGATGCTACTGATTCTCGGCGTCTGGCTGTTCTTCATGCGGCAGATGCAAGGCGGCTCACGCGGCGCGATGGGCTTCGGCAAGTCCAAGGCCAAGCTTCTGACCGAAGCGCATGGCCGCGTGACTTTCGAAGACGTTGCCGGTGTCGACGAGGCCAAGCAGGATCTCGAGGAAATCGTCGAATTCCTGCGTGATCCGCAGAAGTTCCAGCGTCTCGGCGGCAAGATCCCGCGTGGCGTGCTGCTCGTCGGTCCTCCGGGTACCGGCAAGACGCTGCTCGCCCGCTCGGTCGCCGGCGAAGCCAATGTGCCCTTCTTCACCATTTCGGGCTCCGATTTCGTCGAAATGTTCGTCGGCGTCGGTGCAAGCCGCGTGCGCGATATGTTCGAGCAGGCGAAGAAGAACGCTCCCTGCATCATCTTCATCGACGAAATCGATGCTGTCGGCCGCCATCGCGGCGCCGGTCTCGGCGGCGGCAATGACGAACGCGAGCAGACGCTGAACCAGCTGCTGGTCGAAATGGACGGCTTCGAGGCGAATGAAGGCGTGATCCTCATCGCTGCCACCAACCGCCCCGACGTGCTCGATCCGGCGCTGCTGCGTCCCGGCCGTTTCGACCGTCAGGTCGTGGTGCCGAACCCCGACATCGTCGGCCGCGAGCGTATCCTCAAGGTACATGCCCGCAACGTCCCGCTGGCGCCGAATGTCGATCTCAAGATTCTCGCCCGTGGCACGCCCGGTTTTTCCGGCGCCGACCTGATGAACCTTGTCAACGAAGCCGCCCTCATGGCCGCCCGCCGTAACAAGCGCGTCGTCACCATGCAGGAATTCGAGGACGCCAAGGACAAGATCATGATGGGCGCCGAGCGCCGGTCCTCGGCGATGACCGAGGCGGAAAAGAAGCTCACCGCTTACCATGAGGCCGGACACGCCATCACCGCGCTCAATGTCGCCGTCGCCGATCCGCTGCACAAGGCGACGATCATTCCGCGCGGCCGTGCGCTCGGCATGGTCATGCAGCTTCCCGAGGGCGACCGCTACTCGATGAGCTACAAGTGGATGGTTTCGCGCCTCTGCATCATGATGGGCGGCCGCGTTGCCGAAGAGCTCACCTTCGGCAAAGAGAACATCACTTCGGGTGCCTCTTCCGACATCGAGCAGGCGACCAAGCTTGCCCGTGCCATGGTCACGCAATGGGGCTTTTCCGATCAGCTCGGTCAGGTCGCCTATGGCGAGAACCAGCAGGAAGTCTTCCTCGGTCACTCGGTTTCGCAGTCGAAGAATGTTTCGGAGGCAACCGCGCAGAAGATCGACAATGAAGTGCGCCGCCTGATCGACGAAGCTTATACGCAGGCCCGCACGATCCTGACGGAAAAGCACGACGAATTCGTCGCCCTTGCCGAAGGTCTGCTCGAATACGAGACATTGACCGGGGAAGAGATCAAGGCGCTGATCCGCGGCGAAAAGCCTTCCCGCGATCTCGGCGATGATTCGCCGCCGAGCCGCGGCTCAGCCGTTCCGAAGGCCGGCGCACGGCCCGTCACCAAGGGCGACGAGCCCGAAGGCGGCCTCGAACCGCAGCCGCATTGAACAGCGGCACTACCCTGAAGAAGGCCGGATTTCCGAAATGGGAGATCCGGCTTTTTCAATTGGTAACGGGATATAATCATTTTTCTTGCTAATTTACGTGCTGATCGCCGCATTTTGTGGCATTCCGCTGAATTGAGGCAAGCATGAATCACGCTCGTGGATTGACGACAATTCACTGAAGCCGGATTCGCTCGGAACGGTGCGCTGCCTTGAATGGCGCGCGGAAAGCGCAGGAGTGCAGATGAAGAGACGCTATTTCGGTACGGACGGCATTCGCGGCCAGGCCAACGTCTTCCCTATGACGCCGGACCTCGCGATGCGGGTTGGCATCGCCGCAGGAACGATTTTCCGTAACGGCGCCCACCGTCATCGTGTAGTGATCGGCAAGGACACGCGGCTGTCAGGATACATGCTTGAGAATGCCCTCGTGGCCGGTTTTACCGCGGCCGGACTGGACGTGTTCCTGCTCGGCCCTATTCCGACACCCGCGGTTGCCATGCTGACGCGTTCCCTGCGATGCGATATTGGGGTGATGATTTCGGCCTCGCATAATCCGTTCCAAGACAATGGTATCAAACTTTTCGGTCCGGACGGCTACAAGCTCTCCGATGACATCGAAGCGCAGATCGAGGATCTGCTCGAGAAGGATCTATCGGGGCAGCTTGCCAAGGCTGAGGAAATCGGCCGAGCCAAGCGCGTCGATGGCGATATCTATCGCTATCTCGAGCACGTCAAACGCACGCTGCCGCGCGACGTCACGCTGCAGGGTCTCCGGATCGCCATCGATTGCGCCAACGGTGCCGCCTACAAGGTGGCGCCCGCCGTGCTCTGGGAACTCGGTGCCGAGGTCGTCACTATCGGCAACGAGCCGAGCGGCATCAACATCAACCTCAATTGTGGTTCCACCAGTCCCGTCGCGCTGCAGAAGAAGGTCGACGAGGTGCGCGCCGATATCGGCATCGCGCTCGACGGCGACGCGGACCGCGTCATCATCGTCGATGAAAACGGTTCGATCGTCGACGGCGACCAGTTGATGGCCGTCATCGCCGAAAGCTGGGCCGAGAGCCAGCAACTGCGTGGCAATGGGATCGTTGCGACCGTCATGTCCAATCTCGGCCTCGAGCGCTTTCTCGATGAGCGCGGCATGGCGCTTGCCCGCACGCGGGTCGGCGACCGCTACGTCGTCGAGCATATGCGCCAGCACAATTACAATGTCGGTGGCGAGCAGTCGGGCCATATCGTGCTTTCGGATTACGGCACGACCGGCGACGGTCTCGTCGCGGCCCTGCAGATCCTGGCCGCAGTCAAACGCACCGGCCGGACCGTCAGCGAGGTCTGCCGTCGCTTCGAGCCGGTGCCGCAGCTGCTGCGCAATGTTCGCATCAGCGGTGGCAAGCCGCTGGAGGATATCCAGGTGCAGAAGGCGATCGCCGATGCCGAAGCCGAGCTTGCCAGGAACGGCCGCCTCGTCATCCGCCCCTCCGGCACCGAACCGCTGATCCGCGTCATGGCCGAAGGCGACGACCGCGCCCAGATCGAGCGCATCGTCAACGAACTGATCGGCACCATCTCGAACGTCCGGACTGCCGCCTGATTTTTTCGGGGCGAGATGTCAAAAGCCGGCACAAGTGCCGGCTTTTGTTATGCATGCGCACTATTTTGAGCTGATCGCCGCGGCCAACCATCCCGATGAGCCAAACCGCTATTGTTTCGGGCCGCCTTGATGCCTGGCATCAAGGTAAATAATCGTGGTTAAGCAGCTTTTAACGTTTCCCATTCATTATCCATCCCAAGCGTACCAGATTGGCAGCGACCGAGCCTGCCGACGCAACGGGATTTTGGAGTGGGATCCATGAAAAGAAGCTTGTCCGGCATCTTCGCCGCATTGTTGATCGCGACAAACGCCTATTCCGCGGACCTCGCCCCTGCCGAGCCTATCCCGGAGCAGCCGCCTGAGGTGACGGTCACCGAAGCGACCGGCTGGTACCTGCGCGGCGATGTCGGCTATGCCTTCACCGATCTGCGCGGCGCCCGCTATTTCCAGGGCAGCAACGCCACGGAGGTCGATTTCGACGACGCCGATCTGGACGATACATGGACTGTCGGCGGTGGTGTCGGTTACCAGATCAACAGCTATCTGCGCACCGATCTGACCTTCGACTATCTCACCCAGGCGGATTTCAACGGCTCGACGGTCGGGCAGTGCGGCTTTCCGCTGGTGGACTGCACCTCGAGCGACCGCTCTTCGCTGACAGCCTATACGCTGCTCGCCAACGCCTATGTCGATCTCGGCACCTACGGCTACGTCACGCCTTATGTCGGCGCCGGTATCGGCGGTTCTTACGTGAAGTGGAAGAACCTCAGCAACGTCGCCTGCGCCGATGACGGCAGCTTCTGCGACGACCAGGTCACCCATGGTGGCAAGGGCAACTGGCGCTTCACCTACGCGCTCATGGCCGGCGCTTCGATCGACGTGACCTGCAACATCAAGGCCGATGTCGGCTACCGTTACCTGCATATCGATGGCGGCAACATGTTCGGCTATGCTGACAATGGCGGCCCGGGCCGCGACAAGGGTCTGAGCGCCCACGAAGCCCGCGTCGGCGCCCGCTATCTCTTCGGCGGTTGCGCCCAGGCGAGCTACGAACCGCCGCCGGAAATCCCGCTGCAGCAGCCTGTCTACAAGTAAGTCCGATCCCCTGACATCTGAAAGCCGCCCCGACCGGGCGGCTTTTTCCTATTGCGGCCATCCCGCCCTGCGTCAAAATATGTTCCGCCCGCGACACTTCGATCTTGACTATGACGCGCCGGGTCCATACACACGGCGGCGGGACACCCTTCCCCAACGAAGGGCTTTCTATCTGAGAGGATAGCATCATGGCGAAGACCGCAAAGCCGGACATCCGTCCGAACAATACTCATTTTTCTTCTGGCCCCTGCTCGAAGCGCCCCGGTTGGTCGCTCGAAGCCCTTTCCGACGCGGCCCTTGGCCGTTCGCACCGCGCGAAGGTCGGCAAGGCCAAGCTCAAGCAGGCCATCGACCTTACCCGTGAAATTCTCGAAGTGCCGGCGGATTACCGCATCGGCATCGTTCCGGCGTCCGACACCGGCGCCGTCGAAATGGCGCTCTGGTCGCTGCTCGGCGAACGCGGCGTCGACATGCTCGCCTGGGAAAGCTTCGGCGCCGGCTGGGTCACCGATGTCGTCAAGCAACTGAAGCTCAAGGATGTGCGCAAGCTCGAAGCCGGTTACGGCGAGCTTCCCGATCTGTCCGCCGTCGATTTCGACCGCGACGTCGTCTTCACCTGGAACGGCACCACCTCGGGCGTGCGCGTGCCGAATGCCGATTTCATCCCGGCCGACCGCAAGGGCCTGACGATCTGCGACGCCACCTCGGCGGCTTTCGCGCAGGCACTCGATTTCGCCAAGCTCGACGTCGTCACCTTCTCCTGGCAGAAGGTTCTGGGCGGCGAGGGTGCCCACGGCGTCATCATCCTTTCGCCGCGCGCCGTCGAGCGTCTGGTTACCTACACGCCGGCCTGGCCGCTGCCGAAGATCTTCCGGATGACTTCGGGTGGCAAGCTGACGGAGGGCATCTTCCAGGGTGAGACGATCAACACCCCGTCGATGCTCTGCGTGGAGGATTATATCGATGCGCTTGTCTGGGCGAAGCAGGTCGGCGGCCTCAAGGGGCTGATCGCGCGTGCCGATGCCAATGCCAAGGTCATCCACGATTTCGTCGCGGCGAACGACTGGATTGCCAATCTCGCCGTCAAGGCGGAGACGGCCTCCAACACCTCCGTCTGCCTGAAGATCGTCGACAAGGACATCGCAGCGCTTGACGACGACGGTCGGGCGAATTTTGCCAAGGGCCTGGTCGGCCTCCTGGAAAAGGAAGGTGTCGCCTATGACGTTGGCCACTACCGTGACGCGCCGTCGGGCCTGCGCATCTGGGCCGGCGCAACGATCGAGGCATCCGACATGCAGAAGCTGATGCCCTGGCTTTCCTGGGCCTTCGAAACACAGAAGGCGCAGCTCGCTCAGGCCGCCGCCTGAGGTGATCGCATCCGGCTCCGCCATAGGGCGGAGCCCATTCCTGATTCATTCATCGCTGAACACTTTTGAAGGAGGCCATCATGGCACCTCGCGTTCTCGTATCCGACGAATTGTCGGAAACCGCCGTCCAGATTTTTCGCGACCGGGGCGTCGAAGTCGATTTCGAACCGCAGCTCGGCAAGGACAAAGACCGTCTGCTCGAAGTCATCGGCAAGTATGATGGCCTGGCCATCCGTTCCGCCACCAAAGTGACGGAAAAGATCATCGAGGGGGCGACGAACCTCAAGGTCGTCGGCCGTGCCGGTATCGGCGTCGACAATGTCGATATCCCGGCCGCCTCGCGCCGCGGCATCATCGTGATGAACACGCCCTTCGGCAACTCGATCACGACGGCCGAACACGCGATCGCGCTGATGTTCGCCGTCGCCCGCCAGCTTCCGGCAGCCGATACCTCGACGCAGGCCGGCAAGTGGGAGAAGTCGAAGTTCATGGGCGTCGAGATCACCGGCAAGACGCTCGGCGTTATCGGCGCCGGCAATATCGGCTCGATCGTCTGCGCCCGGGCCATCGGCCTCAAGATGCACGTCGTCGCCTACGATCCGTTCCTCTCCAAGGAGCGCGCCGAGGAGATGGGCGTCACCAAGGTCGAACTCGAAGAGCTGTTCGCCCGGGCCGATTTCATCACGCTGCATGTGCCGATGACCGACAAGACGCGCGGCATCCTCAACAAGGAAGCACTGGCAAAGACCAAGCCAGGCGTGCGCATCATCAACTGCGCCCGCGGCGGCCTGGTCGATGAGGCAGCGCTTGCCGAAGCGATCAAGTCCGGCCATGTCGCGGGTGCCGCCTTCGACGTGTTCGAGGTCGAACCCGCCAAGGAAAGCCCGCTCTTCGGCCTGCCGAACGTCGTCTGCACGCCGCATCTCGGCGCCTCGACGACCGAGGCGCAGGAAAACGTCGCTTTGCAGGTGGCCGAACAGATGGCGGATTACCTCGTCAATGGTGCGGTCTCCAACGCCATCAACATGCCGTCGATCACGGCTGAGGAAGCGCCGATCCTGAAGCCCTTCATCCGTCTTGCCGACGTTCTCGGCGCCTTCGTCGGCCAGGTCACCGAAGAGCCGATCAAGGAAATCGAAATCCTCTATGACGGCGTCACCGCCAACATGAACACGCGGGCACTGACGAGCGCCGTGCTCGCCGGCCTCATCCGCCCGCAGGTCGCCGACGTCAACATGGTTTCGGCGCCAATCATGATCAAGGAAAAGGGCATCGTGCTTTCCGAGGTCAAGCGCGACAAGACAGGCGTCTTCGACGGCTATATCAAACTGACGGTGACCACCGAAAGCATGACACGCTCGGTGGCCGGCACGGTGTTTTCGGACGGCAAGCCGCGCTTCATCCAGATCAAGGGTATCAACCTCGATGCCGATGTCGGCTCGCACATGATCTACATCACCAATACCGACGTTCCCGGTATGATCGGCTTCATCGGCACGACGCTTGGTGCTGCCGGCGTCAACATCGCCAACTTCCAGCTCGGCCGTGACAAGCAGGGCGGCGACGCCATCGCGCTGCTCTATGTCGACGGCAAGGTAGATGACGCGGTGCTTGCTGAGTTGACCGCCCACCAGGCGGTACGCCAGGCAAAGCCGCTGACCTTCAATATCGATTGAGTCTTTCCTCCCAAGGAAATGAAAAACCCGGCGCTGGAAACGGCGCCGGGTCTTTTGCTGTTTCAGAAGTTAAATTAATGGTGCCGGCGTTTCCGGCGGCGGATTTTGCCGAAACGGGCGGCATCGTCTTCAGCCTTGGTGCGGTGAAGGAAGGCGAGCCTGCTGCCGTCGAGGCCCTGGAAGAATTCATCCCAGGAAATCTCTTCCGGTTCCGAGGAAAAATCGACGCGGACGGTTTCGCTGTCCGGTGCGTTCTTGATGCGGGCGGGATGGCCGCCGCGCGCTTCGATCCAATGTCTGATTCTGCTGTAATCCGTCGTCGTGCCGAACCTGCCCATGAAGCCCTCCTCAGCAATTCGAATGCGACATCGATCAGCCGCAACGCACGATCGACGGAATTGTTCCAGGGCGCCCAAATCATTTTATCGAGGGCCGAGATCGTGATGGAAGACCGCCGCTTTGCACATTCTGAAGGCGGAAGCCTAAAGTTTAACCCTGAGTATGATTCTGATTTTATTTAACTTTTCTCGGTATACCCCTGGCATCGGCATCAACGGCACGCGAATTTCCATGGCCCCCTTGCAGAAGACCGAGCAGATCGAAGCATTAAACGACGACTTCCGGTCATTGTTTGCAACGCATCCGTCGCCGATGTGGGTCTATGATCCGACATCGCTGCGCTTTCTCATCGTCAACGAGGCGGCGGCGGCACTTTACGGCTACGGTGCGGACGAATACCGGCGCATGACGGTTCTGGATATTCGCCCTGAGCATGAGCGGGAACGGATGATCGATGCCGTCAGCGGCCGAACCGACATGGAAAAGGCGGAGCGCTGGGTTCACCTCAAGGCGAGTGGCGAGACCTTCGAAGTGCTGACCTATGGCCGAGAAGTGCGCTTCGAGGGCAGGGCCGCAATCCTGGCGATCGTGCAGGACCGCAGCGAGGTCAACGCCGCCAAACGCCAGATCAGCGATACACGCTCGCTTCTCGACAGCATCGTCGACAACCTGCCGGTCGGCGTCTTCGTCAAGGACATGGAAGCCGACGGGCTTTACATTCTCTTCAATGAGGCCTGCGGCGACATCGTCGGCATGCGGGCGGAGCACGTGGTCGGCCAAACCGACCGGGCGCTGTTTCCTCCCAGTCAGACAGACGCCTTCCGCGAGCAGGATCGCCGGGCCTTCGAAGCCAGTACGGCGATCAGCTTCGAGGAGACCATGCTGCGCGCCGACGGTGCGCCGCGCCTCCTGCGCACCGTCAAGCGCGCCCTGCCGACGCCCGAGGGCCATTCGCCGCGTTATCTGCTCGGTATCTCGCAAGACGTGACGGAGGAGCGCGCCGTCGAGGCAAAGCTTGCCCATCTCGCCATGCATGATCCGCTCACCGGCCTGCCGAACCGGGCGGCATTTTCCATGCGTATCAACCAGCGGGCGGTCGAAGCGGCCGCCGACAGCCCGATTGCGCTGCTTTATATCGACGTCGATCACTTCAAGCATATCAACGTTTTGAAACATTGAAGCAACTTGCTCAACCGAGATGCTCCTAGAACGGGATCGGTCAGGCGCCCTTTGTTATAGCCTAACCCTTCATTCAAATATCCTCGGGGGTCCGGGGGCGGAAAGCCCCCGGTCTTAGGGGGTGTGGGGGGAATGGCCGGTGTTGCGCCAGTGCTCAGCGCAACACAAAAAGCCGCGGCAACCGAAGTTCCGCAGCGGCGAACCAAAAAGCTTAACCCTTCACGGTCATTGGCATCCCTGCCTGTACCGTGGTGCTACGTTAGCAAATCCAATCGCTTTACACAATCATGAACTTGTTCCGCACGTGCAGAAGCTCCGTATCATTCGCCTCGCATGGATTGCTTCCGCTTCTGGAGGTTAAATCGAGGATGCCGCGCCGACGGTTCGGCCTCCATTTTTGAGAAAGCGACCTCCCAGCCTCGAGTGCCGTTGGGCATCAGGAATGCGACGCCTTCCTTCTCCAAATACGCGATAAGATAAAGGCGCGTCTCGTTTTGGACAGTTTCGTCTGCGGCCTCGATCCGTCGGACGGTCACAGTCCCAAGATCGGCGTCATTACCTAATGCTTCCTGGGACCTATTGAGGCCGATACGCGCCGCGCGGATAAATCTTGAAGGTACCGGTGTCTCGCCACGATCGAAGAGTTCGGCGATCCCCCATCCGCTTCGCTCTGGGCTTGGTGCCGAGAACCTCATGCCATGCGTTAGGAAGTATTCTGTGAAAATTTGTTGGCGCTCTAAACTCAGGGACGGGTAGCGAGCCTCCGCGCGCTGAACCGCCCGTCTTTCCAGGTCAAGTTCATCCGCGAGCTCACTTTGGCTCATGCCAAGGAGCTCTCGTGCGACCTTAAGCATTCGCGGGGGTATCCTCATAAGGATTGAATGTCATCCCACGCGGCAGGAATCAAATTAGTTGACGCCGCAATCGAAAGGGCGTCTACAAAGATCGAAAAGGCGACATGAAGGATCGAGGCTGACGAATCCTTGCCTTTTCGTTGCGAGAACCAGCAAAAAGAGGAAATCGATGATTCGCCACCGATCGGAGATGCCGCGTCTAATAGCCACCATAGGATGAACTAGCATGCATCATCATCTCGACAGCAAGGTCTTCACGGAAACCAGCAGCAATACAGCAAAATTCCTTATGCTCTGCGCGCTCCGGCAGGCCCTTCGAGGAACCGATCAGTTCAAGAACGATGCGAAGGGGATCATCCTCTGCATCGTCGAAAAAGCCTGGATCTGGTACGCCAAGTCGGCAGCCAATGTGCTTATGAGCGGTGGCCGGGAGAATTCGTACTACGATGATTTCCGCAGACCGGTACATATCATAGGAGAAGCGCCACGACGCACGACGCCAAAGGGGATCGAGGACTTCGCGGTCTTTCGTCCGGAGCATCAGGTCATCTATCTGGCGACGTCGTTGGACTCCGTGAGGCTGTCGCTTCAGTTGGCTGCGGATGTCATTGTCAACATTTTGCCGCCGACCGCCAGGCACGTAATCGCGGCACGAAAGGTGCTCGGCGTTGAAGATGTCGATATGACGCTTGCAGAAGCGATCGCGGAACAGCCAGCGGAGATAGTAATCGGCCTAACCGCTCGAAACTCGCTTAAGGGTTTCGATATAGCGACCCTGACGAAGCCGATTTCGACTCCCGACCGTTCTGCCAAGCTTTCGGAACTGCCTGGGTACGGTCCAGCACGTCCATGGGTCGATGCGATCAAGCAGGACGTCGCCGATTGGAGAGAGGGTACAATCCCTTGGACGGACGTCGATAGGGGAATCCTTCTCATGGGCCCGCCCGGAACGGGCAAGACGCTGTTCGCGACTGCGCTCGCCAACGAGCTCGGATTCGAACTCGTTCCGACGTCGGTGGGCGCATGGCAGGGATCCAAGAACGGCTACCTTGGCGACATGCTCGCGGCGATGTCCAAATCCTTCTCCGACGCCACGTCGAGACGCGGTGCGGTGTTGCTCGTGGACGAACTCGATGCCATCGGCGATCGCGCTACGATGCGGGGAGATCACGCATTCTATGAAGGTAATGTCATTGGCAGGTTTCTTGAACTGACGACGCACGCGCTCGAACAACCCGGAACAATCATCGTTGGAGCGACCAACTACGGGCACCTGATCGACAATGCGATCCTCAGGGCCGGCCGTCTGGAGAAACACGTCTACCTGGAACTGCCCGAGGACCAGGAGCGTGCGGAAATTCTCGCCTATCATCTCAATCAGGCTCTCTCTGCAAAGAACCTGCGCGTGATCACGGACAAGCTAAGACTCATCACACCTGCCGACCTGGAAAAACTTGCGCGAGCCGCAAAACGCGCGGCTAGAGTTCGAAAGGGCGTTCTCAGTATCCGGGACGTCAAAGCCGTTCTTCCGGCCCAAGTCCCGCTTCCCGAAACCGTCGTTCATCGCATCTGCGTGCATGAGATCGGTCACGCTCTCATGGCGATGGCATCGGGAGTGGCGGACGTAATCAGCATCAGGGTCGAATCCCACATGGTGGAGGGCGAGCCCGTGCAGGACGGTGGCCGATTGCATTACAAGATGCGAAACCAAGCCTTGCCCACAGAAAAGGATTTGCTGGCAAATATCCGGATCATGCTGGGCGGCACCGCGGCGGAAGAAGTCATATTTGGCAACCGGTCTATCGGCGCCGGCGGCATCGAAGGAAGCGACCTCGACCAAGCTACCCGATTGGCCTACCGGCTGGTTGGAAGCTATGGGCTGGGGAAGTGGCTCCGTTACCAGGTGGGAGCAACCCGCGTCGACGAATCCTTCGTGCCGACGGCCGAAATTCGTGTTGAAGTCGACGGGATCCTTGCGCGCGAATATCGGGCAACGAAAGACCTCCTCACGAAGGAGAAGGCTCGCCTGATGCGGCTGGCCGCCGAACTTGTCGTCGATCGCCAGATGCGTATCGACAAGACATGAGTTGCGGCGATCTCACGTGGCAAGGATTCATTGGCCGCGGTTCAAAGGAAATAAACTATGCCGGCCGTAGAAAAGGAGCTCACGTGGAATTCACCGTCTATTGCCACGAGATTATATCCGGATCGGATGTGGGTATGCATTTTTCGGCGACACTCGAGCAGTCGAAAGCGGAAGTGGGAGAGTACCGGGAGGCTCTACGGCAAATGGACCCGACGGGCGAACCGCTGGGCGCTTTAGGAATCCATGAGTTCGTGCTTCGGATGCCCGACGTGGCGATGATTATCGACATTCTCAATTCGCCTGAATCCCTCCTCCAGTGCTGCCAGATTCGCAGGCAGTGTGTGGCGTTCACGGTCGACTAGCTTCTGGAACTCTCGCCTTGTACGCGGGCCGATGACTGGCGAGCTTCTAACGCCTTTTCTAGTCCGCAGAATGTTGCGCCGCCGAGAGCGACCCCGAATTGGCTCAGCTTCTCGACAATGTCGCTGATGGTCTAAGCGAGCACGTAGTCACCTTGGCCGACGAAATAGCCGAGCTGGAATACGAGAAGCAGTCATAGTTCGGTCTGATGCCGCTCTCCGCGGCGCGGTCGCACCTACCACTTCACAGTGAAACCGATCTTTGCGCCGATGGTGTTGCTGTCGCCGAAGTCCTTGAGGCTGGTGCGGGCAAAGGCTTCACCGTGGGCTGCATAACGCTCGTCGGACCAACTGAGTGATCCGCCCAGGCCCAGACCGCCCCAGAGGGCCTGGTTTTCGCTGACGACGCTGGTCCCCGAGACGTCGACATCCGAGCCGTCGAGGAAGTCGTAATAGAGATTGGCGATGGTGTAGAGCGTCGAGCGGCTGGTCTTTCCGGAGGCATCCTTCCACTCGCTGTCAAAATCGGCCGAGACGCCGAGGCGGCCTGTCAGGCTGTCACCGTCGTCAAGCGAGACATCGGCGCCATAGGCATCGGTGAAACTGTCGAAGCGCACCGAGGAATAGGCGAGCTGCGCCTGCGGCGTCACCGACCATTGGCTCGTCAGAGCGATCCTTTGTCCGGCTTCGATGCTGAGGCCATACCCGAAGCCGTCATTGCCGTCGGCAAGCGAAGTTTGAAGTGTCGAGGATTTGAGGTCGCTGTCGTACCAGGTGACGGCAGCCTGCGTATCGACGTAGAAGCCGCTCTTGCCGTACCAGGTCAAGGTGCCGTCGAAGCCATAGCCCGTGGTGTCGATGTCGCCCTTGCCGAAGCGCGAGGAGATGTCGGCCGAAGCGGTGTTCATATGAAAGTTGATCCCGCCGATCAGAGCACCGGCCTCGCTTTCGCGCAGCACTCCGTCGACACCGGCCTGCAGCGTCCAACTGCTGACCTCATAGTCGGTGCCGGTGGTCGAGCTTTCCGGCTCGAAGTGCGAACGGTTACCGCCGATGCGGGTCTGGATCCCCCTGGCGGCGGTGTTGCCGTCCTGGTCTGCGGATCGATCACCGTCGAGCATCCGCCCACCGGTGCGCTGGTGTAGCGTGCCGAACTGGTTGAGGCTTTGCAGCACGCCGGCATAGGCCTCGTAGACCGGCACTCCGGGCGCATAGATCGGCCCGATCTCGGCGCCCGCGGGGTCAAGCTCGGTCGAGCGCAGATACCAGTCGCCATCGGCAGGCGTGCTGACGCCGCCCTGGTAGAGGCGGTAGGCATATGCCCCCGCGACCACGGCCTGATCACCCTCGAAGACATAATCCCCGAGCAGCGAGAAGTTGCCGGCGGATATGCCGCCGACATCGATGATCTTGATGCCCTCGACCGTCTGCGCGCCGCCGCCACCGAGATTGATGACCGTGACATTAGTCGTACCTGCGGTATTGCCCGTCACCACGAGACGGTCGGATGGCGAGGCATCGCCGCCAAGGATTGTTTCGATCTCGAGGGTGCCGCCAGTGCCGGTATAGTTGCCTGTGATGGTCAGCGTGCCGATCGAATTGCCGGGCGCGATCGTGCCGGCATTGGTCGTATCGCCGAAGATCGTGCCGGTGCCGCCGAGAATGCCGGTGCCTGATGTCGTCAGCGCGCTGGTGATCGAGCCGTTGACGGCCAGCCGGCCAGCGCTCACCGTCGTCGCGCCGGTATAGGTGTTGACGCCGGAAAGCGTCTGATTGCCGCCGGTGACGGTCAGTCCGCCCGTGCCGCCGATGACGCCTGCGAAGGTGTCGTTGGCATTGGCGATCGTCAGGGTTTGGGCTCCGAGTAGGACGCTGCCGCTGCCGGCCAGGCTCTGGATGGTCGGGGCCGCGGCCGCCGAAACGTTAAAAGTGCCGTCGGCGACAACCCGGCTGGAATTGGCGATGGCGCCGGCGCCGGATAGCGCGAGGCCACTGCCGAAGTCGATCTGCGTCTCGCCGGTATAGATGCTGCTTGCCAGAAGGCTGAAGATACCGCCACCGGTGACACTCAGGCCGCCGACGCCTGAAAACCCCGACGCCGCGTCGGTTCCCACAGCAAAGCCGGCAGTATCGATCGTCAGCCCGCCGGCGAGCAGGTTGAGTTCAGTGCCGGAAAATCCGTTGATGAAGGTCGCGTTGGCGGCTGTCGCGCGCAAAATACCATTGTCGAAATTGGCCTGGCTCGCGCCGGGCCCGCCCCGCAGGGACAGGGTCTGCAACGTGCCGCCGCTGCTGATGTTGAGGATGCCCGAAGCTGCAATACCACCGCCAAGGACTGTATTTGAACCCGTCGTAACTTGCCCGCCGTTTTTAATGTACAGGGTGCCAGTGCCTTGAAAGCCGACATAAAACGTTCCAAGTGGTATGGTCCATTGCGATCCAGAGCCGGTCACGGTGACGGTCCCGGAGCTTCCGGCTACGACCGCAAGCCGGGCGGTGCTTGTGTTGGACAAACGGCTGCCGTTCTGGATCGTGAGTGTGCCAGGCACACCCGCGACTTGGCCCACGTTTATGGAGCCTGCCGAGACGACCATTGGCCCGCTGACGCCGAGGATTGCATCCGGCCGACTTGCACCTGCTGCGCCGATGTTGACAGTTTGACCTGCCGCAGGAGCGGTGCCGGTCGACCAGTTGTTCCCGTTCGTCCAGTCATTGCTTGTCGCGCCGGTCCAAACAGCGGTTTGGGCCGATGCCGCTCCTGCGGAGAGCGCCACCAGCGCCGCCCCCGAGGCAACGATCAACAGACCTCGCAGAGTCAGACATGTGGCGGCCATCTTGTTGATGGCTCGTCCTAGCATATTGCGGCACATGAAAGTCCCCGGAATCGTTTACGGAACAATACGGTAGGTGAGGCACAGAAGGATGACAACCTGCCGGCTCAACTAAATTCTCCTCAGGCTTGAACAATTCCTTGCCGACTTCAGGCAAGTTGTAGGGGCTTCAAAGCCAGCCCGAGCGATTACGCCAGCTCATAAACAGTCGCCACATCAGCCACGTCGCGCAGCCCTCTGTAATACGCATGCCTCAGCTTGCCGTCTTCCACCCAGGCCCGATCGAATGGCAATCCGCGCAACATCAAATGGCAACAAGTCAAGACAGACGAGACCAAAGTCAGCACCAAAGAAAAGAACCTGTCGGCGCAACTTGCGGGCCTGAACTCCTTGAAGGGGAACTATAAGGCATTGATGCATACGTCGGACCCACGCATGACCGCCATTTCGGCCTATGCCGTGGCTTATGCCCAGTATGAGCTCGACAATGGAATCGAGCCCGCAGCCGATGACCCGCTATTGGGGGATGAGGCGCTGGAGGACGCATTGGCTTCCGCAACGAAAACCAGTGAAGTCAGTCCGGCGGTTCTGAGCCAGGCCAAGACCATTCTGGGGGTTGGCGACGCAAATGGGAAAATTGATCAAATCCGCACCTCACTTGAGGACGCCGCTCCGGCGACGCCCGATGAATAGGCACTTGTGAGGTGCAAGCGGTGCGCAGCGCAAAGTGTGCTACGCACTAACCTACGAGAGCATTTCCGCCTTGGTTTGAGTAGCGGAAATGCTCTATTTTTTTGCGAATCCGAACACTTTCCTTTTGTTGGAAAATTGGGGCTACGGCAAAAATTGCTTCCCTAGTGATCCCACGGCAGCAGCCCATCAATTCGCCCTGCTTGTTGCGTTGCGCACATCTTATTTGATCTCGTAAATGGCCGTGTCGTCTGAGGTCTCGCGCAGGCCCTTATAGGACGCGTGCCGCAGCTTGCCGTCATGCGTCCATGCCCGATACTCGACCTCGGCAACAAGTTTGGGATCGATGAAGACCGCGTTTCGCTTCCTCCCCGTATCAACGGCGGGCTTGCTGATGATCAGCTTGTCCATCTGCTTCCGGAGCTCGGCGGCGGATCGTTCATTAAAGCCGGTCCCCACTCCCCCGACATAGACGAGCTCATCTCCTTTGCGCGCTGCGAGTAGCAGTCGGCCGATGCCACCGAACGATGCCGTCGACTTCTCATATCCGACGATCGCGAAGCCGTCACTCTGGGTGCACTTTATCTTCAGCCAGTCGCCCAGGCGGCCGCTGCGATAGGGCGCGTTGCGGCGCTTGGCGATGATGCCTTCCAGGCCATGTTCGCAGGCGCTCGCCAGCAACTGATCGCCATCGGCCTCAATCTCCTCAGAGAGCCGGATATCGCCCAGCTCGCCGGCCGGCACCAGGTCCTCGAGCAGATGCCGACGCATGTCGAGTTCGGAGTTTCTGAGATCGTGGCCGTCGAAATAAAGCAGATCAAAAGTCATGAAGACGGCGTCGCTTGAGCTCTTCTTGCCGCCCCGCCCACCCAGCGATTGTTGCAGCAGGCTGAAATCCGACCTTCCCTGCTCGTCGAGAACCACCGCTTCGCCGTCGAGGATTGCCGTGCCAACAGGAAGCCACAATGCCGCCTGCTTGATTGCCAGGAAACGATCCGTCCAGTCATGGCCGCCGCGCGTCAGGATGCGAATGCGCGTCGGCTCGACATGAACCGACAGGCGATAGCCATCCCATTTGATCTCATAAACCCAACCGTCGCCCTTCGGCGGTCTTGCTTTCAGAAGCGCAAGACACGGCTCAATGCGATCTGGCATAGGGTCCAAGGGAAGATTCGGCTGCGCTGGATCTCGCGCTTTGCGAGGCCGGGATCGAATAGGCTTCTCGGCATCCTGCAGAAGCGGCTTTGGTTTCGACGGCTTCGTCATGCCGCCATACCATCAGCAATGTCTTAAAAAGCAATTGCCCAATACGAGTTATTGACTTCGGGTTAGACGAGAACACTTAGCAACATCGCTCGACGGTCGCCGATGGGGCACTCGCAGATTTGCGGGTCGACCCGTCCTGACCGCCGTGCTGTCTTCTTCGAATGAAGGAGGCAACGATGAGATCGTTTCATATCGCAGTTCAGGTCGACAGTGCGCTCTGGGCGGTCACCTTCGTCAGTGAACTTGGTTTCCACGAAACCAGGATCATGACCAGCGCCGAATTCATCGAGATGATATCGGCAGAAGCCCAGCTCGGCCATTAATCGTCTTTCGGTGAGGCTACGTCGTGTGAGTGATGAATAGCCCAAATACAGATGGCGCCAGACGTGGCCAGGAGAAGGATTTCACCGGGTTCGACGGTGAGCAGTCTTTTGGCCGCATCCAGCTAGATCAAACCAGCTTTGGCAAGACGGGCATGTGGAAATGGAACATCATCCATGTCCCGTGGGTGCGAAAGCACATAGTGCCTCACAGCGGACGGAAGGGAATGTCGCGTGAAGCAATGCCGCAGAGTCGAAGAGCACTACGAGAAATTGTTGGAATTGCATGGTCTGCAAAAACATGATCGATAGTTCCGGCATCGACCTTGCAGGAGCTTGAACGAGCGACACCGACAAGCCAGCGCTAACAAACGCACCGCAAGCTACTGATTGGCAAAAAATGAGCGCGTTGACGTCGCCAAGCAAGGATTCACAATCGTAATCGGCCGAGAGAGACCATGACATGAATGGTAGCCGAAATCGCGTTGAATTCGTCGTTTACTGCCATGAGATCATTTCCGGATCGGATGTGGGGCTCCACTTCGCCGCCACACTCGAGGCCGCGCAATCAGATGTGCGCACCTATCGCGACGCTTTTCGAACGATTGAATCCGGCTGGGGAGCTGCTCGGCGTCTTGGCAATTCATGAAATGGTCCTGCGAATTCGCGACGTCGCGACGATGATCGATCTTCTCAACTCCCCCGAAAGCCTTTTGAAATTATGCTTGACGAGCAGGAAGCGGGTGGCCGTGAGCGTCGATTAGTTAGAAACCCGTCAAGTCTTGCTCGTACTTCTTTGGGTGCTGTTCAACCGAACATCCAAGGATTCAGGAAGGTCGTTTCGCGATCCAATCCTTTGAGTGTGGATTCCACGTGTTGACGCCGCCAACTTTCGGCGCCACCCTGGTCCAATCGACGCAAAGGACCCGACGTGACAGATAGCGGATATACGGACAGGATCATCAGAGACCATATAGGCTGGCTCGCCGATGGTGCCAGCGAATCCTACTTCGGCCCAGAAACTGCGCTTCTCGCTTATGGCAGGCCCATGGCGGGCGTTCGAGACCGTCCTGCTTATGTGCCTGCAGGGCAGAAGCGTCAGTGCTACGCAAACTGCGTGAAGGCGGTTCTCCCTGCTTCACCCGGACGTGAGGAGCTTTTCTACGCCGAAGGCTTCGCTACGACCAAGCCTGGACAGCTCATACCTATGCAGCACGCCTGGCTAGTCGATCAACAGGGGCACGTCATTGATCCAACGTGGGGGAACGCCCACGAGCACTTATATTTCGGCGTCGTTTTCAAAACGTCATTTGTGATCGACATGCTATGTGTCGCGGACATGGTGCCTGGAATTCTATCAACTCCAGTTTTGATGCGTCAAAATTTGGGTACTCGATCTCTCTTCGAAGCGGCGCTCGAGCAGCGTTATCACCCCCTTTTCAATAGCGCTGCCGACGAGAGCTCGGCATTGCGCATTGGCATAAGGCCCCCCGCAGTACTCATCCCCGCGCTCAGCGGAGTCTGAACCGCGCTCTTACCAGACCCATGGCTCCATTCGACATGCAGCTTTGCCTTAAGGAACCTGGCAATGAGACCGCTCTTGCGCAAGACCATTAGCTGTCTGCGAGCGGCCCTTTACCATTGCGCGCGATCAAAGTCTTGGAGGAACTGCTCCGCAATCCGGTTAGACTTGATCCTCACGCCGATCTCTCGCAATGGCTTCTGATCGTTTGGATCGACGGAAAGCCAGTTGAAGCTGGTGATCGCGATCTCGTCACGATCCCATCCAAGCACCTTAGCATGGAGACGAGGACGCTCTACCGACCTAAGCACCAGACCCGCTTCTCCATATCGCTGGCGCAGATCCAGCAGTTCTTCGGCCGTCATCTTGCCGGCCCCCCTCTTTCCGGAAGATTTGCCGTAGAAAACGGAGACGTCGATTCCCGACGATTTGGCTGAGTCCATCAGAGGGAAGATGGTGACAGGACGGCCCGCGATGCCGAACTGGTGGCTGAGGACGAACACGCGCTCCCTCGCCATCCGGGCAGCCTCCATAACAAGAGGGGCATGATCGCCAGTGAACAAAAGATCGATTTGCGCTTTTCTTCCTCCCTTCGCCGGCAGTCGCTCTACAGATCGTCCCAGGACGAATAGGCCCGCGACATTTGTGTCGTTCCAGACGCCGACGCGTCCCTTTGCCATCTTTCCCAAGATCTTTAGGAGCTGTCCGACGAGTCGCGGATCGCGAAGGCGAACCGACGCGTCAAAGCTCTTGTAGTCAGCCGCAAGCCAGTTGCAGGAGCCGACAATCGCCGTCCATCCAGCCTGTCGGTCGTCAGCGATCGCGATTTTTGAATGCGACTCCGTGGAGAAGGGGTGGATGTGAAACATCTCGCGGACGCCCGTGCCGGCAATCTTCTTCTTGAGATGTTCTATCGCCAACTCGCTGCTTGTTCGGGCCCCTTCCGCCTCGTCTTGACCATAGAAGAGATCAATCCTGACCGATCGTCCGGCGGCAGCAAGCAGTTTTGGAAGTACTGCGTCGACGTTCGTGGTAACAAATCCCGAGTGGATCAGGATTCTCGTATCCGCACTTTTAATCAGCTTTGAGAGCGCTTCCTCGTGTCCTTTGCCGTCAAGGATGAGATCCGTGTTGTCGAACAGATAGCTGTTGTCGGAACTCTCCCTTGTTGCCGCTGCGACGGCGGGCCGTGAAGGTTCAGGTAGTGTCTTTTCCAGCTCACGGACTTTTGCGTATTCGTTTTCTATAAAATCGACGAAAGCTTTGGGCGCTTTGGACGGAATTCCCTCGGGAACGCCGTGGCGGTACGTCACGATCCCGTTGGTTCGGGAGAGCCTTGTGGCGGAAGGATGCACTCCGACGATAAGCTCGTCTTGGCCTTCGATCGCGTTGAATATCTCTCCGAGGTCCTCGCTTTCGATCGCTGGCCTGTCAAGAAAATGGACGATCTGCTCGTCTGTAGTTTGCGGCACGGCGTTGTAGTGGAGGGTCGTTAGATCGCCCACCCGAAAAGCGGCTCCGGTATGCGCATCGATCTGGAAGCTACGCCACTTGTTCGTAGGCGTGATCGCGGACGGGAGTTCCTGGTCAACGGACCTTGCCTTGCCTATGTTGGTCGCGTCGAAGACGACCGTCGATCCGGACGAGAGCAGTTCCACCCAGCCCGCCCGCATCAGGCGCGTTATTGCCTCGATGATAACTCGTCGTGGCAGTCCACCTGAGTCCTCCGAGAGTTCACGGGCCGAGCGAGGCCGCGTTGCAAGCGCCTGGAGTATCAGGTGCTCGATCACGCTCCACCGACGACCCTTCTCGATCTTAAATTTTCTCGCTCCGCGCAATACGGGAAAGATAATGTGTACAGCTCTCATTTTAGCTCTCCCAGCGACATGTACGTGATCGTCTCTACCGATTCCTTTGGGGTCTCGGTTACGGCCGCGTAAAACTTGCGGAAGAAGCTCAGATCCACATCGGGCAGTTCGCCGTTGGAGAGGACGTACTCGTAGAATTCCCTGGACCCAATCAGAACCATTTTCCACTTCGCTCGGCTGAGAAGGACGTTCATGCGATGGCTCTTCGTGAGAAACCCGAGCGCCTTGTCTGGATTGGTGTGCTCGTTGTTTCGGACAAGGCTTATGACGACGCAATCGGCCTGATCTCCCTGGAAGGAGTCGACCGTACCGACGAATTCGCTCCCGCCTACAGCGGGAGCGAACGCGGATAGGTCCAGTTCCCCGGCGTCGATGGCGGCGCTGATGGCAGTCTTCAGCCGCCTTACCTGCTCTGCATAAGGAGAGAGAACTGCCAAGCTGGGTTTCTTTCCATCGTTGCCGGGCCGGGCTTCGAGTTCCTTGAGAACCTGTAATGCCGCGTCGACTTCCTTGTCGTTCCGCCAGTTCGGCGCCGCGTCTGCGAACGCGGCATGCTCGACTTTCTTACGGCTGTAGGGCATGTCGATCACCGAGATGGGCGCCCGTTGATTTCCAATCTTCAGGACGACCGGGGAATCGGATGTTAGAAACTCGCGCTCCTTCTTCTCATAGTTTTTCAGCGTGCCCTCATAGAAGCATTCGGAGACGATCTTGGCGATCGCTGGATGCATTCGATGCTGCTCAAGTAGCTTCTGCGCGATCGGACGCGCTGAGGAGTGCTTTTCCTGAAAAGCGTAATCCTCCTCCACGAAGGATCCGAACATTTTCAGAAACCGCAGGGCGAGCGCGCAGATAGCAGGAAAGTCGCTGCTCTCTTGCTGGACGTCGGAAAGCAGTTCCTCCAGTAGGGCATCTTTCAACTGCCGCGAGATCAGTTCCTCTCCCGCCTTCAGCACCGACTTCACAGCCTCTGGATCGGCGAGCAGCTTCTCGACACGCTCGGAGTCGAAAGGGGGGAGCTGTTTGTGGTCCCCGATCATAAGTCGCCGGTGAGAAAGAAGAAGAGGCGATATGAGCTCGCTGCCGGTCGCCTTGCCCGCCTCCTCGACGATCGTCCAGTCGAAAAGGCCTCGGTCTAAGATCAACGTCTCGACGGCAGCCGAATTCGTTGTCGCGAATACGAGGTTCGCGGATCGAAGAATCATACTCTCGATCGCGCGCTTGTCCGAGGAAGTTCGAGCGCGTTTTTTTGCCTTCCCGTTTCCCTGCTGTCCCCCATATTCCAGGGCAAGCGCCTGCACGCGCTCCTGCACCGTCGGCGTTCCCTCCTTCACCAACGGACTCGCCGCTAGCTCTTTTACGATTTTGGCAGCGACGTGTTCTGTTTCGACGCCTTGCGCCTTGCGATCGTCCTCTATCGAGCGAGCGCGTACGATCATCGGAGGGTTGTCCGAGTTTCTGAACAGCGGTCGAATTTCATCCATCAGGTGGTCGATGGCGGCATTGCTCTGGGCCGTCAGCAAAAACCTTGATGTAGCCTCGTCTTCAAGCCGTCTACGGACAATCTCGCTCACGACGTAGGTCTTGCCGACGCCAGGCGGTCCCTGGACGAGAAAGAGCGGTACGGTGGCGAATATCCGCTCCAGCGCTTTCTGTTTGGACTTATCCAGGTTGGCAAACTCGTCGTCCTTCATGTCGAGCTTGTCCTGACTGTCGTCGATTCCACCGCGAGGATCATTCAACATCTTTAGGAGCTCGGTGTGCCTGCCCAGTTCAACGAGGGCTCGAAGGCGCCGCTTTAGCTGGACGATCGTTCCGGCTTGAGCCTTTGCCAGATAGGCCGATCCGTCGATCTGCGGAGGCTTGGTTCCTTCGAGTTCGAACGCGCCCGCGTTTTCATCGCGTTCTGGATCCACCAAGCGCCATTGCGTCATCTGCACCGTTTCGCCGAGCTCGCCACGTTCGAGAAGCATCCATGCGTTTTCCTCCCTAAGGTCTCCGCTATCGAGAATCTGCGACAGTCGCCTTGCGGGCGAATGGAGCTTCAATGCGTCCGACAGCTTCTGCCGCGGCTCATCGCGTTCGCTTTTGACATGAATGCGGAACGTGTCGCCGCGCTGCGCGGCGTTGGCGTCCGTCATCACCCGGACAGGAAAGATGTCAGCCGCCGAATACGCCAGTTCGATCAGGAATAGGAGCACGATTGCCTGGTACGTCTGCTGTTCCTCCGTCTTTTTGGCGCTGGTTGCTTCCAGAGCCTTCAGTTCCGCCTGCCAGGAAAGCGTTCGGCCCCGGAGCCGGGGGAAGGATTCGCGCGCGTCTACGCGGCTGATAAAGTCGAGACTGGCGAGATCGATCGCCTTGCTGGCGCGAACCGTGAGGTGCGACGGAGGATCCGTGTCGGCGTCTTCGCAACGTGCGAATTCCCAGGTCTCCGCTTCGGTTGAGTTTGGCTGCTTCCAAGGGCGAATCTTGTAATTTAGCAGACCACCACAAAGCTGATAGTTCACGGCGCCGTACTCGGGCTGGCAGCAAACGAGAAGCGGAGCGTCGCCCAAGTCCGAGGCGATGAAGTCGATTTGCTTGCTGATGTCGGAGACGTCGATGGATCTTCCTGTTGCTGCTCTGATCTTATCGGTAAGCTTGCTATTGTGCCCAAGGGAAAGGGCAAGGTGCAGTTGGGCGTCCTTACGCGATGCGTCGGCGACCGACGTCGTAATGATCGCATCGAGCTGCCTCAACAGCTCGTCGCTGTCCAAGCGATCGACCGGGATTAGGCCGAGCATCGTTCTTAGGAGTCGGACCTCGGCGGCTGTCGTGTGATCCGTCACGGCCGACGGAGGCAGGCGAAGATCGGCAAGCTTCGCCGCGGGTATCTCCAATACTGTCGCGATCAGCAGAGCGAGGTCGTTCCAGTCTCCGAGGAAAGACGATGTGGCGCGGGTACGTGGAGCTGGCCTAACCGACCCCTTTTTCAAAGGCTCTGCCGTCTTCGCGATGCGCATCGACCACTCGAATCCTGTCAGACGGAAATCCGGATCGGAGGAGAAGTCCGTCATGACCGACCAGGGATCGATGTTCCGGTGCAGCGTCCCCTGAGAATGTAGAAGCTCGACCCCTTCGATCAGGCGTCGGAAGTTCCTCCACAATAAGGCGCGGACCTGCGGCATGCGATGCGAAACTAGCATGTTGTTTCTTCGCGATGCGTCGAGGAGTGTCTGAAGCGGAGAGGCGTCTCCCGCTTCCAAAACTAGATAAAACCCCTCGCCATCCTTTCCGGTTGACAGCAAGCGCGTTATCAACTCACCTGCCGCGGGGAGAGCGGCGAGGCTGTGTAGCTGCCTTATCTCGCTGCGCCAGATGTCCTCCAGTTCTTCGTCTTGCTGCTTGTGTTGCCGAGGCCATTGTCTGATCAGAACACTTCTTCCGGCGGCGTCGGTACCGTGCCAGATTGCCGATCTACCCAGTTTGTCGCCGGCGAACAGGCGACGCAGACCGTGGTATCTGTCGAGAAACTTTTGATCTTTCGGTTTTTTCATTGTGCCCTCTCCAACACGCATTGAGGGGCACGGCAAGAGAATTTGCAAGTGGTGGTAGTCGGAGTTCCTGTGCACAAATCGCAGTTAAATTGCAGTCGCGGGAAGGTTCTCCGCGATGGACCGGTAGTCCGACAATCATGTCCGTGTCGAAGCACAGCGCCATCTTCTTCGCTCGTTCCTGAAGAAGTGCGTCGTCGGTACGCTGGTAGATCGTGAACTTTGATACGTTCTCTCGCAGATCACCGCCGTGCATGTCCACGTAGAAGTCTGCGTCGACCGTCCATTCGTTCATCACGGCATCGCAGAGTCTCTCGGAAAACGATCCGTCCGCGGCTCCAGGAAACGAGAAGTTGATGTTCTTCTCGTCCAAGGGACATTCGAGCGAGGCGCAACGAGCATCCGGAGGCTTGGTTCCGAAGCCGGCGGGGGCGCTAGTCGACTCGAGAGAACTCACGCCTACAGGCCGTCGCGATAACGTCGTCGATGGCGTCGTTTTGGAGGTCGCTCGGCCAGGCCGTGCCCGCGTAGGCGCGGTGAAGCGGCGCATTGATACTCAATCCCAAGTTCGGAGACGTCAGACCGACGAAACTACGTCTGAGATTCACCGACTGACAGAGCGGGCTGCTCCGCAGAAAGCCACTCGAATTTTTGAACGTTGGCGAGTTGTCTAGGCTGGCGGCCCTGACGAAGCCTTCCGCTCAGGCGAACGTATGATCCGTGTCGGAGATGGGCGGCATTGGCCTTGAGGTAGTCCTCGGCATTCAGATCGACCCTTGCTCGTACCGTCTCGCCGTCCGGAAGAAGTAGCGCAAGCATGACCGGACCTGCGCGCCGTCCATCGGTGCCCATGACGCCCTCCATCCGTTCGACTGTCCCTATGAAGGAATCCTCCTCGTCGTCCTCGTCCGCCTTCAATGCCCGCCGGACATCGTCGATGCGAGAGAAGTAGTCCCGCTGCAGGCGGATCAGCCCTACGTTGCCCCTCGCGGGAATGGCCCGCTTCGGCGACCAGACGAACCCCACGTCGAGTGCGTTGTTTATATGCTCGTCGTGCATACCGGCCAGGGCGTCGCATAGGTTCGCGGAAATAATCGGAGAGGGAGAAGAGCGCAGTTCGTCCACTAGCGTTTCGAGAGTGTCGGCCTCGATAGCCTGGACAAGCTGCATCATCGCGTTCTGAAGCGAGATTGTGACCTGCCTCACGAATGGCGCGTCCTGCTCGTCGAACTGCAGTTTGCCTTGCGCGTCGAGCGCGTTGATCGCGCAGGAGACGCTCAGGATGAAACTTCCTTCCTCTGTCTGGCCGAACTTGGAGTGGTCGATGAACTGGACCGCTTCCGCGAGTGAAAGCTTCGGATGGCTGATCCTGGGCTGCAGCACAGTGCAAGCTCCCGCCTTCAAGAGTTTTTCCGTGTTGGCAACCAGCGTCGAGGCGAACGGCAGCGGGAGCGATCTGTCGTCGCCGTCAAAAAATACCCTAAGCTTAAGGACATCCTCATGGAGACTGGACAACGCCGAATAGATGCTGCGGACGCTGCGCTTTGAAATATCCGCCAGCTTTTCTACGACACGTTCGACGGCTTCGACGTAATCCGGCGCAGACGTGTCCATCGGATAGATGAGCTGCCTCCGGGGGTAGTCGGCATGGTCGAGCACGTACTGTCGGTGTGCCAGACCTTCCTTGATCACGCGCCAGCCAGCAGCCTTCAGGAAGTCTCGAAGATCGATAGGCGGTATGAACTTCCCGGCACTCATTCCTCGCCCCCATTCACGTCCGAGTAGGACGGTACCACGTCGCGAGACAAGTCCGCCATCAATCTCGTGAGCCCATCGACGTCGAACCGTTGGGACGCGGGAATGTAAATTGTCTGGGAGGTGTCGTTCAAAGACGCCTTCGCACCCCTGAGGCTCACCCAGTAGGCGCATTTGCGCAAGACCAATGCTTCTTCGCTATGGTGAATCCACTCGCCGCTATCTGGAGGAAGGAACAGCACAACAAGGATCCTTGGGATCGTCAGCGTTTCTGCCCTCAGGTCGTCATAGCGCCGGATGCCTTTCAATCCATAGGAAAAGCGTTCGTTCGTTAGCGTTGGCGGTCTGATCGTAGCCTTGAGCTGCACCTTCAGTTCGACTTCTGTTCTATACCCCCCATTTTGGAATGGCCCCCACGCCACAATGCGTGCGTCGGCGCCAGCATTGTCCTCGTGTCGTCCGCAGATATCACATGCCATCCCCGCCGCGCTCGCGACTGCATGGAGATACGCGTAGCTAAGCTCTGACTCGATGTGCTGGGAGGTGAGTGGCTGCATTCGGGGGCGGGCCGATTTGGTGTCGATTTTCTGGCAATATAGGGGATAAATGCTTAACCGCCAGTTGTCGAGAATCAGTGACCGCCAAAGCTAATCTTGCGCCGTCGTCATGACGTCTAGCCAAAGTTCCTTCCACGGTCTTTAGACTGTTGTAGGGAAGCCCGGAAAGTTTGTAGTAGTGGGCTGAAAACCGCCTAGGAAGCTTTTCTTGGAAGTTGGTACCATGAGCCTGATCAAATCTAAAAAACGTGTCGCCGACCACGGGGAGGTATTCACACCGTCTTGGCTGGTCGAAAATATGCTCGATCTCGTGCAGGGCGAGACCGAACGTATCGATTCCCGCTTTTTGGAACCTGCTTGCGGCAGCGGAAATTTCTTGGTTCCCATTCTGCGACGCAAACTCGCCGCCGTGGAGCTCAAGTTTGGTAAGTCCGATTTCGAGAGGCGTCACTTCGCCCTGCTGGCGCTCATGTGCGCCTACGGTATCGAACTGCTTGAAGACAACGTTGCCGAATGCCGTGCCAACATGCTGGAAGTCTTCGCAGCTTATCTGAAACTAGACAAAGAAGCGGAATTTTATCGGGCCGCGTCCTTCGTGCTGTCGCTCAATCTGGTTCATGGCGATGCAATGACTATGCGCGACATCGGCGGTGCACCAATCCGGGTTGTGGAGTGGGGCTATCTCGGTAAAGGCAAGTTCCAGCGGCGGGACTTCCGACTTGATGTGCTTACAGGCATGGCGAGTTTTAGCACGGAAGACTCGCTTTTTTCTCACCTTGGGCAACACGAAATATTTAAGCCGGCCAGAGTATATCCTCCCGTGACAGTCCGCGATCTGGCGGGCGGAGATATTTCGGGAGAAGCCGCATGAACGACCGGGCGGGATTTGCGCTGCGGGGTCGTAATCCCGATGTTCTTACCTGTATCGCCAACCTTTCCAACGACGAAGTTTTCACGCCGCCCGAGTTCGCTAACCGGATGCTCGACACGCTGGCCCAGGCATGGGCCGCACGTAGCGGCGGGGCGTCGATCTGGGCCGATAGTTCGGTACGTTTTCTCGACCCCTTCACCAAGTCCGGCGTGTTCCTGAGGGAGATCACCAGGCGGCTGATCGGCGGGCTAGCAGCGGAAATCCCGGATTTGGAAACACGGGTTGATCATATCCTGACGCGGCAGGTGTTCGGCATAGGCATCACCAAGCTTACCAGCCTACTGGCGCGGCGCAGCCTTTACTGCTCCAAGCAGGCCAATGGCGAACACTCCGTTGCCCAGAGCTTTGCGAGCGCTGTCGGCAACATCTGGTTTGAACGCGTCGAGCATACCTGGAGCGATGCTAAATGCTCTTACTGCGGTGCTCCACGTGCTCTTTTCGACCGTGAATCGGGGTTGGAAAATCACGCTTATGCTTTCATACATACCAATGACGTTAAAGCTCGCATACGTGGGCTGTTCGGAGCCGAAATGCAGTTTGACGTAATTATCGGGAACCCACCATATCAGATGACCGGCGGCGGAGGGGGGACCAACGATTCCTCAATCTATCACCTGTTCGTCGAGCAGGCCATAAAGTTAGAGCCGCGTTACATTAGCATGGTCATTCCATCTCGCTGGATGGCGGGCGGGCGGGGTATGGATGAATTCCGTAAGACCATGCTTGGGAATCGGCACTTGAGCAGCCTAGTCGATTATCCGAACTCGGCGCAGGTGTTTCCCGGTGTGGATCTAAAAAGTGGCGTTTGCTACTTCTTGTGGGATCGCGAACACGACGGGGACTGTGCAGTTACGCTAGTCCGCAATCAGGATGTGGTCGGTCCGAGTACCCGTACGCTGAACGAGTACGATGTTTTCATTAGAGATGAGCGTGCCGCGAGGATCCTCAAAAAGGTTCTTGAAAAGGACGAGCCAAGCTTCGAGAACCTCCTCACTGGTGACACGCCATTCGGGTTGGCCACGAACTTCAAGGCGTTCAGGGTTGGCGAGCCCGGTGAAGACGAAGTCAAAGTTTATGCAAGCTCGAATGCTGGCAGACGGAGCGGCGCAATCATGCGCTCACTCATAGCGAAGAATACGCATCTCATTGATGCGTGGAAAGTGCTGGCGCCACAGGCCGGTCCAGGGAACAGCGGCGGACATATTCTGCCCGACATGGTTCTAGGTAAGCCTAGCATTGCTGAGCCAAACACGGTCTGCACGCAGACCTGGATCGTAGCCGGGCCACTAGAATCTCAAACGCAGGCAGAAACCGTCGCACGCTATCTGCAGACCTCATTTGTTAGATTTCTGGTGTCTTTGCGGAAGATAAGCCAACATGCGATGAAGGGCGTCTATCGCTGGGTTCCGCAGCAAGACTGGAATCAAGCCTGCACTGATGAAGAGCTCTACAAAAGATACAGTCTGACGGAGGAAGAGATTGCGTTCATCAACACCATGATCCGCCCGATGGAGCCGGATGGTGAATAAACCCACCATCGAGGAAATTCTCACTCCGAAGCCGGAAGCGCGGCCGCGCATCTATGCCTATACCATTGCTGATACGGCGCACGAAGGGTTGCTCAAGGTCGGTCAGACGACGCGTGACGTGAGGCAGCGCGTGGCCGAACAGCTTAAAACCGCAGCGATTAGCAATTACACCATCGAGCTCGACGAGCCGGCCGAGCTTGAAAATGGCATCGTCATCACCGACCACGCCGTGCGCAATGCTCTTAAGCGTCGGGGTTTCGACAATCCAGTGCTCGAATGGGTGCGATGTACAGTTAATGACGTGAAAAGCGTGCTGACCGAGCTACGCACGGGTCAAGAATTGACGGGCACGCGTCACGAGACCTTTCCCCCGCGCGATGAACAAGCGGCGGCCGTGGAACAGACCTACACGTATTTTCAATCGCGGTGGGAGCAAGACGCGAAGGCCGTTCCGCGTTTTCTCTGGAACGCAAAGATGCGTTTCGGCAAGACTTTCACTACCTATCAGCTTGCCAAGAAGCTGAACTCGAAGCGGGTGCTGGTGCTGACTTTCAAACCCGCTGTAGAGGATGCTTGGCAGACCGACCTAGAATCACACGTTGACTTTGGCCACTGGCAATACCTTTCACGCAAGTCCGGGCGCGACCCGAGTGAGATAGAGCGCGACAAGCCGGTGGTGTTTTTCGGGTCGTTCCAAGACATGCTCGGCCGCGACAGAGCGGGCAACATCAAGGCCCGTCACGAATGGGTCCACACGACAGCTTGGGATTTGGTCGTGTTTGATGAGTATCATTTCGGAGCGTGGCGCGAGACGGCGAAGGAGCTTTTCGAAGGCGAGGATGCCGACGTCGCCAGGAAAGAGGCTAGCATCGAATATGCTACCGACCTCATGGACGTCAATGAGGACTTGGGAATTCTATCTGAAAGCGAGGCGGGGTTTCTGCCCATCACCACACGAGCCTATCTTTATCTGTCCGGCACCCCCTTCAAAGCGCTCGCCGCGGGGGAGTTCATCGAGGAGCAGATATTCAATTGGACCTACACCGACGAACAGCGAGCTAAGGCTGAGTTTCCGTTAAAGAATCCCGGCAAGCGCAATCCTTATAGGGCGCTGCCGCAAATGCGGCTTCTCACCTACCAGATGCCGCCGGAAATTACTCATATCGCGAGCGGCGGGGAGTTCGACGAGTTTGATCTCAACGAATTCTTCGCAGCCAACGGGACAGGCGTGTTCGCGCAGTTCAAGCACAAGGATGAGGTCCAGAAGTGGCTAAATGTAATTCGCAATTCGCCCGACGCGCCACGATCACTCGACAGCCTCAAGGCGGGTATCATCCCGCCTTGGCCATACTCAGATACGCGACTCCTGCCCCACTTGCAGCACAGTTTCTGGTTCCTGCCTAACGTCGCCGCCTGCCACGCGATGGCGAACTTGCTGGCGGAGCGCCACAATACTTTCTGGCACGATTACAAGGTGATCGTTGCTGCCGGAGCATCGGCCGGGATCGGATTGGACGCCTTGCCTCCGGTTCGCCAGGCCGTCGGCAGTGGCTTCGATACCAAGACGATCACACTCTCCTGCGGAAAGCTGACCACGGGCGTAACAGTGGCGCAGTGGTCCTCGATTCTGATGTTGCGCAATCTGAAATCTCCGGAGACTTACTTCCAGGCAGCGTTCCGAGTGCAGTCGCCCTGGTCAATCAAGAACCCTAACGGCGACGACCCAAATGACGAGGAAATCCTCAAGCCCGTCTGCTTCGTGTTCGACTTCGCGCCTATGCGCGCACTGCGGCAGTTGTCGGAATATGGCATAGGTCTCTCTCCGGGTGAATCGAACCCGGAAAATGCCGTTCGGGAACTTGTCTCCTTCCTGCCCGTGCTAGCCTATGACGGCGCGAACATGATGCAGGTCGACGCCGGCGGAATTCTCGACATTGCGATGGCAGGCACCTCCGCCACACTGCTTGCCCGCAAATGGGAATCGGCATTGCTGGTGAATGTGGACAACGCAACTCTTGGTCGCGTTCTTAAGGATCCCGATGCGATGGACGCCGTCAAGCGTATTGAGGGATGGCGAGCGCTTGGTGACAACATCATCGAAACCATCATAAACAAGAGCGACAAGGTCAAGGAGCTCAAGCATAAGGCAAAGGAAGGCGAACTGACCGCGAAAGAGCAAAAGGAATTAAGCGACGACGAGAAGGAGTATAAATCCAAGCGCAAGCTCGTGCAGGAGAAACTTATCAAGTTCGCAACGCGAATTCCGGCCTTCATGTATCTGACGGATTTCCGCGAGAACACTCTTCAGGACGTGATCACCAAAATCGAGCCGGACTTGTTCCTGACCGTGACCGGTTTGACGGTCACCGACTTTCACCTTTTGGTTAGTCTTAGAGTCTTCAACACCGAGCGAATGAACGAGGCTGTCTTCGCTTTTCGTAGATATGAAGATGCTTCGTTGCGCTACACCGGCATAGAGAGCCATCAAGAATTGAGGCATTACGGTCTCTACGACACTGTCGTAGCTATCGACCGAGGCGCAACGCTTGAGGAAATTGAGGAGGAGTATCGAAGAAGCTGGGGTGAGCTCTCGGTCGGCCCAGTATGTCTTGATATCATCAGCTTTCTGAAAACCCAGCCGGTTCACCAATCTCAGTTCTTCAGCTTCAAATCTCTATCTCGTGCAGCAGGTAGAGATGCCGTCGACATGGATGTCCTTGCTGCTTTGAACCTGCTAACCGGATCCAGACGCCCATTGCTGCAAGTGCATGCGATGTTGATCGACGAAGACGGTACCGAGCATGAGTTATCGTTAGAGGAGCTCGCGGGGGCGCGACGGACCGGAACGCTCTATCATCCCGTGACCAGGGAACCAATTTCAGATTTCGAATCCCGTGTGGTTCCACTCTTCTCACCAACTGAGGTTTTGCAACGTGAGCTCGCAGATGGCTGATCTCGAGGACTCTATAGCATCCATCAAGGCCTCGCAAAGCCATTCGACACCCGTTCAGATAATGCTCGACATGATACTGGCGACCTCCCATGATCAGCGGGCGGCACAGGTCGAGCGGGCCGTGGATTGGGTTTCTCAGGAGTTCGTGAAGACCAGTCACATACGGCAGACGATGGGGGAGGACTTACTGACTATCGAAATAATTACGTCAATGAAGGCGATGGGCTTCGATGCGGCGCACGACACGCAGTACGGAGGCCACTGCGACATCGTTGTCGAGGCCCGAGACGATTTCCTTTGGATCGCCGAGGCGAAGATTCACAAGGGCTACGACTGGCTGCTCGCTGGGTTCGAGCAGCTAGACCGCAGATACAGCACCGGTCTCGCAGGTCAAGATACGGGGGAGATGATCATCTACTGCTTCGTAGAGAGGGCCGATCTTGTACTGTCCGAATACCAGTCACGACTCACTGGATCGCGTGAAGATGTCAAGTTCGACCAGGATATAACACAGGGGTTGTTCCGGCGATCGGTCCACACGCACGTCAACACGGGACGAGACTTCCGGGTTCGGCACTCCATCGTGCCGCTCTACTTCAGTCCTGTGAGGTGAAATGGCATCGATTGCCGCTCGCTCGGACGGCTTTGAGCGCCATTGCACAAGTGGACCAAGTTCGTCCGCCTCACTCGACGGTCAGGTCACTACACGCTGGGGGAGCGTGGAGATGCGATCGAGGAGAGGGCGCAATGCCATTGCCTTGCCTTGAAGCATATTTCATCGTCGGTGCTTTCGAAAGTATGACGCGATCGTCAGCGTGCCTTCAACCTCGACTCAAGTTCTGCGATCTTGCGCAGCGCTACGTTTAGCTCCCTAGCGGCTCCGTCCAGATCCTTGTCTGCCGCTTCCAACAGTTCCTTTAGTTCGCCGATTTTTGCCTGCTCCGAAGATTTTCGAGGTAATCTTTGCTGAGGACCTTTTTTTATTTCGATTAGTTTGCCGCGCAGGATTTTCTTGTGCCCTCGCCTCAGAATCCCGCCAACTCGCTCGATCTGTTTTTGAAGATCTTTCAGCAAGTCGGAATTTGCAGGAAGCTGCAGCGTGCTGTTGCCGATCTTGTTTCGGCGTCGAAAGCCATCGATCGAAAACTCAACCCCGCGTTCAAGCGCATGTGAAACCGCCACGACCGTCGTGACAGATTTCAGCTCCAGAAGTCCAAATTCGAACGTCGCCCGAGGCGATTTCTCAGACGGTGCAGTGGCCTGGACCGCAGGTCGTTTTTTAACCAGACGTAACATCGATTACCTCACCCACATCCGCCTGGCCAACGTCGCTGCAGCCTCGGCCGCTTCGGCAAGCTGCCGTGGGGCCCTCGGCTTAGCGGCCACGCGTTCGTGGCGTTCGACAGCATGCTCCCAGAACCCTGCGAATTTCTCATCCGTCCAAAAACAAGCACAGCCCTGGCACTCCTCAGGCGTCTTCCACGTATCCGGCCGGCTGACGTGGGCTCCGCGAGCGGCGCCGCGAGCGCATCTCGCCTTCAGTCCTGCGGCGACGTCCCAGATACAATAGCCCCATGGCATGCCATGGACCTCCGCACCCTTGTGATCAATCCTTCTATCGAAGAACATATCAATGTCCTCTTCAGACTGGGTTCTGATCGACATCCTCTCGAGTACTCGCACCAGGCGATGTCCCGCCGCACCTCTAACGTCTTCGAGACCTTTGAAAACCGCCGACTTTAGAACTTTATGGGTCAGACGCCTCTGTTCAGTGAGAAACGCTTTGCCGGATGTCGCTGACCTTCCATATCGGATGGTGGTGCCTATCCAGGCGTGGCCAAGTAATCGGCGGCAGGACTCATATTGGCCGCCGTACTCAAAGTAGTGATTCCACATGGTGACAAAGAACCGCCGGAGTTGATGAGGAGCGATCTCCCAACTGCCACCATCGACTATAGCAGCCACTCCCGTCCGCTCGCTGAAGTCCTTCATTCTTTTCAGGAACGTGTGATACGTCGGAACGCGATACTTGCCGCGGTATTGTGAGAAGAAAAGCTTTTTTGACCCGTGCTTCTCGCGCGCTTCCCGTCCCATGCCGATTGCTAGGTTGATCGCGCTTACGACAACCGGCGGGCACGGCTTCAGGTGTACCGATCCCCCTTCCGGGTCGTTTTCCTTAAACAATCTTGTTCTGAGATAAAATCCGTCCGCTCCCTCTACCAAACAATCGACGTCAGTTGCGAGGATTTCGTCTATTCTGCCCGCATCAAAAGCAGCAATCAAGATTATGATTGCAGTAAGCAGATCGTGTTCGGCGGCCTCGATTGTGTAAGAACCACCTTTCGTGTGCGCGACGTGGGTGATCGGCCAGGGCGCATACCCCGCGCCGGGCTGCCCGCTATATGGCAGACCAAGTTCGGCTTGCACCACGTGTGTCTTCCTATATTTCGCGGGGGCGGCTGCCTGCTTGGTTGCGGCGAGCTGTAGAGTCGTTCTTGCCTCTACCTTCTCTTCGGGATCGTCCGAGAGCAGAAATCGGTTTGCGTGTTTACATAGGATCGGGTCGAGACTGCAGGGCCGGAGGTTGAGTTCTCTACCGATCCTAGAGAAGTTGACGTTGCCTCGGAAAAGCTCGTATCCGCTATTTCCGTCTATGATGGAGAGCAGGTGTGCCGCGAGCTGCCGTTTACGTTCGCCTTGACCGGCCTTTGCATAGACGCGGGGAGCATTCGCGATAGCCTTCGCTTGCGCGCTTAGAGCAATGATTCCCTTCGCATGGATCGCAATATATTCGATCGCCGCATCAATATGCGCGAAGGCTACCTCGGGCGGGATGTCCGCCGTCAACCCGGTTTCCGTTCCCTTGCTGACCATTGTTGCCGCTTCGGTTTCGGTGAAAAGCGGAAACGGAAATCCGTCATTCAATCCTATGTACCCATCGTCGCCAGGTGTGACGAATAGTTCGTGGAGCTCCCTCCATGATTTGAGTATCTCCCTAATTCGATTACTCGATATTGGCGTGCTACGCCTGTCGTCAAAACCGAAGGGAACCCTCGCCTTGATCTTCGCGAATTCGGCCGGCCCGAACTCTTCGAGCGCATCGCAACCCGTCGACATGACCACGTCGGCTATTGCTAAAACAATTCCAACGCGGTCTGTAATCGAATTGAAAGCAAGTCGTTGACTGGAACGTGAATATCCGTCTCGCAGCAAGACAAAATAGCGCTGCGCCATTTCCAAGAGCTTCGAGTTTCTTGGATGCAGCAATGGAAACCCATTCGCCATCATACGTGTCCAGCCGATACTATGACGACCGTTCGCTCGTGCCGACGGAAACGACCACCGGCCGGGCGTCGAAATGGCCAGAAGATCATCAGGTTCGCGAAAGGGCCGTAAGGACGGCGTTGCCGAAGTGGACGTCAGCAATGCTGTGTTTAAGATCATCTGTTGAACCCCTTGTATTCCAGTTCATATTCGGCAGCCAACTTCGACCCCTTATTTCGGGTGTCAGCTCTCATTTCGCCGAGTGCGGCGTTCATCAGCAGGATCATTGGCGCCCAGGTCCCGCTCCAATCTTTGGTCTCTCTCAAAACATGGGCGTTATCGACTAGGTGATTTCGAAATGCGTAGAGCTCCGCGGCGACCTCGACTGTTTCGATGAACACCTTTTCCCCGTTGATCAGCCAACGTTCGAACTCGGAAAGCCGATCCTGTTCGCAGTCGAGGTCCCAATCCATGAAACCCAAAGAGGCGGCACTTACGGTAAGGCGCTTTGCCACCGCGGCATCCAAACCAAGTTCCTGATGAAGTTGCTGTCTTGTTGGCGTGGCCTTCATCAGCAGGAAGTCCTGTACCTGACGCGCATCTCTCGCTGCGACGAATTCACTTGTGTTCAAGTTGACGTAGATCTGGCTCGTCTCCAACCAAGCGTGGCGCGCCAGCTTGTGGACCTCGATCACGTCACCGCCGGTTTGTAAAAATTTATGATAGAGGTGGCTGGACCTTAGGTGCATCGGAAGAATTTTGTAGACGCAAAGAAACGGGTGGCTATCCAGAGAGCGTCTCCAGCCCTTTATCAGTGCGTCGTCTGAAATCACGCCTATCGTTTCTCGGGTGCTCGAAAGAGTCTTCACGAGAAACAGCGATTTTCTTTCTTCCTCGACTGCATATGGTCTCAAGGGGGCGCTCATCGCCAGCAAGCACGATTGTGCTTGCGGGACCGTCATTTCGCCGTTTGCCCCTTCAATGTAGCAGTGCTCGGAAAACGTCTCGCCGCTCCGTCCCTTGTCCCAGTAGACGGTTTGAAGACCGGGAGCGTCTGTGCTCGCAGATGAATCTTCGGTCATCGTCTTAGCGGAGCTTGGATTCAACGCCAGCTCGTCTGCATTCAGGATAAGACCGTAGAAAGGTACAATGGAATCGACGGTCGAATGAAGAATGGGGCTGATCCGTCTCACGGCGCCGATCTCGCGGATGTAGTCGCCCAACTGCAACCCTTCTTCACCGCGTGCGGGGATGATCCCACCGTATCGGCGTTTCAACAGTTTGATTAGCAGCGCGTCCGATGAAAGTTGATCCCTCCAGGATCCGTGGAACGAAACCCCGCCATCAGGTGAATATTCAGCCAGGAAGCGGTCGACATCAAAGTTTGCAGCGTTATCTGCCAAGCGGTTTCCGTCGACAAACTTGGTCCAGACCGCTCGTGCTTGCTCCGTCCAATGTTCTCGCAGGATGTCCCGCATCCTGCTGATTTTTTCCTGCATTTTTATTGGGTCACGGACGTCTGCGAGAGACTCCAATTCGTTGACTGCCGACCTCGCGGCTAGCGAAAGGAGCTCAAGCCTTTTACTGTCGACCGGAAGGTGAGAGATCGGTGGGACTTTCCCTGCGTTTGTCACTTTCACAGGTTCGCTGAATTCGAATGGTGGTAGCACGCCTGCGTCCTGCAGGTGCTTCAGAAAAGCAGCGGCGCCGCAGCAAAGGTCCTTCTTCGACCTGTCCTTGATATTTCGACGCCTTACAATTCGAGAAAATTGTTGTTCAAGCGCTTTCCAGCGATCCGCTTCCCAGGTCGAGATCTTGCCGACGTCCGGTTGGACCAGCACAGTTTCTCGCAGGAATGCCTGTAGCTGCGCAAACCGGGCCCGGCCGCCACCTAACTTGAGAGGCTCTGTAAAATTGAGGAATTCTTTAGCGAACACATTTGCGAGTTCGCCCATAGGTTCAGCAAAGGTAAAGTCGTAGTAGACGTGCTTCCTAACGGTACTGTGATGAGGCGACAAGACACGCAACGGAAAGCCGGATTTGGGGGCGATCTCGTATGCGATAGGAGTATCCGTGTAGAGATCGACAGCTTTCGAACGCCTCGCCATCATGAACGCTTCCGACGCTCAAAGCGATCTGCCTGTAACGCGGCAAGTCGCGCGCCTGATCGGCGCTCAAGATCCTTCTCGGCGCCCTTCCACTCCTTCGACCTTTTCCGAACGTCTGCTTCCGCGAGGTGCATATAGTGCCTCGCCATACCGAGGCTGCTGACGGCGGCCTGATCCATGACTGTAAGCATCGCCTGATCAGCCGTCATGCCCTCTGCGAGCAGGCCGGCTGCAAAGTCGGTGATCGCACGGTGCCTAAGATGGTGCGGGTGCGCGAGGCGAATGGCATCTGCGAGTTCTGGATTCTGGTCCGCAGCTCTGTGAGCGGCGGACTTGTAAGCATTGGTTATCGTTCCTGGGCACAACGCACGGCCGCCGCGATTGTAGGCGCAGAAAAGGATTCCCTCATCTTTCCCGCTGGAGCCCAGGAGCTTCGGCCGGTCGAATTCGATGAAGTCGCGGATCGCGACGAGCGTCGAGACCGGGAAATCCACATA
The DNA here is from genome assembly GCF_025200775.1 of Rhizobium sp. WSM1274. Lineage (NCBI taxonomy): Bacteria > Pseudomonadati > Pseudomonadota > Alphaproteobacteria > Hyphomicrobiales > Rhizobiaceae > Rhizobium > Rhizobium sp. WSM1274. Next base: position 3,630,412 of record NZ_CP104138.1, on the reverse strand, counting down.
ACGCTCTCCTGCGCCTTTCGCGCGCATGACGACAAGTGATTTGACCACGGCGCCGCCCGCTGCGAGCCGTGAAAGTTCACCCCTTGTGGGGATTGTGTCGACACGAAGGGCTGCAACCTCCGACCGGCGAAATGTGAGTATTCGGCAGCAGGTCATCGCCAAGTGGTTACGTCTTACAAGCGCCGGCTTGACTACGCCCTCGGCCAAGCTGGCCTCTACTAGATCGAGCACCTCATTCGGTGGAAGTCGTGTCTTCTTTTTGCGTCGCCTGCCTTTCATGAGCTGGTGCCAAACGTTACCCTTGACGAGCCTGATAGAGATAGCAAACCGCCTCTCGCCCCTACCTGGCTGGACCCCGACATGATGTTTGGACCACCCATTTTCCTGAGCCCACAGCAGGAACCTGAGATAAATTTTTAGACGCCTAACGAAAACCGTCTTGCTGATCTTGCGCCTCGTAATACATTCAAGGTGCCATCGGCTGAGGAAGTCGTCATCGGTTTGAGTCCAGGATAGTCCTGCTCCCTGTTTTGCTACGGCGAGAAGACGGAAAGGCTCGAGCAGCATGGAGCCGTATTCCAGGATCGTGGTGCTCTCCAGAGTTTCGGACAGCTCATCAAGAAATAGGGTTGGCGCGATTATTCTGGTGCGGTCAGCGTTGCAGATCACGACCCGACCATCCGGACGCTTGCGCAGGAAAGGAAGCATTGTTGTCTTTAACCTCGTTAGGTGCATTTCAGACGGAGGTTCGATGGCCGCACGAAGCCACGAGCCCACAACGTTGTGTGGGACCTTCGGTCCTCATCAGGAATGGTAGGAGCAGTAGCTAGTTTTTACTGGTGTCTGCTGTGGCAGTTCGGCTCGTCTCGAGCGGACCGCAGCCTGAGCGGACTTGTCGGGGGTCTTTCGGTGCCGCTCCGCCGCCGTAGTCCCCTCGCGGGCCCTAGAACGCGTGTGACAATTTCAGGTCGATTTTGGCGGTCCAGTGGGTCTGCCGAGTTGCAATTGCCTGCGACGGGTTCCCGTAAACTGGAATCGAGTTGCGGTGAGGTACAGGCTTGGACATGGAACACATTGGGTGGGATCATCTCTTTCCTCATCCTCACTTACTGTCGCGAGGCGAGGGTGCATGAAGTAGCCGAATGCCGCTGAGATCATCATTTCCTGTCCTCAGTTCACGAGAAGTAGACGAAGGGTTGACGATGATATTTCGCAAAGTCAACCGTATTTTCGGACGCATCACGGGATTTTATTAGCCGGCTTATATTTAGCTATTCCGTTGTAATTGTTGACAATTGTTAGAACTTGTAACGAGGAAAAACTCGGAAACTTGCTTCTTGGGTATCAAGGCGCCCGCGATCCTCGAATCCTTGCCCAACGTTGAAATCACGGCTCTTTTGTATGAAGGACGATGTCACCTGATCACGTGAATCCTTGGTCGCCCTCAGGCGTTCAGAGAACGGCCAGAGCGGCAAAATCGGCAGATCTCGCAGAAAGAAACGCGGAGGCTTAACGGGGCGGATTGATGAGAAATGGTCGCGAAAAATAGACGCACCCAAGTCCCGGATGCGCTTGTTTCAATCGAAGAGCTTGATAGTTCGTTGCAGGCAGAAGTCTGATTCGCAGATAAGTCGCTCAGCAAGCTTGTTGCAGATCGCAACAATGCATTGCGATGGACTGCCCTTCCAGGACGGCGCGGAACACGCTCAGTGTTCGCTGGTGGCTAGGCCTTCAAACAAGGTCGGCGAAAAGCCCGCCGAAATCAAATTTATGATCTTTCGCATTGGCGTGGATCGAGTGAGAAATGTTGACCTAGATAGTGTGCTGAGAAAAAAACGGTTGACCACCAAGCTAAGACTGCCATTATAAACTGCAAGATATCAGTAAGTTAAGCGCGCCTTCACGCGCCACCGGTCGACCTGCAATATTCCAAAATCAACGACAGCAAGGGACACGCCGCCGGCGACGCGCTGCTTTGCCAGGTGTCGGAGCGGCTGCGTCAACTGGCGGAGGAGGGTGATCTTGTCGCCCGTCTTGGCGGCGACGAATTCGCCGTCGTGCTGGAGCTCGACGAGCCGGAGCGGGCCGTGCGTTTTGCGCAGCGGCTGCTCAAGGCGCTGAGCCGTGCCTTCGATCTCGACGGCGTCCGGGAGCACGTCACCTGCAGTATCGGCATCGCCTTGGCGCCCGATCATGCCGGCGACGCGGATGTGCTGATGCGGCACGCGGATCTTGCACTCTATGCCGCCAAGGAGAGCGGACGCTCGACCTATCGTTTCTACGAGACGGAAATGCGGCTTGCCGCCGAGCGCCGGCACGTGATGACCGCCGAGCTGTGGGAAGCGCTGGAGAAGCGCCAGTTCGAGCTGCACTACCAGCCGATCGTGCGGCTCGACAATGACGGCATCGGCGGCTTCGAGGCGCTGATCCGCTGGCGCCACCCCAAGCGCGGGCTGGTGGCGCCGATGGAATTCATTCCGCTTGCCGAGGAGACCGGCCTCATCGTGCCGATCGGCGACTGGGTGATCGGGGAAGCCTGCCGCGCGGCTGCCGGTTGGCCCGTTCATCTGAGGATCGCCGTCAATCTCTCCGTCAGCCAGTTTCGGCATGCGAGCCTGCTTTCGACCGTGGTGGCGGCGCTCGACGAGACGGGCCTCAATGCCGACCGGCTTGAAATCGAGATCACCGAGTCCGTATTCCTGACCGATGCCGACCAAAGCCTGCCGCTGCTGCGGGCATTGAAGGCGCTCGGCGTCCGCATCGCCATCGACGATTTCGGCACCGGCTATTCGTCGCTGAGCTATCTGAGGTCCTTCCCCTTCGACAAGATCAAGCTAGACCGCAGCTTCGTTTCGGGTATCGAGACGGATGCGGGCAATCTCGCCATCGTGCGCGCCGTCGTCGGCATCGGCTCCGGCTTCAATGCGACGACCCTGGCCGAAGGGATCGAGACGGAGGAGCAGTTGCAGAAGCTGCGCGCCGAAGGTTTCAGCGAGGTGCAGGGCTATCTGCTCGGCCGGCCTATGCCGCAGCACGAGGCGGAGGCGCTGATCCACGGCGGCGCTCTCAAGGCCGCTTCGTCACGCAGATAGAAGCGCTTGCTCTGTAGCGGGGATCAGCCGTCCGGCGCATGCCCCCTGGCGCTATCAAGCATTCGTCATTTTGAGAAAGGCGGCAGAAGCGGCATAATTGTCGTGGGCTGGAAAGGAGGATGTCTATGAAACGCTATTCATTCTCGATGATCGGACTGGCGCTCGTGACCGCCATTATCGCCAATCCGGGCATCGCATTCGCCTGCAACAAGCTGATCGGCACTTGAGCCGCACCCCCGCTTCCAAGGCGCGGCTTCGGCTGCGCCTTTCTTTGTACGGGAATGCGAAACGCTCAGGCGCCGAACGCCGCCCCTTGCGTCCAGGGACAATCCTTTCTATATCGGTGCCTCATCGAGAGACGGCGGCCGATCCCGCCGGAGATCAGCAATCCGCCGCAATTGCAGCGCAATGGCGGATCGTGACCCAAGCAGAATGGCACCATCGTTGAACACACTGGATTTTGACAAGAAGCCGGAAGAGACCCGTGTCGTCGTCGCCATGTCGGGCGGCGTCGATTCATCCGTCGTCGCCGGCCTTCTCAAACAGCAGGGTTACGATGTACTCGGCATTACGCTGCAGCTTTACGATCATGGCGCCGCCGTTCACCGCGCCGGTTCCTGCTGCGCCGGCCAGGATATCGACGATGCGCGCCGCGTCTGTGAAACGCTCGGCATCCCGCATTATGTGCTCGATTACGAAAAGCGCTTCCGCGAGACGGTGATCAATCCCTTCGCCGAGAGCTATGTGGCGGGCGAAACGCCGATCCCTTGCGTTTCCTGCAACCAGACCGTCAAATTCGCCGATCTGCTGGCGACCGCCAAGGAGCTTGGCGCCGATGCGCTGGCGACCGGTCACTATATCCGCTCGGGACTGAACCCTTCGCCAGACAATCCCGGCCGCCGCGCGCTTTTCCGCCCGGCCGATGCCGACCGCGACCAAAGCTATTTCCTCTTCGCCACGACGCAGGAACAGATCGATTATCTCCGCTTTCCCCTGGGCGGTCTGCCGAAGGCCGAGACCCGCAGGCTTGCTGAAGAGATGGGCCTCGTCGTTGCCAAGAAGGCCGACAGCCAGGACATCTGTTTCGTGCCGCAGGGCAAATATTCCGACGTCATCACCAAGCTGAAGCCGAATGCGGCGCTCGCCGGCGATATCGTCCATCTCGATGGCCGCGTGCTCGGTAGCCATGAGGGTATCCTGCATTTCACGATCGGCCAGCGCCGCGGCATCGGCATCGCTACCGGCGAACCGCTCTACGTCGTCTTTCTCGACGCCCGTTCGCGCCGGGTCATCGTCGGACCGAAGGAGGCGCTGGAAACGCACCGCGTCTACCTGCGCGATATCAACTGGCTGGGCGACGAGACACTTCAGGAAGCCGCGTCCGGCAAGGGCTTTGCCTGTTACGCCAAGGTCCGCTCGACACGGGCGCCGGCGCCCGCCGTGCTGCATGTCGATGCAACAGGCACCTATGTCGACCTGACGGTCGGCGAGGCGGGCATCGCACCCGGCCAGGCCTGCGCGCTTTATTCGGCCCCCGGCGACAACGCCCGCGTCTTCGGCGGCGGTTTCATCGAGCGCTCCGAGCGCGAGCCTTCGGCGGAAGCCTGCCTGAAGGCGCTTTTGGCCAGCCCCGTCGCCGCCTGAAACCCATCGGAAACGGGAGGCGGCAAAGCCCACCGTTTTTCTCGATCATGCGCTTGACACCAAGCCGAAGCGCACCTTATAAGCCGCTCATCCCACGAACCGGCATCGCTTCGCGAGCGGGTATCGTTGACCAGTGGCGGAGTAGCTCAGTAGGTCAGAGCAGAGGAATCATAATCCTTGTGTCGGGGGTTCAAATCCCTCCTCCGCTACCATCTCCTCATCGCAGAATTAGCGGTTTTTTGCAGCTCGATTTTGGGCCAGCTCCGACGGCCGTGGTAGCATACTGGTCGCAGCGCCAAACGTGGTGGCGAGGGAACCAATCCCGTTGCGCCCTGAGCTGCAGCATTTCCGCCAACGCTGAGGACAGGCCTATTTGTAGAGCGTCAGAAGCAATAGAGGCATCTTTGTCGCCCAAAGGTGAGATGCGACAGCGATAATAATAGCCCATACGGCAAGCGAGAACATGACCGCCGCTAACCTGATCCCGACTGGCTGCATCATTTCCTCCATCCCAGCATAACGGTGCCTCCTCGCACGATCCTATGCTAGCAAGACGCAGGCCCGTCAGCTATCGCAAGATTTTGGTATCAGATAGCTACAGCGGCGCGCGCTTGGCGAAGGTGCAAAGATTCCGGCGATACGATGCCCTTTCCCCCTTCGTCAAACGATGAAATGAAAATTGTCGTATTGCGCGCCGTAATAATCCGGGCCGCTCGTTTCGGTGATGACGGGCTCGGTGTCGAGGATGAGATAGTCGATTTCGCCGTAGGCGCTGAGATCGATCACTTGCGGGTCATGAATGCTGTCGGCGGTGACGTTGACCGTAACCAAGAATACGGTATCGCCGTTTAGACGGCCTTCGATCGTCAGAACGTTGTCATAGTCCGATGTGCCGTTTGCGACACTGAATTGCTCGATCTGAAAGTGGCCGCCGTCGGCGGCTTGGATGGGTGTCCAGAACACGCCTCCTCCCAGATAGTGGTTGCCATCCGCTTCCTCCAGCACAGTCGCGTCGTCACCATCGTGCCAGGCACCCCAATCAAAGCCTTTGTAGCCCGTCGGGAAGTCGTGGTTGCCGACATCCTCGAAATTCACGAAGATGTTGCCGTGTTCCGGCAAGTCGACCGCGATATTGAGCAGGCCGAAGTCGGTGGCGCCTTTGCCATCCGAGATCTTGAAATTGAACTGGTCGACGAGTTGGTCTCCCGGGCCGAGCGCTGATACCACCGGGTTGGTATGATCGAGCTCGTATGTGTAATTGCCGTTGGAATAGACGGTCAGAGTGCCATATTTTCCCTCAACTGTGGTGGTCGTGGCAGGCCCGTTCGGATCGGCCGGTTGCGGAATTCGCTGTCCATTGACGAAGTTGAGACGCACCTGGTCTCCGTCGGCATCCGTGGAACTGGTATTGTCCAGAATGTTGCCGTCGATCGGGTTGTCGACGTTGAAAATAGGCTGGTATACGTCACCTGCGACCGGCTTGTGGTTTGCCATTTCTACCTCCCGTGTGATTTTCTGTTCGACTATGCAACCCTATCGGGTATCTGGCAACCGAAATAGATGGAGCGTCAGAGCAATTCCGCCCGTCAGCGCCACAAATTCCGGTCGATTACAGCTCAACTATTCAAGTAAAGGGAGCGGCATAAACTCGATCCTCTTTATGAACGAGGATTTACGCCTTGTCTTACGTTGATGCCGCTTGATCGATCATGGTGTTTCTCGCCCTTTCAGGCGATCCGTCAATTCGGCCAGCGGAAAACTTTCAGGCAGGATAATCATGACGGGTCAATCATGACGTCGTGATGACGATATACTGCATGGATTGCTCGGCGGGTTCAGCGCAATCTTGAAGGCGAAAGGGGGCAATCAGCAGAGCCGGAGCTTTTGCCGATCATTCCCATCAATGCAGGCCGCCGACCCCGAGCAGGCTCTCGACAGCCTCGTGATCCCTGGCGAGATTTTCCGGCGTTCCGGTCCATGCCAGTCTGCCGCGTTCGAGAATGACGACCTGATCGGCGAAATCGAGCGCGCTCTGGATGCGCTGCTCGACCAGCAGGATGGTCATGTCTCCCGCCTTGGCAAGGTCGGCGAAGGCCGCCATCAGTTCCTCGCAGATAACGGGCGCAAGGCCCTCCAGCGGTTCGTCAAGCAGCAGGACGGAGGGGCGACCGAGAATGGTGCGAGCCGTGGAGAGCATCTGCTGCTCGCCGCCAGAAAGCTGGCTGCCGAGGTTGCGGCGGCGCTCCTTCAGGCGCGGGAACATCGCATAGGCTTCCTCCAGCGCCCCTTTCGGCCGCGCCTTCAAGCCGACGAAAAGGTTTTCTTCGACTGTCAGCGTCGGGAAGACACAGCGCGCCTGGGGCACATATCCGAGGCCTTTGTGCGCGCGTGTAGCACTCGGTGCCGTCGTGACATCCAAATCGCCGAGACGGATGCTGCCCTCGTATCGCCTTGTCTGCCCTGCTAGCGTTGCCAAGAGCGTGGTCTTGCCCATGCCGTTGCGGCCGAGCACGGCAAGCCGGGCACCTGCCGGCACGGAGAAGGAAATGCCTTCGAGCACTCTCGTCGGCCCATATCCGGCCGACAGGTTGTCGACCTCAAGCGACAGGGCTGGCATTGGCATAGCTCCCGAGATAGGCCTCGCGCACGCGCGCATCCTTGGTGACGTCTTCCGGCAGGCCATCGAAGATGATCGCGCCTGATGCAAGCACGATGACGCGTCTGGCAAAACGGAAGACGAGATCCATGTCATGTTCGATCATCAGCACGGCGAGATCGGCGGGCAGATCGGCCAGCGCCTGCTCGATGCGGCCGGTATCGCTTTGCGGCACGCCGGCTGCGGGTTCGTCGAGCAACAGCACTTTCGGCTTCAGCGCCAGCGCCACGGCGATCTCGAGAAGCCGCTGCTGGCCATAGGCGATTTCGCTGACCTTGCGATGCATCAGGAAAGCCAGCCCGAGTTTTCCAAGGAGATCATCAACCTCGGCCATGACGTCGGGCATACGCAGGAAATTGCCGAACATGTGCCCGGTCTTTCCATCGCGTTGAAGGACGGCAAGTCCCACATGTTCGGCCGGCGTCATGTCCTGGAAGAGCCGCGTCACCTGAAAGGAGCGGACAAGACCGCGTCTGACCCTGCCGATTGCATCGAGCTTCGTCACCAACTCGCCACCCAGGCGAACCTCGCCGGAATCGGGAGAGAGATTACCGGTCACGAGGTTGACGAAGGTGGTCTTGCCGGCGCCGTTCGGGCCGATCAGCGCGATGCGATCGCCAGGTGACATCGTGATCGAGACATTATTGGTGACGGCAAGGCCGCCGAAGGCTTTCTTGAGATTGGCGACTTCGAAGACCGGGCTCATGAGCGTTGCTCCCTGCGGCGGCTAACGAAGGCTGCAGCCGTCCCGTAGAGACCTTTGGGCGCAAAGAGCACAACGGCGATCAGCAGCGCGCCGACCATGGTCAGCCAATGGAAGGGATTGGCGGCGGAGACATAGTCCTCGAAGAGCATGAAGATGACAGTGCCGGAAAGGGCCCCGAAGAGAGAACCGGTGCCGCCGAGCACCAGCATGACAAGCGCTTCGGCCGATTGCGTGAAAGACAGGCTGTCGAGACCGACGACCTGGGTCGAGATCGCATTCAAGGCGCCGCCGACACCGGCAACGGCGCCTGATATTGCGTACATCCTGATCAGAGCTGCCTTCGGCGAAGCGCCCATCGCGCGGATGCGTAGCGGATCCTGCTTGATGGCGCGACAGAGCATGCCGAAGGGCGAGCGAACCAGGACCCTCAGCAGCACGAAGACGATCAGCAGCAGCGCCATTCCGAAGAAGAAGGCGGTGTGACCGTAGAGATCGAATTCGAAGAGGCCGAAGACCGGGTCCGGCGCGATGCCGGAAAGTCCATCGCTGCCGCCTGTCCAGGACGAGGCCTTGTTGGCGAATTCATGGAAGAGGTTGATCAGCGCAATCGACAGCACCAGCTGCGGCAGCCCATGCGCACGCAGGATGATGGCCCCGCAGAGCAGCCCGGCAACCGCGCCGCCGGCAACGCCGGCAACCATCATCAGCAGCGGATCATTGATGCCGTAATGCGCCGACAGGATCCCGGCGGCATAGGCGCCAGAGCCGAAAAGTGCTGCATGGCCAAGAGTTGCGACGCCGCAATAACCGGTCACGAGATCGAGCGACAGGACGAGCAGCGCGATCGTGATCATCCGGGTCAGAAGGGCGAGATTATCGGGGAAGGCGAAATAGCCGATGGCGGCAATGGCTACGATGACCGCTATTCCGATAAGATCGCGGGTGATGAACCCGAGACGATGCTGAAGAGGCCCGTTTTCGTCATTCATGACAAGCGCCATCCTATTTCACCCTTCCGGCAAGGCCGCGGGGGAAGACGCAGATGATGGCGATCACGGCGAGATAGAAGAAGAATTCGCCGAATTCCGGCATCAGATACCGTCCTGTCGTATCGATCGCGCCCAGCAGCAGGCAGGCGATCAGGGCGCCCGGAATGGAACCCGCGCCGCCGACGGAGACGACGACCAGGAAGGTGACCATGTAACGCAGCGCATAATAGGGCTCGACGGGCAGGAGTTCGGCGCCGACCACGCCGCCGAAGGCCGCAAGCCCGACGGCGACGGCAAAGCTCACCGCGTAAATGATGTCGGTGCGCACGCCGAGTGCAGCAGCCATCGCCGCATCATCCACAGAGGCGCGCAGCTTGACGCCGAAGCTGGTCCTCTCGACCGCGAACCAGAGGGCGAGCGCCACGGCCAGGCCGCAGAGGATGACGAAAAGCCGGTGAACGGGAATGGTGCGAAAGCCGAGATCGGCCGATCCTTGCAGGTCAGCGGGCAGCGGTATGGTCTTCAGCGTCGGCCCCATCACATAATTGGCGATGCCGATGATGCAGAAGGTGAGGCCGATCGTCATCAGCACCTGGGTCAGTTCCGGCGCGCCATAGATCCGGCGGTAGAGAAAACGCTCGATCGGAACGGCGACGACGATCGTGATGACAACGGCAGCAATGACCGCTGCAGCATAACCGAGGCCGAGGTCGCGGGCGACATAGGAGGCGATGTAGCCGCCGATCATCGCGAAGGCGCCATGGGCGAGGTTGACGACACGCATCAGCCCCATGGTCACCGAAAGGCCGATCGATATCACGAAGAGCACCATGCCATAGGCAAAGGCGTCGACGGCTATGCTGAAGACTGTCTGCATTGACATACCTTGCTTCGATGCGGCGGGCTCGGCCTGATCGCAGGCCAAGCCCGTCACCTGTCTTGACGCTCGATGTTACTTGACGGCCGCCAGGCCCGGATCGCCCTGCTTCTCGAAGGTCCGGACCTCCTTGTTGATGTAGGTCCCGTCATCGGCCTTGACGACTTCGCGCAAATAGATGTTCTGCGTGATGTGGCGGCTTTCCGGATCGATCGAAACCGGGCCGCGCGGGCTCGTCCAGGCAAGACCCTTGACTGCATCGACGGCCTTCTCAGCATCCTGTTTGCCGCCTGTCGCCTCGATCATCTTGTAGATGACATACATGCCGTCATAGGCGCTGACTGAGGGGAAGGAGAGTTCGGCCTTGTTGCCGATTGCTTTGGTCGCCGCCTCGACGAAAGCCTTGTTCTCGGGAGAATCGTGCGACACTGCGTAGTGGAAGGTCGTCTGGATGCCGAGTGCCGCATCGCCGAGCGCCGGCAGATCGGATTCCTGGGTCAGATCGCCCGGCGCGAAGAACTTGGTGCCGGCAGCCTTCAGGCCATTGTCGTTATAAGCCTTGACGAAGCCGAGCGTCGTCGGGCCTGACGGCAGGAAGGCGAACACGCCCTCCGCGCCGGAATCCTTGATACGCTGCATGATCGGGCTGAAGTCGTTGGTCGCAAGCGGCATGCGGATCGCCTCCACCACCTGGCCGCCGGCCTTTTCGAAGCCGGTCTTGAAGGCGTTCTCGGCGTCGATGCCGGGGCCGTAATCGCTGACGACCGAAATCACCTTCTTGACGCCGGCGTCGAAGGCGACCTTGGCGATCGGCGTCGATGTCTGCCAGGTGGTAAACGAGGTGCGGACGACGAGCGGGCTTTTGGTCACGATCGCCGAAGTGGCGGCGTTCATGATGACCATCGGCACATTGCCCTGCTTCAGGATCGGCGTCACCGCCATGGCATCGGGCGTGAAATAGAAGCCAGTGAGATACTGGACCTTTTCCTTGACGATCAGTTCCTGCGCCAGCGCCTTGGATTGGGCGGGATCGGCCTGCGGCACGTCGCGATAGACGATCTCGACCGTATCGCTGCCGACCTTATTGCCGTTAACCGTCATATAGGCGTCGATGCCAGCCTTGAAGTTCTTGCCCTGCAGCGCGAACGGACCGGAGAACGGGCCGATGACGCCGACTTTAATGGTGTCGGCATAGGCGCTCGTGCCCACGACGACGGCCGCAATGGCGGCCAGAAATAGCTTCTTCATTCTCTCTCTCCCTTTTTTGGCGCACTCCAGCGCCGTATTCGTTAGCTGCGAGAAATTTAGCGCCAACCTGTCATGCGAAATGGTGATGTAAAATGAAATAAGTACCGTAATCCATAACTGTACAATTATGATTGTAGCTCGAAGAGCGGAACTATCGGCGGCCCGTTCTACGGTCGAATTTTGGTCCATGGCCCACCTCAGACACTTCTATCAGAATGGCAGCCCCACATAATTCTCCGCAAGCACCGTCGAGGCGGCGCGGGAATGGGTGAGATAGTCGAGCTCCGCCTCCTGGATCTTCTGGTCAAAATCCCCGGTATCCGGAAAGCGATGCATCATCGTCGTCATCCACCAGGAAAACCGCACGGCTTTCCACACGCGGGCGAGCGCCTTCTGCGAGTAAGCGTCGATGCCACTATTCGAGCCTTCGCGGTAATGCTCGATCAGCCCGGAGAAAAGATAATGAACGTCGCTGGCCGCAAGGTTCAGTCCCTTGGCGCCGGTCGGAGGGACGATATGGGCGGCGTCGCCGACCAGGAAAAGCCGGTCGAAACGCATCGGCTCGGCAACGAAGGAGCGTAGCGGCGCGATCGATTTCTCGAAGGACGACGCGGTCGCCAAAGCCTCGGCGTGATGCACCGGCAGACGCCGTCTCAGTTCGTCCCAGAAGCGATCGTCGCTCCAGTCCTCGATCTTCTCGTCGAGCGCGCATTGAATGTAGTAGCGGCTGCGGGTGGCCGAGCGCATCGAACAGAGCGCAAAGCCCCTTGGATGGTTGGCGTAGATCAACTCATGGCTGACAGGCGCCACGTCGGCAAGGACCCCCAGCCAGCCAAAGGGATAGACCTTCTCGAAACTCCTGATCGCCCGTTCAGGGATGGCCTTGCGGCTGGCGCCGTGAAAGCCGTCGCAGCCGGCGATGAAGTCACAATCGATGCGCTTGGCAACACCATCTTTCACATAGGTGACGAAGGGAGAATGGCCGTCGAAATCATGCGGGGCGACATCGACGGCATCGTAAATCGACAGGGAGCCGCTTTCTTCGCGCCGCGCCATGAGATCGCGCGTTACCTCAGTCTGTCCATAAACAGTAACGCGCCTGCCGCCGGTCAATTCGTGAAGGTCGATGCGATGGTCGCGGCCGTCGAAGGCCAGCGAGAAACCGTCATGCAGCAGGCCTTCGGCATGCAGCCTCGCGCCTGATTTGGCCTGATCCAGCAGCCCGACGGTGCCTTCCTCCAGAACGCCGGCACGAACCCGGCCGAGGATGTAATCCTTGTTCACGCGATCGAGAATGACATTCTCGATGCCGGCTTCGGTCAGAAGCTGGCCGAGCAGCAGGCCGGATGGTCCCGAACCGATGATGGCGACCTGAGTTCGCAAATGCTTCCTCCCTGCATTTTTGCGTTTTGCCAGATTCTGTCGTGTTGTCTCTGTCGCAGCAATGGACATTCCGGCCGAAAAATTGCACGAATCGAACATTAGTGCGGGAGCAGCCCTATGAGCAGACATGTCCCTACCTACGAACTCTACGGTGAGAATACCGGGCGAAAGCCCGATTTTTGGTTGCATTGCGAAACAATTCGCTCCCGCAGCAGCTTGCATCACTGGGAGATTCGACCGCACCGTCACGAGAGTTTCTTTCAGATATTGTACATCGAAGGCGGGTCAGGCGATGCGATCTTGGGCGAAAACAGCCATGCCATCCGTCCCCCGGCCATCATCACCGTGCCGCCCGGGCTCAACCATGGCTTTCGTTTTTCACGCGATATCGACGGCCTGGTGATCACCCTGTTGAGATCCCATCTCAGCCATCCGCCCGGCGACCGGAGCCATCTCGGCGAATGGCTGGCGGCGCCGCACCTGACGCCGCTCGATCCCGATCATGCCGAGGCTGCCTATGTCATGCAGACGTTGAAGCGGCTGGGCGACGAATTCGAGAACCGCCGCAGCGGCCGCAACGAGGCATTGGCCGCCTATGTCGCCTTGGCGCTGCGGCTGACGGCGAGGATTTCCCATGAGGGGAATACGCAGGAGCTTCCGCCAAACGAGAACGAGCGGCGGATGGAAATGCTGAGCGAACTCATTCAGCAACATTTTCGGTCACACAAGCCCGCGTCCTTCTACGCCAGGGAGCTTGGGCTTTCCCCGACGCATCTCACCCGTATCGTCCGGTCGATGACCGGCAATACTCCTCATGAATTGATCGCCGGCAAACTCGTCGAAGAGGCGAAACGCCAGCTGGTTTTCACGCTGGGCAGCGTTCAGGAAATCGGATTTCGGCTCGGCTTTGCCGACCCCGCCTATTTCTCGCGATTCTTCGTTAAATACACCGGAGAAACGCCGCGGGTCTGGCGCATGAAGGAGAAGGTTCGGCTTGAAGGTGTATAGGCCACCCGCAATGGTTGCGGCGCGCAACTGCCCTACCAGGCTTTGACGCCCTCTTCCGTGTTGCGGGCGCGTTCGCCGCCGCGGGTCTCGTATGCGTCTCGTTCCTCAGCTGACTTGACGGCATCGTCTGAGCCATCGCGCTGGGCTTCGGGCGTCATGTAGAAGGCGAGCACCTCTTCCAGCCGGGCGGCGGTAAGCGTGGCAGCGAAACTTTTCATGTCGTTTCCTCGGTCGACGGCCTTGAAGCTTGCCTCAGATGCATAGCTTACGATGCGGCCTTCAAGGAACAGTGCGCCGATGGTTTTCACCAACTTTAGACTTTGCTTGACGATTGCTCCCGCCGGATGATCTCTGCCGACCAGTTCCGCGCGATTCCCTCTGGTTTTCGTTTCACGCCGCCGGCCAGGTCCAGTTCCGCACCTCCGGCATGTCCTCACCATATTCACGGACATAGTCGTGATGCTCCGCAAGCTTGCCGCGGAAGGCTGCGAGCGCTTCGCCTGCCTTTTCCTTCAGGCCCGGCACACGCTCGATCGCTTCGATGGCGAGGTGGAAGCGGTCGAGTTCATTGAGGACGGTCATGTCGAAGGGGGTCGTCGTCGTACCTTCCTCGATGAAGCCGCGGACGTGGATGTTGCGGTGGTTGGTGCGTTTATAGGTCAGACGGTGGATGAGATAGGGATAGCCGTGATAGGCGAAAATGACAGGTTTGTCTGATGTGAAGATCGCATCAAATGCCTCATCGGTCAGGCCGTGCGGATGCTGATCCCTGGATTGCAGTGCCAGGAGATCGACGACGTTGACAGTGCGGATCTTCAGTTCCGGAATGGCGTTGCGCAGAAGATCGACGGCGGCAAGCGTCTCCATGGTCGGCACATCGCCGGCGCAGGCCATGACGAGATCGGGCAGGATCGTGTCGTCCTCGTTGCTCGCCCAGTGCCAGATGCCGATGCCGGCCTCGCAATGTTTCACCGCCTCGTCTATCGACAGCCATTGCGGCTCCGGCTGCTTGCCGGCGACAATGACGTTGATGCGGTCATAGGTGCGCAGGCAATGGTCGCCGACCCAGAGCAGGGTGTTGGCATCCGGCGGCAGGTAGATGCGGACGATATCGGCCTTCTTGTTGGCGACGAGGTCGACGAAGCCGGGATCTTGATGGCTGAAGCCGTTGTGGTCCTGACGCCAGACATGCGAGGTCAGCAGGTAGTTCAGCGACGAGATCGGCTTTCTCCACTCGAGTTCCCGCGTCACCTTCAGCCATTTGGCGTGCTGGTTGAACATGGAATCGATGATGTGGATGAAGGCCTCGTAGCAGGAAAACAGGCCGTGCCGGCCAGTCAATAGATAGCCTTCCAGCCAGCCCTGGCAGAGATGTTCGCTCAGCACCTCCATGACACGTCCATCCCGAGACAAGTGGACGTCGTAGGGCTCGATACCCTCCATCCAGACACGGTCGGTGACTTCGAAGACGCTGCCGAGACGGTTCGACTCTGTCTCGTCGGGGCCGAAGATACGGAAATTGGCAGCCTTCGCGTTGCGCTTCATCGTGTCGCGCAGGTAATGGCCGAGGATTTCCGTCGACTGCACCATGGCGCTGCCGTGCTTGCCGATATCGACCGCGTAGTCGCGTATACTTGGAACGTCGAGCTCTTTGCGCAGCAAACCGCCATTGGCGTTCGGATTGGCGCCCATGCGGCGCTCGCCGACAGGGGCGAGCGCCCGCAGCTCGGGTTTCAGCCGGCCGTCGCTGCCGAACAGGTCCTGCGGATCATAGCTGCGCATCCAGTCCTCGAGGATCTTGCGATGCCCTTCGTTCTCGCGGCAGTTGGAGACCGGCACCTGGTGGGAGCGCCAGAAGCCTTCGACCTTCTTGCCGTCGACTTCCTTCGGTCCTGTCCAGCCCTTCGGGCTGCGCAGCACGATCATCGGCCAGCGCGGGCTGATATCGGGCGCTTTGCCATTGCGGGCTTCCTCCTGGATTTCGCGAATGCGGTCGAAGACCCTGTCGAAGGTCGCGGCCATCTGCTGGTGCATATCGCGCGGCTCGTGACCCTCAACGAAGAAGGGCTCATAGCCGTAGCCTTCAAAGAGGCTCCGCAAATCCTCGTGACTGGCGCGGCCAAGAATGGTCGGATTGGCGATCTTGTAGCCGTTCAGATGCAGGATCGGCAGCACGACGCCGTCGCGGGCAGGGTTCAGAAATTTGTTGGAGTGCCAGCTTGCTGCGAGCGGCCCGGTTTCGGCCTCGCCGTCGCCGACGACGCAGGCAACGATCAGATCGGGATTGTCGAAGGCGGCGCCATAGGCATGGACGAGGGCGTAACCGAGTTCGCCACCCTCGTGGATCGAGCCCGGTGTTTCGGGTGCCGCGTGGCTCGGAATGCCGCCGGGGAAGGAGAACTGCCGGAAGAGCTTGCGCATGCCCTCCGCATCCTCGGAAATATCGGGATAGATCTCGCTGTAGATGCCTTCGAGATAGGTGTTGGCGACCATGCCAGGCCCGCCATGGCCGGGGCCGCACATGTAGATGATGTCGAGGTCGCGAGCGCGGATGAGGCGGTTCAGATGCGCGTAGATGAAGTTGAGGCCGGGTGTCGTGCCCCAGTGGCCGAGCAGCCGGGGCTTGATGTGCTCCGGTTTCAGCGGCTCGCGCAGCAGCGGATTGGCCAGCAGATAGATCTGGCCGATGGAGAGATAGTTGGCGGCGCGCCAATAGCGGTCGATGAGCGTAAGTTCGGCATCGGTAAGGGCAGCGGTCGAGACATGCTTATCCATGGGTTTCTCCCGTTTGAAAACGTCTTCAACGTCAATTCTACCGGCTGATGCCGGCAAGCTGTTGATCTGGATCAGCCACTGCCAAGAACGGTCAACGCCTCGTCGGCGATGATTTGTTCCTCATCGGTGGCGATGACGTGAGCGGCGATGCGGCTTTCCCGCGCGCTAATGGTGAAACCATTGGCGGCATTGGCCTTTTCGTTGATCGTAAGGCCAAGCCAGACCAGCCGCCTGGCCACGCCTGCGCGGATCTCCGGTTGATGTTCGCCGATGCCTGCGGTGAAAACGATAGCGTCAAGGCCATTCAACGTCGCCGCCATGCGGCCGATTTCACCAGCAATGCGCAGCGTGAAGAGGTCGATCGCCTGGTGTGCCTGCGGCCGTCCGTCCTTCAACAGGTCGCGCGTATCGGCGCTGATCCCGGAGACGCCGAGCAGGCCGGCGTTGTGATAGAGCAGATCCTCGATCTCTGCGAAGGACTGTTTCCTCTCTCCGGCCAGATGCAGGATGACGCCGGGATCGAGCCAGCCCGGACGCGTCGCCATCGGGATGCCGTCGAGCGTCGAAAAGCCCATGCTGCAATCGCGGCTGACGCCGTCCTCCAGCGCACAGAGGCTGGCGCCGCTGCCGAGATGGGCGACGACCACTTTTGCCGCGGGCGGCCCCTTGCGGCGAAACTCGCTGGCGATGAATTTATAGGACAGGCCGTGGAAGCCGTAACGCTTGATGCCCTCGTCATGCAGCATCCGAGGAATGGCGAAGCGGCGAACGAGATCGTCCTGGGTGGCGTGGAAGGCCGTGTCGAAGGAGGCCGTCTGGGCAAGATGCGGTTTCAGATGCCGGAGCGCACGGATGAAACGTAGCGCCTGCGGCTGGTGCAGGGGCGCAAGCGAGGTCAGCGCGTCGACCGCATCGATCGCGGCGTCATTAAGGGCGACGGCGCTGGTGAAGCGCTCGCCGCCATGGACGACGCGGTGGCCGGCTGCGCGCACGGCGGCGATATCGAAATGCCCGGCGAGAAGGGAAAAGGTCTCGTCGATGACGCCATGCAGGTCTTCCGTCGTCTCCGCCTTCAGCGGCATCTCGATTGTCTGTGGCCCCGCTGTCAGGCTGAGAGACAGCGGCTCGGCGCGGAAATCGATCACACCCTTGCCGATGCGCCGCGCCGCATCGCCGTCGATCGCGAAGATGCCGATCTTCACCGTCGAGGAACCGGCGTTGAAAGTGAGGAGCAGGTCGGTCGATGGCATGTCTCAAAGACTCCGCACGGTTGTGGTCACGACCAAACTTAGCGTCGAGGCTTCCGGCGGAAAGAAGTTATTCGCCCGCTGCTCGTTTTTTGTCGAAGCGCTCACGACCGTCTTGGGCGGCCGTGATCGACATACGGCATGTTTCACGAATGTGCCGGGACGAGCATGTGACGGTTAATATCGCGCAGTGTCAGTGTCTTACGGGCGGATCAGCCAGGGCGTCATGAGAGCTTCACGCGGCGGAATTATTAACAAAAGGCAAATTTGCAAACGGAATAAGGAACTATGCCATGGCCGATATTGCCCCCAGCCAGGTTCATAGCGACGCTTCCCATCCGCTCCACAGTTCGAATTCGGCCGGCAAATGGTTCTTGCCGCTGTTCGCACTCGTTCTGGTTTGCGGCCTTGGATATGTCGCCTATGCACTCGCCCGCGACCTGACGACCGCAGTTGCCGTTCCCTGGATTCTCCTCGGCCTTGCGCTGCTCATCGCGCTCGGCTTCGAGTTCGTCAACGGTTTCCATGATACGGCCAATGCCGTCGCCACCGTGATCTACACCCGTTCCATGCCGGCGGAATTTGCCGTCATCTGGTCCGGCTTCTTCAACTTCCTCGGCGTGCTGACTTCGAGCGGTGCCGTCGCCTTCGGCATCCTGGCGCTGCTGCCGGTGGAATTGATCCTGCAGGTCGGTTCCGGCTCCGGCCTTGCCATGGTCTTCGCGCTGCTGATCGCCGCGATCGTCTGGAACCTTGGCACCTGGTATCTCGGCCTGCCGTCATCGAGTTCGCACACGCTTGTGGGATCGATCATCGGCGTCGGCCTTGCCAACCAGGTCCTGGCGCCGGCAGGCACGGCGACCAGCGGCGTGGACTGGTCGCAGGCGACCAATATCGGCCTCTCGCTTTTGATCTCGCCGCTGATCGGCTTTGGCCTTTCCGCTGTTCTCCTGCTGGTCATGAAGGTTCTGGTGCGCAACAAGGCGCTTTATGCCGAACCGAAGGGCAGCCAGCCGCCGCCGCTCTGGATCCGCGCGATCCTGATCTTTACCTGCACCGGCGTCAGCTTCGCTCACGGCTCCAACGACGGCCAGAAGGGCATGGGCCTCATCATGCTCATCCTTATCGGCCTGGTGCCGACGGCTTTCGCGCTGAACCGCACGCCCGATGTCAACTATCTCGAAGCCTACAAGTCGGCATCTGTCCAGGTGGAAGCCGCGCTCGGCAAATATGTGAAGCCTGGGGTGACCGTTGCGGACTACAAGGCCGAAGTCAGCAACGCCGTCAAGAACAAGACCTGGACGGATGCGACGACGCCGGCCCTGCAGCAATATATCCACCAGACCAGTGCCGAGGTCGCCGCCTTCCCGACGCTCGAAGCGGTGCCGACCAATCTCGTCGGCAACGTCCGCAACGACATCTATCTGATCGGCGAGGCGCTGAAGCTGATCGACAAGCAAAAGCTGCTGCCGATGGACGCCGGCGACCTCAGCGCGGTCACGAACTACCACAAGGCAGTCGACAACGCGACCAAGTTCATCCCGCTCTGGGTGAAAGTGGCGGTCGCAATCGCGCTTGGCCTCGGCACCATGGTGGGCTGGAAGCGCATCGTCGTCACCGTCGGCGAAAAGATCGGCAAGACGCATCTGACCTATGGTCAGGGTGCGGCAGCCGAAGTCGTGGCGATGGTCACCATCGCTTCGGCCGACCATCTCGGCCTGCCGGTCTCGACCACCCATGTCCTGTCGTCAGGCGTTGCCGGCACCATGGCGGCGAACGGTTCCGGCCTGCAATGGTCGACGGTGCGCAACATGCTGATGGCCTGGGTGCTGACGCTGCCGGCCTCGATCGCGATCGCCTTCGTGCTGTTCGTGATCATGCGTCAGATTTTTTAGGCGTCCCGTCAGGCCGTGGAGGCCAGGCTGGCATTACGATCGCCGATGAAGATGCCCGCTTCGGCGGCGGGCATCGCCTTGCCGAAAAGGTAACCTTGGCCGATATCGCAGCCGAGCTGCAGCAGGAAGGCGAGCTGGCCGTGCTCCTCGATGCCTTCGGCCGTCGTCTTGATGTTGAGGCTCCTGCCGAGACCGAGCATGGCGCGAACGATCTTTTCCTGGCGCTCGTCGTCGCGATAGGTGGCGATGAAGCTTTTGTCGATCTTGATCTTGTCGAAACGATAGCGGGCGAGCTGGGCGAGGCTCGAATAGCCCGTGCCGAAATCGTCGAGGGCGATCTGGATGCCGGCCGCATGCAGCTCGTCAAGAATGAGGGCGGCGACGGCGGGATCCTGGATCAGCGCGTTTTCGGTGATCTCCACTTCCAGGCGCTGCGGCGGCAGCCGGCTTGCCGAAAGCACCTTGAGAATGCGCGACGTCAGCAACCTGTCTTCCATCTGCACCGGCGAGACGTTGAAGGACAACATCACATGCTCCGGCCAGGTGAGGGCGTCGCTGCAGGCCTGGGCGAGAAGATCCTCGAACAATGCCGTGATCATGCCGGTTTCCTCGGCGATATCGATAAAGACCGGCGGGGGAATATTGACACCGTCGTCGCTGATCCAGCGCGCCAGCGCCTCGAATCCGCAGAGCTGACCGGTCTTCAGGTCGATCAGCGGCTGATAGAAGGGCTTGATCGCCTTGTTGGAAATTGCGGCACGCAGCCTGGTTTCCAGAGCGGCACGTTCCGTTACCTTGTCCTGCATCGAAGGTTCGAAAACCAAATAATGGTTAGGCCCGCGAGATTTTGCCTCGTACATGGCGAGGTCGGCACGGTGGGCGGCATCTTCCAGCGGCTCGGCTCCCTCGGCCCAGCGGTCGTAGCCGACGCTGGCGCCGACTTCGACGGCAAAGCCATCGATATGGATGGGCCGGGTGACGGCCTGAATCAGCAGCTTGGCAAAACGCTCCTCGCGTTGCGCCGTCAGGGCGAAGGCGACGATGATGAATTCGTCGCCGCCGAAGCGATAGACGCAGTCGGCATTGCCGAGCGCGCAGATGCGTCTGGCAACCTCGATCAACAGGATGTCGCCGCCCTTGTGGCCGACAAGGTCGTTGACCTTCTTGAAGCCGTCGAGGTCGACGGAGAAGATGGTGACGTTGCGGTCCCACTCCTCGATCTCGGCCTCGTCGTCTTTGATCGGCCGTGAGAGGATCTTGCGCTCGAAGGCGTAGCGGTTGGGCAGCTTGGTGAGATGGTCGTGGGTCGCGGTCCAATCGGCTTTTGCCTGGGCGGCCGCGCGCAGTTCCATTTCCTTACGCAGGTCGGCGATGCGCAGCACCGAATAGATGAAGCTCATGGCGCCGGCGATGCCGAGCGCCAGAACGACCTTGTCGGCGCCATACTCGCCGAATCCGATCAGGAAGGCGACCAGGCTGTCGTCGAGCTGTAGCAGCGTGCCGAGAAGCCAGAGGGTCACTCCAGACACCACGATCGACACGCATTGCCGTCCGGCCCTGCTTTGGAAAAACACCGGCATCATGCCTTCTCCATCTCCACCTTCGCGGAAATATCACGAAAGTCTGAAATGTTTGTTGAAACCAGAAGGCGAATTATCAGAGGCAGCAGCCTGTTGCGTGCCGCAGAGAGACCCGAGAGGCTTGTGGGGAATCAGGGCGTCGTTATCAGCGCGATGCCCTTAATGGTTCAGAAGACTGGCTCATGCGGGAAAGAACGAAGGCGAGCGTGCTAATGCATCGCTCGCCCTTTCCAGTGCTTCAGGCGGTGACGATCAGCAGCGGAACGCTGACAATGAGACCGACCAGAACCGTGACTGTGGCGACACGCATGAAACGCAGGCGTCGTGTGCGCTCGCCACTCCAATCATATGTCATTCTTCCATCTCCTTGGGACAAGGAAGTAGTTCCCGCAAAGCCGGGTTCAACAGAGATGACGCGATTTGCTTGTGCAAAGCTGGATAAGATCAGCAGTCTCTAATGCTGGAAGCGCAGAGACCAGCGCTGTCCGTTGCTGGTCATGCGGATAACGGAAAGCGGCTCGACGTCGCTCAGCCAGAAGGAGGAGAGTGGCGCCTGAAGCACATGCACGATCGCTGCCCGGATGACGGCCGCATGGCTGATTGCAATGATGTGGCCGTCGAGAACAGTCTGTCCATCCATCCAGCCGGCGATGCGCTTGCGCAGATCAACAAGGCTCTCGCCGCCATGCGGAGCCGCTTCCGGATCGCTCATCCACCCCATGAGGTTTTCCGGCTCTTCGGTCCCGATCGCCGCGATTGACCTGCCGGCCCAGCGGCCATGGTCGCAGTCGCAAAGCGCCTGATCTATCCGGGCTTCGAGGCGCAGCGCATCAGCAGTTTGACGGGCGCGCAAGGCGGGGCTCGTGACAATACAATCGGCGCGGGGCGGGGCGATCATCCTGCCGGCCTCCTTCACTGCCTTGTCCTCCAGCGGTTCGTCGAGCGGGAACAGGGCCTTGCGGCTTGCTGCCGTCGCGCCGTGGCAGATCCAGGTGAGGCGCGTGTTCACAGTCGTTCTTGTCTCCCGGAATGCGGCGACAGCGTCCTTCGCCGGCTTGTGAAGTTTCGTTGACAGTCTCTTCGGCGTGCAGATATAACCGTGCTGTTGCGGGTTTGGAAGCCGGTGTAAGTCCGGCGCGGTCGCGCCACTGTGACCAGCGTGAGCTCTTCGCGCTGGAAGTCAGACCCTACTGCACAAGCACTCTTTCGACTGAACGCGTCATTCCCGGAGGAATACATGTCTGACACCACTTTCGCGCCCGTTGCTGTACCGGCGCCGATCCCTGTAGGCGAGATCCTGCCCTGGGCGATCTTCGGCGGCCTGCTGATGCTCATTGTCCTCTATTTCGTCGGCACCGAGGAAGGCGCGATGGCGCTGTTAAACGGCATGTATGTGCACGAATTCGTGCATGACGGCCGCCATCTCCTTGGCTTTCCCTGCCACTAAAGCGCTTCGCGATCGGAGTTCCTGACATGGTTGGAAACCTTCTGCTTCGCGGCATGCTCGCGGGCCTGATGGCTGGCATCCTCGTTTTCGCTTTCGCCCATATGTTCGGCGAGCCGCTGGTCGATGCGGCGATCGCCTTCGAAGAGGCAAGCGCCCAGGCCGCCGGCGAGGCTGCCGAACCCGAAATCGTCAGCCGCGCCACACAGGCCGGTCTTGGCCTTTTCACCGGTGTCATGGCCTACAGCGTCGCCGTCGGCGGGCTCTTCGCGCTCGCCTTCGCTTTCGTGCAGGGCCGCTTCAGCAGCCTTTCGCCGCGCGGCACCTCGGCCGTCATCGCCATTGCCGCCTTCGTGGCGGTTGTCCTCGTTCCCGGTATCAAGTATCCGGCCAACCCGCCGGCGGTCGGCAATCCCGACACGATCGGTGCCAGGACCGAACTGTTCTTCCTGATGATCGTCGTCTCGCTTGCGGCGCTGGTTGCCGCAGTGGCGCTGTCGCGCCGCCTTTCCGAGCGCTTCGGTCTCTGGAACGGCGCGATTATCGCCGGCATCGCCTATCTCGTTTTCATCGGCCTCGTGCTCTATCTGCTGCCGCCGATCAATGAGGTGCCGGAGAACTTCTCGGCGATGGTGCTCTGGCGGTTCCGCACCACTTCGCTCGGCATGCACGCGATCCTCTGGGCAGCCTTGGGCTTGGCCTTCGGAGCGCTGGCGGAAAAGCGGCTTGCGGTCAGGGACGGACAACGCGGCCGGCCGGCAACGGCATTTCACTGAAGGAATCGAAGGGCGCCGCTTTGCCGGCACCCTTAACTTTTCGAGCAAGCATGAAAATCGGCAAAACCATACCACTCCTGTCGGCGGCATTTGCCGCGGCTGCCTTTTTTTGTGTGGTTGCCGGAAGCGCTTTTGCTCATAGCCGCAGCGATGGCGGCAGCCATGCGGGCCTGGATATCCCGGAAATTTCCCATGGCGAGATGGCAGTCATGTCTGACTATCGCAGTGGGATTATCGACCTTGCATCCCGTGCAGTCGATACGAACGAGCCGTTTCGCCGCATGCTGAACTATGCCGAGATCCAGTATTCCTACTGTCTGTGGGGCCGGATGCCGGGCAGCGTGGCGGATGAGGAAAGTCCGTTCAACGAATGCACCCATGCCTATCTGGCCGCGACCAAGGCCGTCTTGCTTTCAATGCGCGAGATGCCGCGGGAGGCCGCTGCTGCAGGCGAAATCATTTCCGCTGTCGATGCTGACATGGTGCGGCGCGGTCTCGCGCTCATCACCTGCCGGTTCAGCGGCGAGGCCTTCAACACAGCCGATATCGTCAAGCCGCGCTGGAGCGGGATCCCATTCCATGTCGCCAGCATGGCGTCTCTGACGGGGCTCGCCTCTTTGTTCGGCCTCGGTGTGTTTGTGCTTCGCCGCCTCTCGCAACCGAAGGCTCAATCGTTGGAATAGCGCTGCTCGCGCCACGGATCGCCATACATGTGGTAGCCGTTCTTTTCCCAGAAGCCTGCCTGGTCGGCTGATATCAACTCGATGCGGCGCAGCCATTTGGCGCTTTTCCAGAAATAGAGATGCGGCACGACGAGGCGCATCGGTCCGCCGTGCTCCGGCGTCAGCGGCAGGCTTTCCCAGGCCGTGGCGAGGATCGCATCCTCGGCTGCGAAATCGGCGAGCGGCAGGTTGGTGGTGTAGCCGTCATAACTCGTCAGCATGACGTAACCGGCTTCTGGCTTCGGCATGGCGAGGTCGAGCAGATCGCGCGTCGAAACGCCTTTCCATTTGTTGTCGTAGCGCGACCAAGTGGTGACGCAGTGGATATCGCTAACTTTGGTGCTCTGCTCGATCGCCTGGAAGGCGGCCCAGGTGAGGGTGAGCGTCGTTTCGACGAGGCCGCGCACGTCGAGCCGCCATGTATCGGTCGAAACGACAGGCTGCTGGCCGAGATCGAGCACCGGCCAGTTCTTGACAAGGTGCTGGCCGGGCGGCAGGCGCTCGGCTTCGGGCCGACTGATGCGGCCGGTGAGGAACTTACCTTCGGTCGCCCAACGGCGTTTGGAGGTAGTGAGCTTGCTGTCGGTGGGCGCCTGATCGTCGCTCATGAGTGGGTCTCCTGCGATGCAGCAATAGGACATCCGCCCTTGGCGGTGTCAAGTTTGGGCGACCCCTTGGAAATCCTTGCCGGGCTCACTAAACTCGGTGCCATGGGGCATGCCTCGCTGGGGAGTGGAGGCAGGAAGGGAGGAGCCGGTTCTGTCTTCGAGATATCGTGCGATAGCGGCGTTGCTGGTCGTGCCGCTGATCATCTTCGCTTTCTTCACCTATGGAAGCGCGATTGCGACGCGCGTCTATATGGGGGAGGCTTCGGCGCAGGCCGGAACGGCGCTGCGCCTTGCCGTTTCGGCACTCAGCGGCCATCTCAACCGCTACGAGGCGCTACCGGCGCTGATCGCCGATCACGACGATATCAAGGAGCTGGTGAGCGCGCCCGAGGATGAGGCGCTGCGCGATGCGGCCAATCTCTATCTCAAGGCGATCAACGGACTGCTGAAATCCTCCGACATCTATGTGGTCAAGCCGGATGGAGAGACGATCGCGGCCAGCAATTACGATAGGCCTGCAAGTTTCGTCGGACAGAATTTCAGCTACAGGCCCTATTTCCAGGATGCGATCGAGGGCCGGCAGGCGCGGTTCTACGCGCTCGGCACCACCTCGCTGAAGCGCGGCTATTATTTTGCCGCACCGATCCGGACCGGCGCGGATATTCGCGGCGTCATCGTCTTCAAGGTCGATATCGACATGATCGAATCCTCCTGGGGCGGCGGCGAATACAAGATCTTCGTCTCCGATCCCGAGGGCATCATCTTCATGTCGGGAAGCCCGGAATGGCTTTACGGCGCCATCCTGCCGCTGACGGCCGATCGCATCGCCCGCACCGAGGCGTCGCGGCGTTATGCCAATGCCAGGCTGACGGCGCTGCCAGTGACGCGACACCACTTCGACCAGCATGAGCTGATGACGCTGGCCGGCGAACGCGGCTCGAGCGAATATCTGGTGCTCTCGCATTACATGCCGGCCGAGGACTGGACGGTGAACGTGCTGATGGAAACGAGTTCCATCCGCACCCAGGCGCGCACGGCGCTTGCGGCCGTCTTTCTCATCCTGTGCATCGCCGGGCTTACGGTGGCGGTTCTGCGCCAGCGGCGGACGCGGCTTGCCGACCGCATGCAGATGCAGGCCGAGGCGCGCAACGAGCTGGAACGACGTGTCGAGGAGCGCACGGCCGATCTTGCCCGAGTCAACAGCCGTATCGAAGAGGAGATCGCCGAGCGGCGGCAGACCGAGCAGCAGCTCCGCCAAACGCAGGCCGACCTGATCCAGGCCGGAAAACTTGCCGGTCTCGGGCAGATGTCGGCTGCTCTTTCGCACGAGTTCAACCAGCCGCTCGCCGCGGCCAAGACCTATACGGACAGCGCCTCGGTGCTCATCGACCGTGGACGGACGGAAGAGGCGCGGGACAATATCCGGCGTATCGGCGGGCTGATCGACCGGATGGCGTCGATCAGCCGTCACCTGCGCAACTTCGCCCGCAAACCGAACGAGAAGCTCGGCCCCGTTTCCCTCGACGAGGCGATGCGCGACACGCTCGAGATCATCGCCTGGCGGCTGAAGGCGGCAGATGCCGAACTGCTGCTCGATCTCGGGCCGCGTCCGCCGGTGGTGCGCGCCGGTTCGGTGCGGCTGCAGCAGGTGCTGGTCAACGTGATCTCGAATGCGGCCGATGCGGTGGAAGGGCTTAATGACCGGCGCATCGAGATTTCGGCCTTCGATGAAGCCGGCAAGGTGGTGCTGACGGTGCGGGACCATGGACCGGGCGTGCCAGCCGCAATCGCCGAGCGCATCTTCGACCCGTTCTTCACGACGAAGGGTGTCGGTAAGGGGCTCGGCCTCGGGCTTTCGATCTCCTATAACATCATCAAGGATTTCGGTGGCAGCCTTACAGCTGCCAATCATCCCGAAGGGGGCGCGGTGTTCCGCATCGAGCTGCAATCGGCGGCAGGGCTGATGCCGGAGGCAGCGGAATGAACGATGCAAAGATCCTGCTGGTTGACGACGAGGAGGAACTGCGACGCTCGACGGCGCAGGCGCTGGAGCTCTCCGGCTTCAGTGTCGAGACCTATTCGAACGGCGACCACGTGCTGGAGCTGATCGGCTACAGCTTTCCCGGCGTCGTCGTCAGCGATATCCGCATGCCCGGCATGGACGGCATGACGCTGATGCAGAAGATCCGCGAGCTCGACCCGGAGGTGCCGGTCATTCTCGTCACCGGCCACGGCGACGTTCAGCTTGCGGTGAAGGCGATGCGCGAGGGCGCCTATGATTTCATCGAGAAGCCGTTCACGCCGGAGATGCTCGCCGGCGTCATCCGCCGGGCGATGGAGCGGCGCGGCCTCGTGCTCGAAAACCGGCTGCTGAAGGCGGTCGCCGGCAAGCGCGACGATATCGAGGCGCGGCTGCCGGGGCGCACGCAGGTGATGGTGGATTTGCGCTATCGCATCCGGGCGATCGGGGCGAGCGATGCCGATACGCTTATCGTCGGGGAAACGGGGGCCGGCAAGGAAGTGGTGGCGCGGGCGCTCCATGACATCAGCGCCCGGGCGAGCCGGCCGTTCATCGCGATCAATTGCGCCGCACTTCCGGCAAACCTGATCGAGAGCGAACTCTTCGGCCATGAGGTGGGAGCCTTTCCGGGCGCGGTAAGGCCGCGCTATGGAAAGTTCGAACATGGGCGCGGCGGCACGATCCTTCTCGACGAGATCGGCTCCATGCCCTTCGACCTGCAGGCGAAGTTCCTGCGGGTGCTGCAGGAGCGGGTGATCTCCAGGCTCGGATCGAACGAGATCGTACCGCTCGACGTGCGCTTCATCGCGACCAGCAAGGTGGATCTGGAAGCGGAAGTGGCGGCCGGCCGCTTTCGCGCCGATCTCCTCTACCGGCTGAACGTTGCGACGCTGCATGTGCCGTCGCTGTCGCAGCGGCGGTCGGACATTCCGCTGCTTTTCCTGCAACTGGTGCGGGAAGCGGCCGCCCGCTACGGCCGCGATGAGATGGCGGTGCCGCCGGACGTGATTTCCGACATCGCTCAGCGCGACTGGCCCGGCAACGTGCGCGAACTCCGGAATGCCGCCGACCGTCTGGTCCTCGGTCTCGATGATGGCGGGCCACAGGCAGAGGAAGCGACCGGGCTTGCGGAGCGTGTCGCCGAATTCGAACGGGGGGTCATTGCCAGCGCGCTGGTGGCTCATGGCGGCAGCCTCAGGCCGGTCTATGAGTCGCTCGGTATTTCCCGGAAAACACTCTACGAAAAGATGCAGAAATACGGTCTCGACAAGCGAATGCTGACAACCGAAAGTCAGCGCCCCTTTTAACGGCGCATGTATACCAGCCACATTTTACGACTTGCCATGCAACCATTTGGTTGCCTATAAGGAAGAAAAATAGGCAACCAAATGGTTCCGTATAAAGACATTGATGATGACGCAGTTTTCCGGGCTCTGGCAGATGCGAGCCGGCGGCAGTTGCTAGATCGGCTGTATGCGAGGAACGGCCAGACTCTGGCTGAGCTCTGCGAGGGGCTTGCGATGACGCGCCAGGCCGTGGCCAAACATATTGCGATCCTGGAGGAGGCGAGCCTCGTTTCGTCCAAGCGCCAGGGCCGGCAGAAACTGCACTTCATCAATCCCGTGCCGATCAACGAGATCGCGCAACGATGGATCAACAAATTCGAGCGGCAGCAGCTGAATGCGCTCGCCGATCTGAAGCAGACCCTCGAAGGCAAGGGCGGCCACTAGATCCGCGGCCTGGCCATCGGGAGCATCTTGTCCTCGCCAAAAAGGAGTATCATCATGGCTGGCAGCACATATAACTATGTCACCTTTATTCGCACGACGCCGGAGCAGCTTTGGGCGGCGCTGACGACGGCCGAGTTCATGAAGAAATTCTGGCTCGGCGCCCACTTCGAGACCGAGTGGCGAGCGGGCGCCGCCTGGAAGCTTCTGTTCGAGGACGGATCGGTCGCCGACACCGGCGAGATCCTGGAATGCGATCCGCCGAAACGGCTCGTGCTGAAATGGCGGAACGAGTTCATGCCGGAGCTGAAGGCCGAGGGCTATTCGCAATGCGTGATGGAGATCGAGGCGGTCAACGATACGGCTACCAAGCTGACGGTGACCCATTCCATTGCGGTCGAGAATTCCAAGCTTATCAACGCCGTTTCCGGCGGCTGGCCACGCATTCTCTCGAACCTCAAGTCGCTGATCGAAACCGGCGAAGTGGTGCTGCCTCCCAAAAAATGAAGGCAGACGTCATAGTGCGATGGGTGGATTTCCACCCATCGCACCGGCCGTTTGTTTCCAAATCGACCCATGCTGCATCGCACTGTCGCAAAATCGTCTTTCGAAAGCGGCTGCAATGATTGCGGGTCGATTTTTCCCGGCGGCAAATAGGTCATCCCCGGCGCGGAGGATGTGTCGGGCTCGCTTATTTCATCAGGGAGGAAACGATGAAAATTCTGAAGGCCATGCTCGGCCTGACCGCGGCTGCCGCGGTCTCTCTTCTCGTCGGCGTCGCTTCGGCGCAGACCTATCCCGAGCGCACCATCACCATGGTCGTGCCCTTTGCGGCCGGCGGCCCCACCGACACCGTCGCGCGCCTGGTCGCCGAATCCATGTCGAAGGATCTCGGCCAGCAGATCGTCGTCGAAAATGTCGGCGGCGCCGGCGGCACGCTCGGCGCGGGCCGCGTGGCGAGTTCCGATCCCGACGGTTACACCATCCTGCTGCACCATATCGGCATGGCGACCAGCGCTACGCTCTACCGCAAGCTCGCCTACGACACGCTCGGCGCCTTCGACTATGTCGGCCTCGTCACAGAGGTGCCGATGACGATCGTTGCCCGTAAGGACATGGAGCCTGCCGACCTCAAGGGATTGATCGATTATATCAAGGCCAACAAGGACAAGGTGACGGTCGCCAATGCCGGCATCGGCGCGGCCTCGCATCTCTGCGGCATGATGTTCATGAGCGCCATCCAGACACCGCTCACGACCGTTCCCTACAAGGGCACCGGCCCTGCCATGACCGATCTGCTCGGCGGTCAGGTTGATGTCATGTGCGATCAGACGACCAACACGACGAAGCAGATTCAGGGCGGCACGATCAAGGCCTATGCCGTGACCTCGCCCAAGCGGCTCGACGTGATGAAGGACATTCCGACGGCCGTCGAAGCCGGGCTGCCGGGTTTTGAAGTCGGCATCTGGCACGGCATCTATACGCCGAAGGGCACGCCGGCTGAGATCAACGAACGTCTGTCGAAGTCGCTGCAAGTCGCGCTGAAGGATCCGAATGTCGGCGCCCGCTTCGCCGAGCTCGGCACGGCGCCATCCTCCGACGCCGATGCGACGCCGGCTGCGCTGAAGGCCAAGCTCGAAAGCGAGATCGCCCGCTGGAAGCCGATCATAGAGGCCGCCGGCGAGTATGCCGACTGAGAGTATACCCGCATCCTGGGCGTGCTGGCCAAGCCCCTCACCCTAACCCTCTCCCCGCGTGCGGGGAGAGGGGACCTGCCTAACACAACGGTGGGAAAGGGCGAGAGGTCTGCGGCGTATCCCCTTCTCCCCGCGCGCGGGGAGAAGGTGCCGGCAGGCGGATGAGGGGCTACTATCTTTGTGACCGCGTCACATCAATCATCTCCAACCCCAGGAGACACCATGAAGTCCATCAGTTTCGATACCACCAATGCGATCTGCGGTGCGCTTTTCGTCGCGACCGGTGCTTTCTTCGCCATCCAGTCGCTGGGGCTCGACCTCGGCACGGCAGTGCGCATGGGGCCTGGCTATTTTCCGTTGGTGCTTGCCGGTGTGCTCGTGCTTCTCGGCGCGATCATCTTCATTCAGGCACTCCGCGTCGAGGGCGAGCCTATCGACCCCTTTGCCTGGCGCGGCATGCTCTTCATCCTGCCGGCACCGGTGTTCTTCGGGCTGACGGTGCGCGGTCTCGGATTTGCACCGTCACTGTTCCTCACCGCCTTCATCGCCTGCTTCGCATCGCAAAAGATGAACGTGTTCTTCGCGATCATCCTCTCGCTGCTGCTGACGATCTTTTCGGTGGCGGTCTTCAGCTACGGGCTCGGCCTGCCGTTCGAGCGCTTCGGCCCCTGGGTCCGGTTCTAGGAGGCGATGATGGATCTTCTCAGCAATCTCGCGCTCGGCTTTGCAACAGCCGGCACTCCGGAAAACCTACTCTTCTGCCTGATCGGCGTGCTGCTCGGCACGCTGATTGGCGTGCTGCCCGGCATCGGCGCCACGGCGACGATCGCCATGCTCCTGCCGATCACCTTCCAGCTCGAACCAGTCTCCTCGCTGATCATGCTCGCCGGCATCTATTACGGCGCACAGTATGGCGGCTCGACGACGGCGATCCTGATCAACATGCCGGGCGAATCTTCCTCGGCGGTGACCGCGATCGATGGCTACCAGATGGCCCGCAAGGGCAGGGCGGGGGCAGCACTTGCGATCGCGGCGCTCGGCTCGTTCTTCGCTGGCACCGTGTCGACCTTCCTCGTCGCGATCTTCGCGCCGCCGCTCACCGCAATCGCGCTGCAATTCGGCTCGGCGGAATATTTCTCGCTGATGATCGTCGGTCTCGTTTCCTCGATCGCTCTTGCGCACGGGTCTGTCGTCAAGGCGCTGGCCATGGTGGCGCTCGGGCTGCTACTTGGCCTGGTCGGCACCGACATCTATACCGGCACGCCGCGCTTCACGCTCGGCATCCGCGAATATGCCGACGGTCTGAACTTCGTGGCGCTTGCCGTCGGCGTATTCGGGGTTGCCGAAATCCTGCGCAACCTCGAGGGCGAGTCGACACGTACGGTGCTGATGGCAAAGGTCACCGGCCTCTTGCCGTCCCGCCAGGAATTCAAGGAGATGATCGCACCGATCATTCGCGGCACGGCGATCGGTTCGGCGCTCGGCATCCTGCCAGGCGGTGGCGCCATCCTTGCCTCCTTCGCCTCCTATACGGTGGAAAAGCGGATGTCGAAGACGCCGGGGGAATTCGGCAAGGGTGCGGTTGCCGGCGTCGCGGGACCGGAATCGGCCAACAATGCCGGCGCCCAGACCTCGTTCATTCCGCTGTTGACGCTCGGCATTCCGGCCAACCCCGTCATGGCGCTGATGATCGGTGCGATGATCATCCAGGGCATCGTGCCGGGGCCGAATGTCGCCATCGAACAGCCGGCGCTGTTCTGGGGCATCATCGCCTCAATGTGGATCGGCAACCTGATGCTGGTCATCCTCAATCTGCCGCTGATCGGGCTCTGGGTGAAACTGCTGACCGTGCCCTACTACGTGCTCTTCCCTGTCATCATGGCCTTCTGCTCGATCGGGGTCTACAGCGTCAACGCCAATGTTTACGATCTCTATGCCGTCGCCTTCTTCGGGCTCATCGGCTATGTGCTGGCGAAGCTTCGTTGCGAGCCGGCGCCGCTCCTGCTCGGCTTCGTGCTGGGGCCGCTGCTCGAGGAGAACCTGCGTCGCGCCATGATCCTGTCGCGCGGCGATCCCACGACCTTCGTAACGCGACCGATCAGCGCCATTCTCCTGGCGATTGCGGCCGCCGTCCTCATCGTCGTCTTCCTGCCGAGCATCAAGAAGAAGCGCGAGGAGGTGTTCGTCGAGGAAGCCTGAAGGGTTGAACTTGTGGGCCGTTTGATGAACAACGGATGGTCTGACGCGGGCGCCGGTTGGGCGCCCGTCTCGCTTGACAGGATATCCAGGCCCATGAGCATTGCCCGATGAGCATTCCCGCCCGGATGAATGACGAGTTGCCGTTTCTGACCTCCCTGCGCCGCGACCTGCACGCCCATCCCGAACTCGGTTTCGAGGAGGAGCGTACCGCCGGCATTGTCGCGAGGCTTCTCGAAGAGGCCGGCATCACCGTGCATCGCGGACTCGGCGGTACCGGCGTGGTCGGTACGCTGCAGCTCGGCAACGGCACGCGCAGGATCGGGCTCCGCGCCGACATGGATGCGCTTGCCATGTCTGAGATGGCGGAGCGGCCTTATAAATCGACAGTATCAGGTAAGATGCATGCTTGCGGCCATGACGGACATACCGCAATGCTCATCGGCGCCGCCCGGCATCTGGCGGCGACACGGAATTTTTCCGGTACAGTGCATTTCATCTTCCAGCCGGCCGAAGAGGGGCGCGGCGGAGCGAAACGCATGGTCGAGGAGGGGCTGTTTCAACTTTTTCCCTGCGATGCCGTCTATGGGCTGCACAACATGCCTGGGCTTGCGGTCGATGAGATCGCCGTGGTCGAGGGACCGCAGCTTGCCTCCTCCGACAGTTGGCGGATTACCTTCCGCGGGACCGGCACGCATGGCGCCAAGCCGCATCTCGGCCGCGATCCGATCACGGCCGCCGGCACCTTCCTGTCATCGCTGCAGACGATTGTCGGACGGGTGATCGATCCGCTGCAACCGGCGGTCGTCAGCGCCTGTTTCCTGCAGGCGGGCGACTCGAAGGCGCTGAACGTCATTCCTGATATCGTCGAGATTGGCGGAACGGCGCGGGCCTATTCGCCTGAGGTGCGCGATCAGCTGGAGACCGAGATCGGCCGGTTAGCGCAAGGTACCGCGGCCATGTACGGAATCGCAGTGGACTATGCATTCGAGCGGCGAATTCCGCCTGTCGTCAATGATGCGGATGCGACGGCGGGGGCGCTTGGTGCGGCCGGTGCGGTCTTTAATGAGAAGGTGCGGACAAGCTTTCCGCCATCGACCGCGGGAGATGATTTCGCCTTCTTCGCGCAGAATGCACCGGGCTGCTATGTCTGGCTCGGCAACGGTCCGGCGATGGACGGGGCGCTGCACCATAATACGGCTTATGATTTCAACGATGCCGCGCTTGGCTATGGAGCGGCTTATTGGGTGGCGTTGGTGGAGCGGGAGTTGCAAGGGTAAGCTCCGGCGTTTGCCGCCCCTCATTCGCCCTACGGGCACCTTCTCCCCATGGGGAGAAGGGGAATCGATACGTTGCGGCGAGTCTCTTCTTCCCAGCAGGAAGAAGGAGGCGGCAGACGGATGGGGCCACACGGCACGCCATCGTCATATCATATGTGCGTTTTGGCTTACAGAACCTCTAGCACCGGGCTCTCCGTCACTGTCCCCATTACCACATCGGCAATGCCGCGATCGGTCTGATGCGGGCCGGCATTGCAGGCGAGCGTTGCGCCGAAGCAGGCCTTGAAGACCCGATAGGGTGGTTTCCAGTCGACGATCTTTTCCATTGCACTGCGTATGCGGACGAAGGCCAAGGCGGTGTCCTTCAGTGATGCCTCCGTCACCAGACCGGAGAGCGGTAGCGGCAGCATCGCTTCGATCCGCCCATCCTTGGCGACCGCCATGCCGCCGCCGGCTGATATGACGGCGTTGGCGGCGAGCGCCATGTCGCCCGCATTGCCACCGAAGACGGTGAGGTTGTGGCTGTCATGCGAAACCGTGGTGCAGAAGGCGCCGCGCCATTCACCCCAGCCGGTGAGGAAGCCGATGCGCGGGATGCTGTCGGTCTTGCCGTGGCGATGGACGACGGAGATCATGGCGCTGCCGACCGGCGGCACGACGAAACCGTCCCTCACTTCGGTTTCGGCCTCGCCCCATTGCGTGAAGCGCGGGCGGTCGATGGTGGCGACGCGGACGCGCTCGCCCTGGGCCGGAATGCGGAAATCATTCTCGGTCAGCGGCGGCAGCTTCGTCGAATTGACAAGCGGCGCCGTATCAATCTGCTGGACGGCCACCTGCATGCGGCCGTTGCGGGCGACGATACGGCCGCCTGATATGACCAGCCGCGCGCGGAATTCCGTGAGGTCGTCAAAGAGCACCATGTCGGCGCGGCGGCCGGCGGCGAGGAGGCCGAGATCGGGACGCTGCAGACGTTGTGCGGCATTGAAGGTCGCTGCACGGATGGCCCATTCCGGCTTCATGCCGTAGCGCACCAGGCGCCTGATGACGTCGTCGAGGCCGCCGTCTTCCTGGAGTTCGTCGGGAAAGACGTCGTCGGTGCAGAGCGTGACGGCCGGGGGCAGGTGGCCGAGACCGTTCAGCACCTCGACGAACTCCTTCAGCAGATGGTCGTGAGAGCCGCGCAGCTCGATCGTCAGGCCGGCGGAAAGCTTGGCAAGGAGATCGGCGCCGGAGGTAAGTTCGTGGTCGGAGGTGATGCCCGATGCCATGAAGGCGTTGAGATCGGTGCCTTCGAGGCCGCGGGCATGGCCGCAGACGAGCTTGCCGGCGGCAAGGCCGGCATTGACGATGGCGGTCATGCGCGGATCGCCGTCAATGACGCCGCGCATGTTCATCACTTCGGCGACGCCACCGACGGCGGAGGAGCGCAGCATCTCGGCGACGACGGCAGCATCGAAATCGGCGCCGGCAATTTCCAGGCCTGGCGCGGAAGGCACACAGGAGGGCGCGAGCAGGATCACGCGCAGTGGCAGGCCGCGCGCCGCCTCGATCGCCCAGCGCACGCCGTCGAGCCCATGGACGTTGCCGAATTCGTGCGGATCCCAGACGATCGTCGTCACGCCGCGCGGCAAGACGGCGTTCGCATATTCGGCCGGCGTCACCATCGAACTTTCGACATGCATGTGCGTGTCGATCAGGCCGGGCGTCAGGATGCGGCCCGAAGCATCGATGGTCTCGATGGCATCCGTTCGGCTTGCCGGGGCATGGACGCTTGATATCAGCGCGCCGACGAGGCCGACATCGGCTTCCCGGATCAGGCCCGTTACCGCATCGAGCAGCCTGCCGCCGGTGATCAGCACGTCGAAAGGAGCGTCGCCGCGCGCTGCAGTGACGGCGCGGGCGCGCAAGGCGGGATCATTGAGATCGGCGGGTTCCTGACGAGGGGTGGCGTTCATTTGCGGGCCTCGTTGACCAAAGCGGCGAGAATGATGACACGCGCCGTGCCGGCATCGATGTCGGCGGCGAATTGGGCATTGAAGGTCGCATGCGTGGCGCGGGTCTCGACGATGGTGCGGCCACGGGTGAGGGCACCCTGCAGCTCGACGTCGATGCGGGCGGGACGGAAGCTCACGACATCAGGGGCTACGAAGGCGACGGCCGCAGAGGGGTCGTAGATTGCCATCGCCGGGCGGCCGCGGCTGGTGCCGATGCGGATATAGGCCGAGAACATATCGGTGATCAGCTCTGCATTGGCGCCGCCGGCATTGCGCATGGGTTCGGTGTCCTCAGGCCTTGCCAGCACCTTGCGGCAGAGGTCGAGATCGACCATGCGCAGCGGAAGGCCATGGGCGATGACGATCGAGAGGGCCTCGGGATCGGCGAGCGCGTTGAATTCGGCGGAGGCCGTATGGTTGCCGCTGGTGACGCCGCCGCCCATCCAGACGAGTTCGGTGATACGGGCGGCAAGATCGGGCCGGGCAAGAGCCACGGCGGCGATGTTGGTGAGGGGCCCGAGCGCCAGGATACGGTGCTGGCCCTGGCGCTCCAGCCAACGGCAGAGTGCTGCGAAGGCATCGCTGTCGGCAAGGGCCGCCACCTTCGGCAGGCTCTTGCCTGATGTCGGGATGCCGGTTTCGCCGAGGATCGCCTGCGCGGTTTCGAGCTTGCCGAGCACGGGCATGGCGCGGCCGGTGTGGATGGGAAACTTCCAGCCGAAGGCACTGGCGGCGCCGGCGGCGTTCACCTTTACCTGCGCCAGAGGCGTATTGCCGAAGACCAGCGATACGCCGTCGATCTCGAATTCCGACTGCACCACCACCAGAATGGCGGCGATATCGTCGAAGCCCATATCGGTGTCGATCCAGACGCCCATGATTTCACCCGAAACGTTTGAGGTTTGCAGCACCTGCAACCGGCAGATCGAAGGTGAGTGCACTGCCGGTCTCGTGCGACGGCAGGCATGCATCGATCTCCGCTTTGATCGGGCCGAGCGCGGTGTCGAGGAGGAGTGCTGCCGAGGCAATGAAAGCTTTTTTCATCTCACATTTTCTCCATCTCTGAGGTTTTTGGTGCCGGCTTCGCAGGCCGGGATGATTGGCGGACGATCAGCTGCATGGCGACGCGTTCGATCTCCGCGGTAACGAGCACGCCCTTGCGGATGGTGCTTGTTTTTATAGTATCCACCAGCGCCGATACGGCAATTTCGGCAATCCTATCCATGTCCATCCGGACCGTCGTCAGCGACGGCGTGACAACAGGCGACCAGATGAGGTCGTCGAAACCGGTGACGCTGACGTCAGTGGGAATGTTGATGCCAGCCTGCTGCAACTCCGTCAGCGCCCGCAACGCCTGCAGGTCGGAGAGGGCTGCGAAGGCGGTGAAACCCTGTCTGACTTTTTCGGCGAGGCCGAGCGGGCAGCCACTGCCGTTCTCCCGCTCCAGCCGGTCGATCCACAGGGTTTCCGAATGCATGCCCGGGCGCATGCCGGAGCGGATGCCGCCGGCGCGGTCGTTCTGGACGTTGGATTCCTGATTGTTGCCGATGATGAGGATACGGCGATGGCCGAGGCCCGCCAGATGAACGGCGATTTCGTGGCCGCCCTGCCAATGGTCGGCGGCAACGGTGTTTCCAGGCGTCGAGGGAGTATCGATGATGGCGACCGGACAGGCCGCTGCCGAAATGCGGGTGGCGCGGCGGGGAATGATGACCATGCCGTCGACGCCGCGCTCGGCAAGCCGGTTGATCGCCTCGGTCTGGGCGGCGACATCGCCGCGGGAATCGGCGATCAGCACGCCGTAACCTGCGGCGGACGCAGCAAATTCGATCGCCTGCGCGATCTTCGGGAACAGCGGATTGGCGATATCGGGCAGCACTAGACCGAGAACGCCGCTGCGGCCGGTCCGTAGCGCCCGGCCGGCCTGGCTCGGGACGTAACCGAGTTCGGCCGCATGCTCGCGAATTCTTTCGACCAATTGGCCGGAGACCCGGCCTTTGCCGGAAAGGGCATTGGAGACCGTCGCGACGGAGACGCCGAGCGACGTTGCTATCCTGCTGAGGTTCGGTCCCGGGCGCGGTGCTGCCATGATCGACGATCACTTTGATTAATCGTTTAATCAGAGTGATAGCTCAGCTTTTTCTGCATGTCGAATCCAAATGCATCTTATCGCAATTATTCGATTGCGGCACGCCGCAGGCAAGAAAAAGCCCCGCGAGGCAATCGCGAGGCTTTGTACTTATCAAGTCGATTGCGGCAGCTGTCAGCCCTTGACAGCCACAACCTTCGCCGCCGGTGCGGTCGTCTTGCCGTCGGGGGCGAAGCCACCACCAACCGCGATGTTCAGCGAGACATAGTCCTTGGCCATCTGTTGGACGGATGCGGCAAGGCTTGCCTGGGCCAGCGAAACCTGGCGCTGCGCGTCGAGAACGTCGAGCAGCGAGGAGGCGCCGTCCTTGTAGGATGCAGTCGAAAGTTCCAGCGTTTCCTGCGTGGTCTTCACCTGGGCCTGAAGCGCCGCGACCGTTTGCGCGTCACGCCGGACGGCCGAGAGCGCATTCTCGACCTGCTCGACCGCGGTCAGCACCGTCGATTTCCAGTTGAGATAGGCAGTGGCGGCGTCGGACTGTGCCGACTTGACGTTGGCGCGAAGGCGGCCACCATCGAAGATCGGCAGGTTGAGCGTCGGGCCGAAGGACCATGGCGTCAGGCCGCCATGGATGCCACGCTGGTTGATGTAAGACGGCGAGATCGAGCCGCTAAGCGAGATGCTCGGATAAAGCTGCGCCTGGGCAACGCCGATATTGGCCGTTGCGGCGGCAAGATCACGTTCCGCGACGCGGATGTCCGGACGATTGCGGATCAGGTCGGCCGGGATGCCGGAGGTGATGCCGCCGCGGAATACCGGCTGGCCGGAGCCCTTCAGCAATTCATCGACAAGAGCCGAAGCCGGCAGGCCGAGCAGCGTGGCGATGTGATGGGCCGATACGCGGATATTGGTTTCGAGGCCGGGAATTTCGGCGAGCGTCGACTGCACCAGGCCTTCGGCCTGAACGACGTCAAGACGCGAGGCGGCGCCGGCTTCCAGCTGGAACTTGGTCAGCTCGTAGGTTTCCTGACGGGACTTCAGATTGGTCTTCGAAAGCGCTAGACGCTGCTGGAAGTAGCGAACGTCGATATAGCTCGAGACAAGGTCCTGTATGAGGGTCAGCCTGGCAACGTCAGCCGATGCGTAAGCGGAATCGAGCGAGGCAAGCGCGCTCTCCGTATTGCGCTTGTAGAGCCCGAAGAGATCGAGTAGCCAGCTCAGCTGGACGTCGCCGGCACTGGTATTGCGCGTGTCGAACTGCGTGCGCAGCTCGCCCTTCTGGCCGCTGACCGTCTGCGAGGCGCCGACATTCAAATTCGGCAGGCCGCCGGCGCCGGCAGTGGTCACGTTTGCGGAAGCTGCATTGATTCTTTCGATCGCCTGTTGAACTGTCAGGTTCTGATCGAGGCCGGCCTTGACGTAGCCGTTCAGTCTTGGATCCTTGAAGGCGGTCCACCATGCTGCAGTAGCAACATCGCCATCACTCTTGGTCCCACCCTCTCCGAATTTGGCGGGCAGCGGCATCTCAGGAGGAACATGATCCGGGCCTACAACGCAGCCCGACAACAATAACAATAATGCCGGTGTGGCAAAACGAAGAGATACCATTCATTTCATCCTGTACTCGAGCAAGTCAATTCTTGTCCGAAGCTTCATGCTTCACTATCGGCCGCCGCGCCTCGTTCTACCAAAAACACCATTCCGAAGCAGTCGGGCGCAATGTAGCAACGGGAACAGCAATATCACAGTGCATTTATATCACAGTCCTGCCGCATTTTTGCCGCGTGTGGCAAAGATGCGTCGAATGACGACGAAAAACGACGGCACGAAGAAAATTCCGAGCATCGTCGCCGCCAGCATGCCGCCGAGAACGCCGATACCAATGGCATTCTGTGCCGCCGAGCCCGCGCCTGTCGCGATCGCCAGCGGCACGACGCCGAGAATGAAGGCAAGCGAAGTCATGATGATCGGCCGCAGGCGCAATCTCGCTGCTTCCAATGTCGCCTCGTAGAGCCCCATGCCGCTTTCCATGCGATCCTTGGCGAATTCGACAATCAGGATGGCGTTTTTTGCCGCCAGCCCGATAGTGGTGAGCAGGCCAACCTTGAAATAGACGTCGTTCGCCTGGCCGAAAAGGGTTGCCGCCGTCAACGCTCCGAGGATGCCGACGGGCACCGCCATGATCACCGAGAAGGGGATCGACCAGCTTTCGTAAAGCGCTGCCAGGCAGAGGAAGACGACGAGAACCGAGATCGCATAGAGCATCGGCGCCTGCGAACCGGAAAGGCGCTCCTGATAGGAGATGCCCTGCCAGGCGACCGTATAACCGCCGCCGAGCTCACTGGTCAGGGCTTCCATTTCGTTCATCGCATCGCCGGAGGAAACTCCGGGTGCGGAAGCGCCGTCAAGCGGAATGGCGCTGACGGCATTGAAGCGGGCAAGCGAGGGCGCGCCCTTCACCCACTCGGTGCGGGTAAAGGCGGAGAATGGCACCATTTCGCCGTCATTGTTGCGGGCGTACCAGTGGTTGAGATCGTCCGGCTGCATGCGGAAGGGCGCATCGCCCTCGACATAGACCGGCTTGATCTCGCCGTTCAACGTGAAGTCGTTGACGTCGCGGCCGGTGAAGATGATCGACAGCATCGAATTGACCGAGGCGATGTCGACGCCCATGGCGCCGATCTTTTCCTGATCGAGCACGATGCGCATCTGCGGCTCGACTTCCTTGTTGCTGCTGCGCAGCGCCACGACTTTACCCGAGCTGTTGCCCATCTGGATTAGCCGCTTGGAGGCTGCCGTCAGAGCGTCGTTGCCGTGGCCGCCGGTATCGACGAGATACATCGAGAAGCCGCTCGACACGCCGAGGCCCTGGATTGCCGGCGGCAGGAGCGCGAAGACCTGTGCCTCGCGCATCGCAAAGAAGCTGCGAAGCGCCCGGCTGACAACCGACTGAGCACTCAGATTTGGATCAGTGCGCAGCGAAAAATCCTTGAGCTTGGTGAAAACGATGGCGCTGTTCTGGCCGGAGCCGTTGAATCCAAAGCCGAGGGCGCCGAAGACCGATTCGACGGCATCCTTCTCACTCTGGCGATAATAGTTTTCCACCTTCTCAACGACGGCCTGGGTCTGCTGCGTGGTCGAGCCAGGCGGCGTGGTGACGATGGTCAGCAGCACGCCCTGATCTTCCTGCGGCAGGAAAGAGCTCGGCAGCCGGGTGAATAGATAGGCACAGCCGGTGCCGACGAGAAGAAAGACCAGCATGACGCGGATCGGCCGCTTCAGGAGATAGCCGATGGTCCTGACATAGCCGTTGGTCGAGCGCGTGAAGTTGCGGTTGAACCAGTCGCCGACCCGGTGTTTCCGGTGTTCGCTGACCGGCTTCAGCATCGTGGCGCAGAGCGCCGGCGTTAGCACGATCGCAACGAGTGCCGACAGCAGCATGGCCGATACGATGGTGATCGAGAACTGGCGATAGATGATGCCTGTCGAGCCGCCGAAGAAGGCCATCGGAATGAAGACGGCGGTCAGCACGAGCGCAATGCCGACAATGGCGCCGGTGATCTCGCCCATCGATTTCTCCGTCGCTTCGAGCGGCGAAAGCTTCTCTTCCGACATGATGCGTTCGACGTTTTCGACGACGACGATCGCATCGTCGACCAAAAGGCCGATCGCAAGCACCATGGCGAACATCGTCAAGGTATTGATCGAGTAGCCGGTGACCGCCAGCACCCCGAAGGTGCCGAGCAGCACCACGGGAACGGCGATGGTCGGGATCAGCGTGGCGCGCAGATTTTGCAGGAAGACGAGCAGCACCACGAAGACGAGCACGATTGCCTCGATCAGCGTATGCACGACCTTCTCGATCGACAGTTCGACGAAGGGTGTCGTGTCATAGGGATAGGTGATCTTTACGCCTTCCGGCAGAGTGCGGCCGATGACATCGAGTGCGGACCGCACGCGGGCGGCGGTATCGATCGCGTTGGCGCCGATTGCGAGGTTGACGGCAAAGCCGCTCGAAGGCATGCCGTTGTAGCGCGAACTCCCCCCATAGCTCTCCTGACCGATCTCGATGCGCGAGACGTCGCTCAAGCGCACCGTCGCGCCGTCCTTTTCGACCTTCAGGATAATGTGCTCGAAATCGGCGACGGTGGTCAGCTGGCTTTGGGCGGTGATGGTGACGTTGATCTGCTGGCCGGGGATCGTCGGCTGGGCGCCGAGCGAGCCAACGGAGACCTGGGTGTTCTGGGCCTGGATGGCAGACGTCACATCGCTCGGCGTCAACTGGTATTTCAAGAGCTTGAACGGATCGAGCCAGACGCGCATGGCGTATCCCGAACCGAAGACATTGATGCTGCCGACGCCTTCCAGGCGCTGGATCTGATCCTCGATCGAGGTCGACATGATATTGCCGAGGTCGACGGAGTTGCGTTTGCCATCGGTCGAAACAAGCGAGCCGACGAGAAGGATGCTCGAGGTCGAGCGCGTCACGCTGATGCCGGCATCGATGACGTCGCCCGGAAGCTGCGACTGGACCAGCTGCAGCTTGTTCTGCACTTGCACCTGGGCGATGTCAGGATCGATGCTGGTTCCGAAAGTGAGCTGGATGTTGGCCGACCCGGTCGACGAGGTCGAGGTCATATAGGTGAGGTCGTCGAGGCCGGTCATGCCGTCTTCGATGATCGTCGTCACCGATTTCTCGACCGTCTCGGCGCTGGCGCCGCGATAGGTGGCGTTGATGCGAACCGTCGTCGGGGCGATGTCGGGGTATTGAGAGATCGACAGGGTGAAAATCGCCAGCAGGCCGGCGAGCATGATGGTGATCGCAATGACCCAGGCGAAAATTGGACGTCGGATGAAAAACTTGGCCATCGGTTGTTCCTGTGCGGCTGGGACGGTGACGATGCGGGCCTGCAGCGATTATTTCGCTGCAGCCTTCTCAGCGTCACCGGCCGCAGGCTGTTCGGCAGGCACGACCACGCCGTTGTCATTGATTTTCATCGGGACCGGTTTCACCGGCATGCCCACCGTGACGGACTGGAGGCCGGTGACGATCAGCTGATCGCCGTCCTTGATGCCTTCGGTCACGAGCCAGGAATTGTTGGAGGGCGAACTGTTCTCGAAGGCGCGGGTTTCGACCTTGCCGTCGGCGGAAACGAATTGTGCCGTCAGCCGGCCGTTGGCGTCACGGCTTGTCGCCAGCTGCGGCAGCGCATAACCGGCCTCGGCGCCGAGCTCGACGGTTGCGCGGACATACATGCCGGGCAGCACGATGCGGTCGGGATTGGGAAAGAGCACACGAATGATGAAGGTGCCAGTGGTCTCGCTGACGACCTGCTTCGACATGTCGAGCTTGCCTTGCTGATTGTATTCCTTGCCGTCTTCGAGGATCAGGTGGAAGGCGACGTTCTCCGCACCCTCGATGTTGCCGGCGGCCATCGCATCGCGCAACCTCAGCAGGTTGGTGCTCGATTCCGTCAGCGAGATATAGATCGGATCGAGTTGGCGGATGGTCGTCAGCGCCGTCGTCTGGTTGGCAGAGACGACGTTGCCGACATTAACGGCCGTCTGGTCGATGATGCCATCAAAAGGGGCGACGATCCTGGTATGGTCGAGGTCGATCTGTGCGGCGGAAAGCGCGGCCTTCGCCGACTCGACTTCGGCCTTGGCCTGGAGCAGCGTCGTCTTAGCCGTTTCGAATTCGATCTGGGTGGCACCGCTGCCGACGAGGCGCTGGTAGCGGTCGAGATTGCTTTCAGCGCTCGGTACGCTGGCTTGCGCCTTGGAGATTGCCGCCTTGGCCTGCTCGACGGCGGCTATGTAGGGTGCATCCTCGATCTGGTAGAGAAGGTCGCCCTTCTTGATCTCGCCGCCTTCCTTAAAGGCGACCTCGCGGATCAGGCCGCTCACCTGCGGCCGGATATCGGCGGTCTGAAATGTCTCGGCACGGCCAGGCAGGATGGTGGTGATCGGGAACGTGCCCTTCGTCAACGCGATCACGCCGACCGGGGCAGCCTGCTGTGCCGCGCCTGCGCCCGCATTGCCCGCAGGCTTGGAGCCACTGTCGCTGCAGGCGGCGAGAAGGGCTGCGAATGCCAGGGCCGAGGGAACGAGGAGGGCACGCCGTATCATGCTGAATTCCTGTGCGGTAGCATTCGC
This sequence comes from Rhizobium sp. WSM1274, assembly GCF_025200775.1. Classification (NCBI taxonomy): domain Bacteria; kingdom Pseudomonadati; phylum Pseudomonadota; class Alphaproteobacteria; order Hyphomicrobiales; family Rhizobiaceae; genus Rhizobium; species Rhizobium sp. WSM1274. The sequence goes on along the minus strand of NZ_CP104138.1, from coordinate 3,586,603 downwards.
CATTCAATCTATGCGCTCGATCCAGCGCTCGGCTGGGCCGAGCACAGGCTTGTACAAGCATCAGGATTGGTTTCAAATGCCGTTATCCGAATTTAACAAAAGCCTTACGAAGTGACGTAATTCAACAATCATCACTTAGCAAGCGCTATTTTGCAGTGCGGCATCGACGAAACACACGATTTTTTCGGCGCGGTGAACAAGGGTCTCCTTGTCGTCGCGAGCGATCAGGACAGGGTGCAGCACGCAGGCCAGGACGTCTGCAACGGTACGCGCCGCGCTCTCGGGATGGCGGCAATGATAACGTCCCTCCGCCATGCCTTCACGGATGATCTCGCCGAGCTTCGCTTCGATGCGGGCGCGGTAACGATTGCCGGCCTCGAGTTTGGCTTCGATCGTCGAGAGTACCATTTCGAAGATATAAGGGTTCTTCTGGATGTCCTGGAGGTGGCTTTCCAGCAGGCGCAGGATGAAGCGGAGCAGTTGTTCCTTTGGCGGCAGCTTCTCATCGCAGGCGGCGAAGCGCTCGGCGGCATCGTCGAGATGGCGTCCGGCGATCGCATCGACCAGCGCGACCTTGGAGCGGAAATGCTTGAAGACATTGGCGGGCGACATGTGGAGCGCGCCGGCGATATCGGCGATCGACACCGCGACGAAGCCCCGCTCGCGAAACAGCATCTCCGCCATGGAGAGAATGTCTTCCCGCGTTTCCTCGGCCTTGCGTCTTGGCCTTCTTGCCATTTGTTCCCCGCCGGGCTGAGCCCGATACCCCTTTTTTTGATGCTAGCGCATAACCCCGAAAATCGGAATCGATTTTCGGGAAGGATTATGCGCCAATTCAAAGTGATAGAGCGTCCTCTCGGACGCGCGGCGCTCTAGCGCCATGGGTGAAACGTCGCAAGCCGGTGAACGGCTTGGCGGCCTTCGCGTTCGTCTTTTCAAGGGAAATAGCGGGCGAGGTTGGCTCGGACACGAGCAAGCGGCGTCTCGCCGCTGTTGTCTGGAACAAAACGCTCACCGGTGATCGCCTCGTAGGCTTTGATGTAGACGGCCGAGGTCTGCTCGATCAGTTCGGCGGGGATTTCCGGGATCTCGTCCTTATAGGGATCGCAACGCTCCGCCACCCAGGCGCGGACGAAATCCTTGTCGAAGCTTTCCGGGCGTTTCCCGGCGGCAAAGCTTGCCGGATAGCTTTCGGCAAGCCAGTAGCGGCTGCTGTCCGGCGTGTGGATCTCGTCAGCGAGGATAATGTTGCCGTCACCATCAGTGCCGAACTCGTATTTGGTATCGACCAGAATCAGGCCGCTTTTCGCCGCCATCTCCTGGCCGCGGGCAAAGAGGGCGAGCGCATATGTCGACAGCGTCTGCCATTGCTCTTTCGTGAGAAGGCCACGCGTGACGATTTCGGCCGGCGTCAGCGGTTCATCGTGACCGCCGTCGAATTCCTTGCTGGTCGGCGTGATGACGGGTTCGGGCAGGACCTGGTTGTCGCGCATACCGTCGGGCAGACGCATGCCGTACATCTCGCGCTCGCCCTTTTTATAAAGCGTCAGGATCGAGGTGCCGGTGGTGCCGGCGAGATAACCGCGCACGACGATCTCGACCGGGAGGATGTCAAGCCGCTTGCCGATAACGACATTCGCATCGGGATAGTCGAGAACGTGGTTCGGGCAGATGTCTTTCGTCGCCTCGAACCAGTAGCGCGCCGTCTGCGTCAGCACTTGGCCTTTATAGGGGATGCTGGTGAGGATGCGGTCGAAAGCGCTCAACCGGTCGGTGCTTATAATGATGCGGCGTCCGTCCGGAAGATCGTAATTCTCGCGCACCTTACCGCGGTAATAGTTGGGCAATTCCGGGAAATGGGCTTCGGAGAGAATTCGCACGGCGCTCGACTGTCCTTCATTATTGGGTGAAGACTTCCTGCTCTAGTTTCATTGCTGGGGAAGTCAAGTCGATCGGGTATCGCCCGCAGGCCGACATAGGCGAAATCGAAGAAGCGAAAGCCGGTTCCGGTCGCCTTGGCGAGCGCATCGAACGACATGGGCGGGTCCGTTGTTTCATCGATCAGGGGGACTGTAATCGTTCCTCATGCGCTGTACAGAGGCGCTTTCAGGCAGAGATTGAACAATCCACATATCTCGCGTTAAGCTGGTGGTGCCTGCCACCGACCCATGGCGTTCCGCTCCAGAATGGGGGTTGCGAAGACGCCGACGGTGCGCGCGTTCCATTGCGGCCCAGCGGCTGCGAGGCTGTCGCGCCAGCGCTCCGATTGCAGCATGGCGGCACCGATAACGACGGGTTCGATACCGCAGCCCGTCAGCAGATGAAGACCGGCGACGATCGAGGCGCCGCTGGAAATGACGTCATCGATGAGTGCGACGCGCCGTCTCTCAAGCAGCGGCAACATGCGCGGATCGATATAGAGGCGTTTCTGCTGTGTCGGCGTGGTGATTGAAGACAGGGCAACGGAGAGCTCATCGCGATAGCAAAATTTACGCGAGGTGCCGAGCGGAACGTAGCGGCTATGGCCGAGCTTCTGCGCCACGGCGGCGGCCAGCGTCAGGCCGAGCGTTGGCATGCCGGCGACGACATCGATGCGCATGGGTCTGATCTTTTCGGCAAGGCTTTCGGCGAGCGCATCGAGCACGGCGAAGCTTGCCTGGTTGACGATCAGCGAGGCGAGGGCGTGATCGCCATCCGCCAGCACGCGGATCGGCAGGCGAAGCTGACGGCCGTCTTCGAGCACGGCGACATAGAAGGAGGTAAATTCCCCATTGCCGGCAAAGGTGCCGGGCGGGTGAAGCTCCTGCCAGAAATCGTGCGGCGCCATTTCCGTCGCAGCAGTCAATTGCGTCTCGTCCTTTCCATGCCGGTTCTCCGGCGCAGCGCCTGCAATTCCGCTTCGCTCAGCGCACGCACGGCGCCTTTTGGCAGTTCGCCGAGTTCGAGCCCGCCGATTGCGACGCGCACAAGGCGCAGGCATTCGGTTCCCAGCGCCTCCAGCATCCGGCGGATCTGGCGGTTGCGGCCCTCGTCGAGCTCGACCTCGATCCATGAATTCCTGTCGCCCTGGCGCAGGCGCTGCGCGGCGGTGGCCGTCAGCAACTCGCCGTCGTGGCGGATGCCCGATGTCATGGCGGCAATGTCCTCATCGTCCATGATGCGGTCGATCTGGACATGATAGGTCTTCGTCACATGCGTGGCCGGATCGAGCAGTATCTGGGCGAATTCGGTGTCGTTGGTGAAAAGCAGCAGGCCCTCGCTCGCCTTGTCGAGCCGGCCGACCGGAGAGAGATGCGGGATGTCGAAGTCCCTGAGGCAATCATAGACCGTCGGCCTGCCTTCGGGATCGTGGCGGGTGGTGACGAGCCCGCGGGGCTTGTTGAGCATCAGATAGATTTTCGCTTCGGCAGCGATGACGAGGCCGTCGATGCTGATCCTTGCCGTGGCAAGATCGACCCATGCGGAGATATCGCTGACGGTGCGGCCGTCGACCGCAACGCGATTTTCGGCAATCAGACGTTCGGCCTGCGTGCGGGAGCAATAACCGAGCTTGGAAAGGGCGCGGGGAAGGGTAACCCGCTTAGCCGCGGCGTTGTCGGCGGGTTTTGTCCGCTCACGCGTTTTGTGCGGTGGGCGCCGCTCCCTCATCTGCCATCCTTGCATAATTCAAAGTGCTACAGTGTCGTCTGCGTGTCTGAAAAGACGCGCGGCGCTGCTTTTGCTGCCGCTTTCTTGGCATGAACGGTGCAAGGATGCCAGCAAGGCAAATTAAAAACGAGGGGGGAAGAACAGGCGCCGCAAAAGAGGCTCAGCGCTTTGGCATAAAGCGCCGTCACGGCTTGATAGGGTGGTGCTGCCTCAGCGGCAAGCCATGAAGCCGGCCAGTTCCTTACGGCTGACGACGATACCGGCGGCGGCCTTGACCGGATCCGGATGGGTGTAGGACAGACTAGGCATTTCCGGCAGATCGAGTGCTTGGCGCATATTCATGATGCCGACCGCATAGCGGCCATTGGCGCTGTCGACGCTGACTTCGATAATGCAGTTAGCCCTCTTGTTTTCCATGGTAGTCCTCCCTTCGTTTTTATGTTTCCATAGCTCAC